>NZ_FMIC01000002.1:6057955-6663750 GCF_900091625.1 Micromonospora peucetia
GAGCAGGCCGGTCGGGCCGCAGGCCCAGGTCTCCCGGTCCAGGTGATCGGGCACGAGACGGTCCAGGTCACCCACGGTGAGCAGCCCGTCGGTGTCGGTGTGCCGCTCCACCAGCCGGATCGCGCCCCGCTCGGCCAGGTCCCGCAGCTCGACGCCGAAGATCACGTCGGCCGGGGTGGGCGCCGAGTGCACCACGACGACGTCGGCGCCACCCAGCACGTCGGCGCGCAGCATCCCCATCACGGGGGTGACGCCGCTGCCCGCCGTCACGAAGAGCACCCGGGTCGGCGGCCGGCCCGGCAGCACGAAGTCGCCCTGGGCCTGGTCGAGCTGGACCACCGTCCCGGGCCGCGTCCGGCGCACGAGGTGGTTGCTGACCACCCCGTCCGGGATCGCCTTCACGGTGACCGAGATCGGCCCGCCCCGGCGCGCCGGGGCCGAGGTGACCGAGTAGGCGCGCCACTGGCGTACGCCGTCGACGTCGACGCCGAGGCGGACATACTGCCCGGGGGTGTGCCCGCGCCAGTCGCGGCCGGGCTGGATCACCAGCGTCACCGCGTCGGCGGTCTCGGGGCGTACGGCGAGGATCCGGCCGCGCAGGTCGGCGCCGGAGCGCAGCGGCGCGACCAGGTCGAGGTAGTCGTCGGGCAGCAGCGGGGTGGTGACCGACGCGGCCAGCCGAAGGATCCGGCCCCGCAGGGCCGCCTTCCCGGTGGGGTGCGGGACGGTGGTGGTCATGATTCGATGGTCGCGGCAGAATGGCATAAAATCTTGACCTCGGAAGGTGAACCGGACGAGGCATTTTGTGCGGAGGGAACAAACGTGTCGGAACGCTCGAAGGCCACCCGACGCGCGGCCCGCCTCGAGCTGGACGCCGGGGTGGCCGGCGCGCTGCACGACCGGCTGCCCCTGCTCGCCGAGCGCACGGTGACCGCCATCACCGCCGAGGTGCCGAGCTACTCCGGCACCCTGACCGGCCAGATGCGCGAGAAGATCGAAACGGCGGTGCAGATCGCGCTCGGCACGTTCCTCCAGCTCATCGGTCGCTCCCAGGGCAACGACCCGAGCACCCCACTCGTCGGCGCACTGGAGGCCGCGTACGCCCTCGGCAGCGGCGAGGCGCGCTCCGGCCGGAGCATGGACGCCCTGCTCGCCGCGTACCGCGTCGGTGCCCGGGTCTCCTGGCGGGAGATGTCCACCACCACCGTGCAGGGGGGGCTCTCCGCCGCCACCGTCGCCCAGTTCGCCGAGCTGTTGTTCGCGTACATCGACGAGCTCTCCGCCGCCAGTGTGGCCGGGCACGCCGACGAACTGGCCAGCGCCGGGCGGGCCCGGCGGCGCAACCTGGAACGGCTCACCCAGCGGCTGCTCGCCGGGGAGCCCGAGGAGGTGCTGCTGCGTAGTGCCGAGTCGGCCGACTGGCCGCCTCCGCAGACCCTCACCGTCGTCCTGCTCCCCCGGGCCAACCTCCGGGCCACGCTCGCGCGACTGCACCCGCACACCCTGGAGAGCGGCGACGACCCGCCGGCAGGCGGGGCGGGCGAGGACCTGGCGGTGCTGCTGGTGCCCGACACGCACGGCGACCGGCGGCGACAGCTCGCCCGGGTGCTGCACGGACGCCGCGCGGTGCTCGGCCCCGCCCGACCCTGGGCGCAGGTGGCCTCCTCCTACCAGCGCGCGGTCCGGGCGCTGTCGCTCGGCCTCCGCCCGGCCGACAACGGGCCGGCGCTGGACACCGAGGAACACCTCGCCGAACTGGTGCTGAGCACCGACCCGGAGGGACTCGCCGACCTGCGCGCCCGGGTCCTGGCGCCACTGGCGTCGCTGCCGCCCGGCACCGCCGACCGGCTCGCCGAGACGCTGCGCTCCTGGCTGCTGCACCAGGGCCGGCGCGACGACGTCGCCGCCGGCCTCTTCGTGCACCCGCAGACCGTCCGCTACCGGATGGGCAAGCTCCGCGAGCTGTACGGCGAGCGCCTCACCGATCCGGCGACCGTCCTCGACCTCACTCTCGCCCTGGCCTTCCCACCCCGGGCCGAGGCCGACGAGACACCGCCCTGACCGGACACGACCGCTCCGCGTGATCGCTCGATGACGCTGAGGTCAGATACCGGACATAGGCGTACCGCCCGTGCACGGAGAGTGTCACCCTGGTGCCTCCCCCGCCCGCGATCACCCACCCGGCTACCGGCTTCCCGAGCGGGCCGTCGGCGGCCCGCTCGGCGGGGCGAACGGGGCCGGCTCCGGTATCACGACGCCTTCCGCCAGAAGGCCGCCGGACGGGCCCCGGCGAACGGGAGGACGGGGCATGGCGTCGCACACGGGGGACGGGCCCGGAACCGACCGGACAGCCCCGGCCACCGGGACCCGGCCGGCGCGCCCGGGCGGCACCGGCCGGCTCCGCGACACGCTCCGGACGACCCCGACGCTGATCGTGCTCAGCGGCGCCGTGCTGCTCGTCGCGCTGGCCGCCACCGCCACCGTCGCCGTGCGGTCCCACCCGTCGGCCACCACGCTGGGCGAGCGGTCCGCGGCGACCGCCGTGGACACCAGCACGACCGCCCGGCAGATCTACCAGGGCCTCGCCGACGCGGACGTCGCCGCCAGCGCTGTCTTCCTGCTCCCGCCGACCGAGGACCGACGGGCCTCGCTGGTGACCGCCTACGACGCGTCCGTGCACGAGGTGGAACGCACGCTGACCGACTCGATGGGCAACGCCGTCGGTGACCCGGACCGGCTCACCCGGCTGGCGACGATCGCCGCCCGGCTGAAGGTCTACCGCGACGTGGTGTGCGCCGCCCTGCGGGTGGCCGGTCCGCTCCCCGCGGCGGCCACCGGGAACCGGCAGCCCTGCCCGCTGGCGGGGGCGACGGAGCAGGCCGGAACGGGCAGTCCGGCCGCCCGCGCGGTGCTCGCCTCGGCCTACGCGCGGGAGGCGTCGCACTACATGTCCACCGAGCTGCTCACCGCGGCGCAGGGCCTGTGGAACTACGACACCAGGCTGCTGCTCGACGCCCGCGCCGACGCCCGCGGATGGCTGGCCGCGTCCGTCCTGGTGCCGCTGGCGACCCTCGCCGCCCTGGTGGTGGCGCAGGTGTGGCTGCACCGGCGCACGCGGCGCCGGTTGAACGCCGGCCTGCTGCTGGCCTCGGTGAGTACCGCCGCCGTGCTGGCCATGCTGGTCTCGTCGTGGTGGCACTGGCCGGCCGCCGACCGGGGATTCCCGGAACTGGAACGGGCGATCGACGCGCAGAGCGCCACCCAGCAGCGGCTCGGCAGCCTGCTGGCCGGCCGCGCCGACGTCTACCTGGGGCTCGGCGCGAGCGTCGACCCGGCCGGGCACAAGGCGGACTTCGACCGTCGGGACCTCTGTCTCGACCCGGCCGGAGGGCCGGCACCGCCCAGGGACCGGATCGACTGCACCGACCTGGAGGAGACGGTCTGGCCCGCCCGGCAGAGCCGGACACCCGACGCGTTCCGCGGCGCGGTGGACACCGTGCTCGGCGGGGGATCGGCGGGCCGGGCCTTCGTCGCCGCCGAGGGGCACCTGCTCACCGACCTGACCACCCGCAACGAGGAGGTCTCCCGGATGGTCGCCGACCTGCCCGAGGCCCGCCGCCACCTGGGCGCCGCAGCCGCCTGGGTCACCCTGCTCGCCGCCGCCGGTGTGGTCGCCGGGCTGCGCCAGCGTTACCTGGAGTACCAGTGACCGCACCACGGCGGACTCCGACGCGGACCCGACGCCGAGCCGCGTCGCTCGCCGCGCTCCTGGCGGCGCTGGCCGGATGCACCGCGCCCATGCCGCCCACTCCCGCGCCCCCGCCCCGGCCACCGGGGGTGGCGACGGTGCCGACCACCGACGCGACCGGCGGGGTCTGCCCGGTGCGCCGCAGTCTTCCGCCGGACCCGACGCCCCCGCGCCGGATCGTCGACAAGGGCGAACTGGTCGCGGGCGTGGACCCGTCGGACGCCACGATGAGTCACTGGGACGCCCGCAGCCAGCGGTTCGAGGGCTTCAACATCGAGCTCATGCTGGCGGTGGCCCGCGCCCTCTGGCCTGCCGACGACCCACGCGGCCGGCTCACCTTCAAGGCGGTACCGCCCGGCCAGGGCGCCTTCACCATGTTGGAGAACGGCGAGATCGACGTCGTCGCCACCTCGCTGACGGCGTCCTGCGAGCGGGCGAGGCGGGTGCTGTTCTCCAACGACTACCTCGACTCGGGCCAGA
Organism: Micromonospora peucetia; assembly: GCF_900091625.1. Lineage (NCBI taxonomy): Bacteria > Bacillati > Actinomycetota > Actinomycetes > Micromonosporales > Micromonosporaceae > Micromonospora > Micromonospora peucetia. Next base: position 6,062,184 of record NZ_FMIC01000002.1, read on the forward strand.
CGGTGCTGGTCCGCAGGCGCACCGACGGCACGCCCGAGTTCGCGGGCATCGAGCAGCTCGGCGGCCGGCGGGTCTGCGCCGCCGCGAACACCACCTCGCTGGCGATGATCGCCGGCTACCGCACCACGGCCGGCGGGCAGCCGGTCCCGGTGCGAGCCGTCCACCCGATCGACTGCCTGGTCATGCTGCGTCAGGGCCAGGTCGACGGGGTCAGCACCGACGACAACATCCTGCTGGGCTTCGCCCGGATGGCCCCGGACACGATGCTGGTTACCGAAGCGCCCCGGCCGGACCGGCGGTCCTGCTCCTACCACCGCGACGAGAACTGCACCTGGTTCACCGACGAGCCGCACGCCTTCGCGTTCCATCTGACCGAAGGCCGGGAGCTGGTCGCGTTCGTCAACCACGTGCTGGCGCAGCCAGGTACCGCGAAGGTGTGGCAGCAGGCCCACGACCGGTGGCTCGCCGGCCACCGGGACCGGGGCATGCCGTCGCCGGAGCCGCCGACCAGGGTCTGGCCGCCCCCCGACCCCGCGCCGGGCCCCGCACGGCCGGCCGACTGATGGGCGGTGGATGAATGGCCGTTCGAGACCGCCTCGACGCCACCCTGGCCGCGCACACCTGGGTCTGCGAGCACCTGCTCGACGTGCAGCAACTGGTCACGGACGCCTTCCGGCAGCCCGACGGCCCGGCCGCGGCGCCCGCGCAGGAGGCCCGGGACCTGCTGCACCGACTCGGCTGCCTGTCGCTGGCCCTCGACCGGCTGGTGGACGACCTCGACGGCGTCGCCCGGTCGACGGGGGCCGGCGAGCAGGCCCTGGCCCGGCTGCTGGCCGACCCGTGCCAGGTCCGGTTCACCGCGGCCACTGGCGAGCCGGTGCAGGTGGAGGCCATGGCCGTCCAGGAGATCCTGGTCGCGGCCCGCGAGCACGTCGCCCGGATCCGCCGGATCGTCGAGGCGTACGGTCGGGACCGGCTGGCGGTCCGGGCGCAGCGGCTGCGTTCCTCGGTGGACCGACTCCGGCAGCTCGCGGCGGAGGCCACCGCCGAAGGGCTGGGTGACGGGACCGACCCGCTGGCGGCGCTCGCGGTCGACGGGCTGCTGGACCGGCTCGCCGCCGCCGAGACGGCGGGCCGCGGCCAGTGGTGGCGGGGGGACGTCCAGCCGGAACGGGACGACGGGTCGCTGGGGGCCGCCGTCGACCGCGCGGTCGAGCGGACCGACACCGCGCGGCGCCGGCTGCGCCGGGGTTGCCACGTGGAGCTGACCGGGCGGCTGGAGGCGTACCGGCAGAAGGCCGCCGACGAGGGCCGGGCCGAGCACCCGGAGGTCGAACGGGCCTACCGGGAGGCGCTGGCCGCGCTGCGCCCCGATGCCTTCGCCGTGCCCACCGCCAGCCGGGCGGTGCGCACCTACCAGCAGGCCGTGAACGGGGGTACGCGATGACGGCGAGCCGCGGCTGCGCGGAACGCAACTGCCCCGGCACGGTGGACCAGGACGGGTTCTGCCGGCTGTGGGGACACGAGTGTGTCGGAGCCGGCGCGGGCGGCGTCGTCGGGGCTGGCGGCGGCATCGGGGCGGGCGGCGGGGCGGGCGACGTGGGCGCGGAGCCCGGTGCCGGGGCCGGAGCGGGCCGGACGCCGGAGTTCGACCCGCGGCCGCTGCGGACGACGTCGCGGCCGTGGGAGCGACCGGCCGTGCTGCCGACCGCACGGCCCCACGACCCGCTGACGGCGGTGGTGTCGCAGGCGGTCGTCCCCGAACACTCCCGCTACTGCGCCAGGACGAGCTGCCGTCGCCGGCTGCCCCGGATCGCCGGGTTCTGCCCGGACTGCGGCACCCGGTACTCCTTCACTCCGCCGCTGGCCGACGGCGACCTGCGCGCCGGGCGATACCGGATCGAGGGTTGCCTGGGCAACGGTGGGGTCGGCTGGGTGTTCCTCGCCCGGGACGAGGACATGGACGGCGCCTGGCGGGTGTTGAAGGGGCAGCGCAACCCGGAGGACCGGGAGGCCATCGCGGCGTTCGTCGCCGAACGGCAGGCGCTGATCGCGCTGAACCACCCGAGGATCGTCACCATCACCCACGCGCTGCGGCCCGAGTCCGACCGGGACGCCGGCTACCTGGTGATGGAGTACGTGAACGGCGGCACCCTGGAGGAGGCCCGCAGCGCGGCCGGCCCCGGCGGCGGGTCCTGCGCCGTGGACGTGGCGCAGGCGCTGGGCTACGCCGTGCAGATCCTCGACGCCTTCGAGTACCTGCACGACCAGGGCTGGCTGTACTGCGACCTGAAGCCCGAGAACGTGATGCGGGTCGGCGGCCAGGGCGCCAACGACCCGATCAAGCTGGTCGACTTCGGCGCGGCCCGCCGGATCGACAACACGGTGAGCCCGGCGTGGGGCACCGTCGGTTACACCGCCCCGGAGGTGGAGCGGCTCGGGCCCGCGGGTCCGAGCGTGCGCTCGGATCTCTACACCGTCGGCCGGACCCTCGCCGCGCTGGCCCTGGTGCCCCGGTCCACCGAGGTGACCCGGATCCCGCCCGGGCAGGACCTGCTGCGGCTGCCCGTGCCCGCGCGCCTCGACCCGTTCCTGCGGCTGGTCGCCCGCGCCACCGCCACCGAACCGGACGACCGGTTCGCCGCCGCGGCCGAGATGCGCGAACAGGTCCGGGGCGTACGACGGCAGGTCAGCTCGGCGACGGACGGCGTGCCCCGGCCGACCCGGTCCACCCTGTTCAGTCCTTCCTCGTGCGCCTTCGCCCTGCACACCGACCGCGACACCCTCGACGTCGTGGAGATCATGCTCGGCCTTCCCATGCCCCTGGTCGACGGCTCCGACCCGGCCGCCGGGTTCCTCGCCTCGCTCGGCCCCGCCGACCCGGCCGAGCTCATCGAGCTGTTGCGCACCGCACCGGCGCAGACCGCACAGGTGACCTACCGCGCCGTGCGGGCCCACCTCGCCGCCGGCCGGGTGGACGAGGCGGGGCCGCTGCTCGCCGGCTTCCCCGAGGAACTGCGGGACTGGTCGCTGTGGTGGCACCGCGGCCTGGTGGCCCTGGTGGGGCGGGACGGCGCCACCGCCCGACGCCGCTTCGGACAGGTCTACGGCTGGCTGCCCGGCGAGGTGTCCACCCGGCTCGCGTACGCGGTGGCCTGCGAACTCGACGGTGACCCGCGGACGGCCGCCGACCACTACCGGGGGGTGTGGGACGCCGACCCGGGCGTGGTGGCCGCGGCGTTCGGGCTGGCCCGCTGTTTGCTGGCGACGACGGACGCGCGCAGCGCGGCGGACGCCCTGCTGAGGGTGCCGGAGTCGTCCCGTGCCTCGACGGTGGCGGTGACCTGCGCGGTGCGGATCCTGCTCGACGCGCCGGACGACGGGCACCGGCTCGACGCCGCGCTCGACGCCGCCGCGATGGTCGACAAGCTGCCCCCGTTCGGGGAACGCGAGGAGGTGGAGGCGCACATCCTGCGGATCGCGCTCGACTGCGACCTGGCCGAGGGGCGCCGCAGCGGCCGGCGGCTGTTCGGTCACCGGCTCGACGAGGACGCCCTGCGTCGCGCGTTCGAGCACCGGTGCCGGTCGCGCGCCCGGCGCACCGCCGACCGGGGCGAGCGGATCGCGCTCGTCGAGCTGGCCAACGCGTACCGGCCGGTGACGTGGTGGTGAACCCGGCCGCCGACCCCGACGGAAAGAGGTCATCCGTGTCCCCCGCCAACGATCTGCCGCTGCGGCTCAGCGTGCACCACACCGAGTGCCTCCCCGCCGACGGGGCGGTCCTCGACGTGGTCGCCACCGTCCGGGGCGAGGAACCGGCCCACGCGGACGTCCGGCACGACGGCCTCGCGGAGGTGATCCTGCTCGACTCCTCCGGTTCGATGGGGGCGCCTCAGGCCAAGATGCGCGCCGCCCGGCAGGCCACCGCCGCAGCCGTCGACGCCCTGCCCGACGGGGTCGCGTTCGCGGTGGTGTCCGGCACCGCCCTCGCCACGATGGTCTACCCGGGCGACCGGCGGCTGGCGGTCGCCGACGAGACCACCCGCGCCGCCGCCCGCAACGCGCTGCGGCACGTGGCACCGCACGGTGGCACGGCCATCGGCACGTGGCTGCTGCTGGCCCGCCGGCTGCTGGCCACCCGACCCGACGCGATCGGGCACGTCATCCTGCTCACCGACGGGCGCAACGAGTCGCAACGCCCCGCCGACCTGCGGGCGGCGGTCGACGACTGCGTGGGCCGGTTCACCGTCGACTGCCGCGCCATCGGTTCGGCGGACGGCGTGCACGACTGGGACGCGGCGGAGCTGCTGGGCATCGCGGAGGCGTTGGGCGCCAACCCCGTCGTACCGGTCGAGGATCTCACCGGGCTCACCGGCGAGTTCCGGGCGGTGCTGACCCGCGCGATGTCCCGGCGGGTCCCCGACGTCCGGCTCCGGGTGCGCACCACCGGGCTGGCCCGGGTCCGCTTCGTCAAGCAGGTGCACCCGGCGCTCGCCGACCTGAGCGGGCGCGGCGAGCCGGCCGGCGAGCTGGCCACCGACTACCCGGTCGGCGCGTGGAGCCCGCACGACCAGCGGGACTACCACGTCGCCCTGGAGGTCGACGCGATGGCGCCCGGGGCACGCCGGCGGATCGGCTGGTTGAGCGTCCACGCCGGCGCGGACACCACGCCGGTCGAGGTGCCGCTCACCGTGGAGTGGACCGAGGACGCCCTGCGCTACTCGGAGATCAACGAGAGCGTCGCGTACTACACCCGCCAGCAGGACTACGCGGCGGCGGTCCAGCGCGGGCTGGCGGCAGCCCGGGCGGGCCGGGTCGCCGAGGCGGAGGAGCACCTCGGGCGCGCGGTCGCGCTCGCCCACGCCACCGGCCGGGACGACGACGTCGCCCTGCTCACCCGCGTCGTGGACGTCCTGGACGCCGCCGGTGGCCGGGTCCGCCTCAAGCCCGACGTCGACGCCCGGCTCACGCAGTCGTCCCTGGTGCTGGCCCACCAGACGTCCCGGTGGGGGCCGCAGGAACCGCCCGCGCAGCGGGCCGCGCCGGCCGGACCGCCCGCGCCGTGGCGGCACTGCGGCGACGAGCAGACCGGCGCGTACTGCGAGGGGTGCGGCGCCCACCACCTGTCGGCGGACCGGCCCGGCGCCGGCCGGTCCTGACCGCCGATGGACCTGGACCTCTCGGACAAGGTCGCCAGCGTCGTCAGCGGCACGTTGGCGCTCGCCACCGCGGTCGTCGCCGTCCGCCGCCACACCCGGGACCGGGGCCGGCGCGGCTGGTGGACCTCGCTGCGCCCGCTCTGGCGGCGGGAGGCGGATGCCGGCATCGTCCACCCGCACCGATTCGGGGGCTACGTCAAGCCGCTGTCCGAGGTGTACGTTCCGCGCCGCGCGGTGCCGCGGCTCGCCCCGGCCGGCGACGGCGTCGACGTGGCGGACCTGCTCACCGGCGCCGGCAACATACTGCTGATCGGTGAGCCGGGCAGCGGAAAGACGGCACTCGTCCGGTACGAGAGCGCCCGGTCGGCGCGGCGGTGGCTCGCCGGGCGCGGCCGGCGCCGGCGCTCCCCGCCCGGGCCGGTGCTGGTGAGCCTGCCCGCCGCCGCCCTGGTGCGCCAGCCGCTGCCCGCCGCGCTCGCCGAGGCGTACCCGGGCGACGGCGCCCCGCTCGACGTGGAGCAGCCTCCCGCCCCCGGCCGGCGGTGGCTGGTCTGCGTCGACGCACTCGACGCCGTGGCCGACCCGGACGAGCGGGCCGTCGTCCTCAACCGCCTCGCGGAGTTGGCCCGTTCCCCCGGCCCGTCCGGCACGCCGAGGCCGTGGCGGGTCCTGGTGACCACCCGGCACCTGGCCGAGGACGAGTTGGCCGTGCTGAGCGACGGCTACCCGGCGTACCACCTGGCGCACTTCACCGACGCCGACGTGGCGCTGCTGGCGGCCCGCTGGTTCCCGGACGGTGCCACCGCCCGCGGGTTCCTGGACTGGACCCACGCCCAGCGCATCACCGACCCGGTGCACAACCCGCTCACCGCCACCATCGCCGTGCTGGTCTGGGAGAGCGGGCAGGCGGGCGCGGCCCCGCAGCCCGGCCCGGCCGCCCTGCTCGACGAGTTCGTCCGCGCCCTGCTGCGCGGCGGCCGGGACAGCCTCGACGCCGCCTGCGAGGCGCTGCGTCGCCGCCCGCCGGACGGCGGGGCGGTCGCCGACTGGCTCTCCACCCGGCACACCGACCTCGTCGAGGTGGCGGCGACGGCCGCCGTCGCCGGCGGCGACCCGGTGGCGGCGGTCGTCGACTGGTCGGCGGCCCACGCCCCCGCTCCCCCGGCGGCCGTGCTGCCCGACTGGTCCGCGCGCGTACGGCAGGTGCTGCTCGCCACCGACCTCTTCCGGGCCGACCGGCACGCCCTGGCATCGGTCTGGCCCAGCCTGGTGGAATACCTGGCAGCCGGGCCGCTCGCCCGCGACTGGCGGCCCGACGAGTGGGTGACGCTGATGAACACCAGCTCGGCGCGGTTCGTCGCGTTGCAGGCGATCAGCCGGGCCGCCGTCGCACCGGCCTTCCTGCGGGCCCGGCTGGCCGAGCCGGACGGGGCGATCGCCGCCGGCCACCTGCTCGCCGGACGGAGCACGGCCGGGGCCGGCACGCCGTCGTTCCGGGCGGACGTCCTGGCGGCGCTGCTCACCCACTGGTCCGCGGGGCAGGACGCTCCGGCCGGCCGGGACGCCGCGCGGGAGTGCTTCTCGCTGTTGACGACCCTGGCGGCGGACCGGGCCGACCGGGACCTGCTGCACGAGATCGCCACGGATCCGCGGCGGCCGGGAGACGTCCGCCGGGCCGCCGCGCTCTTCTTCGCCGTACGCACCCGCACCGCCCACCGCACCCGGGCGCGGCGATGACCGCCATGGATGCCGGCAGTCACACCGGATGGCCCCGACCTGATCACGGGAGGGTGTTGGATCGGTCGTGGTGGCCGGTTCCGACGGTTACCTCAGGCGGTACGCGCCGCCAATTCCGCCACCGGCAACGGACATAGGTAGGTGGCCGACATTGCGGCCAACCTCCAATGTTCTTCGTTCGACCGCTTCGTCTCACAGGCCCACTTCGCGATCGTCACCGGGACATCCGGGAATTGGCCCGGGAGCGCTGTTCCGAGCAGGATTTTCCGAACCACGCCGACCGGCTGACGCTCGCCCGACGGTGGAGCGACTCATGGCGTGGCGGACGGATCCGGAAGGAGGCTGCGGACCGCCGGTTTCGCGGCACCACATGGCAGCGCCCGTGCCATCCGAGCGCGGGCGCCGCCACGTGACTCGGCCCGACGAAGCGGCGGGCTCGGCAGAGATTCGCCTACGCCGCCAGCCGCGGGCCGACGATGGTCCAGCGCAGGCCGGCGGGATCGCGCAGCGCCACCTGGTGCGACGGGTCCGCCGGCGGCTCGACGCGGGCACCGGCGGCCACCGCCCGCCGCAGCACCGACTCCGGGTCGGCCCGCTCGATGGTCAACACATCGTCCCGGCCTTCGGCCGCGGCCGGCGCCCCCGCCTCGTGCCACTCGCTCACGGTCAGGCGGTGGCTGCCGACGGCCAGTTCCGCGTGCAGCACGCGGCCGTCGAGCAGGCACTCCCGTTCGATCGCGACGGCGTCGAAGACGTCGATGTAGAAGGCGATCGCCTCGGCCGTGTCGATGACCGTGAGGTGGGGCCGCCCAGGGAGGTGATCCTGTGCCCTCATGAGACCGGTGCCGCCCTTCCGCTACTCGGCGATCCGGGTTCGACCGGTCCAGCGGAAGACCACCGGAAGGTCGATCGGCTCCGGGGAGGAACCCCGTTCGAAGTGCTCGTACCCGCCGTAGTGCAGGATCTTGATCTTTTCCTCCGCGCGCGCCACCCGGTGACTGCGCAGGTCGGTCGGCAGATCGACCGGGCCGCCCTCCAGGACGACGTCGATGATGCCGACGGCGTCCCGGGTGACCGGGTCAGCTTGCGAAACGTCATTCATGGCAGGACCTCCGTCGCATTCCGCACACCTCGGACGAGCCCGCCGCGTGGCGGCGGAAGCGTCCGCACAGGCCTGACGACACCCGTTGCCGGGGGGAACGGACGCTTCGGTCGAACGTCCTTGTCCGGTGACCGGCCGCCCGTTCTGCTTTCGAACGTAATCCAGGTCACACTGGACCAACACCCTTAGCACACCCCTAGGTACCGGCTCTGGGCAGCGACGATGTCCCCGCGCCGACGGGCGTCGGCGCGGGGGGCAGGCTCACTCCCAGCGGAAGAACCGGGTGGCCGCCACGGAGCCGACCACGGCCGTCACGGCCAGGGCGATCAGTTGCGGCAGCTCCGGGTTGGCACCCGCCCATGCCGCACCGAGCGTGTCCACCGTGGCACCCAGCGGCGAGTAGTCGGCGATGAAGGCCACAGCGGTCGGCATCCGGTCGCGGGGCAACCAGGCGCCAGCCAGGAAGAGCAGCGGGAAGAACAGCGCGGGGCCGATCGACTGTGCCGCCCGGGCGGACGGCGCCAGCGCCGCGATCAGCAGCCCGACGGCGAAGAGGCAGGCCACCCCGAGCAGGAAGGCCAGCACGAACCCGGGAACGTTGGCCGGTGCCGGCTGATCCAGCAGGAACCGTACGGCGACCGCGGTGACCACCGCGCCGAGGACGCCCATCACGAGGTTCACCACGACCTGGGCCACCAGCAGGAGGGCGGGCTGCACCGGGGTGGTCGCCAGGCGGCGCAGTACCTGCCGTTCCCGGTAGATGCCCAGTGCCATCGGCAGGGTGAAGAGCGCGAGCATCCCGATCGTCAGGGCCAGCGCGAGGGACGGCAGGAAGGTCTGCTCGGCGTGCTGCCCGGTGTCGGCGGCCGTACCGGCGCGCTGCGGCAACCCGAAGACGAGCATCAGGCCGATCGGCAGGGCGAAGACGAAGAACAGCGACACCGGCTCCCGCAGGAACAGCTTCATCTCGATGGTGATCAGCTTGGACAGTGCGCTCACGACGACCTCCCGGCGGCCGGGGACTGCGGGGCGGTCCGGCCCGAACGGCCGGTGAGTGCGACGAACGCGTCGTCGAGGCTGGGCTGCTCGACCCGGAGCGCGGTGTAGCTGATCCCGCTTCCGTTGAGCGCGGACAGGACCGACTGGAGCACGTCCTTCGTGCCGGTCACCGTCACCTCCTCGCCGGCGCGGGACACCCCTGTCACGTCGGGCAGCCCGAGCAGCAGCGCGTCCTCGACGGGTTCGGCGGGACGGAAGTGCACCCGGTGCTCGGTGCCGACCCGGGTGAGCAGGCCGGCCGGGCTGTCGATGGCCACCACCCGCCCCTGGTCGATGATCGCGAGCCGGTCGCAGAGGCGTTGCGCCTCCTCCATGAAGTGGGTGACCAGCACGACGGTGACGCCCCGGTCGCGGATCCGCTCGACCAGGTCCCAGGTGTCCCGGCGACCCTGCGGGTCGAGACCGGTGGTCAACTCGTCGAGGATGGCGACCTCCGGCATCCCGACCAGCGCCAGGGCCACCGACAACCGCTGCTTCTGCCCGCCGGAGAGCTTCTGGAAGTAGGTGTTGCGCTGCTCGGCCAGCCCGAGGTCGGCCAGCAACTCGTCGATGTCGGCACGGTTGCGGTAGAAGGACCGGTAGAGGTCCAACGCCTCCCACACCCGTACCTTGTCCGGCAGTTGGCTCTCCTGGAGCTGGGCGCCGACGCGCTGTCGCACCTCGGTGCGGTCGCGGATCGGGTCCAGGCCGAGCACCCGGATGGTGCCGCCGTCGGCACGACGCAGCCCCTGCACACACTCGACGGTGGTCGTCTTGCCGGCCCCGTTCGGGCCGAGCACGCCGAAGATCTCGCCCTGTTCGACGGTGAAGGAGACGTCCTCGACCGCGACCTTCTCGCCGTATCGTTTCTGCAGATGATCGACTTCGATGACCGGCATTGGGCGTGGTCCTCCTTCACGTGCGGGTTGCCGTCGGGAAGGGCGGGACCCCTCGGCTGATCGCGGCGTCGGCTTGCGGGAACGGGCCGGTACCGGCCGGCACCGGCCGACCGACGCCCGACATCATCCGGCCAACCGATGCGCGAATCAACTGATCAGCTGACGAATCGGGGGTATCGAACCGGAAAACGACACGGGACAGGGGTGTCGACCGGCAGCACACCGCACAGACAGGGGTGTTGGCCGGTTACCGCAGGTGTCCGTCGATGCGAGCGGTCAGCGGCGGGCCGGACAGAACGGCAGCAGCTCGTCCAGCCGGGTCAGGACGACGTCCGGGCCGGCGGCGCGCAGGGTCTCCTCGTCGGACTCGCCCCACAACGCGGCAACCGCGACCACGCCGGCCGCCCGCGCGCTGGCCAGGTCGCTGGGCGCGTCGCCGATCATCAGCGCCTCTGCCGGCCGGGCCCCGAGCAGCCGCACCGCCCGTCGCACGATGTCCGGGGCGGGCTTCGGCCGGGGCACCTCGTCCGAGCCCACCACGTGGTCGACGAGCGGCAGCAGGTCGAGCCGGCCGAGCAGGTCCCGGGCGCGCACCCCGCTGCGGCCGGTGGCCACCGCCAGCCCGATCCCCCGTCGGCGCAGGGTGCCGAGCAGCTCCGGCACCCCGTCGACCGGGGTCACCCGGTGTGCGAGGCGGTTGCTCTCCCGGACGAACGGCTCGGCCAACGCCGCCGGCAGGCCCATCAGCTCCAACACCTCCGGCAGGTACCGGCCCGGATGGCGACAGTACTCATCGACCGGGGCGACGCCGTCGCCCACCACCTCGGCGTACGCGAGAGCGAACGCCTCCCTGGCCACGGCGAGGCTGTCGACCAGCACCCCGTCGAGGTCGAGCACCACGGCCCGGACACCGCCGGACAACCGCACCCGGCCCGTCGCCTCCCCGACCACCGACGCCACCTCCCGCCTGTCCGGCCCGACCCGCGCCGGCCGGTAGGGGTGGCAGGTCGGGGTGGCAGGTCGGGAGCCGCCCGACTAGGTTCAGAACCGTCGTCCCGGGCCCGCCGTCGTGACGCACCCCGCCCACCTGGATCCACCGCCGCCCCACCGACCCTACCGTCGCCCCGGGGCGCCCGGTGCCGTGGTACGCCCGGGTCGGCTCGGCCCGGGTCCGAGCCTGGAGAAGGGTCGCACCATGCCGCTGCTGAGCTGGCTCTCGAATGGCACCGACGAGCGTCCGGAAGCGATCCGGGTCGACGACCGGGCGGTGTCCTGGGTGGAGCTGCGTCGCCTGGCCGCGGCGGTGGCGGACGAACTGCACGGCGTGGACCGGGTGGCGATCGAGGCCACCGCGACCCTGGAGACGGTGGTCGGGGTGGTCGGCGCGCTGACCGCCGGAGCGGCCGTCGTGCCGGTGCCGCCGGACGCCGGGCCGATGGAGCGCGACCACATCCTGCGTGACTCGGGGTCGACGGCGCTGCTGGTCCCGACCGGCGCGGAGCGCACCGCCGAGATCCCGGGGCGGGCCGTCGTGCCGATCGACCTGACCCGGCGGTCGGACACCACCCACCCCGAGCCGGACCCGGCCCGCACCGCGTTGATCCTCTATACCAGCGGCACCACCGGCGCCCCGAAGGGCGCGGTGATCTCCCGCCGAGCGGTCGCCGCCTGCCTGGACGGGCTCGCCGACGCCTGGGCCTGGACGCCGGACGACCTGCTGGTGCACGGCCTGCCGCTGTTCCACGTGCACGGGCTGGTGCTCGGTGTGCTCGGGCCGCTGCGGCTGGGCAGCCGGCTGCACCACGTGGGCCGACCGCGTCCCGAGCGGTACGCGGCCGCCAACGGATCGGTGTACTTCGGCGTGCCGACGGTGTGGTCCCGGATCGCCGCCGACCCGGACGCCGCGCGGGCGCTGCGCCCGGCCAGGCTCCTCGTCTCGGGCAGCGCGGCGCTTCCGGCGACGGTCTTCGCGGACCTCGCCACGCTCACCGGCCACCGGCCCGTCGAGCGGTACGGGATGACCGAGACCCTGATCACGGTGAGCGCCCGGGTGGACGGTCCCCGCCGGCCGGGCACCGTCGGGCTGCCACTGCCGGAGGTGCGGACGCGGCTGGTCGACGAGAACGGCGCCACGCTCCCGGCCGACGGGGCGGCGATGGGCGAGCTCCAGGTCAGCGGTCCCACGATGTTCGACGGGTATCTCAACCGTCCGGACGCCGACGCGGCGAGCCGCACCCCGGACGGCTGGTTCCGCACCGGGGACGTCGCCACCGTCGACCCGGACGGCTGGCACCGGATCGTCGGCCGGGCGTCCACCGACCTGATCAAGAGCGGCGGCTACCGGATCGGCGCGGGCGAGGTGGAGGACGCACTGCTGGCGCACCCCGGCGTCCGGGAGGCCGCCGTGGTGGGGACCCCGCACCCCGACCTCGGCCAGCAGGTCACCGCGTACGTGGTGGGCGACGGGGTGGACGGGTCGGAGCTGATCGACTACGTGGCCCGGCACCTGTCGGCGCACAAGCGGCCACGAGAGGTCCGCCTGGTCGACGCGCTGCCCCGCAACGCCCTCGGCAAGGTGCAGAAGACCAGGCTGACGGCGGACTGAGGCTGGATACGGCGGGGTCCCCCGGCATCAGCGCCCACCACACCGGCGCCCGCCGGCCGGCCCGTGGCCGGGTCGACTCGCCGGTGCGGTCGTTCAGCCGGTGGCCGCCGGGATGCTGATCGCGGTGGCCACCAGTCCCCGCTCGACCAGGAACCTGCCGGCGAAGGCCGTCACCGCGGCCCCGCCGAGCACCGGGCCGGGCACCAGCAGTTGAGCCTCGAACGTCCCGGCCGGATCGATCACGATGTCCGCCTCGGAGAAGTCCAGCCACCGGCCGGTGAGCGGGAACCACGCCTTGTACACCGACTCCTTGGCACTGAACAGCAGGCGGTCCCAGCAGATCGAGGGGTGGGCGGCGCTCAGCGTGGCGGTGCGCGTCCGCTCGGCCGGCAGGGCGATCGCGTCCAGCACCCCGTCGGGCAGCGGCGCGTGCGGCTCAGCGTCCACGCCGAGGGTGGCGAACGCCGTCGTACGGCCGAGGACCGCGGCCCGGTAACCCTCGCAGTGCGTCATGCTGCCGACCACACCGCCCGGCCAGACCGGGGCACCACGTGCGCCGGAGACGATCGGCACCGGGGCGAGACCCAGCTCGCCGAGGGCCAGGCGGGCACAGTGCCGCACGGTGGTGAACTCCCGGCGACGCTTCTCCACCGACCGAGCCACGAGCGCCTCTTCCTCGGGGAACAGGGTCAGGCCGGCGGGGTCGGTGAAGGACTCGGCTATCGCCACGGCGGGGGGCAGGATCTGCTCGATCACGTTCGCCGATGCTAGGCGCTGTGGCGACCTTCGCCGCCCCGACCCTGGCGGTACTGTGCACCATAGGGGTCGGGTACGGGTGCCGGGCCGCGCGGGCGGCTGCCAGTCTGGGGGCGCCCCGATCCCATGGGCGGGGCACGCGGATTGGTCGGATGGATGCGGGAAAGCGATGCTGACTGGCAAGGTGGTGCGGTTCGACGAGGTGCGGGGCTACGGGTTCATCGCCCCGGACGACGGCAGCGACGACGTGTTCGTGCACGCGAACATGTTGGACGGTGACAAGTGGGTGCTGGCACCCGGTGTCCCGGTGGAGTACGACGCGGTGGAGACCGACCGCGGCCCCAAAGCCGTGCTGGTCCGGGTGATCGGCGTTGCCGCGGGAGCGGAGCGGCACGGGACGGCTGGGGCCGCACCAACCCGGGGTGGCGTGGCGGTCGCCGGTGGGCGGAGTCGGGACAGCGCACAGACCACGGGCGGGGCGGAGGACGAGGAGGGCCTGTGCGACGTGCTCTCCGAGCGGTCCTTCTGCACGGAGACCACCGAGGCGCTGGTGACCTCCGTGCCGGACCTGACCGGGGCACAGATCGTGGCGGTTCGCGCCCGGATGCTGGACCTGGCCCGACGGCACGGCTGGGTGGAAGGCTGACCGCGCCGACCCTCGGTGGGGCAGCCGCGCACTCCCCGGCCGGTTCAACCGGCGGCGACCAGCAGTGACTTCCTGATCCGGCCCAGCGCGCTGCGGGGCAACTCGTCGACGAAGTGCACCCGCCGGGGACGGTGACTCGCCGAGAGGTACCGCCCGACGTGGTCGATGAGCGTCTGCGCGGTCGCCCCCGTCTCGGCGACGACGTATGCGGTGACCTGCTCGCCGAGCGTGTGGTGCGGCGTCCCGACGACTGCGGCGTCCCGGACCCCGGGGTGACTCAGCAGCGCCTCCTCGACCTGCCCGGTGTGCACCCACCGGCCCTGGCTGCGCACCACGTCGAGCCCTCGCCGCCCGATGATCCGGTGGGAGCCGTCCGCGGCGACGGTGGCCAGGTCACCGGTGGCGTACCAGGACCCGGCGGCGCTCTGCCCGCCCTCGACGTAGCCGCTGAACAGCGTCGGTCCACAGACGCTCAACTCGCCGACCGACTCGCCGTCGGCCGGGACCGGCCGGGCCTCGCGGTCCAGCACCCGGGTCCTGATGCCGGGCAGGGGGGTGCCGACGGCGCCGGCGACCGTGGGGTCGTCGGCCCGCCGGGTCAGCGCGATGAGGGTCTCGGTCGTGCCGTAGGCCTGGATCGGTGAGTGCGAGGTGAGCAGCCGGAGACGTTCGGCCACGGCGGGGGCCAGTGGGGCGTCCGCGGAGATCAGGATCCGCGCCGCGGACAGCGACCGGGCCCAGGGGCGGTTCAACGCGATCTGCGCCCACTGCGCGGGCAGCGCCAGGTACATGGTGCCGATCGGCCCGCCGACGGCCTTCCGGTCGAGGTGGACGAAGCGGCTGCCGACCCGCAGCGCGCCGAGCAGACCGACAACCAGGCCGTACGCCCGGAACAGCGGAGTGCCCTGGACCACGACGTCATCCCGGCTCCACCGCCACGCGTCGGCCAGCAGGTCGAGGTCGGCGGCAATGGCGCGACGCGAGATGCGCACGCCGCGCGGTGGTCCGCCGGCGCCGCCGGTGTAGAGGATGACCGCGTCGGTGCCCGGCGCCGGCTCGGGATGATGCGCCGAGGAGCGCTGGCGCAGGTCGACCGGGACCATGGGCAGCCGGTGGGCGCCGGCCAGGTTCCGGCCGAGAAAGACCGTCGCCCCGGACTGCCGCAGGATGCGGATCCGCTCGCACTCGCGGGCGTCGGGGGGCAGTGGTACGAGCGGGACGCCCGCGTGGACGGCGCCAAGCATTCCGACCACCGTCTCCAGGGTCGGTGTGCCGTCGACCGCGACCGCGACCGCACCCCTGATCCGGTCGGCGACCGCGGTGACGCAGCCGACCAGGGCCTCGCTGGAGAGCGCGCCGCCGGCCACCGTGACCGCATCGGCGCGGTCTGCAGCCGCTCCCCGCAGCGCCGGCAGCAGTGTCATCTCCGCTATCCCCGGCGGAGGGCGTCGACGAGTCGCGGCAGCTGGAACATCACGACGCCACAGAACCCTTCAGTTCATGGGGTCCGCACGGACCCTTATCCGGCTGTCCCGACGTGGAATCGGGTGCCCCGAAATTAGGCTGCGCTATCGTCCGGCACAACCCCTAGCCACCCGGCCCGGGTCCCCTGCCGATAGCCGACAGTCCAGGGAGGACACGATTTCGCTCCGCTTTCGGTGAAGACCTTCTCGGCCGCCCTTTTCCTGGGCAGCCACCATCGAGAGAACGCAGTTCCACCCGAACGGCGAACAATGGATCCGAACTCCGCGATCGAGTTATCGGTCAATATGGAAGGATCGACGGGATATCTGTATCGACCGCGCTTTTCTTACGCGCCTTCGGTCGATCGGTCAGCGGTGTCGGCGGCCACCAACAGACGCCTGGGGCGCATAGTTCATTTTTAACAACATAATCGCTTAATTTCCCCAAAGGTCCGAATCGGAGGGCATCGGCCACACCCGATACGGGCCCCGACCCCCACGCCAACCTCGGCAGCCCGCAGTAACACTTCGGGTACGCGACGTATTGCTCCACGACAAAGAGAGAATCTCTCGCAATTGTCGTCGGGCGGCCCGGGCTCGGGCCCCTCCGAAGTCGAACGGACCGGCAGGCCGGACGCCCGACCATCACCCTCCCGCGCGCCACGGCCCGGCGCCCCGGTCCAGGGCGGCACGCCGGGACGCACACCCCCGCCCGCCCGACAGCACCGAGCTGAGCAGCGCGTACGCGGACACCTCGAGGGTCGCCCCGGATCCGGCGACCCGCCCCTTGGGGAACCACCGACAGGGGCTGCCTCGGCGCGCGGGGGCCGACCGGGCCGGGCCCCCGCCGCGGCGGGGCTGGAACACGGACCGGACACCCGGCAACGCAACACCGCTCCAACCAATCGCCGCGCGACCAAAAGGCGGGATCAACGGGCCGCGAGGGCGCCTTTGTCACGTTACGGGATCGTCCGGCGACTTTCTGCTGCCAACCGCGCGTCGATGGCCTGGCCGAGCCCGCAGCGGTGCCCGGGACGATGTTTGCCTATCCTTTACAAACATCGGCTTGCCGCCCAATTGCCGAACTGCCATACTCCTCACCATCACGGCGGTCGATAGGGGAAACCGACCCGGGGAGGCTGGAGAATTATCGCCGACGCCGGCAGGGTGGCGACCCGGAGTTACCAGCCGGTCAAGTCGGTCGATGGCTCGACAGCCCTCGTTCGATGCTTATCAATATTTACCAATAATGGAATGGGTCGAGAGTTGCCGGTCTCCGATTTCGTCGAGCTCCAGGGCTGCGCAGAGCGGGTGGCGTGTCCGGTGACCGCGGACCGCACGCTCCTCCGGAGGCCACGTCGATGGAGCTGACCGAGCGGTCGTGCCAGCTCAGCCTGCTGGAAGGCCGGCTCGCGGACCTGTTCCGGACCGGCGCCTCCCCCACCCCCACCAGCCGGACGATGGCCGTGCTGACCGGTCCGGTCGGCTCCGGCAAGACCACGCTGTTGCAGGCCTTCGCCCGGCGGGCCTGCGAATCCGGGGCGCGCTTCCTCGGCGCGAGCGCCTCCCGCGCCGAGCGCACCGTCCCGCTGGAGGTCATCCGCCAACTGCTCCGGATGGCGCCGTTGAGCGGGGCCGGCAACCCGGACACCTGGGCCCGCCTCGGACGACTTCTGGACGCGGGCGCCCTGACCTGGGCCGACACCGACGACACGGACCACGAGGAAACGGCCCGGGCCACCGCCGCGATCGGCGCAGCCCTGCTTGAGATGACCACGCAGGGGCCGCTGGTCATCGCGGTCGACGACGTCCACCACGTCGACGTGCCGTCGCTGCGTTGTCTCGACTACCTGGCCCGACGCATCTCCGGCCTACCCGTGCTGATCGTCCTCACCGAGGCACCTCGGACCAGCCCGTGGCGTCCGGATGTCCACGCCGAACTGCTGCAGCCCGCGAGGCTGCACCGCATCCGGCTCCCCCTGCTCACCGCCGAGGGGACCTTCCAACTGCTCGCCCGGCGACTCGGTGTCCCCGTCGCGCGGACCATCGCCGAGGAGAGCCACCGGATCACCGGCGGCAATCCACTGCTGGTACAGGCACTCGCCGAGGACCAGGCCGCCGCGCCCCGGCCCGCCGACCACCCGGTGGCCGGAGAGTCGTTCCGGGAGGCCGTGCTTAGCTGCCTGTACCGCTGCGACCACCTGGTGCTCAATGCCGCCCGGGTGCTCGCCGTGACCGGCGAGCCGCTGCACGGCAACCTGCTGTCCCACCTCGTCGACGTCCGGTCACGGGCCACCCTGGGCGCGATCGACGGAGCGACCAGCGCCGGGCTGCTCAACGAGCAGGGGCTGCGCCATCCGACGGTGAGACAGGCCGTGATCGACGGGATGACCGCCGAGGAACGCGCACGGCTGCACCTGGAGGCGGCCTGCCTGCTGCACGAGGACGGCACGCCACCGGCCCGGATCGCGCCACATCTGGTCGGGATCGACGAGCTGGCTGAGCCCTGGATGGCGCAGACCCTGCTGGACGCCGGCGAGCAGGCGTTGCTCGACGGGGAGGTGGAGACCGCCCTGCGGTATCTACGCCGCGCGAACCGGGGCTGCGCCGGCGAGTGCCTGCGGGCGCGGATCCGTTCCGCGCTGGCGCGCGCCGAGTGGCGGCTCGACCCGCAGGCCGCGATCCCCCACCTGATCGGCGTCGTCACCGCGATCCGCGCCGGGCACCTGGGCAGCCAGCAGGCCGCCGGTCCCATCCAGTACCTGCTCTGGCACGGTGAGGTCGACAAGGCCGTCGAGCTCGTCAACCACCTGAGCGAACGGGCGGACCGCACCGATCCACGGTCTGCGGCCGACCAACTCGTCACCACGGGCTGGATGGCCACCTTCTACCCCGGGGTGATGGTCGACCGCCCCGCGCCCGCCGCGGCCGCCCGGGACCCACTCACCCTGGCCAGGGTCAAGCGCGGGCTCGCGGGGGCCACCCTGCTGTCCGCCGTGCTCGTGCGCGGTGACGCCACCGCCGTCGAGCAGGCCGAGCGGGCGCTGTCGACCATCGGGCTGGACGACGAACCGAACATGTGGAACGCCATCTGCGCCCTCATCGCCATGATCTACGCCGACCGGCTGGACCTGGCCGACGACTGGTGCGACCGGCTCGGCCGCAACGCCGCCACCCCGCGCCACCCCACCCCGGCGGCGACGCTCGCTGCCCTCCGGGCGGCCGTCACCGGTCGGCTCGGCGACCTGCCCCGCGCCGAGAAGCTGGCCGACGAGGCGCTGAGCCAGCTCTCGCCGAAGGGCTGGGGAGTGGTGATCGGGATACCGCTCGCCGTCCGGATGCGGGCCCTCACCTTCATGGACGAACTCGACGCGGCGGCGGCCTGCCTCCAGGTGCCGGTGCCACCGGCGATGTTCGAAACCCCGATCGGGCTGCACTACCTGCACGCCCGCGGGGTACACGCCCTCGCTGCGGGAAACCCGGAGGCCGCGCTGGCCGACTTCCAGCTCTGCGGACAGCTGATGAACCGCTGGCGGCTTGATTTCTCGGGCCTCGTCCCTTGGCGAACCGAGTCGGCCCGGTCGCTGCTCCGGATGGGTCGTCGCCAGCAGGCCGGCAAGTTGGTCCGCGACGAACTGGCCCGGCTGCGGCCCGTCCACGTCCGGCACCGGGCCGCCGCCCTGCGGGTCCTGGCCGCGACCGAGGACGGACCAGACCGGATCCCGCACCTGCGCAGCGCCGTCCGGCTGCTGCGACAGTGCGGCGACCGGATGGAACTGGCGCACAACCTGACCGACCTCGGGCACGCCTATCAGCAGGCCGGCGACCGGCAACAGGCCCGCGTCACGACCCGGGCCGCCCGGGCGCTCGCCGAGGAGTGTGGCATCCCGGTGCTGCGGCCCAGCGTCTCCACCGCCAGACGTGGTGACGCCGAGGGCCGCCCCGACACGACGGTCGTGATCCACGGGCTCAACGACGCGGAGTGCAGGGTGGCCACCCTGGCCGCCCAGGGCCACACCAACCGCGAGATCGCCGAGAGGCTCTTCCTCACGGTCAGTGCCATCGAGCAGCGGTTGACCCGGATCTACCGGAAGCTGGACGTCAACTCGCGCGGCGAACTGGCCGCCCGACTGCGGCTGAACCGAGCCGGCGCGACTGTTCTGGACCCGCCGTTGCGGGGCCCGGACGGCCCCGGGCCCCGACCGCGCTGACCGTCTGCTCGGCCCCCGCCTCGGCCCGCTCGTTGCCAGCCCTTCCGCCAGCCAGGCCGCCCGTCGCCGGCCGTTCACCCCGGCTTCCGCCGGCCTTCGTCTCTGGGCACCGCCTACGCCTCCGCCGGTAGCTACCGGCCTCTCCGCCGCACGTCGGGGTCTAAGTACCCGGCCGGGCGCCACCCGACTTTTGCCTCCCCGACCGTTGCCGGGCGTTCGCCTTCGGCCACGTTCCGTGCCCACGGGCATGTCGTGGGAACCACGGTGTGGCACCATCAGGTTGCGCACCCGACACCTACCGCTCATCGTGTTGCCAGCACCCCAACCAGGCCGCCCCCGACACCCCTTATCGCGATTCGCGCAACCCCTATCAGCGGAACCGATCCGCAGGTTTGTGCGCGAAACGATGGGGTCTCGCGCCCGTTGTCGCACCACCATGCCGGTGCCAGACTCGCCTGAACATGTGGACCGTACGGCGAGAAGCCCGGTCCGCCGAAGAATTTCCAGTCTCCACCCGGCACGGCGGCCCGGTGCGCTCCACCCCTACCCGGTAGACGCGGGTGGATGGACGGCTGTCCGGCAGGGCGGGCGGTGTCGGCAACACCGGAGTCCCGGTTCCGCACCGCGTACGAGAAGGGCACACGCTGGTGCTGGTGCTGGTGCAGCAAGAGGAACAGACGACCCGTCTCCAGCACGCATTTCGAGCGTGTGAGGAGCAACAGCGCGGACACGTCGCGCTGGTCACCGGCGCTGTCGGGAGCGGCAAGACGAGCCTGCTGGAGTCCTTCAGCGAGTGGGCGGCAGCCACTGGCGGGCAGGTGATGAGCGCCGCCGGCTCCAGGGCGGAACGCGGGCTTCACCTGGGGGTGATCGGGCAACTGTTCCACAGTGCCCGGTTCTCGCCGGAGGCTGCGGCGCGGGCCGAGAAGCTGATCCGCGACGCCGCCGTCGCCGTACCCCTGCCCGAGCCCGGCGGTGAGGCGGCCGAGGGCGACCGGGCCTGGGCCCCTCTGCTGCACGGCCTCTTCGCCACCCTGCTCGACCTGACCGGCACCGGGCCCCTGGTCCTCGCCGTCGACGACGTGCACCACGCCGACCCGGCCTCGCTGCACTGTCTTCTCTATGTGACCCGCAGGTTGCGTCACGCCCGGATCATGGTCGTGCTCGCCGAGGCGTCGACGCTGCGCCCGCCGCATCCGCTGTTCCGGGCCGAGCTGCTCAGCCAGCCGCACTTCGCCCGGATCGCCCTGCCGCCGCTGACCGTCGACGCCATCACCCGGCTGGTCGGCGGCGAGGCCGACGCCGCCGACGCCCGGGAGACGGCGGAACGCTGCGTGCACATGACCGGTGGCAACCCGCTGCTCACCCGGGCACTGATCGAGGAACGGGCCAGCGGCGAGGTGAGCGACGACTCCGGCCCCGCAGTCGGTGACGCGTTCGACCAGGCCGTGCTCGGTTGCCTCTACCGGCACGAGCCGGGGGTACGCCGGGTCGCCCAGGCACTGGCGGTACTCAACCGGCCCGCGCCGACCGAACTGCTCGGTCACCTCCTCGACGTGGTGCCCGAGTCCACGGTCCCGGCGGTAAGGGTGCTCCGCACCTCGGGTCTGATGGAGTCCGACCAGCTGCGCCACCCGCGCATCCTGCGCTCGATCCTGGGCGACATGTCGCCCGACGAACGGCGGAGCCTGCACCGGCGGGCCGCCGAGGTGCTGCACGACCACGGCGCCGAGCCGGGCATCGTGGCCGAGCATCTGGTGTCCGCCGGCTGGGCGGACGATCCCTGGGTGGTGCCGGTGCTCCAGGACGCCGCCGGGCACGCGTTGGCGGCGGGCCGGCCCGACCTGGCCGCTGCCTGTCTGCGCCTGGTCAACCGCGCGCCGGTGGACGAGCAGCAACGGACCGCCACCACCGAGATGCTGGTGAACGCTCGCTGGCAGGTCAACCCGCTGACCGTGAACGGGCAGCTGACCGAGCTGGTCGAGACGGCGCGGGCCGGCGGGCGGTCCACCGACGCGGGCCTGTCCGCCGTGCCGTACCTGCTCTGGCAGGGACGGGTGGCCGAGGCCACCGAGGCGGTCAGCGCCTTCCCCACCGACGAGGAGTCCGGCCCGGCCGGACCGGCCGGTCGCCTGCGGATGATGCAGCTGCTGATCTCCCTCTCCCACCCGGACCACCTGGCCACCGTTCGGGAGACCCCGAGCACCTGGAGCCGGGCGGCGAACGCGCCGACCACGATCAGCCCGTTGCTCCAGGCGGTGACGGTGCTCGGCACCGCGCTGACGCCGGCCGCGGAGAACGACACCGTGGCAACCGCCGAGCAGCTCCTTCAGCGCCACCACACCGACGACGGCACGTTGGGCCTGCTGACCGCTCCCCTGCTGGCGCTGCTCTGGGCGGGCCGGTCCGACCGGGCCGCCGTCTGGGGGGAGGTGCTGCTCGGCCGGCCGGCCGCCCAGCACGCCCCGATGTGGCGGGCCGTCATCCGGGCGGTCCGGGCGGAGGCGGCGTTGCGCATCGGCGACCTGCCGGGCGCCGAGCACCACGCCCGGGCGGCCCTGGCGGACATGCCCGCCCCTGCCTGGGGAGTGGCCGTCGCCGGCCCGCTCGCCACGTTGATCGCATGTGCGACCGAGACGGGCCGGTTGGCCGAGGCCGACCGGTGGCTTGCTCACCCGGTCCCGTCCGGCATGTTCCGCACCCCACTGGGCCTGCACTACCTGGCCGCCCGGGCCCGACACCACCTGGCCGTGCGGCGGCCCCACGCCGCCACCACCGACCTGCGGCGGTGCGGCGAACTGATGCGCACCTGGGGCATCGACGCGGCCGGGCTGGTGCCGTGGCGGCTGGAGCTGGCCCGGGTACAGCTCAGCGTCGGCAGCAAGGCGCAGGCCACGCAGCTTCTCCAGGAGCAGTTGCGGGTGCCGCACGGGGTCGACGACCGGACCCGGGGCCGGACGCTGCGGCTGCTCGCCACCACCGCCGCCCAGGACCACCGGCGCAAGCTGCTCTCCGAGGCGGTCAACCTGCTCCAGTCCAGCGGCGACCGGCTGGAACTCGTCCGGGCCCTCGGCGACACCGGTCAGACGCTGCAACGGGCCGGTGACTCCGCCCGGGCCAGACTGCTCGTCCGCCGGGCATACCAGCTCGCCCAGGACTGTGGGGCGTCGGTGCTGGCCCAACGGCTGATCCGACGGGAGCCGGGCAACGGGCTACCGGCGTACCCGGTCACCGCCGAGTTGCAGGAGCCGGACGACGGGCTGAGCGACGCCGAACGTCGGGTGGCCGCGCTGGCCGCCCAGGGACACACCAACCGGCAGATCTCCAGCAAGCTCTTCATCACCGTGAGCACCGTCGAGCAGCACCTGACCCGGGTCTACCGCAAGCTCGACGTGAAGCGGCGGACGGACCTGCCGTCCCGACTCGTCGCGTACGCCGAGGCACTGGCCGACGAGAGCCAGGGCGCCGCGTCCTGACGCGTGCCCGAGAGGGCGCGGTGTCCACCCACCGCGCCCCTTCGGCGCGTACGACAGCGGAAGCTCAGCCGACGGCCAGCCCGGCAGTGCGGTGGGCCGCCGTCTCGTCGCGGTGCCGCAGCACGAGGTCGGCGGCGGCGGTGACCCCGCCGGCCTGCCGCATCCGCCGGCTCCACAGCTCCGCCCGCGCCCGGAACGAGTCGTCGTCCAACAGTCGCCTGAGCTTGGCGAGGATGTCCTCGGCGCGCGGCGAGTCGACATGCTCGACGGTCAGCGCCACCCCGCTGTCGACCGCGCGCACCGCGCCGTCGGGGCAGTCCAGCCAGAACGGCATCACCAGCTGTGGTAGGGCGAAGTGGACGGCCTCGTGGATGGCGTTGGCGGCGCCGTGGTTGAAGACGACCCGCACGTGCGGGTGGGCCAGCACCCGAAGCTGCGAGGGCATCCACGCCTCCACCCGCAGGTTGCCCGGCAACCGCTCAGCCGGCGGAAGGAGGTGCTGCTGACGCGCGGGCAGCTTCCACAGCACGGCGTGTTCGGGCCCGAGCCGGTCGGCGACCTCGACGATCGCCTCCACCTGCCCCTGCGACGGTCGCATGATGGTGCCGAACCCGATGTAGACCACCGATGGATGGTCGTCGAGCCAGCGGGTCAGCTCGTCGTTTCCGTCGACCGGCGGCAGCTCCCGGGGCACCACCGGACCGAGCATCCGCAGCTTCGCCGGGGCGGTCGCGAACGGATACTCGAAGCCGAAGACCGTGTACGCCATGAGCGCCGCGGCGGACTCGACGTAGCCCGCCGGGCGCATCTCCGGGTTGCGGATGCCGGCCGCCTTGCGGGTGGCGACGGCGGCGAGGCTTCGCCGCAGCCGCTCCGGCTCCGTCAACGCGCGCACCAGCCGGTTACGGAAGCTGGCGTTGGCCGCCTGCTGCCGGGGCGTCATCCGCGCCGGCAGCCCGGAGAACGAGACGGGGTAGCGGGGCGGCAACTGCTGCTGGAGGAAATTGGACGGCGGCAGCGAGATGCTGACCACGAAGGGCAACTGCCGGGTCTGCGCCGCGTCCATCGCCCAACTGGTGAGGCTGTCCACCACGGCCACCGCTGGCCCGACCTCGTCGATGATCTCGAGGCAGCGCCGGTAGAGCTGACCCATGTGGTCGTAGTCGGTACTGACGTCGAGGTAGCGGGCGAAGGCGTTCGCCCGGTCGCCGGTGGTCAGCAGCCGGTACGTCGCGTCGTCCCAGGTCTCCGGCGACGACTGCGGGCGGGGCGGGCCGAGCGAGACGAACGAGACCTCGCCGGGGCCACGCAGCCCCTCGACGTCGCCCCGGCGGTCCTCGGTCGAGGCGAACCAGACGTTGCCGATGCCCCGAGCCTTCAACTCGCCCACGATGCTGAGCAGCGGGTTGAACATCCCCGCGCTGCTGTAGGCGACGACCAGCACCGCCCGGCCGTGGTCCTCTCCGGTCATGACCAATGTCCCCGCCACTCCTTCCCGCCTGTTCGGCGCCCCGCGCCGTCCCACCGTGGAGTACGCCCCCGCTGGCGGGCTGTTCGTGAAGCCGTTCAGTTGGGCGGTGAGGTCGACCATCGGGATATGTCGGTGAAAGGTTCAGCGCGGCTCATGGTGAACAGGTCGTCACGTCGGGACGCCCGGAACCATCAGCCACCGCTACCTATACACATTGCCACGGACCGCATGACAATGCCCGTCGAAGAGGCTGGCTTTTTACCGATTTTTTTGGATGAAGTGACTCAGTACATCATTTGCGCTGGTCAATTGCTGTTTGGTGGTATGCAGACGCGTATGCGGGTTTCCGCCTCACCGGCCACGGTCCGTCCTCCTGCTGGGACGCACCGGTGGCGGGCGGCGGCTCCGACCCGCTCGACGCCGATGGCCCGGGCCGCGGAAGCGGCTCGGGCCATCGGCGTATCGGAGCGGTGCGACGGAACAGGTGATGATGAGCATTCGCAGTTGCCGTCGCGGTGTCAGCCCATGTTCACCTAGTCCATGGCACGGCGCATGAAGCCACGCATGCCGATTGCCGAGAACACCACGAAGACCCCGGTGAGAACGACCATGCACAGCCAGAGCGGCAGCGACTCGACCCCCGGCGGGGCGACCAGCGACCGGGTCGCCTCGCTGATGTAGGTGAGCGGGTTGAGCGAGCAGATCACCTGGTACCAGCGCAGCGAGTCCAGCCCGAGCAGCGGGAACTGGGTCGCGCCGGTGAACATGAGCGGGGTCATCACCACGGTGAACATGATCTGGATGTGCTGCGTCGGCACCAGGGTGCCGAAGGCCAGGCCCACCGCGGCGCCGACCAGGGCGCCGATGGCCAGCACCCCGATCACCTTGAGCACCACCGCCCAGGGCCAGGTGACATCGAGCATCAGCATGCCGACCGGGATCAGCACCACGCCGGCGATCAGGCCACGGATGCCACCGAAGACGATCTTCTCCAAGGCCACCAGCGGGATCGCCATGGGCGACAGCAGCCGGTCCTCGATCTCCCGGGTGAAGGAGAAGTCCATCATCATCGGCAGCGCGGTGTTCTCCAGCCCGATCAGGAAGGCGTTCAGCGCGATGACGCCGGGCAACAGCACGCTGGTGAAGCTCTCGCTGGCGTACCCCAGGTTGCCGAGCACCTTGCCGAAGATCAGCAGCATGAACAGAGGCTGGATGAAGACCTGGAGCAGGAAGCCGACCAACTCCCGGCCGGTGACGAACAGGTCCCGCGAGAGCACCGCGCGGAACGTGGCGAACTGGTCGAGCGCACGCACCGGCGGCGGCGCCGCAGCCGTCGACGGCGCGGACGGGGTGGCGGGGGCGACGACGCTCACCGTAGTTCCCTTCCGGTCAGGTGGATGAAGACATCTTCCAGACTGGGCTGGCCGATGTTGAGGTCACGGACCTCGCAGCCCAGGTCAGCGAGGATCTTCATCGCCATCGGGATGGCGTTGGCCGGCTGGGTGCTGGTGTAGATCCGGAAGGAGAGCGGGGCGTTTGGATCGGCGGGCGTCTCGGGTGCCGGCATGGGCATCGGCATCGGCGGCATGCCGGGGAACGTCGGCGCCGCGGCGGCTCCGGGGTTGCTCGTCCGGAAGTGTTCCACCTGCTCCACGTCCGGGATGCCACCGAGCGCGGCGCGCACCTCGTCGGCGGGGGCACCGGGGGTCACCACGAGGGTCAGCGTGCTGCTGCCCGGCAGCGTACGGGTCAGCGCGGAGGGAGTGTCCAGCGTGAGCAGCTTGCCGTGGTCGACGATGCCGACCCGGTCGCAGAGCTTCTCCGCCTCGTCCATGTCGTGGGTGGTGACCACCACGGTCACCCCGGCCCGCTTCAGCTCGGCGATCCGGTCGTGCACGAAGAGCCGGGACTGGGGGTCGAGGCCGCTGGACGGCTCGTCGAGGAAGAGCACCCGGGGCGAGTGCATCAGCGCCCGGGCGATCATCGTGCGCTGGGCGAGGCCGCCGGAGAGGAAGTCGGTGCGGGAGTTGGCGTGCTCCTTGAGGCCCATCTGCTCCAGCAGCTCGTCCGCCCGACGGATGCGCTCCGCCCTGGGCACCCGGTGGTACGCCGCGTGGAACAACAGGTTCTGCCGGACGGTCAGCGCCCGGTCCAGGTTCACCCGCTGCGGTACGACCGCCAGCAACTGCCGGGCGGCAGCAGGCGCGCCGATCACGTCCGCGCCGCACACCTGGGCACGGCCGGACGTGGCCCGCACCCGGGTGGTCAGCACTCCGATCGTCGTCGTCTTACCCGCGCCGTTCGGCCCGAGCAGTCCGAAGACCTCACCGGCGCGAACGGAGAAACTCAGCCCGTCCACCGCCGGTGGCATGTTGGGCTGGTACTGCTTGACCAGCCCCGTGACCACCACTGCCTCGTCCACGTCGTCATGCTCCCGTCCTGAATCATCGGTCCGATAGATGTGCGTGCGCCGATAGGGGGCACTAGGGGCACGCCAGGGGCGCAGCCGTCACAGGCCCTGTCCGGTCAGCCACCGCTGAACGGTGCCGGCGAGCTCCGGCCCTCGGTCGGCGACCATGCTGAAGTGGTCACCGGGCGCGTCCACCGCCTCGTGCGGGTACGGCCAGCGGGACCGCCAGCCGCCCTCCTCGCCGTCCCACTCCCCCAACGGCTCGCTGGCCCGGACCAGCAGGGTGGACGCCGCCATCGAGGCCGGCTGCCAGTCCATGAACAGGGGCAGGTAGCCGGCCCAGGCGGTCGTCCGCCAGTCGTCCATCGGCGTGTACGCGCTTTCCCGGTCGATCATCCCGTCGAGCAGCTTCGGCACCCACCCGCCGAGCACCTCGCTGTTCGCCGGATAGGTGTCCATCAGCACGACCGCGGCCGGCGACCGGCCCTGGCGTTCCAGCTCACCGGCGAGCAGGTTGGCCACCATCGCGCCGCCGGAGTGGCCGGCCAGCACGAACGGGCCGGCGCCGACGGCGCCCAGCACCGTGTCGGCGTGCACCCGCAGCAGCGCGTCGAGGTCGGCGGGAATCTCCTCCCCCACGCCGAACCCGGGGTTGGGCAGGGCCCAGACGTCGCGTACCCCCCGGAAACCGGCGGCAAGGCGGGCGTACTCGTGGGCCCCGGAGAGCAGGGACATGGTGCAGCAGCACACCAGCTGCGCCCCGGTGCCCCCCTGTGCCAGCCGGAGGATGCCGGCCGGGCGGGTGAGCTGCGCCGGCTCGCTGAAGCTGGGTCGGAACTGGGCGAGCTTGACGAGGAGTTCGGCGTACCCGGCCGGATCCTCGCGCGCCTTCGGCTGGTTGAACAGCCCACCGAGCAGTCCGCCACCGGCACTCTCCGGGGCGTGCCCTCCGTCGACGTCCGGGGTGGCCTCGGCCGCGTCCGCGCCGACGAGTTGACCGAGCAGGTGGCGGGTCAACGCCGTAGGGGTGGGGTGGTCGAAGAGCAGGGTGGCGGACAGCTCCGTACCCGTCTCCTGGCGCAGCGCGTCCCGCAGTTCCAACGCGGTCAGCGAGTCGAAGCCGAGCTCCAGGAAGTCCCGGTCGGCCTCGACGGCCCCGGGCGAGGCGTGCCCGAGCACGGTGGCCACCCGCGCCCGGACCAGATCGAGCAGGATCCGGTGCCGATCGCCGGCCGAGGCGCCGGCCAGCCGGTCGCGCAGCACCCGGGCCGGATCGGTCGCGTCGTTGCCGGGCCTGCCGTCCCGGTGTGCGCCGGCCGCCGCCTCGGGCACGCCGCGCAGCAGCGGACTGGGCCGTACGGCGGTGAAGGCCGGCACGAACGCGGGCCAGTCGAGGTCGGCGACCGCGAGCTGGTCCTCGCCGCCTGCCACGGCCTGTTGCAGCGCGGACAGGGCCAGCTCGGCAGCGAGCGGGCGGACCCCCCGGCGGCGCAGCTGTACCGGATCGGTGACCTCGTCCGCCCAGGGCACCCACGCGACGACGGTGGCCGGCCGGCCGGCGGCGCGACGGTGTGCGGCCAGCGCCTCCAGTCCGGCGCCGGCGGCGGCGGCGACCGCCGCGCCACCGCTGCCCCAGACGGCGGCGGTGGAGGAGAAGACGACGAACTCGTCGATCGGCTGGTCGGCGCAGGCCCGGTCGAGCAGTTCCACCGCGGTGGTGCGGGCGGTCACGGCGTCGGCCAGGTCGGCCGGGGCCAGCGCCGCGACCGGGTCGCCGGCCCCGTCGGAGTCGGCGACGTGCAGGACGGTGCGGACTCCGGTGCCGTCGGCAGCCAGCCGGTCCAGCACCTCGGGCAGCCCGTCGAGGTCGTCGACGACGGTCACGGCGACGTTCGAGACGGTCAGCCCCGCGGGCACCGTGGAGCCGACGAGGACGAGACGGGTCGCGCCGTGGTCGACGAGCCACCGCAGCAGGTGCGGGGCGCGCGCCTGCGCGGCCCCGTGCACCAGGACCGCACCCCGGGGCCGCCAGTCCGTGTCGGCGGCGGCGCCGGCCGGGGCGCGGGACAGCCGCCGCGCGTACACCCCGCCGGAACGCACCGCCAGTTGGTCCTCGTCGCCGTCGGCCGCGACGATTCGGGCGAGCACCGCGAGGGCGGCGTCGTCCGGCTCCGCCGGCAGGTCGACCAGCCCGCCCCAGAGACGCGGCTGTTCCAACGCCAACACCCGACCGAGACCCCAGAGGTACGCTCCGGCGACGCCGGGCGGGGAGTCGCCCGCGTCGACGGCCACCGCGCCCCGGGTCACGGTCCACACCGGCGCGCCGACCCCGGCGCCGGCGAGGGCCTGGACCAGCGCGGCGGTGCCGGCGAGCGCGACCGTACCGGCCGCTCCGGCTGGCTCCCCGGCCGCCAGCAGCGAGACCACGACCGACGGGGCGGCCGCGGCGGGCAGGGCTCGGGCGACCGCAGCCGGGTCGTCGCCCACGGCCACGAGCTCCGGGGCCAGGCCCTCGGCGCGCAGGGCGGCCAACACGGCGGCGGCGTCGGTCTGTGTCCCGGCCACCACCAGGCAGGGGCCGGTCGGCGGGGTGCCGGCGGACGGCGGGTCGACGCGGACCCAGCCGGTGCGGTACCGCAGGGCGTCCAGTTCGGATCGGTGACGCCTGCGGTGCCGGTACGCCGCGAGGGCGGGCAGCAGTTCGGTGAGCGCGTCCTGCCGGTCGGCGTCCAGGCCGAGTGTGGCGGCCAGCGCGGCCGGCCGGTCCGCCTCCACGGCGGCCCAGAACTCCTCGTCCCCGCTGGGCACGGAGGGCTGACCGAGGTCGACGACGAGCGGGTCCGGCCAGTACCGCTCGTGGTGGAAGGCGTAGGTGGGCAGCTCGATCCTTGCCGCATCGGTACCGGCGAAGAGAGCCGGCCAGTCCACACCGGCCCCGCGCAGGTCGACGGCGGCGAGCGCGGCGAGCAGGCTGGCCGGTTCCGGCTGGTCCCGGCGACCGAGCGGCACGAAGGCCGCCGGCTCGGCGTCGGCCAGGCACTCCCGGGCCAGCGCGGTCAGGGCCCCGTCGGGGCCCAGCTCCAGGAAGGTCGCCACGCCGGCGGCGGCCAGGGTGACGACGCCGTCGTGGAAGCGGACGGTGTCCCGGACGTGGTCCACCCAGTAGCCCGGGTCGGTTGCCTGGGCTGCGGTGAGCAGCTCGCCGGTGCGGTCGGAGACGACCGGCAGGGTCGGCGGGTGCCAGGTGACCTTCTCCGCGATCACCCGGAAGTCGGCCAGCATGCCGTCCATCCGGGCGGAGTGGAAGGCGTGGCTGACCCGCAGTCGGCGGGACCGTCGGCCCTGGGCGGCTAGTTGCCTGCCGGCCGCGAGCACGGCCTCCTCGTCGCCGGAGAGCACCACCGACCTGGGGCCGTTCACGGCGGCCAGCGCCACCCGGTCGTCGAGCGACGCGGCCACCTCGGCCTCGGACGCCCGGACCGCCAGCATCGCCCCGCCGGCCGGCAGCTCCTGCATCAGCCGCCCGCGGGCGGCCACCAGGGTCGCCGCGTCGGCCAGCGACAGCACGCCGGCGACGTGCGCCGCGGCCAGCTCGCCGACTGAGTGGCCGAGCAGGTGCTGCGGGCGCAGCCCCCACGTGGTGACCAGCCGGAAGGCGGCCACCTGGTAGGCGAACAGCGCCGGCTGGGTGAACTCGGTACGGTCCAGCAGCGCCGCCTCGGGCGAGTCGGGGTGGGCGAAGACCACCTCCCGCAGCGGTCGGCTCAGGTGCCGGTCCAGCTCCCCGGCCACCTCGTCGAAGGCGGCGGCGAAGACCGGGAATCGGCGGTGCAGCTCGGCGCCCATGCCGGGGCGCTGGGCGCCCTGGCCGGTGAAGAGGAAGGCGACCCGGCCGGCCGGGCGGGCCACCCCGCGCACCACACCGGGGGCGTTGCGCTCCTCGGCGACCGCGCGCAGGCCGGCCAGCAGCCCGTCCCGGTCGTCGCCGATCACCGCGGCCCGGTGCGGCAGCGCCGCCCGGGTGGTGACCAGCGAGTACGCCACGTCGGCCGGGGCCAGGTCGGGATGGGCGACCAGGTGTTCCAGCAGCCGCCGGGCCTGCCCGACCAGGGCCGGCGCGGACCGGGCGGAGACGATCCACGGGGTCGGCGGGGCGGGCGTACCGGACGGACGGACGGCGTCGGTCTCCGCCTCCACGGCCTGCTCGACGATGACGTGCGCGTTGGTGCCGCTGATCCCGAAAGCGGATACCCCGGCCCGGCGCGGCTGCCCGGTCTCCGGCCAGGGCTGCGCCCCGGTCAGCAGGGACACCGCCCCGGCCGACCAGTCGACGTGCGGGGTGGGCTCGTCCACATGCAGCGTCGGCGGCAGCACCCCGTGCCGCATCGCGAGAACCATCTTCATCACCCCGGCCACACCCGCCGCCGCCTGGGTGTGACCAATGTTCGACTTGATCGACCCCAACCACAACGGCCGATCCACCGGACGGTCCTTGCCATACGTCGCCAGCAGCGCCTGCGCCTCGATCGGATCACCCAACGTGGTGCCCGTACCATGCGCCTCCACCACGTCCACCTGCTCAGCGGTCAACCCCGCGCTGGCCAGGGCCTGCCGGATCACCCGGCGTTGGGAGGGGCCGTTCGGGGCGGTCAGCCCGCTGCTCGCCCCGTCCTGGTTGACGGCGCTGCCCCGCACCACGGCAAGAACCGGGTGGCCGTTGCGGCGGGCGTCGGAGAGCCGCTCGACCAGCAGCATGCCGGCCCCCTCGGACCAGCCGGTGCCGTCGGCGGCGGCGGCGAACGACTTGCACCGGCCGTCGGTGGACAGGCCGCGCTGCCGGGAGAACTCGACGAAGACGGTCGGGGTGGCCATCACCGACACCCCGCCGACCAGCGCCATGGTGCACTCCTTCAGCCGCAGCGCCTGGCAGGCGAGGTGCAGCGCGACCAGGGACGAACTGCAGGCGGTGTCCACGGTGACCGCCGGCCCCTCCAGTCCCAGGGCGTACGAGATCCGGCCGCTGGCCACGGCGGCGGCGCTGCCGGTACCGAGGTAGCCCTCGACGCCGCCGCTGACGCCGGTGAGCAGCGCGGCGTAGTCGCCCTGGCTGCTGGTCGCCGCGTACACCCCGGTGGACGCGCCGCGCAGCGTGGTCGGGTCGATGCCGGCCCGCTCGAACGCCTCCCAGGCGGTCTCCAGCAGCAACCGCTGCTGCGGGTCCATGGCCAGGGCCTCGCGCGGGCTGATACCGAAGAAGTCGGGGTCGAAGTCCCCGGCGGAATAGAGGAACCCGCCCTCCCGCACGTACGACGTGCCCCGGCTGTTCGGGTCGGGATCGGGGTCGTAGAGCGCGCCCAGGTTCCAGCCCCGGTCGTCGGGGAACGCCGACATCGCGTCGGTGCCGCCGGCGACCAGGTCCCACAGCTGCTCCGGCGACCCGACGCCGCCGGGGAACCGGCAGCTCATCCCGATGATCGCCACCGGTTCGCTGAGCGCGGCGGTCAGCTGCTGGTTCTGTTGCTTGAGCTTCTGGTTGTCGAGCAGGGACGCGCGCAGCGCGCCGACGACCTCGTCCAGTGAAACACTCATCGGGGGCTCCTCAGGGCCGGCCGGGTCACGAGTCGGAGCCTTCCAGGGCCATCCGGACCAGGCCGGCGACGTCGAGTTCGCGGATCTGGGCCTCGGGCGCGGGGGACGCGGCCGGGGCGGCGGGCGCCACGGCCACCGGGCCGGCGCTCGTGCGGGCCAACTGGAGCAGCTGGTCGAGCAGGCCCGCCTGACGCAGCTCGTCCAGCGGGATCGCGGCGAGGGCCCGGCGGACCGACTCCTCGTCGCCACCGTCACCGGCGTCGCCGCCACCGTTTCCGAAGAGCTCCTCGTAAAGGTGGTCGGCCAGGCCGGCCGGGGTCGGGTAGTCGAAGACGACCGTGGTGGGCAGGTCGTGCCCGGTCGCCGCGGTGAGCAGGTTGCGCAGCTCCACGGCGGTGAGCGAGTCGAAGCCGAGGTCCAGGAAACCCCGGTCGGTCTCGATCACGTCGCCCGAGGAGTGACCGAGCACCTTGGCCGCGTCGACCCGCACCATCTCCAGCAGCGCGGCCCGCCGTTCGTCGCCGGGCAGCGCCCGCAACCCGGCGAGCAGGTCCCGGGCGACGGGCGCGGACGCGTCCGCCGGGTCGGCGGGAGTAAGAGCCAGCGCGCGTACTGCCGGCAGGTCCGCCAGCAGCGGGCTGGGCCGCAGCACGGTGAACAGCGGCTGGAAGACGGCCCAGTCGACGTCGGCGACGGTGACGCAGGTGTCACCGGCCGCCAGGGCGTGCCGCAGCCCGGCCATCGCCACGCCCGGCGGCATCACCCGCAGGCCACGGCGGCGCAGCTGCTCCGGCGCGCCCTCGGTGAACATGCCCGACTCGGTCCACGGCCCCCAGGCGACGGAGGTGGCTGCCAGGCCCCGGCCGCGCCGCCGCTCGGCGAGTGCGTCCAGGTAGGCGTTGCCGGCCGCGTACGCGCCTTGCCCGCCGCTGCCCCACACTGCCGAGATGGACGAGAAGAGCACGAACGCGTCCAGTTCGGCGCCGTCGAGCAGCTCGTCGAGATGCTCGGCGCCGGACAGCTTCGGGGCGATGACGTACGCCAGGTCCTCCAGGGTGGTGTCGGCCAGCGGCACCACCTCGCTGACCCCCGCGGCGTGCAGCACCGCGCGCAGCGGCGGTCCCTCCCGCCGCAGGTCGGCCAGGAGCTCGGCCACCGCGCTCCGGTCGGCGGCGTCACACCGGGCGACCCGGCAGTCCACTCCGAGGCCGGTCAGCTCGGCGAGCAGCTCGGTCGCGCCCGGGGTGTCGGTGCCACGTCGGCTGGTCAGCACGACCCGTTCCGCGCCGGCGCCGGCCACCCAGCGGGCCACGTGCCCGCCGAGCGCGCCGGTGCCACCGGTGATCAGCACGGTGCCCCGGGGCTGCCACGGCTCGGGCTCCCCGGCGGTGACGGCCGGGGCGAGCCGCCGGACCAGCACGCCGGACTCGCGGACGGCGAGCTGGTCCTCGGCGCCACCGCCGGTGAGGATGCCACCGAGCCGCATCGCCGTCCAGGGCTCGAGGTCGATGGGAAGGTCGACCAGCCCGGCCCAGCGGGCGGGCTGCTCCAGCGCGGCCACCCGGCCCAGTCCCCACAGCATCGCCTGCCGGGGGTTGGCCGGGACCTCACCCTCGCCGACTCCGACGGCGCCCTGGGTGACGCACCAGAGCCGGGCCGAGGCGTTGAGGTCGGTCAGCTGCTGGAGCAGGTGCACGGTCGCGGCGAGGCCGCGGGGCAGCGCCGGGTGTTCGGCGTGCGGGGCTTCGTCCAGGCCGAGGAAGGAGAGGATCGACAGTGGGCCGGCGCCCGCGCCGAGCGCCTCGGTGAGCACGTCGGTGAGTTGTCCGCACAGCCCGTCGGGGTCGGCGGCGGTGTCCACGGGCACGGTGGTCACGTCCGTGCCGAGGGTCCAGGTGCAGGAGTCCAGACCCGGGTCGTCCGCCCGGTCGGCGGGCAGCAGCACCAGCCAGCGGCCGGGGTCCTGCTCCTCCGGGGCCTCCGCGATGGGCTCCCAGACGACCCGGTACCGGGATCCGTCCACAAGAGATCTTTCCCGGCCACGTCGCCGCCACGCGGACAGGGCCGGCAGCACGGTCCCGAACGGCTGGTCCCGGTGCACGTCCAGATCGCGGGCCAGCGATTCGAGGTCCTCGGCCTCCACCGCCGCCCAGAAACGGCGCTCGACCTCGGTGCGGTCGTCCTCGGCCGCCAGGGCGGCCCACGGCGGCGGTTCCGGCCAGTAGCGCTGCCGGTCGAACGTGTAGGTGGGCAGGTCGACCCGCTGGGCGCCGGTGCCCTCGTAGAGGGTGGACCAGTCCGGGGACACGCCGTGAGTGTGCAGCGCGGCGACCGCCCGCAGCAGGGTGTTCGGCTCGGAACGGTCCCGGCGCAGGGCGGGCACGACCAGCGGGGCCCGGCCGCCGGTCGGGGCGTCCTCGGCCAGGACGGCCTGGGCGAGGGCGGTGAGCACCCCGTCCGGGCCGATCTCGACGTAGCCGGTGACGTTGCGCTCCCGCAGCGCCGCGACGGCGTCGGCGAAGCGCACGGCGTCGCGGGCGTGCCGTACCCAGTACTCCGACGTGCCGATCTCCGTCGCGTCGACCGGCGCGCCGGTGACGGTGGAGATCATCGGAATGGTCGGGGCCTGGTACCGCAGCCGCCCGGCGACGGCGGTGAGGTCGTCGAGCACCGGGTCCATCAGTGGACTGTGGAACGCGTGGCTGACGGTCAACCGCCGGATCCGGACGCCCCGGGCGGTCCACTCGGCGGCCAGTTCCTCGACGGCGTCGCCGGCCCCGGACACCACGACGGCGGTGGGACCGTTGACGGCGGCGACCGAGACACGGTCGGCGCGGTCGCCGAGCGCGGCGGTCACCTCGGCCTCGGTGGCCGCGATGGCGAGCATCGCCCCGCCGGCCGGCAACGCCTGCATCAGCCGGCCCCGGGCGGCGACCAGCTCGGCGGCGTCGGCCAGGGACAACACCCCGGCGGCGTGGGCGGCGGCGAACTCGCCGATGGAGTGCCCGGCGACCGCGTCGGGGCGGACCCCCCACGCCTCCAGCAGCCGGAACAGCGCCACCTCGACGGCGAAGAGCGCCGGCTGGGTGAACTCGGTGCGGTCCAGCGACTCGGCGTCCGGGGTGCCGGCCTCGGCGAAGAGCACCGGCTTCAGCGGGCGGGGCAGGTGCGGGTCGAGAACGGCGCAGACCTCGTCCAGCGCGGCGGCGAAGACGGGGAACGCCTCGGCCAGCTCGCGACCCATCCCGGCCCGCTGGGCCCCCTGCCCGGAGAACAGGTACGCCACCTTCGGCCGGGACGCGGCCACGCCGGTGACCACCAGCGGCGAGTCCTCACCGGTGCCGAGGGCACGTAGCCCGGCGCCCAGCGCGATCCGGTCGGTGGCGAGGACGACGGCCCGGTGCTCCAGGGTGGCCCGGGAGATCGCCGACGACCAGCCGACGTCGACCGTCCGGGGTGCTTCCAGCCCGGTGAGCTGGTCGGCCCAGCGGCCCGCCTGGGCGGCCAGCGCGACCGTGGTACGCCCCGACAGCAGCACCGGCGCCACCGGCAGCCGGGCCGGGTCCCCCGTCGGCTGCGCCGCGACGGACGGCTCCGGGGCCTGCTCCAGGATGGTGTGCGCGTTGGTGCCGCTGATTCCGAACGAGGAGACGGCCGCCCGGCGCGGGTGGCCGGTGACCGGCCACGGGCGGCCCTCGCCGAGCAGTTCGACCGCGCCGACGGTCCAGTCCACCTGGTTGGTCGGCTCGTCGACGTGCAGGGTCTGCGGCAGGTAGCCGTGCCGCAGGGCCAGCACCATCTTGATGATCCCGGCGACCCCGGCGGCGGCCTGGGTGTGCCCGATGTTCGACTTGATCGAACCGAGCCAGAGCGGCTGGTCGGCGGGCCGCTCCCGGCCGTAGGTGGCGAGCAGGGCCTGCGCCTCGATCGGGTCGCCGAGCCTGGTGCCGGTGCCGTGCGCCTCGACGGCGTCCACGTCCGCCGGGGTGAGGCCGGCGTTGGCGAGCGCCTGCCGGATCACCCGCTGCTGCGACGGCCCGTTCGGCGCGGTGAGGCCGTTGGACGCGCCGTCCTGGTTGACGGCGCTGCCCCGGATCACCGCGAGCACCGGGTGGCCGTTGCGGCGGGCGTCGGAGAGCCGCTCGACCAGGAGCAGGCCGAGGCCCTCGCCCCAGCTGGTGCCGTCGGCGGCGGAGGCGAAGGCCTTGACCCGGCTGTCCGGGGCGAGCCCCCGCTGCCGGCTGAAACCGACGAAGACCCCGGGGGTGGACATGACGGTGACGCCGCCGACGAGGGCGAGGGAGCACTCCGAGCGGCGCAGCGCCTGGCAGGCCCAGTGCAGCGCGACCAGCGACGACGAGCAGGCGGTGTCGACCGAGACGGCGGGCCCCTCAAGCCCGAGGGTGTACGACACCCGGCCGGAGAGCACGCTGCCGGCGTTGCCGGTCATCAGGTGCCCCTCGGCGCCCTCGGCGCTGAACATGAGGTTCCGGTAGTCCTGGTAGTTGGTGCCGACGAAGACGCCGGTGGGGCTGCCGCGCAGCGCCTGCGGGTCGATTCCGGCGCGCTCGATCGCCTCCCAGGACGCCTCCAGCAGCAGCCGCTGCTGCGGGTCCATGGCCAGGGCCTCGCGGGGGCTGATGCCGAAGAACCCGGGGTCGAAGTCGGCGGCGCCGGTGACGAAGCCGCCCTCGCGGGCGTAGCTGGTGCCTTCCTTCTCCGGGTCGGAGTCGAAGAGCCGGTCGAGGTCCCAGCCCCGGTCGGTGGGGAACTCGCCGATCGCGTCGCCGCCGCCGGCGAGGAGCTGCCACAGCTGCTCCGGGGTGTCCGCCCCGCCGGGCAGGCGGCAGCTCATCGCCACGATGGCGATCGGCTCGTCGTCCTCGGCCGTGGCTGCCGGGGCGGGGGTGGCGACGTCCGGCGCTGCCCCGGTGAGCAGTTCGTCGAGGTGTGCGGCGAGCACCGTCGGGTTCGGGTAGTCGAAGGCGAGCGTGGCGGGCAGCCGCAGGTCGGTGGCGGCGGCCAGGAAGTTGCGCATGTCCACGGCGGTCAGCGAGTCCAGGCCGAGGTCACGGAAGGGCAGGGTGGCCGGGATGTCGTCGGCCGCGCCGTAGCCGAGCGCGGTCGCCGCGCACTGGCGGACCAGCTCCAGCAGCGCCGCGGTGCGCTCCGCCGGGGCGAGCCCGGTGAGCCGCCGGGCCAGCGCCGACGGTACGTCCGCCTCATCCTCGGCGGTCTGCGGGACCTGCCGGGTCGCCTCGCCCACCTCGGCGAGGTCACCGATCAGCGGGCTGGGCCGGACCAGGGTGAACGCGGGGGCGAACCGGGCCCAGTCGATGTCGGCGACCATGGTCGTGGTCTCGCCACGCCGCAGCGCCCGGGCGAGGGCCTCGACGGCCAGGCCGGGGTCCATGCCGACCATGCCGCCCCGACGCAGCCGCTGCTGGGCGCGTTCGTTGTCGGCGGGCAGGCCGGCCCCGCTCCACGCGCCCCAGGCCACCGAGAGTGCCGGTCGGCCCTCGGCCCGGCGCCGCTCGGCGAGGGCGTCGAGGAACGCGTTTGCCGCCCCGTACGCGCCCTGCCCGGCGTTGCCGGTGGTGCCGGCGACCGAGGAGAACAGCACGAAGGCGTCCAGGTCGAGGTCCCGGGTCAGCTCGTCGAGGTGCAGCGCGGCGGCGCACTTGGGCGCGGCGACGGTGTGCAGGCGCTGCGGAGTGACGGTGTCGACGATCCCGTCGTCGAGGACGGCGGCGGTGTGCAGCACGGCGGTCACCGGGGCGTCCCCGGGGGCAGCGGCGAGCAGGTCGGCCACCTGCGCCCGGTCGGTGACGTCGCAGCGGGCCACGGTGACCCGTACGCCCAGGTCGGTCAGCTCCGCCTCCAGCTCGGCGGCGCCCGGGGCGTCCGGGCCGCGCCGGCTGGCCAGCAGGACGTGCGCGGCGCCGCAGCGGGCCGCCCAGCGGGCCAGATGCCCGCCCAGCCCACCGGTGCCGCCGGTGATCAGCACGGTGCCGCGCATCCGCCAGGCGTCGTCCCCGGTCTCGGCGGACGCGGTCGGCTCAGGCTCGGTGATCCGGGCGAGTCGGCGGACGAAGACTCCGGAGTCGCGGACGGCGAGCTGGTCCTCGCCGCCACCGTCGGCTGGTTGGTCCTCGGCGAACTGGTCCTCGCCGCCGCTGTCGCCGAGTGCCGCGCAGAGCAGGGCGCCGGTCTGCGGGTCGAGGGTGTCCGGCAGGTCGAGCAGGCCGCCCCAGCGGCCGGGGTGTTCGAGGGCGACCGCGCGGCCGAGCCCCCACACGGCGGCGGCGACCGGGTGCGGCGGCGGGTCGTCGGCGCAGACCGCGACGGCCCTCCGGGTCGCACACCACAGCGGCGCCTCGACGCCGAGCGACCCGAGCGCCTGCACCAGCAGGGCGGTGCCCGAGACGGCCAGCGAGGTCGCGGGATGCTCCGGGTGTGCCCGCTCGTCCAGGCCCAACAGTGAGAGCACGGCGACGGGCCCGTCCGGGCCGGGAAGCGCGGCGCGCAGCCGCTCGGCCTGCGCCGCCGGGTCGTCGGTGGCGTCCAGCTCCACGGGTACGACGTCCGCGCCGAAGTTGCCGAGTGCCGCCAGCACGTCGGTGACCAGGGGGTCCTCGCCCAGCGCCGCGGGTACCGGAACGAGCCAGGTGCCGGCGAGCCAGGTCAGCGGCAAGTCGGGAACGGCCTGCCAGGTGACCCGGTAGCGCCACCGGTCGATGTCCGGCTCGTCGTCGGGCCCGGTGGGGAAGACCGGCGGCGCGGGCCAGTACCGGTGGTGGTCGAAGGCGTACGTGGGCAGGTCGACGGTGGCCGTGGCGGGGAGGACGCTCGTCAGGTCGACCGGCAGGCCGATGGCGTGCGCGGTTGCCAGGCTGGTCAGCAGCCGGGTCGGGTCGTCGTCGTCACGCCGCAGGCTGCCCAGCGTGTGGCCGGTGACCCCGGTGTCGTCCAGGATGGCCGTCACCGGCATCGTCAGCACGGGATGCGGGCTGATCTCGACGAACGTGGTGTGGCCGGCGGCGACCGCCACCCGCACCGCCGGGTCGAAGAGCACCGTCTGACGCAGGTTGTCGTACCAGTGGTCGGCGCCCATGGAGATCGGGTCGGCCCAGTCCCCGGTCAGGGTGGAGACCAGGCGGGTGTGACCGGGCTGCGGAGCGATGTCGGCCAGGTCGGCGCGGAGTTGCTCGGCGACCTCCTGCACCGCCGGCGAGTGCGACGCGTAGTCCACCGGGATCAGGCGCGCCCGGATCCCCTCGGCCTGACATGCCTCGACCAGATCGGCGACGTGCTGCGGCGGGCCGGACACCACGACGGTGGACGGTCCGTTGACCGCCGCCACCCCGACACCGGGGAAGCCCGGCAGCCGCTCGGTGACCGCGTCGGCGGAGAGGTCGACCGACGCCATCGTCCCGGTACCCCGCAGCACGGTCAGCGCCCGCGACCGCAACGCGACCGCCTTCGCCGCGTCGTCCAGGGACAGGATCCCCGCCACACAGGCGGCACCGATCTCGCCCTGCGAATGACCGATCACCGCCGCCGGGGTCACCCCGGCGTTCTGCCAGACAGCGGCGAGAGCGATGCCGACGGCCCACAGGACCGGCTGCACCACCTCGACCCGCTCCAGCCACGACTCGTCGTCCCCGGTGAGCACCGACACCAGGTCCACGTCCAGATACGGAGCCAGAGCCCGCTGGCACTCGGCCAGCCGCGCGTCGAACACCGGCGTACGGCCGACCAGACCGGCGGCCATCCGCGCCGACTGGGCACCCTGGCCCGGGAACACGAACACCGGCCCCGCGCCGGGGCTCGACGCCACACCGCTGATCACGTTCCCGGCCGGCAGACCGGCCGCGACCGCGTCCAGCCCGGCCAGCAGCTCGTCGATGCTCGATCCGACCACGGCGGCCCGGTGGTCGAACGTCGACCGGGTGGCCGCCAGGGACCAGCTGACCGCGGCCGGGTCCAGCCCCTCCCGCTCCCGCAGGTACGACGTCAGCCGGGCAGCCTGCCCGACCAGGGCGGCCTTCGACCGGGCCGACACCGGCCAGAGCAGCGCGTCGGCGGCGACCAGGCCGGGGGCGGAGTCGGTCGGGCGGTCCTCGGCCGGCTCGGCCGGCTGCTCGATGATCACGTGGGCGTTGGTGCCGGAGATGCCGAAGGAGGAGACGGCGGCCCGTCGGACCCGGCCCGTCTCGGGCCACGGCCGCGCCTCGACGGCCAGTTCCACCGCGCCGGCCGTCCAGTCGATGTGCGGGGACGGCGCGTCGACGTGCAGCGTCGCCGGGACGATCCCGTGCCGCATGGCGAGCACGATCTTGATCACCCCGGCCACCCCGGCAGCGGCCTGGGCGTGGCCGATGTTCGACTTCACCGAGCCGAGCAGCAGCGGCGGGGCCTCCCCGCGGTCCTGCCCGTACGTGGCGATGAGCGCCTGGGCCTCGATCGGGTCGCCCAGCTTGGTGCCGGTTCCGTGCGCCTCAAGCACGTCGACGTCCGCGGTGGACAGCCGCGCCGAGGCCAGGGCCTGGCTGATCACCCGCTGCTGCGCCGGCCCGTTCGGCGCGGTCAGCCCGTTCGACGCGCCGTCCTGGTTGACGGCGGAGCCGCGGACCACGCCGAGGACACGGTGGCCGTTACGGCGGGCGTCCGACAACCGCTCGACGAGCAGCCAGCCGACGCCTTCGGAGAACCCGGCGCCGTCGGCGCCGGCGGCGAACGACCTGCACCGCCCGTCCGGTGAGAGGGCGCGCTGCCGGCTCGATCCGATGTAGAGGCCCGGGGTGGCCATCACGGTCACCCCACCGGCCAGCGCCAGGTCGCACTCCCCCGCCCGCAGCGCCTGCACCGCGAGGTGCAGCGCCACCAGCGACGAGGAGCAGGCCGTGTCGATGGAGACGGCGGGCCCCTCCAGCCCGAGGGCGTACGACACCCGGCCCGACGCGACGGCCGCCGCTCCCCCGGTCATCGAGTGCCCCTCGTCGCCGTCCGGCGACAACATCAGCAGGGTGCCGTAGTCCTGCCCGTTGGTGCCGACGAACACCCCGGTCCGGCTGCCGCGCAGCGAGGCCGGATCGATCCCGGCGGCCTCGACCGCCTCCCAGGACGTCTCCAGCAGCAACCGTTGCTGGGGGTCCATGGTCAGCGCCTCGCGGGGCGAGATGCCGAAGAAGGCGGAGTCGAAGTCCCCGGCCCCGTCGACGAACCCACCCTCCCGGGCGTACGACGTGCCCGGGTGGTCGGGGTCGGGGTGGTAGAGCCGCTCCAGGTCCCAGCCCCGGTCGTCGGGGAAGGGCGCGACGGCGTCCCGGCCGTCCCGCAACAGCTCCCACAGGTCGTCGGGGTTGCGCACCCCGCCCGGCAACCGGCAGCTCATCGCCACGATCGCCACCGGCTCCAGTTCCTGGGACTGTGCCTCACTGAGCCGGCGGCGGGTGTCGTGGAGATCAGCCATGACCCGCTTGAGGTAGTCGCGGAGCTTGTCTTCATTGGCCATCGGAGTGCCGCTTCCTCGCAAGGGACGGGGAGAGAACTGGAGCCGGGGGTCAGGAGATGCCGAGGTCCTTGTCCACCATCGCGAACAGTTCGTCGTCGGTGGCGTCGTCGAGGTGCCGGCCGATGGCGGCGCCACCGCTGTCCTGGCCGAGGCGGGAGAGCATCGCCTGCAGACGTACGGTGGCCCGTACCCGGGCCGCCTCGTCCCGCGCCACCACGTCGAGGCTGTCGGCGATCCGGTCGAGGTCGTCGAGGAGGGCGATCGGGGTGACCACGTCGTCGTGGGCGACCTCGGCGAAGAGGTACTCCGCCAGGGTCGTCGGGGTCGGGTAGTCGAAGACCAGGGTGACCGGAAGGGCCACGCCGGTGGCCGAGCCGAGTCGGTTGCGCAGCTCGACGGCGGTGACGGAGTCGAAGCCCAGTTCCCGGAACGCCCGGTGCTCGTCCACCGACTCGGCGGACGGATAGTTGAGCACGGCGGCAACCTGGCTGCGGACCAGGCCGAGCAGCACGGCGTGCCGGTCGGCGGCGGGCAGCCCGGCGAGCCGCTCCTGCAACGAGTCCGGGCCGTCGCCGGCCGCCACGCTGGCCACCTTCTCGGCCGTGGCGAGCCGGCGCACGTCCGGCAGGTCGCTGATCAGCGGGCCGGGCCGGGTGGCGGTGAAGGCGACGGAGAACCTCTC
The DNA here is from genome assembly GCF_900091625.1 of Micromonospora peucetia. Lineage (NCBI taxonomy): Bacteria > Bacillati > Actinomycetota > Actinomycetes > Micromonosporales > Micromonosporaceae > Micromonospora > Micromonospora peucetia. The sequence continues at coordinate 6,104,945 of NZ_FMIC01000002.1, forward strand.
CCAGGCCATGTCGGCGATGGTGAGGAACGCCTCGCCGTGGTCCACGGCCTGGTGCAACGCGGCGATGGCCGCGTCGGGGGTCATCTCGGGTACGCCGTGCCGGTGCAGCAGTTCGCCGAGCGGCCCGTCGGCCATGCCGCCGCCGGCCCACGCCCCCCAGGCGATGGACGTGGCGGTCAGCCCGAGGCCACGTCGGTGCTGGGCGAGCGCGTCGAGGAACGCGTTGCTCGGGGCGTAGTTGCCGACGCCGGAGCTGGCCACGCTGCCGGCGAAGGACGAGAACATGATGAACGCGGACAGTTCGTGGTCGAGGGTCAGCTCGTGCAGGTTGTACGCGACGTCGACCTTGGCCTGGAGCACCCGCTCGATCTGTTCCAGCCGGATGTCGTTGATCATGGCGTCGTCGAGCACGGCGGAGGCGTGCACGACCGTGGTGAGCGGGTACTCGGCGGGGATCGCGTCGATCAGGCCGGCCAGCGCGTCCCGGTCGGAGGCGTCGCACTCGACCACGGTGGCCTGCGCGCCCAGTTCGGTGAGGTCGTCGACGAGCTGCCGAGCGCCCGGCGCGGCCATGCCCCGCCGGCTGACGACGACGATGTTCTCCACACCGCTGCGGGCCAGCCAGCGGGCGGCGTGCCCACCGAGCGCGCCGGTGCCGCCGGTGACCAGCGCCGTGCCGTACGGCTGCCACGGGTTCGCGGGCTGGCTCTCGCCGAGCGGGACCCGGGTGAGCCGGCGGGCGAGCAGGCCGCCGGGGCGTACCGCGATCTGGTCCTCCTCCCCGGCGGTGGTGAGGGCCGCGACCAGCAGGTCGGCGCAGCGCTCGTCGACGGCCTCGGGCAGGTCCACGAGACCGCCCCAGCGCTGCGGGTGCTCCAGCGCGGCGACCCGGCCGAAGCCCCAGACCAGCGACTGCACCGGGGAGCGCAGCAGGTCGGCCCGGCCGACCGACGCGGCGCCCGAGGTGACGCTCCACATCGGGGCGCGCAGACCGATGTCGCCGAGGGCCTGGAAGAGCGCGACGGTGGCGGCGAAGCCGCCGGGCACGGACGGGTGCAGCGGGTGGGCCAGCTCGTCGAAGGCGAGCAGCGAGACCACGCCGGTCACCTCGGCGGCGGCGTCGCCGCCCGGTGCGGCGGCGAGCGCCTCTTGCAGCAGCTTGCCGAACTGGTCGCGGTCGACGTCGGGAGTGGAGACGGCAACCGGGACGAGCGTCGCGCCGGCGGTCGTGAACGCCTCGACGCAGGCGTCCTGCCAGGGCTCGATGATGTCGCCGGTCGGCATGACGACGACCCAGGTGCCGGTCATACCCCGGTTGGCGACGCCGGTCAGCGGCTTCCAGGTGTCCTGGTAGCGCCAGCTGTCGATGTCGGACTGCCTGCGCCGCTGCCGGCGCCAGGAGGTGAGCAGCGGCAGGGCCGGGAGCAGCGCGTCGAGAACCTCGTGGGCCGGGGTGTCCTCGGTGGCGATGGTCTCGGCGAGGGCGGTGACGTCCCCGCGTTCCACGGCGGCCCAGAAGCTCGCGTCGCTCGGGTCGGCCGCCTGCTGGAGCAGGCTCTCCAGGTCGGGGCCGCCGCTGCCGTCCAGCCAGAACCGCTGGTGGTCGAAGGCGTACGTGGGCAGCGGCGCCACCTCGGCCTCGGCGAGGACGTCCGCCAGGTCGACCGGCAGGCCGATGGCGTACGCGGTGGCCAGGTTGGTCAGCAGCCGGGTCGGGTCGTCGTCGCCGCGGCGCAGGCTGCCGAGGGTGTGGCCGGTGACCCCGGTGTCGTCGAGGATCGCCGCCACCGGCATCGTCAGCACGGGGTGCGGGCTGATCTCCACGAACGTGGTGTGCCCGGCGGTGACGGCCACCCGGACGGCGGCGTCGAAGCGCACCGTCCGGCGCAGGTTGTCGTACCAGTAGTCCGCGCCCATCGAGGCCGGGTCGGCCCAGTCACCGGTGAGCGTGGAGACCAGTCGGGTGTGACCAGCCTGCGGGGTGACGTCGGCCAGGTCCGTGCGGAGCTGTTCGGCCACCTGCTCGACGGCCGCCGAGTGGGAGGCGTAGTCCACCGGAATCAGGCGCGCCCGAATGCCGTCGGCCTGGCACGCCTCCACCAGGTCGGCGACGGGCTGCGGCGGACCGGACACCACCACGGTGGACGGTCCGTTGACCGCCGCCACCCCGACCCCGGGGAACCGGGGCAGACGCTCGGTGACCGCGTCGGCGGACAGGTCCACCGACGCCATCGTCCCGGTGCCCCGCAGCACGGCCAGCGCACGGGAGCGCAGGGCGACGGTCTTCGCGGCGTCCGCCAGGCTGAGAATGCCCGCCACGCATGCCGCGCCGATCTCACCCTGCGAGTGCCCGACCACCGCGTCAGGGACGACGCCAGCCGCGCGCCACACGGCCGCGAGGGCGACGCCGACGGCCCACAGGACCGGCTGCACGACCTCGACCCGGTCCAGCCACGACTCGTCGTCGCCGGTGAGCACCGAGACGAGGTCCACGTCCAGGTACGGCGCGAGGGCCCGCTGGCACTCGGCCAGCCGCGCGTCGAACACCGACGTACGACCGACCAGACCGGCGGCCATCCGCGCCGACTGGGCACCCTGGCCGGGGAAGACGAAGACGGGGCCGCCACCGGAACCGGTGACCGCACCGGTGACGAGGTTGCCGGCCGGGTGGCCGGCAGCCAGGGCGTCCAGCCCGGCGAGCAGTTCCTCGGCGCTCACGCCGACCACGGCGGCGCGGTGGTCGAACGTCGACCGGGTGGTGGCGAGGGACCAGCCGACCGCCGCCGGGGCGAGGTCGCCGTGCTCGCGCACGCGCTGCGCGAGCCGGGCGGCCTGACCGGCGAGAGCGGCCTTCGACCGGGCCGACACCGGCCAGACCGTCGCGTCCGAGGCGATCAGCCCGGGCCGCCGCACGGGCTCGACGGCGACGGCCTCGACGGCCACGCCGTCGATGTTCTCCGGGTCGGCTACGCGCGGCCGGTACTCCTCCAGGATCACGTGGGCGTTGGTGCCGCTCACGCCGAACGAGGAGACGCCGCCGCGGCGGGGACGGTCCAGTTCCGGCCACGGCTTGGACTCGGTGAGCAGGGACACCGCGCCGGCGGTCCAGTCCACGTGCGCGGACGGCTCGTCGACGTGCAGGGTCTCCGGCATGACGCCGTTGCGCAGCGCCATCACCATCTTGACCAGCCCGGCCACGCCGGCGGCGCTCTGGGTGTGGCCGATGTTCGACTTCACCGAGCCGAGCCACAGCGGCCGGTCCGCCGGCCGGTCCTGCCCGTACGTGGCGATGAGCGCCTGCGCCTCGATCGGGTCGCCGAGGGTGGTGCCGGTGCCGTGCGCCTCGACCATGTCGACGTCGGCGGTGCCGAGCCGGGCGTTCGCGAGGGCCTGCCGGATGACCCGCTGCTGGGAGGGGCCGTTCGGGGCGGTGAGCCCGTTGGACGCGCCGTCCTGGTTGAGGGCGCTGCCCCGGATCACGGCGAGGATCGGGTGGCCGTTGCGCTCGGCGTCGGCCAGCCGCTCCACGACGAGCACGCCGCCGCCCTCGCCCCAGCCGGTGCCGTCCGCGCCGTTCGCGAAGGCCCTGCACCGGCCGTCGACGGACATGCCGCGCTGCCGGGAGAAGACGACGAACACACCGGGGGTGACCATCACCGTGACGCCACCGGCGATGGCCAGGTCGCACTCGCCGCGACGCAGCGCGTTCACGGCGAGGTGCAGGGCCACCAGCGAGGAGGAGCAGGCGGTGTCGACGGTGACGGCGGGGCCGTTGAGGCCGAGGGTGAACGAGATCCGGCCGGACGCGACGCTGGTGGTGTTGCCGGTGCCGATGTACATGTCGACGCCCTCGGGCACGTTCGGCAGACCCATGCCGTAGTTCGAGGTGCTCAGCCCGACGAAGACACCGGTGGAACTGCCGCGCAGCGACAGCGGGTCGATGCCGGCCCGCTCGACGGCCTCCCAGGACGTCTCCAGCAGCAACCGCTGCTGCGGGTCCATGGCGAGGGCCTCACGCGGCGAGATGCCGAACAGGGACGGGTCGAAGTCACCGGCGCCGTCGAGGAACCCGCCGATGCGGGTGTAGCTCTTGCCCGGCTTGTTGGGGTCGGGGTCGTAGAGCGCCTCCAGGTCCCAACCCCGGTCGTCGGGGAACTCGGTGAGCGCGTCCCGGCCGTCGGCGACAAGCTTCCACAGGTCCTCCGGCGACCGGACGCCACCGGGGAAGCGGCAGCTCATCGAGACGATGGCCAGCGGCTCCTGGTCGCGTGCCTCGACGGTCTGCAGCTTGCGCCTGGTGTCGTGCAGGTCGGCGGTCACCCGCTTGAGGAAGTACCGCAGCTTGTCGTCGCTCATCGGGTGGCACCTGCCTCGATCTGAAGGTTGGTCATCTCAGGAGATTCCAAACTCTTTGCTGATGAAGTCGAAGATCTCGTCGTCACTGGCCGAGTCGAGATCGGGCCGGTCCGGTTCGACGGCGGGCCCGGCCGCCAGGTCGGACGCCTTGGCGAGCAGGTCCTGCATCCGGGCGGTGAACCGGGCCCGGGCCGCCGGGTCGAGCGGGATGGCGGTGAGCAGGCTCTCCACCGTGTCGATGCCCTGGAAGAGGGGCTGCGTGGAGGGTGCCGCGTCGGCGGCGATCTCGCTGGTCAGCTTCTCGGCGAGCGCGGTCGGCGTCGGGTAGTCGAAGACCAGCGTCGCCGGCAGCCGCAGCCCGGACAGGCCGTTGAGCCGGTTGCGCAGGTCGACCGCGGTGAGCGAGTCGAAGCCCAGGTCGGTGAAGAGCCGGTTCGGGTCGACGGCGTCGGCGCCGGCGTGACCGAGGACGGCGGCGATGTTCGCCCGTACCACGTCGAGCACCACCTTGAGCCGCTCCGGACCGGCCAGGCCGGCGAGTCGCTGGCCGAGCTGCACCCCGCCGCCGCGGGCGCCGGTGGCGTCGGCAGAACGCCGCTGCGGCGCCCGGACCAGGGCCCGCAGCATCGACGCGAGGGTGCCGGCCTCCGCCTGCGCCCGCAGCGTCGCTACGTCCAGGCGCATCGGCACGACGGCCGCCGCGTCGAGCCGCCACGCGGCGTCGAAGAGGTTCAGCGCCTGCTCGGTGGCCAGCCCGGCCGCGCCCTGCTCGGCCATCCGCCGCACGTCGTCGTCGCCGAGGTGGCCGGTCATGCCGCTGGCCTGCTCCCACAGGCCCCACGCGAGCGAGATGCCGGCGAGTCCGCGGGCCCGGCGGTGCGCCGCAAGGGCGTCGAGGAAGGCGTTCGACGCCGCGTAGTTGGACTGGCCGGCGCTGCCCAGGGTGGCCGCCGCCGAGGAGAAGAGGACGAAGGCCGCGAGGTCCAGGTGGGCCGTGAGGCGGTGCAGGTGCCAGGCCGCGTCGATCTTCGGCACGGCGACCGCGTCCACCCGTTCGGGGGTCATCGACTCCAGCACACCGTCGTCGAGGACGCCGGCGGCGTGCACCACTGCGGTGAGGGGGTGCTCGGCGGGCACCCCGGCCAGCAGCGCCGACAGGGCGTCGGGGTCGGCGGCGTCGCAGGCCGCGACGGTCACCTCCGTACCGGTGCCGGCGAGTTCGGTGACCAGGTCGCCGATCCCCTCGGCCGCCGCGCCGCGTCGCCCGGCCAGCAGCAGGTGCCGTACGCCGTGGGTGGTGGCGAGGTGGCGGGCCAGGATGCGGCCAAGGACGCCGGTCCCGCCGGTGACCAGCACGGTGCCGTCCGGGTCGATCCCGCCGGGCAGCGGCTCCACCCCGGCCGGGACCCGCCCGAGCCGTGGGGTGCGTACCTGCCCGGCCCGTACGGCGAGCTGCGGTTCGCCGGAGGCGATCGCGGCGGCCAGCGCGCTGGTGCTGTCCGTGGTGTCGTCGAGGTCGACGAGCTGGCACCGGCCCGGGTGTTCGAGTTGCGCCGTGCGCAGCAGACCCCAGACCGGGGCCTGCCGCAGGTTGACCAGCTGCTGCTCCCCTGCCGCCACGGCGTCCCGGGTGACCAGCACCAGCCGGGACTCGGCGAACCGGTCGTCGGCGAGCCAGGTCCGCAACGCGGCGAGGGTACGGTGCGTGGTGGCCCGTGCCTGCCCGGCCAGCGCCGGGTCCGTCGGGTCCCCGACACCGCCGACCGGGACGATCACCGCCTCGGGCGTCGACTCGCCCCCGGTGAGCAGATCGCCCAGCGAGTCGAGGTCGACGTCGGTACGCACCCGGGCACCGGCCGCCTCGCAGGCGGCGCTGAGGGCCAGGTCGTCGCCGAGCACCACCCAGCGGGTGGCCGCCGGCACAGGGCCGGTGGGTACCGGCAGCACCGGCCAGTCCACCTGGAACAGCGACTCGTGTCGGCCGGAACGGGCCGCGCCGAGCGAGTCGCCGGCGACCCGCCGCATGATCAGCGAGTCGACGTGCAGCACCGGAGCCCCGGTGGCGTCGGCCACCTGGAAGGAGACGCCGACCTCGCCGGCTGCGGCGACGCGCACCCGCAGGGCGGTGGCACCGGCGGCGAGCAGGGAGACGCCGGTCCAGGCGAACGGAAGACGGGGCACGGTGGCGTCGGCGCCGTCGCCCATCCGGCCGAGGAAGCCGCCGATCGACATGGCCTGCAACGCGCCGTCCAACAGCGCCGGGTGCACGCCGAAGCGGCCGGCCTCGGCGTGGTGGTCGGTGGGCAGCTCGACCTCGGCGAAGACCTCGTCGTCGCGGGTCCACGCGGCGCGCAGGCCACGGAACGCCGGGCCGTACCCGAAGACGGTCGCCTCGATCCCGGCGTAGAAGTCGTCAGCCTCGACGCGCGTCGCGCCGGGCGGTGGCCACACCCCCAGGTCGAAGGCGGGCGCGGTGCCGCCGGCCGGTTCCGGGCCGAGCAGGCCCGTGGCGTGGCAGGTCCAGGCGACGTCGGCCAGGATCTCGTCCGAGCCGTCCCGGTAGGGCCGGGAGTAGAGCTGCACGGCGCGTCGCCCGTCGTCGTCCCGGTCGCCGACCATCAGCTGTACCTGGAGCGCGCCGAGTTCGGGCAGGACGAGCGGGGCGAGCAGGGTCAGCTCCTCCACCGTCGGGCAGCCGGCCTGCTCACCGGCGTACGTGGCCAGTTCCACGAAGGCGGTGCCGGGCAGCAGGATGTTGTCCATCACCCGGTGCTCGCCGAGCCAGGGGTGGGTACGCACCGACAGCCGCCCGGTGAAGACCATCCGCTCGCTGTCGGGGAAGGTCAGGGTGGCGCTGAGCAGCGGGTGTCCGGCGTCCTGGAGGCCGGCGGAGCTGACGTCGTGCGCCCGGTGCACCGGCGGGTCGACCCAGTACCGCTGGTGGTCGAAGGCGTAGGTGGGCAGTGTGACGGTGTCGGTCCCGGCGAGGACCGTGGTCAGGTCGACCGGCAGACCGATGGCGTGCGCAGTCGCCAGGCTCGTCAGCAACCGCGTCGCATCGTCGTCGCCCCGGCGCAGGCTGCCCAACGTGTACCCGGTGACCCCGGCATCGTCCAGGATCGCCGTCACCGGCATCGTCAACACCGGATGCGGAGAGACCTCCACGAACGTGGTGTGCCCGGCGGCGACGGCCACGCGGACGGCGGCGTCGAACTGGACGGTCTGCCGCAGGTTGTCGTACCAGTAGTCCGCGCCCATGACGGCGGGGTCGACCCAGTCCCCCGTCAGCGTCGAGACGAGCCGGGTGTGCCCCGGCTGCGGGGTCACGTCGGCCAGGTCGGCGCGGAGTTGCTCGGCGACCTCCTGCACCGCCGGCGAGTGCGACGCGTAGTCCACCGGGATCAGACGCGCCCGGACACCCTCGGCCTGACATGCCTCGACCAGATCGGCCACCGGCTGCGGCGGACCCGACACCACCACGATGGAAGGCCCGTTCACGGCTGCGACACCCACACCGGGGAAGCCGCCCAGACGCTCGGTGACCGCGTCGACGGACAGGTCGACCGACGCCATCGTCCCGGAACCCCGCAGCACGGTCAGCGCCCGCGACCGCAACGCGACCGCCTTCGCCGCGTCGTCCAGGGACAGGATCCCCGCCACACACGCGGCACCGATCTCACCCTGCGAATGACCGATCACCGCCGCCGGAGTCACCCCGGCCTGCTGCCAGACCGCCACCAAGGCGACACCCACGGCCCACAGCACCGGCTGCACCACCTCGACCCGATCCAGCCACGACTCGTCCTCGCCGGTCAACACCGACACCAGATCCACGTCCAGATACGGAGCCAGAGCCCGCTGACACTCGGCCAACCGCACGTCGAACACCGGGCTCCGACCCACCAGACCGGCCGCCATCCGCGCCGACTGGGCACCCTGGCCCGGGAACACGAACACCGGACCCGCACCATGACCAGCGACCGCGCCCGTGACGAGACCGCCCGCCGGCGCACCAGCCGCCAGAGCGTCCAGCCCCGCCAGCAGGTCGTCCACGTCGGCGCCGACAACCGCAGCCCGCTGGTCGAACACCGACCGCGTCGTCGCCAGGGACCAACCCACCGCCACCGGATCCACGTCACCGTGCTTGCGCAGGAACTCCGCCAGGCGGGCCGCCTGACCGGCGACGGCGCCCTTCGACCGCGCCGACACCGACCACACCGCGACATCCGACGCCACCAGAGGCGGACCCGGCACGGCCGGAGCGACGACCTCCACCGGCTCGTCGGCCTGCTCGATGATCACGTGGGCGTTGGTGCCGGAGATACCGAACGACGACACCGCCGCCCGACGCGGCCGGTCCACCGCCGGCCACGGGCGGGACTCCGTCGCCAACTCGACCGCGCCCGACGTCCAGTCGATGTGCGGGGACGGCTCCTCCACGTGCAGCGTCGCCGGCACGACCCCGTGCCGCATCGCCTGCACCATCTTGATCACACCCGCCACGCCCGCGGCGGCCTGCGCGTGCCCGATGTTCGACTTGATCGAGCCGAGCAGCAACGGCTCGCGACCGTCGCGGCCCTGACCGTAGGTGGCCAGCAACGCCTGCGCCTCGATCGGGTCGCCCAGCGTCGTGCCGGTACCGTGCGCCTCCACGACGTCCACGTCGGCCGTGGACAACCGCGCCGACGCCAACGCCTGCCGGATCACCCGCTGCTGCGACGGACCGTTGGGCGCCGTCAGGCCGTTCGAGGCGCCGTCGGAGTTGACCGCCGAGCCGCGTACCACGGCGAGGACCGTGCGGCCCTGCCTGCGGGCGTCGGAGAGCCGCTGCACGAGCAGCATGCCGACGCCCTCCGACCAGCCGGTGCCGTCGGCGGACGCGGCGAACGACTTGCACCGGCCGTCGGCGGCGAGGCCGCGCTGCCGGGAGAACTCGACGAACGCCGTCGGGGTGGCCATCACCATCACGCCACCGGCGAGGGCCATGTCGCACTCGCCACGCCGCAGCGCCTGGCCGGCCCAGTGCAGCGCGACGAGGGAGGACGAGCAGGCCGTGTCCAGCGACACCGCCGGCCCCTCCAGCCCGAACGTGTACGCCACCCGTCCCGAGATGACGCTGCTGGTCATCCCGGTCAGCATGTATCCCTCGGCGGCCTCCGGCGAGTACGCGAGCAGCGAGCCGTAGTCCTGGCCGCTGGTGCCGACGAAGACGCCGGTGCTGCTGCCCCGTACGGCGGCCGGGTCGATGCCCGCGGACTCGAAGGACTCCCAGGTGGTCTCCAGCAGCAGCCGCTGCTGCGGGTCCATGGCCAGGGCCTCGCGGGGCGAGATGCCGAAGAAGCCGGGATCGAACCGGTCGACGCCGTCGAGGAAGCCGCCACCCCGGGCGTAGAAGGTGCCGCTGGCATCGGGGTCGGGGCTGTAGAGGCTGTCGAGATCCCAGCCACGGTCGGTCGGTAGGTCGGTGATCGCGTCGACGCCGTCGACCACCAGCCGCCACAGGTCGTCGGGGGACCACACCCCGCCGGGCAGCCGACAGGCCATACCGATGATCGCGAGGGGCTCGTCGTCGCCGACCGGCCCGGTGGTGGTCGTGGGCCGCACGGGGACCGGGGTGCCGGCGATCTCCGTACCCAGGAAGGCTGCCAGGTCGTGCGGGCTCGGGTAGTCGAAGACGAGGGTGGCCGGCAGCCGCATCCCGAACGCGTTGTTGAGCCGGTTGCGCATCTCGACGGCGGTGAGCGAGTCGAAGCCGAACTCGCTGAACGCCCGGCGCGGCTCGATGGCCGCCGGGTCGGGATAGCCGAGCACGGCGGCGGCCTGGCCCCGGACGATCTCGACGAGCGCGGCGGCCCGTTCGGTGTCGCCGAGCCCGGCGAGCTGCTGCACCAGCGACGCGCCGGTGGTGGCCGCGGCGGCGCGGGCGGGCGTGCGGATCAGCGCCCGGTACAGCGGCGGGACGCTGCCGCCGGCGAACTGCACCTTCATCGCGGCGAGGTCCAGCCGGGCCGGGACGAGCGCGGCGTCGGTGCTGCGGCAGGCCGCGTCGAAGAGGGCGAGCCCCTCCTCGGCCTCCATGGCCGCGACGCCCGAGCGGGAGATCCGGTTGAGGTGGACGTCGTCCAGCTCGGTGGTCATGCCGCTGCGGTCTGCCCAGAGACCCCAGGCGAGGGTGAGCGCGGCGAGGCCGCGCGCCTTGCGGTGCTGGGCCAGCCCGTCGAGGAACGCGTTCGCGGCGGCGTAGTTGCCCTGGCCCGGGCCGCCCGCGGTGGCGGCGAGTGAGGAGTACGAGACGAACGCCTTCAGGTCGAGCCCGGCGGTCAGCTCGTGCAGGTTCCAGGCGGCGTCGACCTTGGGCCGCAACACGCCGTCCATCCGCTCGGGAGTGAGCGAGGAGATGACCCCGTCGTCACGGACACCGGCGGCGTGGATAACGGCGGTGAGCGGGTGCTCCGCCGGGATACCGGCCAGCAGGTCGGCCACGGCGGTCCGGTCGGCCACGTCGCAGGCGGCGACGGTGACGCTCACGCCGAGCGCCTCCAACTCTGCGCAGAGCTCCGCGACGCCCCCGGCCGCCCGGCCGCGCCGGCTGGTGAGGATCAGGTGCCGGACGCCGTGCACGGTCACCAGGTGCCGGCTCATCAGCTGGCCGAGGGTGCCGGTGGCGCCGGTGATCAGGACGGTGCCCTCCCCGTCGAACGGGGCGGACAGCGGCTCGGTCACGGCCGGGACCCGGGTGAGCCGGGCGCCGGCGGCGACGCCGGAGCGGATCACGACCTGCGGTTCGTCCGTCGCGACGGCCGGGACGAGCGCGGCGGCGGCGCCGGCCACGTCGTCGACGTCGACCAGCACGAACCGGTCGGGATTCTCCGACTGGGCGGAGCGGAGCAGGCCGATCACGGCGGCGCCGGCCAGGTCGGTCAGGTCGGTGTCCCGGTCGGTGGCGACCGCGCCCCGGGTCAGCACGACCAGCCGGGAGGCCGCGTAGCGGTCGTCGGCGAGGAACTGCTGGAGCACGGCGAGCGCCCGGTGGGTCACCGCGGCGACGACCTGGGGCACCTCCGCCGACTCGGGCGGGTCGAGGAAGGGCACGACCAGCACGCCGGGTGCGTCCGTACCGTCGTCCATCGCCGTGGCCAGGGCGGTCAGGTCGGGGTACGCCGCCACGGCCGTACCGGTGACCGCGACCGCGTCGGTGAGCGCCGCCGCGTCGCCGACGACCGCCCAGTCGACGGTCGACGGGCCGGCGGGCAGGGCGAGCGGGGCCCACTCGACCCGGAACAGCGACTCGGTGCCGCCGCCCCCGGCGGTCCGGAGCTGGTCGGCGGAGACCGGCCGCAGGACGAGGGAGCCGACGGAGATGATCGGCGCGCCGGTGACGTCGGCGAGCAGCAGCGAGATGCTGTCGGTGCCGGTGTGCGAGACCCGGACCCGGGCCGCTGCGGCCCCGGCGCCGTGCAGGGCGACGTCGTTCCAGGAGAACGGCAGCCGCCCGTACCCGGGAGGCATGTCCGCCCCGGACGGCTCCCCGGCCGGCGTGGTCAGGCCGAGGGTGTGCAGCGCCGCGTCGAGCAACGCCGGGTGCAGGCCGTACCCGCCGGCCTCGGCAGCGGGGGCCTCCGGCAGCGCCAGTTCGGCGAAGAGGTCGTCGCCGCGCCGCCAGGCGGAACGCAGCGCGATGAACGACGGGCCGTAGTCGTAGCCCTGCGCGGCGAGGTTCAGGTACAGGTCGTCGGTGCCGACCTCGGTCGCGCCCGGCGGCGGCCAGGCGGTCAGATCGGACCAGCCGGTGGGACCGCTCGGCCCGGCGGGGCCGCCGGCCAGCACACCGCTGGCGTTGCGGGTCCAGGCCCGCTCGTCGGCGCCCTCGGCCGGCTCGCCGTCCTGGGCGGAGTGCAGCGACACGGACCGGCAGCCGGTTTCGTCCGCCGGACCGATCCAGAGCTGGATGTCCACGCCCCCGGTCTCCGGCAGGATCAGCGGCGATTCCAGGGTGAGTTCGCGGACGTGGTCCGCGCCGACGTGCGCACCGGCCTGGAGGGCGAGTTCGACGAAGCCCGTGCCGGGCAGCAGTACGGTGTCGAAGACGACGTGGTCGGAGATCCACGGATGGGTACGCCGGGCCAGCCGGCCGGTGAACAGGAAGCCCTCGGCGTGCGCGACGCCGACGGCGGCCCCGAGCAGGGGGTGTCGCGCGGGCCGCAGGCCGACCGCGGTGACGTCGCCGGTCCACCCGGCCCCCGCCTCGGGCCAGTAGCGCTGGTGCTGGAACGCGTACGTGGGCAGGTCGACCCGGCTGGCACCGGTGTCGGCGAACCACGGCTGCCAGGTCACCGGCACCCCGTGGACATGCAGCTCGGCCAGCGCGGCCAGCAGTGCCTGCGGCTCGGGTCGGTCCTTGCGCTGCACGGCGACGGCGAGCACCCCGTCGGCGTCCGGCAGGATGTCCGCCGTCATCGCGGTCAGTACGCTGCGCGGCCCGACCTCCAGGAACGTGTCGACCCCGGCGGCCTTCAGCGCGGCGACCCCGTCGGCGTACCGGACGGCCTCGCGGACGTGCCGCACCCAGTAGTCGACGGTGCGGATCTCGTCGGCGTCGGCGAGCATGCCGGTCACGTTCGACACCACCGGCAGCGACGGCGCGGCGAGGGTCAACCCGTCCAGGACCACCCGGAATTCGGCGAGCATCGGCTCCATCAGCGGGCTGTGGAAGGCGTGGCTGACCGTGAGCCGGCGGGTACGCGCGCCCCGGTCCCGCCAGAGCCGCTCGACCTCGTCCAGAGCCGCCACGTCGCCGGAGACGACCACCGAGGTCGGCCCGTTCACCGCGGCGATCCCGACCCGGTCAGCCTGGCCGGCAAGTGTGGCCGACACGTCGGCCTCGGCAGCCGCGACGGCCAGCATCCCGCCCCCGGCCGGCAGCGCCTGCATCAGCCGGCCCCGCGCCGCCACCAGCGTGGCCGCGTCTGCCAGCGACAGCACCCCGGCCACGTGCGCGGCGGTGACCTCACCGATCGAGTGGCCGCCCACGAACTCCGGCACCACACCGAACGACTCGACCAGACGGAACAGCGCCACCTCGACCGCGAACAGACCGGCCTGGGTGAACACCGTCTGGTCCAGCAACTCGGCCTCGACCGAGCCCGGCGCGGCGAACAGCACCTCGCGCAGCGGACGGGGCAGCACTGGGTCGAGCTGCGCGCACACCTCGTCGAGCGCGGCGGCGAAGACGGGGAACTCGCCGTACAGCTCCCGGCCCATGCCGGCGCGCTGCGCGCCCTGACCCGAGAAGAGCACCGCCAGCGAACCCCGACCGCTGGCCTGGCCCGTGACCACCGCGCCCGACGGTTCCCCGGCGGCGAGGGCCCGCAGCCCGGCGAGCAGCTCGTCTCGGCCGGTAGCCGACACCACGGCCCGGTGCTCCAGGGTGGACCGGGAGGTGACCGACGAGAAGGCCACGTCCAGCGGACGCAGGGTCTCCTCGGCGGCCAGCCGGGCCGCCCAGCGACCCGCCTGCGCGGCGAGAGCGGCGGCGTCACGGGCCGACACCGGCACCGGCACGACCGGCCGCTCGACCACCGGCGCGGCGTCGGCCGACGCGGGCTGTTGGGGCGCCGGGGCCTGTTCCAGGATGGTGTGCGCGTTGGTGCCGGAAACCCCGAACGAGGAAACCGCCGAGCGGCGCGGCCGGCCCGCCGCCGGCCACGGTGTCGCCTCGGTCACCAGCGAGACCTCGCCGGCCGACCAGTCGACCTCGGGGGTCGGCTCGTCGACGTGCAGGGTCGGCGGCACGACGCCGTGCCGCATCGCCATCACCATCTTGATCACACCGGCCACCCCGGCGGCGGCCTGGGCATGACCGATGTTCGACTTCACCGAACCCAGCAGCAACGGCGCCGAGTCACCCCGGTCCTGCCCGTACGTGGCCAGCAACGCCTGCGCCTCGATCGGGTCGCCGAGCCGGGTGCCGGTGCCGTGCGCCTCCACCACGTCCACGCCGCCGGCGGCGAGGCCGGCGTTGGCCAGGGCCTGCTGGATCACCCGCTGCTGTGACGGCCCGTTCGGGGCGCTCAGACCGTTGGACGCGCCGTCCTGGTTCACCGCGCTGCCCCGCACCACGGCGAGGATCGGGTGGCCGTTGCGCTGCGCGTCCGAGAGCCGTTCCAGCACCAGGACGCCGACCCCCTCGGACCAGCCGGTCCCGTCGGCGGCGGCGGCGAACGCCTTGCACCGGCCGTCGGCGGCGAGGCCGCGCTGCCGGGAGAACTCGACGAAGGCCGCCGGGCTGCACATCGCGGTAACCCCGGCGACGATGGCCAGGGTGCACTCCCGCTGCCGCAGCGCCTGCCCGGCGAGGTGCAGGGCGACCAGGGAGGACGAGCAGGCGGTGTCGATGGTGACCGCCGGTCCCTCCAGCCCGAAGGTGTAGGCGATCCGGCCGGAGACGACGCTGCCGGCGTTGCCGGTCATCAGGTGCCCCTCCAGGCCCTGCGCGGCACCCATCAGCACCGTGCCGTAGTCCTGGCCGGTGCTGCCGGCGAAGACGCCGGTGCGGCTGCCGCGCAGCGAGTGCGGGTCGATGCCGGCCCGTTCGAGGGCCTCCCACGAGGTCTCCAACAGCCAGCGCTGCTGCGGGTCCATCGCCAGCGCCTCCCGGGGGGAGATCGCGAAGAAGCCCGGATCGAAGTCGGCCAGGTCGTGGACGAAGCCACCCTGCCGCGTGTACGACGTGCCGGACTGCTCCGGGTCGCTGTCGTAGAGCGACCCGAGGTCCCAGCCACGGTCCTCGGGGAAGTCGGAGACCACGTCCCGACCGGACGCGACGACCTCCCACAGGTCCTCCGGCGAGCGCACCCCGCCGGGGAAGCGGCAGCTCATGGAGACGATGGCGACCGGTTCCTGTTCACCGGCCTCCACCTCGCGCAGGCGCTGCCGCACCTGGTGCAGGTCAGCGGTGACCCGCTTGAGGTAGTCGAGAAGCTTCGCCTCGTCAGCCATGGACCGCGCACTCCTTGTGTTGACCCGTCGTCGCAGCAGCGATCACGTCAGGACATCCCCAGCTCGCGGTCGATGAAGTCGAAGACCTCATCCGGCGTCGCGTCCTGGAGCTTCTCGGCGACGGTGTCGCCGTCCGCCGGCGCGTCGGCCTCGTTGAGGGAGGCCAGCAGCGCCCGCAGCCGCTCAGTGATCCGAATTCGGGCGCTCCGGTCCGGCGCGGAACCGGAGAGCGCCGCCTCCAACCTGTCCAGCTCGCCGAAGACCGGCGCGACCCCGACCACCCCGCCGTCGACGATCGCGGCCCGTACGTACTCGGCCAGCCCGGCGGCGGTCGGGTAGTCGAAGACCACCGTGGCGGGCAGCCGGACACCGGTCGCCGCGGTGAGCCGGTTGCGCAGCTCCACGGCGGTCAGCGAGTCGAAGCCGAGTTCCCGGAACGCCCGGTCCGGCTCCACGGCGTCCATCGAGGCGTGTCCGAGCACGGCGGCGGCCTGTGCGCGTACCAGCTCCAGCAGGGTCCTGCGCCGTTCGGCGTCGGTCTGCCCGGCGAGCAGGGCGGCCAGGGACTCCGCGGAGACGCCGGTGTCCTCGGCCCGCTCGGCGGCGGCCCGCCTCGCCTCGGCCACGCCTGCGATGAGCGGGCTGGGCCGGACCGCGACGAACCCGGGCACGTACCGGGCCCAGTCGATGCCGGCCACCATCGTCGCCGGCTCGCCCCGCGCGACGCACTGCGCGAGCGCCGTGAGCGCGGGCCCGGTGTCGAGGCGGGCCACGCCGGTACGACGGCGGCGCTCCTCCACGGCCGGGTCGGTGGCGGCCATCCCGCCGGCCGCCCAGGGCCCCCAGGCGACCGAGGTGGCCGGCAGCCCCTGCCGGTGCCGCTGCTCGGCGAGGGCGTCGAGGTAGGCGTTGGCAGCGGCGTAGCTGCCCTGACCGGCGGCGCCGAGCTGGCCGGCCAGCGCGGAGAACAGCACGAACGCGCGCAGTTCCCGCCCGACGGTCAGCTCGTGCAGGTGCAGGGCGCCGAGCACCTTGGGTCGCAGGACGGTGGCGAGCCGGTCGGCGGTGAGCCCGTCGAGCACCCCGTCCTCCAGCACGCCGGCCGCGTGCACCACGCTGGTCAGCGGCGCGTCGGCGGGTACCTCGTCGAACAGCTTGGCCAGCGCCGCCCGGTCGGCCACGTCGCAGGCCGCGACGGTCACCCGGGTGCCCGCCCCGGTCAGCTCCCGGACCAGCTCGGTGGCGCCGGGGGCGTCCGCGCCGCGACGACTGACCAGCATCAGGTGCTCGGCGCCCCGGGCGGCCAGCCAGCGGGCCACCTCCGCGCCGAGTGCGCCGGTGCCGCCGGTGACCAGCGTCGTGCCCGGGTAGCCGGCCTCGTCGGTGGCCGCCTCACCGCCGGGCGCCCGTACGAGCCGGCGCACCAGGATGGTGGTGCCGTCGACCGCGAGCTGATCCTCGCAGTCGAGGCCGGCGAGCGCGGCGCAGAGCAGATCCCAGCCGTGGTCGTCGAGGGTGGCGGGGACGTCGACCAGGCCGCCCCACCGCTCGGGGTGTTCCAGGGCCACGACCCGACCGAGGCCCCAGAGCAGCGACTGCTCCGGTCGACCGGGCGTCGTGCCCCGGGTGGTGCCGGCGGCCCCCCGGGTGACGCACCACAGCGGTGCGGCCACGTCGAGGTCGCCGAGCGCCTGGATCAGCGCCAGCGACCGGGCGAGGAAGGGCGGCACCGGCTGGGTGTCGTCGACCGCGCCGTCGGCGAGGGCGAGCAGTGACAGCACCCCGTCCGCCGGGGGCCGTCCGCCGTCGGCGGTGTGGGTGGCGCTGATCAGGTGCTCGGCGAGGGCGGCCCGGTCGGTCAGATCCTCCGGCAGCAGCACCAGTCGGACGTCGGCGCCCCGGCGGGCCAGCTCGTTGACGGCGGCTTCGCCCTCCTCCGGGTGCCGCTCGTCGGCGACGACCCACCAGGCGCCGGGGAGGAAGCTGACCGGGGTCCCGGTGTACGGCTGCCAGACGCTGCGGTAGCTGAGGTCGTCCAGGGTGGACCGCTGCCGCTGCTGTCGCCGCCAGGAGGCGAGCACCGGCAGGGCCGCGCCCAGCCGTTCCAGCGATTCTGTCGCGTCCTGCGCGGTGAGTTCCGCGAGCGCGGCCAGGTCCTCCCCTTCGACAGCCGCCCAGAACGCGGAGTCGACGCCGCTCGGGGTCTCCTCGGCGCCGCCCTGCCCGGTCGTCGCGGTCGGCCAGAACCGGTCCCGGTCGAAGGCGTACGTGGGCAGTGCGACCGGGTCGGTCCCGGCGAGGACCGTCGTGAGGTCGACGGGCAGGCCGATGGTGTGGGCGGTGGCAAGGTTGGTCAGCAGCCGCGTCGCATCGTCGTCGCCCCGGCGCAGGCTGCCCAACGTGTACCCGGTGACCCCGGCATCGTCCAGGATCGCCGTCACCGGCATCGTCAGCACCGGGTGCGGGCTGATCTCCACGAACGTGGTGTGCCCGGCGGCGACCGCGACCCGGACGGCGGCGTCGAACCGCACCGTCTGCCGCAGGTTGTCGTACCAGTACGCCGCACCCATCGACATCGGCTCGACCCAGTCACCGGTCAGCGTGGAGACCAGTCGGGTGTGACCAGCCTGCGGGGTGACGTCGGCCAGGTCCGTGCGGAGCTGCTCGGCCACCTGCTCGACGGCCGCCGAGTGCGAGGCGTAGTCCACCGGAATCAGGCGCGCCCGAATGCCGTCGGCCTGACACGCCTCCACCAGGTCGGCGACGGGCTGCGGCGGACCGGACACCACCACGGTCGACGGGCCGTTGACCGCCGCCACCCCGACACCCGGGAACGCGGCCAGCCGCTCCGTCACGGCGTCGGCGGACAGGTCGACCGACGCCATCGTCCCGGTACCCCGCAGCACGGTCAGCGCCCGCGACCGCAACGCGACCGCCTTCGCCGCGTCGTCCAGGGACAGGATCCCCGCCACACACGCGGCACCGATCTCACCCTGCGAGTGACCGATCACCGCCTGCGGCACAACTCCGGCGTGCTGCCAGACAGCGGCCAGCGCGACACCCACGGCCCACAGGACCGGCTGCACGACCTCGACCCGCTCCAGCCACGACTCGTCATCGCCGGTCAACACCGACACCAGATCCACGTCCAGATACGACGCCAGAGCCCGCTGGCACTCGGCCAGCCGCACGTCGAACACCGGGCTCCGACCCACCAGACCGGCCGCCATCCGCGCCGACTGGGCACCCTGACCCGGGAACACGAACACCGGACCCGCGCCTGTGCCGGAGACGGTGCCCGTGACGAGATTGCCCGTCGGCAGACCGGCCGCCAGGGCGTCCAGCCCGGCCAGGAACTCGCCCACGTCCGAGCCGACCACGGCGGCCCGCTGGTCGAACGTCGACCGGGTGCTGGCGAGGGACCAGGCCACGGCGGCCGGGTCCAGATCCTCGTACCGTCGGACGTGACGGGCCAGCCGGGCGGCCTGACCGGCGAGGGCCGCCCGGGACCGCGCGGACACCGGCCAGAGCACGGCACCCGAGGCCACCAGCCCCGGGCCCCGGTCCGTGCCGGCCTCGGCGTCGGGCTCCGCGCTCTCGGCGGACGGCTCCTCGGCCAACTCGATGATGACGTGCGCGTTGGTGCCGCTGATGCCGAACGACGACACCGCCGCCCGGCGGGGGCGGTCGACCGTCGGCCAGAGCCGGGACTCCGTCGCCAACTCCACCGCGCCGGACGTCCAGTCGATGTGCGGGGACGGCTCGTCCACGTGCAGCGTCGCCGGGACCACGCCCGCCCGCATCGCCAGCACCATCTTGATCAGGCCGGCGACTCCGGCAGCGGCCTGGGTGTGGCCGATGTTCGACTTCACCGACCCGAGCAGCAGCGGCTCGTGCCCATCGCGGTCCTGCCCGTAGGTGGCGAGCAGCGCCTGCGCCTCGATCGGATCACCGAGCGTGGTGCCCGTACCGTGCGCCTCCACCACGTCCACGTCGGCCGTGGACAGCCCGGCCGACGCCAACGCCTGCCGGATCACCCGCTGCTGCGACGGACCGTTCGGCGCCGTCAGGCCGTTCGACGCACCATCCTGGTTGATCGCCGATCCGCGCACCACCGCCAGCACCTCGTGACCGTTACGGCGGGCATCCGACAGCCGCTCCACCAGCAACACACCGACGCCCTCACCCCAGCCCGTACCATCCGCACCCGCCGCGAACGCCTTGCACCGCCCGTCCGCCGCCAACCCCCGCTGGCGCGAGAACTCCACGAACAGTCCCGGCGTCGCCATCACCGTCACACCACCGGCGAAGGCCAGGTCGCACTCGCCACGCCGCAGCGACTGCACCGCCAGGTGCAACGCCACCAACGACGACGAACACGCCGTGTCCACCGACACCGCCGGCCCCTCCAACCCCAACGCGTACGCCACCCGACCCGACACCACACTCGCGGCGTTGCCCGTGCCCGCGAACCCCTCCACGTCATCCCCTGCCACCATCAACAGGGCCCCATAGTCCTGACCATTCGTGCCCACGAACACCCCTGTTCGCGAACCCCGCAAGCCCCCCGGATCAACCCCTGCCCGCTCCAACGCCTCCCACGAGACCTCCAACATCAACCGCTGCTGGGGATCCATCGCCAGAGCCTCACGCGGCGAAATACCGAAGAAACCGGCATCAAACTCCGCCGCCTCGTAGAGGAAGGCGCCGCTGCGGACGTAGGAGGTACCGGTGGAATAGGGGTCGGGGTCGTAGAGCCGCTCGACGTCCCAACCTCGATCACCGGGTAGGTCGGACACCGCGTCGCGGCCGGCGTGCAGCATCTGCCAGAACCGCTCGGGGTCGTTCGCCCCGCCGGGGAAGCGGCAGGACATGGCGACGATGGCCACCGGCTCGTCGTCACCGAGCGTCACCGGGGCGGTCTGCACCGCGACGGCGGCCCCGCCGCCCAACTCCTCGTGCAGGTGCCGGGCGAGCGCGGTCGACGACGGGTAGTCGAAGACCAGGGTCACCGGCAGCCGCAGCCCGGTGGCGGTGGCGAGCCGGTTGCGCAGCTCCACCGCGGTCACCGAGTCGAAGCCGAGGTCCCGGAACGCGTGGTTCGGGTCGACGGCCTGGCCGTCGGCGTACTTGAGGACCGTCGCCGCCTGGTCGCGGACCAGGTCGAGCAGTGCCTGCTGGCGCTCGACGGCGCTCATCCGGGTGAACCCGGCGGCCGGGCCGGACTCGTCGGTCTCCTTCGCCTCGGTCAGGCCCTTGGTGGCCCGCAACCGCTGCGCCTGCGGGATCTCGGAGATCAGCGGCCCTGGCCGGGTGGCGGTGAACGCGACGAAGAACCGGTCCCAGGCGATGTTCGAGATGGTCAGGAACGTCTCGTCGTGCTCGACGGCCTGGTGCAGGGCCGCGACGGCGAGCCGCGGCGACATCTCGGGCGCGCCGTGGCGGTGCAGCATCTGGCCGAACTCGCCGTCGGCCATGCCGCCGCCACCCCAGGCGCCCCAGCCGATCGAGGTGGCGGGCAGGCCGAGGGCACGCCGGTGCTCGGCGAGGGCGTTGAGGAACGCGTTGCCGGGGGCGTAGTTGCCCACGCCGGAGCTGCCGACGGTGCCGGCCATCGACGAGAACAGGATGAACGCGTCGAGGTCCATCTCGCGGGTCAGCTCGTGCAGGTTCAGCGCGGTCGTGACCTTCGCGCCGAGCGCGTAGTCGACCTGGTCCAGGGTCAACGAGTTGATCACCGAGTCGTCGAGCACGGCGGCGGTGTGCACGACGGTGGTCAACGGATGCTCGGACGGCAGGTCGGCGAGGACGGCGGCGAGCGCCGACCGGTCGGCGGCGTCGCAGGCGGCGACGGTCACCCGGGCACCCAGCCCCACCAGCTCGGCCTCGAGGTCGGCGATGCCGTCGGCCTGCCGGCCGCGCCGGCTGACCAGCACCAGGTGCGCGGCGCCGTTGGCGGCCAGCCAGCGGGCCATGTGCCCGCCGAGCGCGCCGGTGCCACCGGTCACCAGGGCGGTGCCGGAGGGCCGCCAGGAACGGGCGACGGGCGCGTCACCCAGCGGGGCGGGCAGCAGCCGCCGGCCGAACGCGCCGGCCCACCGCAACGCGACCTGGTCCTCCCCGTCGGCGCCGGTGAGGACGCCGACCAGCCGGCGGCCGGACGCGTCGTCCAGCTCGTCGGGGAGGTCGACCAGGCCACCCCAGCGGTCCGGGTGTTCCAGTGCGGCGACCCGGCCGAAGCCCCAGGTGAGCTGCTGCAACGGGTGCGGCAGCGGGTCGGCCGGGCCGGTGGCGACGGCGCCCCGGGTGAGGCACCACAGCGGGGCGCGGACGCCGGCGTCACCGAGCGCCTGCACCAGGGTCACGGTGGCGGCGAAGCCGACCGGCACCGAGGGGTGCGCCGGGGCCGGCGCCTCGTCGAGCGGCAGCAGCGACAGGATCCCGGCGACCGGGGTGCCGCCGTCGGCGAGGTCACGCAGCCGGGCGCCGAGCGCCTCGCGGTCCGTGCGGTCGCCGTCCAGCACCAGCGGTACGACGGTGCCGCCGTGCCGTTCCAGCGCCTCCCGGCAGAAGGCGGCCTCGGCCGCGCCGGTGTCGTCGGGGCCGGTGACCAGCCACCAGATGCCGGTGACGGCGGGCTCGCCGCGGCCGTCGGCGGCGATCGGCGTCCAGCTGTCCCGGTACCGCCAGGAGTCCACGGTGGCCTGGTCGCGGTGCCGGCGGCGCCAGGCGGCGAGGACCGGCAGCACGTCGGCGAAGGCCGCGTCCGGCACGGGTTCCGACTCGGTCGTGCCGGCGAGTTCGGCGGTGAGCGCGGCCAGGTCCTCCGCCTCGACGGCCGCCCAGAACCGGGCATCGACCTCGTCGGCCTCCACGTGACCGGCGGCGCCGGTGGCCGGGGTGGGCGTGGCGGACGGCTGCGGCCAGTAGAGCTGCCGCTGGAACGGGTAGGTGGGCAGGTCCCGACGACGTCCGGCGAGGCCGGTGAACGCGGGCCGCCAGTCCACCTGCGTACCCCCGGCGTAGACCTCGGCCAGGGCGCGCAGGAAGCGGCCGAGGCCGCCCTCGCCGCGGCGGAGGCTGCCGGTGACGGTGACCCCGTCCGGGTCGGCGGCCAGCTCGACGCTCTCCTGCACGGCCATGGTCAGCACCGGATGGGCGCTGACCTCGACGAAGGTCCGGTAGCCGGCGGCGACGAGGCTGCGCACCGCGTCGTCGAAGCGGACGGTCTGCCGCAGGTTGCGGTACCAGTAGTCGGCGTCGAGGGCGGCGGTGTCGAGCCAGTCCCCCTCCACCGTGGACCGGAACCGGACCTCGCCGGTGCGGGGCCGCAGCCCGGCGAGCAGTTCCAGGAGCTGGTCGCGCAACTGCTCGACGTGGGCGGAGTGGGAGGCGTAGTCCACCGGGATGCGGCGTACTCGCACCTCGCGGGACTCGTAGTGGGCGACCAGCTCGTCGAGGGCCGCGCTGTCGCCGGAGACCACGACCGAGGTCGGCCCGTTGACGGCGGCCAGGGCGATCCGGCCGGCCCAACGGGTGATCGTCGCGGTGGCCTCGTCGGCGGTGGTGGCGACCGAGACCATCCCGCCGTCCCCGGCGATGCCGGCGATGATCCGGCTGCGCAGCGCGACCACGGCCGCCGCGTCGTCCAGGGTGAGGCCCCCGGCGACGTACGCGGCGGCGATCTCGCCCTGGGAGTGGCCGACGACGGCGGACGGGCGCACCCCGTACGACTCCCAGAGCGCGGCGAGCGAGACGCTGACCGCGAACAGGGTGGGCTGGACGACGTCGACCCGCTCCAGCGACGGGGCGTCCGGCGCGCCGCGCACCACGTCGGTCGGCGACCAGTCGACGTACGGGCGCAGTGCCTCGGCGCAGGCGGCGAACTTCGCGGCGAAGACCGGGGCGGTGTCGAGGAGTTCGGCGGCCATGCCGACCCACTGCGATCCCTGGCCGGGGAAGACGAAGGCGACCTCCCCCGGCGTGCCGGGAACCCGGGTGACGGTCTGCGGGGTGGGTCGGCCGGCGGCGAGCGCGTCGAGAGCCGCGGCCAGGTCGTCCCGGTCGGTGGCGAAGACGACGGCCCGGTGGTCGTGGGAGGCGCGGGTGGCGGCCAGCGACCAGCTGACGTCGGCGAGTTCCGCGTCGTCGACGGTGTCGAGGTGGTCGCGCAGGTCCTGGGTGCGGGCGGTGAGGGCGTCGACGGTACGCCCGGACAGCACCCAGGGCAGCTCACCGGTCGGCCCGGTGGCGGCCGGCTCGGGCTCTGGCTCGGGTTCTGCGGTGGGGGCCTGTTCGAGGATGGTGTGCACGTTGGTGCCGCTGATCCCGAACGAGGACACCGCCGCGCGGCGGACGCCGTCGGCCGGCTCCCAGGGGCGGGCGGAGGTGAGCAGTTCGACGCCGCCGGCCGACCAGTCGACGTGCGGGGTGGGCTCGTCCACATGCAGCGTCGGCGGCAGCACCCCGTGCCGCATCGCGAGAACCATCTTCATCACCCCGGCCACACCCGCCGCCGCCTGGGTGTGACCAATGTTCGACTTGATCGACCCCAACCACAACGGCCGATCCACCGGACGGTCCTTGCCATACGTCGCCAGCAGCGCCTGCGCCTCGATCGGATCACCCAACGTGGTGCCCGTACCATGCGCCTCCACCACGTCCACCTGCCCGGCGGTCAACCCCGCGTTGGCCAGGGCCTGCCGGATCACCCGCTGCTGGGCGGGGCCGTTGGGGGCGGTGAGGCCGTTGGAGGCGCCGTCCTGGTTGACGGCGCTGCCGCGTACCACGGCAAGGACCGGGTTCCCGTCGCGGCGGGCGTCGGAGAGCCGCTGGAGCACCAGCAGGCCGACGCCCTCGCCCCAACCGGTGCCGTCGGCGGCCCCGGCGAACGGCTTGCACCGGCCGTCGGCGGCGAGGCCACGCTGGCGGGAGAAGCCGACGAAGATACCGGGGGTGGCCATCACGGTGGCGCCGCCGGCCAGGGCGAGGTCGCACTCCCCCGCCTGCAGGGCCTGCGCGGCCAGGTGCATCGCGACCAGTGACGCCGAACATGCGGTGTCGACGGTGACGGCCGGGCCGTGCAGCCCGAAGGTGTAGGCCAGCCGACCGGAGATGACGCTGGCGGAGGTGCCGGTGGCGAGGTAGTTCTCGTCGACGTCCCCGGCGGCCATCAGCAGCGAACCGTAGTCCTGGCCGTTGGTGCCGACGTACACGCCGGTGCGGCTGCCACGCAGCGCGGTCGGGTCGATCCGGGCCCGCTCGAACGCCTCCCAGGTGGTTTCCAGCAGCAGCCGCTGCTGGGGGTCCATGGCGAGTGCCTCGCGGGGGCTGATGCCGAAGAAGGCGGGATCGAACTCGCCGGCCCCGGCGACGAAGCCACCCTCCCGCACGTAGCTGGTGCCGAGGTGCTCGGGGTCGGGGTGGTACAGCTCGGCGAGGTTCCAGCCACGCTCGCCGGGCATCAGGCTCATCGCGTCGGTGCCGGTGGCGACCAGGTCCCAGAGCTGCTCCGGCGAGGCGACCCCGCCGGGGAACCGGCAGCTCATCGCGACGATGGCGATCGGTTCGTTGTCGCGGCCCGTGCCGTCGGCGACCACCTCGCTGACGGTGTGGCCGGCGGTGAGGCCGTGCAGGTGGGCGGCGAGTTCGGCGACCGTGGGGTGGTCGAAGGCCAGCGTGGCGGGCAGCGCCATGCCGGTCTCGGCGGTCAGCCGGTTGCGCAGCTCGACGGCGGTGAGCGAGTCGAAGCCGAGGTCGCGGAAGGTGCGCTCGGGCAGCGGCTGGCCGGCCGGGTAGCCGAGCACCACCGCGGCCTGGGCGCGGACGAGGTCGGCGAGCTGCGGCAGGGACCGGCCGACCACCACGGCGCGGACGGGGCCGGTGGGCACGGCGGGAACGCCGGGCAGGGCGGCGATCAGCGGGGTGGGCCGGCGCCAGGAGGCGGCGACGCGTCCCCAGTCGACGTCGGCGACGGTGACCGCCGGCTCGGCGGTGTTGACCAGCCGGCCGAGCGCGGTGACCGCCTCGGTGACGGGGAGCGGGTTGATCCCGCCCCGGGCGAGCCGGGCGGTCAGCGCGGCCGTCGTCGCGGCCATGCCGTCCTCGGCCCAGGCACCCCAGGCGATGGCGGTGCCCGGGAGGTCCTGGCCGCGTCGCCACGCCGCGAACGCGTCCAGGTACGCGTTGGCCGCCGCGTAGTTGCCCTGCCCGGCGCTGCCGATGACCCCGGCGAGGGAGGAGAAGAGCACGAACGCGTCGAGCTTCCGGCCGGCGGTGGCCTCGTGCAGCACCCGGGCGGCACGGACCTTGCCGTCGAGGACGCTCTGCATCCGGGCCAGGTCGAGACCGTCGAGGACACCGTCGTCGACCACCCCGGCGGTGTGCACGACGGCGGTCAGCTCGGGCAGACCGGCGACGAGCGCGTCGACCGCCGCCCGGTCGGTGACGTCGCACGCCACCACCCGCACCGCGCCCAACTCGTCGGCCAACTCCGCCGCACCCGGGGCCGCCGGGCCCCGCCGCGAGGCGAGCACCACCTCGTCGGCTCCGTTGCTCAGCAGCCAGCGGGCCACGTGCCGGCCCAGCGCACCCGTACCGCCGGTCACCAGCACCGTCCCGGCGGGCCGCCAACCCGACCCGGCGGGCGGCACGGCCGGCACCAGCCGCCGGCCGAGGATCCCCTGCGGGCGGATCGCCACCTGGTCGTGGCCGGTGTCGGCGAGGACCGCGAGCAGCGCGTCCCCGGCGGTCCGGTCGACGCGGGCGGGCAGGTCGACCAGGCCGCCCCAGCGGTCCGGCTGTTCGAGTGCGACGACCCGGCCCAGGCCCCAGGCCAGCGCGGGCCACGGGTCGGCGACGGTCTCGCCACCGACGGAGACGGCGCCCCGGGTGAGGCACCAGAGCCGGCCGGGCAGGCCGGCGTCGGCGAGCGCCTGGGTGAGGATGAGCAGCAGCGCGGCGCCGACGGAGACGGCCGGGGCGTCCGGCAACGCCCGGTCACACTCGGGCAGCACGCAGAGCACCCCGGTCCAGCCCTGGTCGCCGTGGCGGCGCAGCAGCTCGGTCAGCTCCGCGCGGCCGACGCCGGGGGCGACGGTGACGGTGTCGACGTGGGCTCCCGCGCCGGCCAGCGTCCCGGCCACCCCGGCGTCGGCGTCGGCGGTGACGACCAGCCAGCGGCCGGTCAGCGCCGACACGGCGGCGGGGCGTACCGGCTCCCAGTCGACCCGGTAGGACCAGCCGTCCAGTACGGCGTCGCGTTGCCGGGCCCGCCGCCACGACGACAGCACCGGCACGGCCGGGGCGAGGGCCTCGACCGCCGCCGGGTCGTCCTGAACGGCCAGGTGGGAGGCGACCTCGGTCAGGTCGCCGCGCTCCACCGCCGCCCAGAAGTCCCCCTCGGCGGTGTCGGTCGGCGCGGCCTGCCCGGTGGTGCCGCCGACCTCGGGCCAGTAGCGCTGGTGCTGGAACGCGTACGTGGGCAGGTCGACCCGTTCGGCACCGGTGTCGGCGAACCACGACTGCCAGGTCACCGGCACCCCGTGCACGTGCAGTTCTGCCAGCGCGGCCAGCAGCGCCTGCGGCTCGGGTCGGTCCTTGCGCTGCACGGCGACGGCGAGCACACCGTCGACGGCCGGCAGGATGTCCCCGGCCATCGCGGTCAGTACGCTGCGCGGGCCCACCTCCAGGAAGGTGGACACGCCGGCCGCGCGCAGCGCGGCGACCCCGTCGGCGTACCGGACGGCCTCGCGGACGTGCCGCACCCAGTAGTCGGCGGTCCGGATCTCGTCGGCGTCGGCGAGCGTGCCGGTCACGTTCGACACGACCGGCAGCGACGGCGCGGCGAACGTGAGCCGGTCGAGCACCGCGCGGAACTTTCCGAGCATCGGCTCCATCAGCGGGCTGTGGAACGCGTGGCTGACCGTGAGCCGGCGGGTCCGCGCGCCCCGGTCCCGCCAGAGCCGTTCGAGCTCGTCGAGGGCCTCGTCGGCGCCGGAGAGCACGATCGAGGTCGGACCGTTCACCGCGGCGATCCCGACCCGGTCGATGCACCCGTCGAGGGTGGCCAGCACGTCCGCCTCGGCAGCCGCGACAGCCAGCATCCCGCCCCCGGCCGGCAGCGCCTGCATCAGCCGGCCCCGCGCCGCCACCAACGCACAGGCGTGCTCCAGCGACAGCACCCCCGCCACGTACGCGGCCGTGACCTCACCGATCGAGTGACCACCCACGAACTCCGGCACCACACCGAACGACTCGACCAGACGGAACAGCGCCACCTCGACCGCGAACAGACCGGCCTGCGTGAACACCGTCTGGTCCAGCGACTCGGCCTCGACCGAGCCCGGCGCGGCGAACAGCACCTCCCGCAACGGACGCGGCAGGGCCCGGTCCAGGTGCCCACAGACCTCGTCGAGCGCGGCGGCGAAGACGGGGAACTCGCCGTACAGCTCCCGGCCCATGCCGGCGCGCTGCGCGCCCTGACCCGAGAAGAGCACCGCGAGTTGCCCGCGCGGCGACCCGGCGCCGGCGAGCACGCTGCCGGCCGGTTCCCCGGCGGCCAGGGCGCGCAGCCCGGCCAGCAGGTCGTCGCGGCCGGTGGCCGAGACCACGGCCCGGTGCTCCAGGGTGGACCGGGAGGTGACCGACGAGAAGGCGACGTCCAGCGGACGCAGGGTCTCGTCGGCGGCGAGCCGGGTCGCCCAGCGGCCGGCCTGGGCGGCGAGCGCGGCGTCCGACCGGGCGGAGAGCAGCACCGGGGCCACCGTGCGTTCTGCCGGCACGGCCGGCTCGGCCTCGGCTTCGGTCGGTGCGGGGGCCTGCTCGATGATGGTGTGCGCGTTGGTGCCGGACACCCCGAACGACGACACCGCGGCCCGGCGCGGCCGGTCCGCCGTGGGCCACGGTGTGGGGGCGGTGGCGAGGGTGACCGCCCCGGCGGACCAGTCGATGTGCGGGGACGGCTGGTCGACGTGCAGGGTCGGCGGGACGACGCCGTGCCGCATCGCCATCACCATCTTGATCACACCGGCGACACCGGCGGCGGCCTGGGTGTGCCCGATGTTCGACTTGACCGACCCGAGCAGCAGCGGCTCGTCGCGGTCCTGCCCGTACGTGGCCAGCAGCGCCTGCGCCTCGATCGGGTCACCGAGCCGGGTGCCGGTGCCGTGCGCCTCCACCACGTCCACCTGCTCGGGGGTGAGCCGGGCGTTGTCCAGGGCCTGGCGGATGACGCGGATCTGGGAGGGGCCGTGCGGGGCGCTGAGGCCGTTGGAGGCGCCGTCCTGGTTCACCGCGCTGCCCCGCACCACGGCCAGCACCGGGTAGCCGCGCCGTTGGGCGTCGGAGAGGCGGGTGAGCAGCAGCATGCCGATGCCCTCGGACCAGGAGGTGCCGTCCGCGCCGGCGGCGAACGCCTTGCACCGGCCGTCGACGGCGAGGCCGCGTTGCCGGCTGAAGCCGACGAAGACCGCCGGGGTGGGCATCACCGTCACGCCGCCGGCGAGGGCCAGTTCGCAGTCGCCGTTGCGCAGTGCCTGCGCGGCCAGGTGAATGGCGACCAGCGAGGACGAGCAGGCGGTGTCGACGGTGACAGCCGGTCCCTCCAGCCCGAGGGTGTACGCGACGCGGCCGGAGATGACGCTGGTGGCGTTGCCGGTGAGCAGGTGCCCCTCGCCGTTCTCGGCCTGTGCCATCATGCCGTCGTAGCCGTGCGACGACGCCCCGACGAAGACGCCGGTACGGCTGCCCCGCACCGCCGGCAGTGGCAGCCCGGCCCGCTCGAACGCCTCCCAGGAGGTCTCCAGCAGCAGCCTCTGCTGCGGGTCCATGGCGACGGCCTCGCGGGGCGAGATGCCGAACAGGTCGGCGTCGAAGTCGGCGGCGGTGTAGACGAAGCCGCCCTCGGTCACATAGCTGGTGCCCGGGTGGTCGGGGTCGGGGTGGAAGAGGCGGTCCAGGTCCCAGCCCCGGTCGGCGGGGAACGCTCCGATCCCGTCGCCGCCGTCGTGCACGAGCTGCCACAGCGACTCGGGGCTGTCGACCCCACCCGGGTAGCGGCAGCTCATCGCCACGATGGCGATGGGCTCGGAGTCCCGGGCCTCCAGCTCCCGCAGCCGCCGCCGGGTACGCCGCAGCTCCGAGGTCGTACGCTTCAGGTACTCGACGTACTTCTCGTCCTCGTTGCTCACCGTGGACCTACCTCACTCGGCATGCCGATGTCGTTGCGGCTGGGCGTCACGACGTCTCCAGCTCGCGGTCGATCAGGTCGAAGATGTTCTCGGCGGTTGCCGACTCCAGGTCGTCGTCGCCGTCCGCGTCCGCCTGCCGCTCGGCCAGCCGGTCCAGCAGGCCGTGCAGCCGGTCGGTGATCCGGCGGAACTCGTCGTCGGTGGGGTCGAGACCGACGAGTGCGGCCTCCAGTCGGTCGAGTTCCCGGCCCGCCGACCGGTCCGCTGTCGTGGCCACCGGGGCGAACTGCCCGGCCAGGTGGTCGGCGAGCGCCGTCGGCGTCGGGTTGTCGAAGACCAGCGTCGCCGGCAGCCGCAGCCCGGTGGCCGCGCCGAGCCGGTTGCGCAACTCGACCGCGGTGAGCGAGTCGAAGCCGAGTTCCCGAAACGCGCGGGTCGGCTCGATGCCGGCCGGGTCGCCGTGGCCGAGGACGACCGCCACGTGCGACAGCACCAGGTCGCGCAGCACGCGCGCCCGCTTGTCGTCGGGCAGGCCGCGCAGCGTCTCGGCGTACGCCTGCCCCTCGGCGGCCTCGCCGGCCGCGGCCCGGCGGCCGGCAGGGCGGACCAGTTTCGCCAGCAGCGGGTGGACGGGAGCCCCGGCCCCCGCCACCCCGGTGATGATCTTCGCGGGCATCAGGGCCGCCCGCTCGGAGCGCCAGACCGCGTCGAACAGGGCGAGGGCCTCGTCGTTGGCCAGAGCGGCCATGCCGCCCCGGTCGAGCCGGCGGATGTCGGCCGAGTCGAGGTGCCCGGTCATGCCGCTGGCCTGGGCCCAGCGGCCCCAGGCCAGCGCGACCGCCGGCAGGCCGAGGGCCCGCCGGTGCTCGGCGAGGGCGTCGAGGAAGGCGTTGCCGGCGGCGTAGTTGCCCTGGCCCGGGCCGCCGAACACGCCGGCGGCGGCGGAGAAGAGCACGAACGCGGTCAGCTCGTGGGCGAGGGTGGCCCGGTGCAGGTTCCAGGCCACGTCGACCTTGGGCCGCAGCACCGCGTCGAGACGCTCCGGGGTGAGCGACTCGACGGTGGCGTCGTCGAGGACGCCGGCGGCGTGCACGACCGCGCGCAGCGGATGCCGGGCGTCCACCATCGACAGCACGTCCGCGACGGCGTCCGGGTCGGCCAGGTCGGCGGCGACGATCGACACGTCCGCGCCGAGCGCCTTGAGGTCGGCGAGCAGTTCGTCGGCGCCCTCGGCGTCCGGACCGCGCCGGCTGACCAGGAGCAGCTGCCGGGCGTCGTGCGCGGTGACCAGGTGCCGGCAGAGCAACGCGCCGAGGGTGCCGGTCGCCCCGGAGACCAGGACCGTGCCGTCGAGCCGGGGCGCCTGCGGAATGCTCAGGGCGAGCTTGCCGACGTGCCGGGCCTGGCTGAGGAAGCGGAACGCCTCTGGGGCGCGCCGGACGTCCCAGGTGCGCCGGGGCAGTGGCCGCAGCGCACCGCTTGCGAAGAGCGCCATCAGCTCGCCCAGCATCGCCGCGATCCTGTCCTGGCCGGCCTCGATGAGGTCGAAGACCTGGTAGCTCACGCCCGGGTGCTCGGCGGCGACGTGCCGCGGGTCCCGCTTGTCGGTCTTGCCCATCTCGACGAACCGGCCGCCCTCGGCGAGCAGCCGCAGCGACGCGTCCACGAACTCGCCGCTGAGCGCGTTGAGCACCACGTCGACGCCCCGCCCGCCGGTGCGGTCGGAGAACTCGTCGACGAAGTCGAGGCTGCGGGAGGAGGCGAGGTGCGTCTCGTCGAACCCGGTGGCGCGCAGTGCCGGCCACTTGCCGGGGCTGGCCGTGCCGTAGACCTCCGCGCCGAGGTGCCGGGCGATCTGCACGGCGGCCATACCGACTCCGCCGGCCGCCGCGTGGATGAGCACGGACTCCCCGGCGCGCAACCGGGCCAGTTCCACCAGGCCGTACCAGGCGGTCAGGAAGACCACGGGCACCGCGGCGGCATCCGGGTACGACCAGCCGTCGGGGATGCGGGTGAGCAGCCTGCGGTCGGTGACCGCGGCCGACGAGAACGAGCCGGAGAAGATGCCCATCACCCGGTCGCCGGGCGTGAGGTCGGTGACCCCCGGCCCCACGCCGAGCACCACGCCGGCACCCTCGTTACCCAGTACCTCCTGGTCGGGAACCATGCCGAGAGCCAGCACCACGTCCCGGAAGTTCAGCCCGGAGGCGCGCATCCCGACCAGGACGTGGCCGGCCGGCAGGTCCCCGGTCACCTCGGGGGCGGGCAGCAGGGCCAGGTTCGCCAGGGTGCCCTTCTCGGTGACGTCCAGTCGCCAGGGCACCTCGTCGGCGGGCAGCGACAGCGCTCCGGCGTCCCGCGCCCGGGCCAGCCGGGGCACCAGCGGCGCACCGTCGCGGATCGCGAGCTGCGGCTCGCCGGAGGCGACGGCCGCCGGAACCGCTGCCAGAGAGGCGGTGGCGTCGTCGGTGTCGAGCAGCGTGAACCGGCCGGGGTGCTCGGACTGCGCCGAGCGGACCAGCCCCCACAGGGTGGCCCGGGCCAGGTCGCGGGGGGCCTCGCCGGGAGCGGCGCCGACCGCACCCCGGGTGTGCAGGACCAGCCGGGCCTGCTCCAGTCGGGGCTCGCCGAGCCAGCCCTGCACCAGCGCGAGCGCCTCCCGGGCCGCGTCGTGCGCGGCCTCGTCGGCCCGGTCCGGGTCCGCGTCCACGCCGGACCGCAGGTCCAGCACCACGTCGGGTACGTCCCCGGACTCCTCGACCGTGGCGACCAGCGTCGCCAGGTCGGCGTGGCCCCGAACCGGGTGCCCGGCGGCGGCCAGCGTTCCGGCGAGGCCGAGTGTGTCGTCACCGAGCAGCGCCCAGCGGGTGCCTCCCGGCATCGCGTCGCCGGCCGGCAGCGGCGTCCAGTCCAGGTGGAACACCGAGGTACGCAGCAGGGCGGCGGCCTCGTCGGCCCGACCCGCGGAGACTGGGCGGAAGGTCAGCGACTCGACGGTGGCGACGGGTTGGCCTGCGGTGTCGGCGAGGGCCACCGCGACGGTGTCCGGGCTGAGCGCCCGCAGCCGCACCCGCAACCGGGTGGCGCCGTGGGCGTGCAGGGCGACCGAGCGGAAGGCGAACGGCAGCCAGCCCGTACCGGAGGTGTCCGTCGGGTCGCCGAGCAGCCCGGTGACGCCGCTGGCCTGCAGGGCCGCGTCGAACAGGGCCGGGTGCAGCCCGAACCGGGACGCGTCGGTGGTCGCCTCGTCGGGGAGGGCCACCTCGGCGTAGACCTCGTCGTCACCGCGCCACACCCGGCGCAGACCCCGGAAGGCGGGGCCGTAGCCGAGGCCGCCCTCGGCCATCTCGGCGTACCAGGCGTCCAGGTCGGCGTCGACCTCCACGGCGTCGGCCGGCGGCCACTGAGCCGGTACGACCGTCCGGGCGGGAAGGTGCGGCAGCAGCAGGCCCTCGGCGTGCCGGGTCCACTCGGTGTCGCCGTTCGCCTCGGGACGGGAGTGCACGGTGACGGTCCGCTCGCCGGTGTCGCTCGGCGGACCGACCCGCACCTGCACCTGCACCGCGCCGGCCGGCGGGAGCACCAGCGGACTGATCAGGGTCAGGTCGCCCACCTGGCCGGCGTCGACCTCGTCGCCGGCCCGGACCACCATGTCGACGACACCGGTGCCCGGGACGATCACCGCCCCGCCGACGGCGTGGTCGGCCAGCCACGGGTGGGTACGCACCGACAGCCGCCCGGTCAGCACCACGGTCCGGTCGTCGGCGACCGGGACGGCCGCGCTGAGCAGCGGGTGCCCGGCGTCCTGGAGACCGGCGGAGCCGACGTCGCGCACCCGGTGGGCGGGCGCCTCCAGCCAGAAGCGTCCCCGGTCGAAGGCGTAGGT
Source organism: Micromonospora peucetia (assembly GCF_900091625.1). NCBI lineage: Bacteria > Bacillati > Actinomycetota > Actinomycetes > Micromonosporales > Micromonosporaceae > Micromonospora > Micromonospora peucetia. The sequence goes on from NZ_FMIC01000002.1 coordinate 6,138,374, forward strand.
GGGCAGTGTGACGGTGCCGGTCCCGGCGAGGACCGTGGTCAGGTCGACGGGCAGGCCGATGGTGTGCGCGGTGGCCAGGTTGGTCAGCAGCCGCGTCGGATCGTCGTCGCCGCGCCGCAGGCTGCCCAGCGTGTGCCCGGTGACGCCGGCGTCGTCCAGGATCGCCGTCACCGGCATCGCCAGCACCGGATGCGGACTGATCTCCACGAACGTCGTGTGGCCCGCCTCGATGGCGACGCGGACGGCCGGGTCGAACCGCACGGTCTGCCGCAGGTTCTCGTACCAGTAGTCCGCCGTCATCGAGGCAGGGTCGACCCAGTCCCCGGTCAACGTCGACACCAGCCGGATGTGACCCTGCTGTGGGCTGACGTCAGCCAGGTCGGCACGCAACCGTTCCGCGACGTCCTGCACCGCCGCCGAGTGCGACGCATAGTCCACCGGGATCAACCGCGCCCGCACCCCGTCGGCCTGACACGCCTCGACCAGGTCGGCGACCGGCTGCGGTGGGCCCGACACCACCACCGTCGACGGACCGTTGACGGCCGCCACCCCGACACCCGGGAACGCGGCCAACCGCTCGGCCACCGCCTCGGCGGACAGGTCCACCGAGGCCATCGTGCCGGTACCGCGCAGCACCGTCAGGGCCCGCGACCGCAACGCGACCGCCTTCGCCGCGTCCTCCAGGGACAGGATGCCGGCCACGCACGCGGCACCGATCTCACCCTGCGAGTGCCCGATCACCGCAGCCGGGGTCACCCCGGCGTGCTGCCACACCGCCGCCAGAGCGAGGCCGACGGCCCACAGCACCGGCTGCACGACCTCGACCCGCTCCAACCACGACTCGTCCTCACCTGTCAACACCGACACCAGGTCGACGTCCAGGTACGGGGCCAGGGCCTGCTGGCACTCGGCCAGGCGCGCGTCGAACACCGGTGTACGGCCGGCAAGGCCGGCGGCCATCCGCGCCGACTGCGCACCCTGCCCCGGGAACACGAAGACCGGGCCCGCACCGTGCGACGAGGCCGTGCCGGCGACCACGTTGCCGGCCGGCGACCCCGACGTCAACGCGTCCAGCCCCGCCAGCAGGTCCGCCACACCGGCACCGACCACGACGGCCCGCTGGTCGAACACCGACCGGGTCGCCGCGAGGGACCAGCCCACCGCCGCCGGATCCACCTCGCCACGCCCACCCACGAACTCCGCCAGGCGGGCCGCCTGACCGGCCAGTGAGGTCTTCGACCGCGCCGACACCGGCCACACCACGATGTCCGACGCCACGAGTGCCGGGCCCGCTCCGGCGTCGCCCGCCGCGTCTTCGTGGGACGGCTCGTCGGGCAGCTCGATGATGACGTGGGCGTTCGTGCCGGACATGCCGAACGACGACACCGCCGAACGACGCGGCCGGTCCACCGCCGGCCACGGCCGCGACTCGATCGCCAACTCGACCGCGCCGGCGGACCAGTCGATGTGCGGGGACGGCTCGTCCACGTGCAGCGTCGCCGGCACCATCCCGTGCCGCATCGCCAGCACCATCTTGATCACACCCGCCACGCCCGAGGCGGCCTGGGTGTGCCCGATGTTCGACTTGATCGAGCCGAGCAGCAGCGCCTCGTGCCCCTCCCGGTCCTGCCCGTAGGTGGCGAGCAGCGCCTGCGCCTCGATCGGGTCGCCGAGCGTCGTGCCCGTGCCGTGCGCCTCCACGACGTCCACGTCCGCGGTGCTCAGTCGGGCACCCGCGAGGGCGTGCCGGATCACCCGCTGCTGCGACGGCCCGTTCGGCGCCGTCAGGCCGTTGGAGGCACCGTCCTGGTTCACCGCGCTCCCCCGCACGACCGCCAGCACCTCGTGGCCGTTGCGCCGGGCGTCCGACAGCCGCTCCACCAGCAGCACGCCGACGCCCTCGCCCCAGCCTGTGCCGTCCGCGGCCGCCGCGAACGCCTTACACCGGCCGTCGGCGGCCAGGCCACGCTGCCGGGAGAACTCGAAGAAGGTACCGGGGGTGGCCATGACCGTGACTCCGCCGGCGAGGGCGAGGTCGCACTCGCCGCGCCGCAGCGACTGCACCGCCAGGTGCAACGCCACCAACGACGACGAACACGCCGTGTCCACCGACACCGCCGGCCCCTCCAACCCCAACGCGTACGCCACCCGACCCGACACCACACTCGCGGCGTTGCCCGTGGCCCCGAACCCTTCGGCCTGGTCCCCCGCAGCCATCAGCAGGGCCCCATAGTCCTGACCATTGGTGCCCACGAACACCCCTGTTCGCGAACCCCGTAGGGCCCCAGGCTCAACCCCTGCCCGCTCGACCGCCTCCCACGAAACCTCCAGCAGCAACCGCTGCTGCGGGTCCATCGCCGCCGCCTCACGCGGCGAGATCCCGAAGAAGCCCGGGTCGAACTCCGCCGCCCCGTGCAGGAAGCCGCCCTTGTCGGCGTAGGTGGTGCCGGGGTTGGCCGGGTCGGGGTCGTAGAGCCGGTCGAGGTCCCAGCCCCGGTCGGTCGGGAAGTCGCCGATGGCGTCGACGCCGTCCGCGACGAGGCGCCACAGCCGCTCGGGGTCGTCGACGCCGCCGGGGTAGCGGCAGGCCATGGCGACGATGGCCACCGGCTCGTCGTCGTCGACGGCGGCCGGGGTGGCGACGTGGGCCGACCCGGCGTCGGCGTCGAAGAGGCCGGCGAGCAGGAACCGGGCCAGCACGGCCGGGGTCGGATGGTCGAAGACCAGCGTGGTGGGCAGCGCCTGCCCGGTGGCGGTGACGAGCCGGTTACGCAGCTCCACCGCGGTCAGCGAGTCGAAGCCGAGGTCGCGGAACGCGGTGGTCGCCGGGATGGCGGCGGCCCCGCCGTCGTGGCCGAGCACGTCGGCGGCGAGTTCCCGGACCAGGTCGGCGACGGTTTCCTCCCGCCGGGCGGCGGTCAGCCCGACCAGGCGTCGGCGCAGGGCCGCCGCCGTGCCCTCCTCGCCGTCGTCGACCGGGGCGCCGCCGTCGAGGGCGGCCCGAGCCTCCGGTACGCCCTCCAGCAGCGGCCGGCGCCGGGCGGAGGCGTACGCGGGCGCGAACCGGGCCCAGTCGACGTCGGCCACGGTCACGGTGACGTCGTCGTGGTCGAGGGACTGCCGCAACGCGCCCATGGCCACGGTGGGGTCCATGGCGGGCAGGCCCCGACGGCGCAGGTTCCGTTCGGCGTCGGCCGCGTGCATGCCGCCGTCGGACCAGGGTCCCCAGGCGATGGCGGTGCCGGCCCGACCGTCGGCCCGCCGCTGCTGTACGAGCGCGTCCAGGTAGGCGTTGCCGGCCGCGTACCCGACCTGACCGCCGCTGCCCCAGGTGGCGGCGATGGACGAGTAGACGACGAAGGCGTCCAGCTCCCGGTCGGCGAGGAGGTCGGCGAGGTGGGTGGCGCCGGCGGTCTTGCCGGCGGTCACCTCGGCCAGTTCGGCCGGGGTGACGTCCGCCAGCGGGGTGGCCTGCGCGATGCCGGCGGCGTGCACGACGGTGCGCACCGGCGGGCCGTCGGCCTCGACCCGGTCGAGCAGGTCGGCGACGGCGGCCCGGTCGGCGATGTCGCAGGCGGCGACGGTGACCCGGGCGCCGAGGCCGGTCAGCTCGGCTTCCAGTTCGGCGGCGCCGGGGGCGTCCGGTCCGCGCCGGCTGACCAGCACGACGTGTTCGGCTCCGGCGCCGACGAGCCAGCGGGCGGCCCGGGCGCCGAGCCCGCCGGTGCCGCCGGTGATCAGCGCGGCGCCGGTGGGCGCGAACCGGCGTGCCGGTGGGCGGTCGCCGACGGCGGCGCGGACCAGACGGCGGGCGAAGACGCCGGGGCCGCGTACGGCGAGCTGGTCCTCGCCGGTCGATCCGGTGAGGATCGCGGCGAGCCGGGTGGCGGTCCGGTCGTCGGCCCGGGGCGGCAGGTCGACCAGGCCTCCCCAGCGGTGTGGGGCCTCGACGCCGACCACCCGGCCGAGGCCCCAGATCGCGGCCTGCGCCGGGTCGGTGACGCGGTCGTAGGAGGCGGCGGCGACCGCGCCCCGGGTGACCAGCCACAGTGGGGCGTCCAACCCGGCGTCGCCGAGCGCCTGCACGAGCGCGAGGGTGGCGGCCAGGCCGGGCAGGCCGGTGCCGCCGGCGGTGGAGGGTTCCCCGGCGAGCAGGGAGACGACGCCGGCGAGGTCGGCGCCGGCAAGGGACTCGGCGAGGCCGGCCCGGTCGGCGTCCGGGTCGACGGTCAGCGGCAGCAGGCTGGCGCCGGCGCCGGTCAGCGCCGCCCGGACGGTCTCCGCGGCCGGGTCGTCGGCGCCGTCGGCTGGCAGTGCCAGCAGCCAGGTGCCGGTCAGCCGGGCCGGGACGGGTTCGGGGGTCACCTGCCAGTCGGCCCGGTACCGCCAGCCGTCGAGCGCGGAGTGTTCCTGCCGCTGCCGCCGCCAGTCCGCGAGGACGGGCAGCAGGGTACGCAGCGACTCGGCGGCTGCCTCGTCGTCGACGGCGAGGGTGTCCCGCAGCACGTCGAGGTCGGCCCGTTCGACGGCCTCCCAGAACCGCCGGTCGAGCGCGCCGGTCCCGGCGGCGGCCCCGTCGGCGGGCGCCTCGGCCGGCACCCAGTAGTGCTGCCGCTCGAACGGGTAGGTGGGCAGGCCGACGAGTCGGCCGGGCCGGTCGGCGAAGAGGTCTGCCCAGCGCACCGGCGTGCCGGCGACGTGGAGCTGGGCGAGGGCGGCGAGCAGGGTACGGCGGTCCGGGCGGTCCCGGCGCAGCACCGACACGACCACGGTGGGGGCGGCGTCGGCGGCCTCGGCGAGCGTCTCCTGGATGGTGCCGGTGAGGACGGCGTCGGGACCGACCTCGACGAAGGTGCCGACGCCGTGGGCGCGCAGGGCGCGCACGCCGTCGGCGAAGCGGACCGCCTCCCGGACGTGCCGCACCCAGTATCCGGGGTCGTTGAGCTGCGCCGGGTCGGCCAGTTCGCCGGTCAGGTTGGACACCACCGGCAGGGTGGGGGCGCGCAGGTCGAGGCCGGCGGCGACGGCGGCGAACTCGGCGAGCATCGGCTCCATCAGCGGGCTGTGGAAGGCGTGGCTGACCCGCAGCCGCCGCACCCGCACCCCCCGGGCGGTCCAGAGTTCGGCCAGTTCGTCGATGGCCGCGCCGTCGCCGGAGAGGACGACGGCGGTGGGGCCGTTGACGGCCGCGACGGCGACCCGGTCGGTCAGCTCCGCGATCGACTCGGCGACCCGGGCCTCGTCGGCGGCGACGGCGAGCATCGCGCCGCCGGCGGGCAGGGCCTGCATGAGCCGGCCCCGGGCGGCGACGAGGACGCAGGCGTCGTCGAGGGTGAACACGCCTGCCACGTAAGCGGCGGTCAGTTCGCCGACGGAGTGCCCGGCGACCAGGTCGGGGGTCAGCCCCCAGGAGCCGAGCAGCCGGTGCAGCGCCACCTCGACGGCGAACAGTGCGGCCTGGGTGAAGACGGTCTGGTCGAGCAGGGCCGCCTCGTCGGTGCCGGGCCCGGCGAACAGCAGCGGCTTCAGCGGCCGGGGCAGCCGGTGGTCGAGGTGGGCGCAGACCTCGTCGAGCGCCTCCGCGAAGACCGGGTACGCCTCGTACAGTTCCCGGCCCGCGCCGGCGCGCTGGGCGCCCTGGCCGGAGAAGAGGAACGCGACCCCGCCGCGTTCGGCGGAGGCGCCGGTGACCAGGCCGGGTGCCGGCCGGTCGTCGGCGAGGGCGTGCAGGGCGGTGAGCAGGCCGTCGGTGTCGTCGGCGAGGACGACCGCCCGGTGTTCCAGGGGCGAGCGGGAGACCACCGAGGTCCAGGCGACGTCGGCCGGTCGCAGGGCCGCGTCGTCGGCGACGTACCGGGACCACCGCTCGGCCTGGCGGCGCAGCGCGCCGCGGGTGCGGCCGGTGAGCAGCACCGGTGCGGGCGCGGGGAGTTCCGGCCGGTCGGCCTCGGCGGGGGCCGGCTCGGGCTGTTCGAGGATGAGGTGGGTGTTGGTGCCGCTCATCCCGAACGAGGACACGGCGGCCCGGCGTGGCCGGTCCACCGCCGGCCACGGGGTGGCCTCGGTCACCAGGGTGACCGCTCCGGCTGCCCAGTCCACGTGCGGGGTGGGCTCGTCGACGTGCAGGGTGGCCGGCACGATCCCGTGCCGCATCGCCTGCACCATCTTGATCACTCCGGCGATGCCGGCGGCGGCCTGGGTGTGGCCGATGTTCGACTTGATCGAGCCGAGCAGCAACGGCGCGGCGTCGCCCCGCTCCTGGCCGTAGGTCGCGAGCAGGGCCTGGGCCTCGATCGGGTCGCCGAGGGTGGTGCCGGTGCCGTGCGCCTCCACCACGTCGACCAGGTCGGGGGTGAGCCTCGCGCCGGCCAGGGCCTGCCGGATGACCCGCTGCTGGGACGGGCCGTTGGGGGCGGTGAGCCCGTTGGACGCGCCGTCGGAGTTGACCGCGGAGCTGCGGATGATCCCGACCACGGGGTGGCCGTTGCGGCGGGCGTCGGACAGCCGCTCCAGCAGCAGCATGCCGACGCCCTCGGACCAGCCGGTGCCGTCGGCCGACGCGGCGAACGACTTGCACCGCCCGTCGGCGGCGAGGCCGCGCTGCCGGGAGAACTCCACGAACGGGCCGGGGGTGGCCAGCACGGTCGCGCCGCCGGCCAGTGCCAGGCCGCACTCCCGCTGGCGCAGCGCCTGGCAGGCGAGGTGGATGGCGACCGACGCCGACGAGCAGGCCGTGTCCACGGTGACCGAGGGGCCCTCCAGCCCGAACGTGTACGCCAGCCGGCCGGAGACCACGCTGGCGGCGGTTCCGGTCAGCACGTACCCCTCGACGCCGGGCGCCCGGTGCAGCACGGCGGCGTAGTCCTGGCCGGAGGTGCCGACGAAGACACCGGAGCGGCTGCCGCGCAGCGACAGCGGGGCGACGCCGGCCCGCTCGAACAGCTCCCAGGTGACCTCCAGCAGCAGCCGCTGCTGCGGGTCCATGGCGACCGCCTCGCGCGGCGAGATGCCGAACAGCGCGGCGTCGAACCGTCCCGCGTCGTGCAGGAACCCACCCGAGGTGGTGTACGAGGTGCCGGCCTTGTCCGGGTCGGCGTGGTAGAGCCGCTCCAGGTCCCAGCCCCGGTCGGTGGGAAAGTCTCCGATGGCGTCCCCGCCGGACGAGACGAACTGCCAGAGCTGCTCGGGCGAGTTGATGCCGCCCGGGTAGCGGCAGCTCATCGCCACGATCGCCACCGGCTCGGACTCCTCGGCGGTGACCTCGCGAAGCCGTTGGCGGGTCTGGTGCAGCTCGGCGACGACCCGCGTCAGGTATTCGCGCAGCCGCTCTTCGTCCGCCATGACATCTCGCTTTCTCGTAACACCACAGGTTGCGCGGGCGGCTCAGGAGAGCCCGAGGTCCTGGTCGATGAGGTCGAACAGCTCCTGGTTGCTGGCCACCCGCAGCCGGTCCGCCACCTCGGCGGTCTCCTCCCGGTGTTCCTCGACGGCGCCAAGTCGTTCGAGCAGGCTGTGCAACCGCATCGTGATCCGCACCCGGCCGATGTCGTCCGGGTCGCGCAGCGCGAGGGCGCTCTCCAACTGGTCCAGCTCCGCCAGGGTCGGCAGCGCCTCCACCGACGCCTCGCTGAGCAGTTCGGCCCGCAGGTGCTCGGCCAGGGCCAGCGGGGTCGGGTAGTCGAAGACCACCGAGCTGGGCAGGCTCAGCCCGGTCGACCGGGTCAGCCTCCCCCGCAGTTCCACCGCCGTCAGCGAGTCGAAGCCCAGGTCCCGGAAGGGCCGGCTGCTCTCCACCGCGTACGGGCTGTCGTGCCCGATCACCTCGCCCGCCGCGGTGCGGATCAGGTCCACCAGCACCCGGGACTGTTCGGCCTGCGACAGCTCGCCGAGCCGCTTGCGCAGCTCGGTGGCGACCACGTCGCCGTCCTCGGCGTCCGCCCGGGCCGCTGCGGCCTGGGCGGCCACCTCGGCGATCTCGCTGATCAGCGGCCGGGGGCGGGCGGAGGCGAACACGGGTGCGAAGCGGTCCCAGTCGATGTCGGCGACGGTGAGGGCGGTGTCGTCGCCTTCCAGGCCGGCGCGGAGGGCGGCCATCGCCGGTTCCCGGTCGAGCAGGGACACCCCGCGCCGGCTCATCGCCGCCGCGTGCGCGTCGGTCACCATGCCACCGCCGGCCCACGGTCCCCAGTTGACCGAGAGGACCCGGGTGCGTCCCGCCGGTCGCGACTGCGCCCAGGCGTCCAGGAAGGCGTTTCCGGCGGCGTACGCCCCGTGGTCGCCGACGCCCCAGACGGCGGCGATGGAGGAGAAGTGGACGACCAGGTCGAGCGGTTCCGGGTCGAGGAACTCGTCCAGGTGCCGGGCTCCGGCGATCTTGCCGGACACGACGTCGGCGAGTTCCGCCTCGGTCACCGCGGCGACCGGGTTGAGCCGTCCCACCCCGGCGGCGTGCACCACCGCGCGTACGGTCTCGCCGTCGGAGCGCAGGCCACGGACGAGATCCGCGACCGCGTCCCGGTCGGCCAGGTCGCAGGCCAGGACCCGGGCCTCGGCGCCGAGGGCGGCCAGTTCCGCCACCGCCTCGTCGGCCCCGGGGGCCGCCGTTCCGCGCCGGCTGACCAGCAGCAGCCGTCGCGCGCCGTGCCGGGCGAGCCAGGCGGCGGCGTACCGGCCGACGGCGCCGGTGCCGCCGGTGACCAGGACGGTGCCCGGCGGCTGCCAGTCGCCCGGCGCCTCCGCCCGGGGCGCGCGGGCCAGCCGCCGCAGGTACGTCCCGGCGTCACGCACCGCGAGCTGGTCCTCGTGCCCGGTGGCGGTCAGCGCCGCCAGGACGTGCTCGGCGGCGGCGGTGTCCAGGGTGGCGGGCAGGTCCAGCAGGCCGCCCCAGTGCCGGGGGTGTTCCAGCGCGGCCACCAGGCCGAGCCCCCACGTGGTGGCTTGGGCCGGGTGCACGACGGGGTCGTCGGCCGCGGTGCTGACAGCCTGCCGGGTGAGCAGCCACAGCGGCACCGGGGGCAGGGTGTCGGTGACCGCCTGCACCAGGGCGAGGTTCGCGGTCAGACCCACAGGTACGGCGGGGCGGTCGGGGTGCGGCCGCTCGTCGAGGGCGAGCAGCGACACGATCCGGGTCGGCGCGATGCCGGCGAGCTGTTCGGCGAGCGCCGTCCGGTCGGTCGTGGCCGGGTCGACGGCGAGCAGTCGGACGGTGCCGCCCCGCGCGGCGACGAGCTCGGCGAGCCGGTCGACGACGGGCTGGTCGATCCCGGTGTGGACCAGGGCCCAGGTGCCGTCGGTAGCGCCCGCGGTGAGCGTCCCGGGACGCCAGGTGATCCGGTACCGCCAGCCCCCGGCGAGGGTGTCCTCCTGCTGCTGGCGCCGCCACCGGTCCAGCTCCGGCAGCAGGTCCCGCAGCGGCCGGTCGGGGTCGAGGCCGAGCCGGCCGGCGAGCGCGTCGCCGTCGCCCGACGCCACGGCCCGCCAGAACGCCGAGTCGACGTCGTCGTGGGTGGCGGCGGGGGTGTCCGCCACCGCGTCCAGGGTCGGCCAGAAACGCTGGTGGGTGAATGCGTACGTGGGCAGGTCAACCGGCCCGGCGCCGGGCAGCAGCCGCGACCAGTGGACGGCCACGCCCTGGCAGTGCAGTCGGGCCACCGCGCCGAGCAGGGCGGTCACCTCGTCCTGGCCGGGCCGCTGCACGCCGGTCACGAGGACCGGGGCGTCCGCCGGCAGCGCGTCGGCGGTCAGCGCGGTCAGCACCGTGTCCGGCCCGATCTCCAGGAACCGGGTCACCCCGTTGGCGTGCAGGTGGGTGACGGTGTCGGCGAAGCGGACCGCCTCGCGCACGTGCCGGACCCAGTATTCCGGGGTGCAGAGCCGGTCGGCGTCGACGACAGCGCCGGTCAGGTTGGACACCAGCGGCAGCGTCGGCGGGGCGTACTCCAGGGTCGCCGCCACGGCGGCGAAGTCGGCGAGCATCGGCTCCATCAGCGGGCTGTGGAAGGCGTGGCTGACCCGCAGCCGCTTCGTCCGCACCCCGCCAGCGGCGAAGTGGGCGGCCAGGTCCGTCAACGCGTCCTGAGGCCCGGCGACGACGACGGCCGCCGGCCCGTTCACCGCGGCGACGGCGACCTGCCCGTCGGTGCCGGTGAGCGCCCGGGCCACGTCGACCTCGGGCGCGGCGACGGCGAGCATCCCGCCGCCGGCGGGCAGGGCCTGCATCAGCCGCCCCCGGTTGCCGACGAGCGTGCAGGCGTCGGGCAGGGAGAGCACGCCGGCCACGTGAGCGGCGCTGATCTCCCCCACCGAGTGGCCGGCCACGAAGTCGGGCCGGATCCCCCAGTGCGTGAGCAACCGGAACAGCGCCACCTCGACCGCGAAGAGGCCCGCCTGGGTGAAGACCGTCTGGTCCAGCAGGTCGGCCTCGGCGGTGCCGGGCTCGGCGAACAGCACCTGGCGCAGCGGTCGCGGCAGGTACGCGTCGAGGTGCTGGCACGCCTCGTCGAGGGTCTCGGCGAAGACCGGGAACGTCTCGTACAGGCGGCGGCCCATCCCGGCGTGCTGGGCACCCTGGCCGGAGAAGAGCACCGCCAACGCGCCGCCGGGTTCGGCGACACCCCGGGTGAGTCCGGGATGGTCCTGCCCGGTGGCGAGCGCCCGCAGCCCGGCGAGGGCGGCGTCGGCGTCGGCGGCGAGCACCACCGCGCGGTGCCGCAGCGGGGAACGTCCGGTGGCCAGGCCCCTGGCGACGTCGGCGGCGGGCGTCGGGTGCCGGGGCAGCCAGTCGGCCAGCCGCGCCGCCTGGGCCGGCAGGCCGTCCGCGCCGTCGGCCGAGACGATCCAGGGCAGCACCGGCGGTCCGGCGGGTGGTGCGTTGGCCGGGCGGGACGCCCCGGTGTCGGCGGGCGCCTGTTCGAGGATGACGTGCACGTTGGTGCCGCTGACCCCGAACGACGACACGCCGGCCCGACGCGGCCGGTCCACCTCGGGCCACGGCTGCGCTTCGGTGAGCAGCGCGACCGCGCCCGCCGACCAGTCCACGTGCGGCGAGGGCTCGTCCACGTGCAGGGTGGGCGGCAGCAGGTCGTGCTGGAGCGCCATCACCATCTTGATCACGCCGGAGACACCCGCGGCGGCCTGGGTGTGGCCGATGTTCGACTTGACCGAGCCGAGCCACAGCGGCCGGTCGGCGGGCCGGTCCCGCCCGTACGTGGCGAGCAGTGCCTGCGCCTCGATGGGGTCGCCGAGCCGGGTGCCGGTGCCGTGCCCGTCGACGACGTCCACCTCGGCGGCGGACAGCCGTGCGTTGGCCAGCGCCTGGCTGATCACCCGCTCCTGGGCGGGCCCGTTCGGCGCGGTCAGGCCGTTGCTGGCGCCGTCCTGGTTCATCGCCGAGCCGCGTACGACGGCCAGGATTCGCCGGCCGTCCCGCTGGGCGTCGGAGAGCCGCTGGAGCAACACCAGGCCGACGCCCTCGCCCCAGCCGGTGCCGTCAGCGGCCCCGGCGAACGACTTGCAGCGGCCGTCGAGGGCGAGCCCTCGCTGCCGGGCGAACTCCAGGAACGGTCCGGGGGTGGCCATCACCGTCACCCCGCCGGCGACCGCTACGTCACACTCGCCCTGCCGCAGGGACTGGCAGGCCAGGTGCAGCGCCACCAGCGAGGACGAGCAGGCGGTGTCGACGGTGACCGCCGGGCCCTGCAGTCCGAAGTGGTAGGCCAGCCGGCCGCTGACCACGGCGGCGGCGTTGCCGGTGGCCTGGAAGCCCTCGGTCTCGGCCCGTGCCGCCAGCAGCAGGGTGGCGTAGTCCTGGCCGTTGGTGCCGACGAAGACCCCGGTCTCGGTCGCCCGCATGTCGGCCGGCGCGGTGCCGGCGCGCTCGAACAGCTCCCAGGCGCTCTCCAGCAGCAGCCGTTGCTGCGGGTCCATCACCAGGGCCTCGCGCGGGGAGATGCCAAACAGGGCGGCGTCGAAGCCGGCGGCGTCGGTGAGGAAGCCGCCCTCCCGGACGTACGAGGTGCCGGGCCGGTCGGGATCGGGGTGGTAGATCGCCTCCAGGTCCCAGCCCCGGTCGGCCGGGAACTCGGCGATCCCGTCCCGCCCCTCGCTGACCAGTCGCCACAGGTCCTCGGGGCCGGCGACGCCGCCGGGGAACCGGCAGCTCATCGAGACGACGGCGATGGGCTCGTCCAACGCGGTGGCGGCCTGCACGGGCGCCGTCGCCGGGGTGTCGTCGCCGGTGAGCCGGGTGGCCAGGTGCTCGGCGAGGGCAGCGGGCGTCGGACGGTCGAACACCAGGGTCGCCGGCAGGGTCAGTCCCACCGCCTCGGCGAGCCGGTTACGCATCTCGACGGCGCTGAGCGAGTCGAAGCCGATCTCCCGGAACGACCGGTCCGCCGCCAACGCCTGTGGCGAGGGCAGCCGCAGCACCGCCGCCGCGTGGACCCGTACGAGGTCGAGCAGGACCCGGCGCCGTTCCGGTCCGGCGAGCCCGGCCAGCCGGCCGCGCAGCGGCGAGGCCGCCCCGGAGGCGTCGCCGTCGCGCTGCCCGGCGGCGAGCAGCCGGGCCACCTCCGGGACGTCGGCGATCAGCGGCCGGGGGCGGGCCAGCGTGTAGGTCTGCAGGAACCGGTCCCAGGCGATGTCCGCCACGGTGAGCGTGGTGTCGCCGTGGTCGAGCGCCTCAGCCAGGACGGACACCGCGAGGTCGGGGCGCATGGCCCGCACACCGGACCGGAACATCTGGTCGGCGGCGCCCTCGGCGTCGACCATGCCGCCGCCGTCCCAGGCGCCCCAGGCGATCGCGGTGGCCGCCCTGCCGCGCCGTCGCCGGTCCTCGGCGAACGCGTCGAGGAAGGCGTTGGCAGCGGCGTAGCCGCCCTGGTGCCCGCCGCCCCAGACGCCCGCGCCGGAGGAGAAGAGCACGAACGCCGACAGGTCGTCGCCGCACACCTCGTCGAGGTTCACCGCGCCGGACACCTTGGCCCGCAGTGCGTCCGCGAGTTGGGCCACGTCGGTGGCCGCGACCGGTCCGGCGTGGGCGACCCCGGCGGTGTGGAACACGGCGCCGATGCGGGTGCCCTGCCCGGCCAGCCGCTCGACGAGGGCCAGCAGGGCGTCGGGGTCGGCGACGTCGCAGGCAGCCACGGTGACCGTGGCGCCGGCGGTGCGCAGTTCGGTCGCCAGTTCGTCGGCGCCCGGCGTGGCAGGGCCCTGGCGTCCGGTCAGCACCAGCTCACCGACGCCCTCCCGGGCCAGCCAGCGCGCCACCTGGGCCCCGATCGAGCCGAGACCGCCGGTGACCAGGACGGCGCCGCTCTCGGGGCGCCAACTGCCGGTCGTCGTCCGGTCGGTGCGGGCCCGCACCAGTCGCCGGGTGAACACCCCGGAGGACCGCAGCGCCAACTGGTCCTCCGCGTCGATGCCGGCCAGCACGGCCACCAGCCGGGCCCGGTCCCGCGGGTCCAGCTCGGTGGGCAGGTCGACCAGGCCGCCCCAGCGGTCCGGGTGTTCCAGGGCGACCACCCGGCCGAACCCCCAGAGCATCGCCTGTCGGGGACGGTCGACCGGGTCGGCCCGGCCGGTGGAGACCGCGCCGGCGGTGGCGCACCACAGCGGGGCGGTGACCCCGGCGTCACCGAGGGCCTGGACCAGGGCGTACGTGCCGGCGAGGCCGGTCGGCACCACCGGATGGGTCGGGTGCGGGGCCTCGTGAAGGGCGAGCAGGGAGAGCACGCCGGCAACGGATCCGGGGGCGACGCCGGTGTGCCCGAGCCGGTCGGCCAGCGGCTGCCGGTCAGGGTCTGTCGCGTCGACCCGGACGACCTCGGCCCCGCCCTCGGTGAGGGCTTGGGCGACGCCGTCGACCAGGGATCGCTCGGCGCCGTCCGCCGGCACCAGCAGCAGCCAGGTGCCGGAGAGGGTGGCCTCCGGTGCGGTGGTCACCGGCTTCCAGGTCACCCGGTACCGCCAGGAGTCCACGGCGGACTCGTCGCGGCGGCGTCGGCGCCACGAGGACAGCAGCGGCAGCGCCGGGTCGAGGGACCGGGCCGCCGTCTCGTCGATCCGCATCGCGGCGGCCAACGCCTGCGGGTCGGCCCGTTCCACGGCCTCCCAGAAGTGCCGGTCCGCCTCGTCCTGACCGGCGGGGGCCGGGCCGGTCGGGGCCGGTGCCTGCGGCCAGTACCGCTGGCGCTGGAAGGCGTACGTCGGCAGTTGCGCCGGTGGCCCGGTGCGGACGCCCAGGATCGCCGTCCAGTTCACGGACACGCCGTGGACGTGCAGCCCGGCGAGAACCGTCAGCATCCGGAGCCAGCCCTCGGCTTCGGCGGCGTCGACCACCACGGCCTCGGGCGCGGTCCCCCGCATTGCGGCGGTGAGCACGGGAGCCGGGGCGGCTTCCAGGAACACCTGGTGGCCGTCGTCGAGCAGGGCGCGCACGACCTGACTGACGTCGGCACCCCCGGGCAGGCCCCGGTACCAGTTGGCGGCGTCGAGGCCGTCGGTGTCGACCTGCCCACCGGTCGCCGCGGAGTGCAGCGGCACCTCGGGCGTCCGGAGGGTGATCCCGGCCAGGTCCGTGGTCAGCCGTTGCGTCGCGTCCGGGTCGGCCTCGGCCCGGCTGCCGAGGACGATCGCCTTCGCCGCGTCCTCCAACGACAGTGCCCCGGCCACGCAGGCCGCCGCCACCTCACCGTGGGAGTGTCCCACCACGGCGGCGGGCCGTACGCCGAGCGAACGCCACCAGCGGGCCAGTGAGACCGACACGGCCCACCGGACGGGGTGCGCCACCCCGGGATCTGTCGGGTGCGGGGCGTCGTCCATGCCGCGCAGCACGGCGGAGAGCGACCAGTCCACCCAGGGCGCGAGGGCCGTCCCGCACTCGGCGATCGAGGCGGCGAACTCCGGTGACCGGTCCAGCAGCTCGACGGTCGTGGCGGGCCACGGGTCGCCGTGGCCGGGGAAGACGAGGACCGGGTCGCCGCCACCCTGCGGGGGGCCGGTGACCGTCGCGGCGGCGTCCTCGCCGAGGCGGAACGACTCCAGGGCCCGGGTCAGGCCGACGGTGTCCCGGCCGAGAATCACGGCACGGTGCGGGAACTCGGCCCGGGTGGTGACCAGGGCGTGCGCGACGTCGGCGGGTTCGAGCTCCGGGTGTGCCGCCAGGTGTGCGCCCAGCCGGGCGGCCTGTTCGCGCAGTGCCGGGGCGTCCGCGGCGGAGAGCACCAGGGGTGTGACGCCGGCACGCGGCCGGTCGGTCGCCTGGCCGTCGACCACGTCGGCCGGCGGCTGCTCGATGATCACGTGCGCGTTCGTGCCGGAGATCCCGAACGACGACACCGCCGCCCGACGCGGCCGACCCACCTCAGGCCACGGGGTGGCCTCGGTGGCGAGAGCCACCGCACCGGCCGACCAGTCGATGTGCGGCGACGGCTCATCCACATGCAACGTCGACGGCACCAGGCCGTGCCGCATCGCCATGACCATCTTGATGACGCCGGCCACCCCGGCAGCAGCCTGGGTGTGCCCGATGTTCGACTTCACCGACCCGAGCCACAACGGGCGGTCCGCCGGCCGGCCCTGACCGTAGGTGGCCAGCAACGCCTGCGCCTCGATCGGATCACCGAGGGTCGTGCCGGTGCCGTGCGCCTCCACCGCATCCACGTCGGCGGTGGTGAGACGCGCGTTCGCCAGAGCCTGGCGGATCACCCGCTGCTGCGACGGGCCATTCGGCGCCGTCAACCCGTTCGACGCACCGTCCTGATTGACTGCCGTGCCCCGCAGGATGGCGTGGATCCGCCGCCCCTCCCGCTGGGCGTCCGAGAGCCGCTGCACGAGCAGCACCCCGACACCCTCGCTCCAGCCGGTGCCGTCAGCACCACCGGCGAAGGATCTGCACCGGCCGTCCGGCGACAGACCCCGCTGGCGGGAGAACTCGATGAACGTCCCCGGCGTGGCCATCACCGTCACGCCACCGGCCAGCGCCAGATCACACTCCCCGCTGCGTAGCGCCTGCGCGGCCAGGTGCAACGCCACCAGGCTCGACGAGCACGCCGTGTCGACGGTGACCGCCGGGCCTTCCAGGCCGAAGGTGTACGCCACCCGACCCGACAGCACGCTGCCCGAGTTGCCGGTCCCGACGTATCCCTCGACCTCGTCGGCCAGTTCCATCAGCTGGGAGGCGTAGTCGTGGTACATGACACCGGCGAAGACACCGGTGCGGCTGCCCCGCAGGCGTGCCGGGTCGAGGCCGGCGGATTCGAACGTCTCCCACGAGGTCTCCAGCAGCAACCGGTGCTGCGGGTCCATCGCGAGGGCCTCACGCGGCGAGATACCGAAGAAGCCCGGGTCGAACTCCCCGGCCCCGTACAGGAACCCACCGTGCCGGGTGTACGACGTACCGGGATGGTCCGGATCGGGGTCGTACAACGACTCCAGGTCCCAACCACGATCGGCCGGGAACTCCCCGATCCCCTCGCCCCCGGCGGCCAGCAACGCCCACAACTGGTCCGGGCTCTCGACCCCACCCGGGTAGCGGCAGGCCATGCCCACGATGGCGATCGGCTCGTCGGATCCGGTCGTGGTCCGCACACCAGACGCGACGGTGCCGCCGGCGGTGCCGGCCAGTTCGGCGTGCACGTGGGCGGCGAGGGCCTGGGGCGTCGGGTGGTCGAACACCAGCGTCGAGGGCAGTCGAAGGCCGGTGGCCGCGTTGGCCCGGTTGCGCAGGTCCACGGCGGTCAGCGAGTCGAAGCCCAACTCGCGGAACGCCCGGTCGGCGGGCACCGCCTCCGCGCTGCCGTGCCCCAGGACCTGCGAGACGAGACCCCGGATCAGCACGTCGATCTGGGCCCGCGCCTCGGCGGGGGCCAGGCCGCTGATCCGGGTCGCCCAGGTGGCGCCCTGTCCCGCCTGGCGGCGGGTCGTGGTCGTGCCGAGCAGGGCGCGGAGCATCGGCGGCACCAGGCCGGCACCGGCTGCGGCCCGGAGGGCGGCCAGGTCGATCACGGCCGGCACCAGGACCGGTCGGTCGGCGGTCAGCGCCGCGTCGAAAAGCTGCAGCCCGGTCTCGGCGCTCATCGCGGTGACGCCGCCCCGGGCCGACCGCACCCGGTCCGCCTCGTCGATCGACGCGGCCATACCGGGGGTGTCCCACATCCCCCACGCCAGGCTCACCGCCGGCAGACCCGACTGCCGCCGGTACACCGCCAACCCGTCCAGGAACGCGTTACCCGCCGCGTACGCCGACTGACCCGGCGAACCCAACACGCCCGCCACCGACGAGAACACCACGAACAAGTCCAGATCAAGGCCCGCCGTCGCCTCGTGCAGGAACCAGCCCGCCGACACCTTCGGCGCCAGCACCCCGGCAAGACGCTCGGCGGTCACCCCCTCGACCACCCCGTCGTCCAACACACCGGCCGTGTGCACCACGCCCGCCAACCGACCGGCCGCGGCAACCTCACCGATCAGGGCGACGACCTGGTCCCGGTCGGTCACGTCACAGGCCACCACCCGCACCACGACGCCCAACCCGGTCAACCGCTCCGACAGTTCCGCGGCACCCACGGCGTCCGGGCCACGCCGCGACACCAGCACCAGCGACCGCACCCCGTACGACGAGACGAGGTGCTCCGCCACCAACGCACCCAGCGCACCCGTCCCGCCGGTCACCAGCACCGTCCCGTCGCCGACCACGGAGCCGTCCAGCGACGTCGGAGTCACCGCACGCACCAGACGCGGCACGAACACCGCGCCGGATCGCACCGCGACCTGACCGCCGTGCGCCACCGGCTCATCCGCCACCCGCGCCAGCACACCCAAGACCCCGGCGTCCACGTCACCGTCGACATCCGCCAGGACGATCCGACCAGGATGCTCCGACTGCGCCGACCGCAACAGACCCCACACCGCCGCACCCGCCAGATCGGTGACCCGATCCCCGGCACCGACGGATACCGCCCCCCGGGTCACCACCACCAGCCGCGAATCCGCCAGGGCGTCGGAGGCCAGCCAGGACCGCACCGTCGCCAGCACGTTCGACGTCGCCGCGCGCACCTCGTCGGGGCCGTTGTCGTGGTGGGCCTCCGCAGGCCGGACCGCGTCCACGCGGTCCGGTCGTTCCACACTGCCCGCCGAACCCGCAGGCACCAGCAGCAGGCGCGGCGTCGCGCCCGACGCCTCGGTCACCGTCGCGGTCAGCGTCCCGACGTCGGGGAACACCGGCAGGCCGGCGGAGAGCGGCGTGCCCACCAGCGCCCATCCGGAGATGTCCCCGGACGCGGTGACCTCCTCGGCCTGCCAGGTGACCTCGAACAACGACCGGGCCGCCTCGCCCGGGGACGACACCCCGGTCAGCTCCCGCAGCGCCAACGAATCCACCGACACCACGGCCGCACCGGCCTCGTCACAGGCGACCAGCCGCACCGCCGAACCCACCCGCGTCAGCCGGACCCGCAGCGTCCTCGCGCCCGAGGCGTGCACCTGCACACCCTCGAACGCGAACGGCACCCGCGGCCCACCCGTACCCGCACCCAGCAGCAGTCCGATCGGGTGCAGGGCAGCGTCCAGCAACGCCGGATGCACTCCGAACCCCGCCGCGTCACCGGCCACCTCGTCCGGCAACGCGACCTCGGCGAACACCTCGTCGCCGCCGGTCCACACCCGGCGCAGGCCCTGGAACACCGGCCCGTACACCAGATCGCGCTCCGCCAACGCCGGATACCAGCCGGCCAGGTCCACCTCGGACCCGCCGACCGGCGGCCACGTTCCCACGCCCGGCTCGTCGGCCGACGCCGGCTCCAGCAGCCCCTCGGCGTGCCGGACCCACTCCGGGTCGATGCTCTCCTCCGGCTGCGAGTGCACGGTCACCGACCGGGTGCCGCTGTCGTCGGCAGCCCCGACCCGCACCTGCACCCGCACCGCGCCGGTCGACGGCAGCACCAGCGGCGCCGCGACGGTCAGCTCCCGCACCCGCGACGCACCCACCTCGTCGCCCGCCCGCACCGCCAACTCCACCAGGGCGGCGCCCGGCACCACCACGGTGCCGGACACCGAGTGGTCGGCCAACCAGGCGTGCGTCGACGTGGACAGGCGGCCGGTCAGCACCACCATGTCCTCGCCGGCCACCGACACCGCCGCGCCGAGCAGTGGATGCCCGGCCGCCCCGAGACCGGCGCCGGACACGTCCGTCCACCGTCCCGCCGGCTCCAACCAGAAGCGCTGATGCTGGAACGCGTACGTCGGCAGGTCCACCTGCCGGCCGCCGCTCCGGCGCAGGAGGTCCGCCCAGCCGACGGTCAGACCGTGCACGTGCAGCCGGGCGAGTGCCTCCAGGACGGCCTGCGGCTCGGGCCGGTCGTGGCGTGAGACCGGGACCAGCAGGGGCGCGGGTTCGTCCTCCGCCCGCTCGGCGAGACAGTTCTGCGCCATGGCGGTCAGGACGCCGTTCGGCCCCACCTCCAGGTAGGTGTCGACGTCCTCGGCGCGCAGGCAGTCGACGGCGTCGGCGAAGCGCACCGTGCCGCGTACGTGCCGCACCCAGTAGCCGGGGTCGCAGAGCTGCTCCGCGTCGGCGACCCGGCCGGTCAGGGTCGACACCACCGGGATCGTCGGTGGCCGGAAGGTCAGTCCTTCGGCGACCGTGGCGAACTCGGCGAGCATCGGGTCCATCCGACCGCTGTGGAACGCGTGGCTGACCCGCAGCCGGCGGGTCTGCACGCCCCGCTCGGACCACATCCGCTGCACCTGATCGAGCGCCTCGACGTCACCAGCCACCACGACCGCGGTGGGGCCGTTGACGGCGGCGATGTCGAGCCGGTCGGTGAGCCCCGCGAGGGACCCGGTCACCGCCGCCTCGTCCGCGCCGATCGCGACCATCCCGCCACCGGCGGGCAGGGCCTGCATCAGCCGGCCACGCGCCGCGACCAGGGCGCACGCGTCGGCCAGGGACAGCACCCCGGCCACGTGCGCCGCCGCGATCTCACCGATGGAGTGCCCGGCCACCAGGTCGGGTACCACGCCGAACGACTCGACCAACCGGAACAGCGCCACCTCGACGGCGAACAACCCGGCCTGGGTGTAGACGGTCTGGTCCAGCAGCTCCGCCTCCGGCGTGCCCGCCCCGGCGAACATCACCTCACGCAGCGGACTCGGCAGCAACGGATCCAGATGCCCGCACACCTCGTCCAGAGCGGCGGCGAAGACCGGCCAGGTCTCGTACAGCTCACGACCCATGCCGGCACGCTGCGCGCCCTGACCGGAGAAGAGGAAGGCCAGCCGGCCACGCGGGGTCGACATCCCGGTGGTGACCCTGCCGTCCGGTTCGCCGTCGGCGAGGGCCCGCAGCCCGGTGAGCAGGTCGTCCGCGTCGCCGGCGAGGACCACCGCGCGATGGTCCAGCCCGGAGCGGCTGATCGAGGAGAGCGCGACGTCCACCGGGCGCAGGGAGTCGACGCGGCTGAGGTGGCCGGCCCACCGGTCGGCCTGCCCGGCGAGCGCCTCGGGGGTGCGGGCGGAGAGGAACACCGGCGTGAGCGGGAGCGCCATCGGTGCGTCGGCGACGGGCTCGGCCCCGTCCGTGGGCGGGGCGTCGTCGACGGGCGCCTCCTCCAGGATGACGTGGGCGTTCGTACCGCTGATGCCGAAGGACGACACGGCGGCCCGACGCGGCCGGTCGGCGGCCGACCACTCTCGCGCCTCGGTCAGCAGCGAGACCTGCCCGGCGGACCAGTCGATGTGCGGCGACGGCTCGTCGACGTGCAGGGTGGCGGGCATGCTCCGGTGCCGGATCGCCTCGATCATCTTGATCAGGCCGGCGGCGCCCGCGGCGGCCTGGGTGTGGCCCAGGTTCGACTTGACCGAGCCCAGCCAGAGCGGCCCGCCCTCGCCCCGGTCCTGCCCGTACGTGGCCAGCAGCGCCTGCGCCTCGATCGGGTCGCCGAGGGTGGTGCCGGTGCCGTGCGCCTCGACCACGTCGACGTCCGCCGGGGAGAGTCGGGCGTTGGCGAGGGCCTGCCGGATCACCCGCTCCTGGGACGGGCCGTTGGGCGCGGTCAGCCCGCTGCTGGCGCCGTCCTGGTTGACCGCGCTGCCCCGGACGACCGCCAAAATCCGCCGGCCGTCCCGGCGGGCGTCGGACAGCCGCTGCAACAGCAGCACCCCGACGCCCTCCGACCAGCCGGTGCCGTCGGCGGCGGCGGCGAACGACTTGCACCGGCCGTCGGAGGCCAGGCCCCGCTGCCGGGAGAAGTCGGCGAAGGTGCCCGGCGTGGACATCACCGTCACGCCGCCGGCGAGCGCGAAGTCGCAGTCCCGCTGGCGCAGCGCCTGCGTCGCGAGGTGCACGGCCACCAGCGACGACGAACACGCCGTGTCCACCGTGACCGCCGGTCCTTCGAGCCCGAAGGTGTACGCCACCCGCCCGGACACCACGCTGCCGGAGTTACCGGTGCCGATGTAACCCTCGACGCCGTCGGGCAGGTCCAGCACCCGGGACGCGTAGTCGTGGTACATCACCCCGGCGAACACGCCGGTCCGGCTGCCCCGCAGCCGCTGCGGGTCGATGCCGGCGTGTTCGAACGCCTCCCAGGAGGTCTCCAGCAGCAGCCGCTGGTGCGGATCCATCGCCAGGGCCTCGCGGGGGCTGATGCCGAAGAAGCCCGGGTCGAACTGCGGCGCGTCGTAGAGGAAGCCACCCTGGTTGCTGTACGACGTGCCCGGGTTGTCCGGGTCGACGTGGAAGAGCCGCTCCAGGTCCCAGCCCCGGTCGGCCGGGAAGTCACCCACTCCCTCGCCGCCCCGGTCGACCAGGTCCCACAGCTCGGCCGGGCTGGTCACCCCGCCCGGAAACCGGCACGCCATCCCGATGACGGCCATCGGCTCGCGGTCCTTGGCCTCCACCTCGCGCACCCGCCGGCGCGCGTCACGCAGGTCGGCAGTGGCACGCCGGAGGTAGTCGAGGAACTCTGCCTCAGTGGGCATCGGGCCACTCCGTATCAGGAATCGAGGTGTGCGACATGCCGGATCAGGCCGTGCCGAGCTCTTCGTCCAGCAGGCTGAAGATCTCCTCGGCGGAGGCAGACTGGAGGCTGGGGCCGTCGTCGTCGGCGGAGCCGGCGTCGGACTCGGCGTAGGTCCACAGGGAGAGCAGTTCGCGCAGCCGGGCGCCGACGGCGGCCCGGTCGGTGTCACCGGTGGCCACCGTGCGCATGGTGTGTTCCAGCTTGTTCAGCTCGCCGAGGACCGCCAGCGCGGACGTGCTGCGCTCCGCCAGCATCGCGCCCCGCAGGTACTCGACCAGCGCGGCCGTGGTCGGCCGGTCGTAGATCAGCGTGGACGGCAGCCGCAGGCCGGTGGCCGCGTTGAGCCGGTTACGGAACTCGACCGCGGTCAGCGAGTCGAAGCCCAGCTCGACGAAGCCGCGCTCGGCGTCGATCGACCGGATCGACGCGTAGCCGAGGACCGCGGCGGCGTGGGTGCGGACCACGTCGGAGAGCACCTGGTCCCGGTCCGTTTCCGCAGTGGCGGCCAGGGTCTCCCGCAGCGCCTCGGCGGGGTCGCGCTCCGCGGCCCGGGCCGCGCCCGTCTCCGACGGCCGGACCAGCGACCGCAGTACCGGGGGCACCGCCGCCGGCCCGTGCCGGCCGATCAGCGCGACGTCCAGGCTGACCGGCACGATCACCGGCTCGGCGAAACGTAGCGCCTCGCTGAACAGGTCCATGCCCTCGTCGGCGCCGAGCGGGACGAAGCCGCCCCGGCTCATCCGGGCCTCGTCGACGTGCCCCGGCTGCCCGTCGCCGGTGTCGTTGGCCCACGGTCCCCACGCCAGTGACATCGCCGCCAGGCCCCGGTCCCGGCGGTGCTGGGCGAGGGCGTCGAGGAAGCAGTTGGCCGCGGCGTGGTTGGCCTGCCCGGGGCCGCCGAAGAGGCCGGCCGCCGAGGAGAAGAGCACGAACGCGGCCAGGTCCAGTTTCTCGGTCAGCTCGTGCAGGTGCCAGGCCGCGTCGACCTTGGGGCGGAGCACCGTGTCGAAGCGGTCCGGGGTGAGCGCGGACAGGATGCCGTCGTCGAGCACGCCGGCCGCGTGCACCACGCCGGTCAGCGGCCGGTCGGCGGGGATCTGGTCGACCAGCAGGGCCAGCGCGTCGCGGTCGGTGACGTCGCAGGCGAGCACCTGGGCGGTGGCGCCCAGGCCGGCGAGTTCGTCGACGAGACCGCCGACGCCCGGGGCGTCCGCGCCGGTGCGGCTCACCAGCAGCAGATGGTGTACGTCGTGCTCGGTCACCAGCCGCCGCGCGACCAGCCGCCCGAGCGCGCCGGTCGCCCCGGTGACCAGGACCGTGCCAGTGGCCAGGGCCGGGCCGGACCGGTCGGCCGGGGGCGGGCCGAGCCGGGCCAGCCGAGGTACCCGCAGCCGGCCGGCCCGTACCGCGAGCTGGGGTTCGCCCGTGTCGAGTGCCGCCGGCAGCAGCGCGGCGGCCGACCCGTCGTCGTCGACGTCGAGGAGCACGATCCGGTCCGGGTTCTCCGACTGGGCGGACCGCAGCAGACCCCAGGCGGTGGCGGACGGCAGGTCGGTGACCCGCTCGTCCGGGTCGACCCGCACCGCGCCGCGGGTGACCACCACCAGCCGGGCCGGCGCGAGGGACTCCTCGGCGAGCCACTGCTGGGCCAGGGCGAGCGTGCGGTGGCTGACCCGGTGCGCCTGCCGGGCGGGGTGCGGTTCGTCGGCATCGTGCCCGACGCAGGTCACCACCACCGCGTCGGGGACCGGGCCGCCGGCGCGCACCTCGGCGACCAGCGCGGACAGGTCCGGGTGCCGGTCGGTGCCGGGCCAGTCGTCGCCGAGAACGGCCAGCCGGGCCGTGCCGCCGGCGCGGCCCGGGACGGGGGCGACCCAGTCGAGGCGGTGCAGGGACCGGTTGGCCGACCGGCGGGCCGCGCTGAGCTGCTCGCCGGAGATGGGCCGCAGGACGAGGCTGTCGACGGATGCGACCGGCGTCGCGCCGGTGTCCGTGATCGTCAACGCGATCGACGCGGAGTCGGTGGCCCGCAGCCGGATGCGCAGTTCGCGGGCGCGGGTGGGCCGGATGGTCACGCCCGACCAGGTGAACGGCAGGCCCGGGCGGATGTCGGGGCCACCCTGCGGAGCCTCTCCCACCGGGTCCGTGCCGGCGGGGTCGGTGACGCTGGCGCCGATGGCGTGCAGCGCCGCGTCCATCAGGGCCGGGTGCACGGAGAAGGCCGTGGTGTCGGTGGACGCGTCGGCGTCCAGGGCCACCTCGGCGAGGATGTCCGACCCCGACCGCCACGCGGCGCGCAGCGACCGGAAGACCGGGCCGTAGTGGTAGCCCTGGGCGGCGAGCCGGCCGTAGAGGCCGTCGAGGGCGATCGGCTCGGCGTCGGCGGGCGGCCACACGGCAGCCGGGGCGGTTTCCGGGTCGGCGGTGCCGGTTAGCTGGCCGGAGGCGTGACGCTGCCAGGCCCGGGAGCCGTGCTGGTCGGTGTCGTCGTCCCGGCGGGAGTGGATGGCGACCGACCGGTGCCCGGTGTCGTCCTGCGGGCCGACGCGGACCCGCAGGTCGACTCCCCCCTCGGTGGGGATCGCGAGCGGCGCCTCCAGGTTCAGCTCGGCGACGGACGCCGCGTCGGCGTGCCGCCCGGTCCAGGACGCCAGTTCCACCAGCGCCGTCCCGGGCAGCAGCACCGTGCCCAGCACGGCGTGGTCGGCCAGCCAGGGGTGGGTGGCGAGGGTGATTCGGCCGGTGAACAGCAGGCCCTCGTCGCCCGGCAGGTCGGCCACGGCGCTGAGCAACGGGTGGTCGACGACGTCGAGGCCCACGGAGGGCAGCACGGAACGGTGGGCGCCGGTGCGCTCCAGCCAGTAGCGGTGCCGGTCGAAGGCGTACGTCGGCAGGTCGACCGGCTCGCTCGCGGGCAGCATCCGGCGGTGGTCCACCGGCAGGCCGACGGTGTACGCGGTGGCGAGGCTGGTCAGCAGCCGGGCCGTGGCGTCGTCCGGCCCGCCGAGGGTGTCCAGGACGTGGCCGGTGGCACCGGTCCCGCCGAGGATCTCGGCGACCCGGACGGTCAGCACCGGCTCCGGCGAGACCTCCACGAAGGTCACGTGTCCGGCCGCCACGGCGGTACGGACGGCGTCGTCGAACAGCCCCGGCCGCCCCACCCCGCCGGCCCAGTGGCCGGCGTCGAGGGTGGCCGGGTCGGCCCAGTGGCCGGTGACGGTGGAGGCCAGTCGGGCGGTCCCGGGCTGTGGGGCGAGCCCTTCCAGGTCGACGCGGAGGCCCTCGGGGCCCACCTCGCCCGCGGCTGCCCGGGCCCGCGACGCCACCGTCCGTGCCGCGTCGGGCAGGGACAGCACGCCCGCCACGCAGGCGGCCACGATCTCGCCGTCCGCGTCCCCGATGACCGCCGCCGGCGTCACCCCGGCGTGCCGCCAGACGGCGGCGAGCGCCACCCCGACGGCGAACAGCACGGGCTGCGCCAGCTCCGGCCGGTCCCTCCAGGAGGTGTCCGCGCCGGTCAGCAGGGCGGCGGGGTCCACGTCGAGCCAGGGCGCCAGGGCCTGCCGGCACTCGGCGAGCGTGTCGTCGAAGACCGGGCAGCGGCCGACCAGTCCGGCCGCCGTACCCGCCGAACGGGCTCCCGGGAACAGGAACACCGCGCCCGCGCCGTGGGCGGTGACGGTGCCGGTCACCACGTTGCCGGCCGGGGTTCCGGCGGCGAGCGCGTCCAGGCCGGCCAGCAGCTCACCCGGGGTCGCGCCGGTCACCACAGCCCGCCGGTCGAACGCCGACCGGGTGGCCGCGAGGGACCAGCCGACCGCCGCCGGGGCGAGACCGGGGTGTTCCCGCACGTGCCGGGCCAGCCGGGACGCCTGCGCGGTCAGGGCGGAGGCGGAACGGGCCGACACCGGCCACGCCACCAGGTCCGAGGCGACCAGGCCGGGCGGCGGGGCGGCGGCCGGCTCTCCGGCACCGGTCAAATCGGCGTCGGCGGGCTGCTCGATGACCACGTGGGCGTTCGTGCCGGAGATCCCGAACGAGGAGACCGCCGCCCGGCGCGGCCGGTCCACCGCCGGCCACGGCCGGGACCTGGTCACCAGTTCCACGGCGCCGGCCGACCAGTCGATGTGCGGTGAGGGCGTGTCGACGTGCAGCGACGCCGGAACGGTGCCCTCCCGCATCGCCAGCACCATCTTGATCACACCGGCGACGCCGGCGGCGGCCTGCGAGTGGCCGATGTTCGACTTCACCGATCCCAGCAGCAGCGGGCCGGTGTCCCCCCGGTCCTGTCCGTAGGTCGCCAGCAGGGCCTGCGCCTCGATCGGATCGCCGAGGGTGGTGCCGGTGCCGTGCGCCTCGACGACGTCCACGTCCGTGGCCGCCAGCCGGGCGCTGGCCAGCGCCTGCCGGATCACCCGCTGCTGGGAGGGACCGTTGGGCGCGGTCAGGCCGTTCGACGCGCCGTCGGAGTTGACCGCCGAGCCGCGTACCACGGCGAGGATCCGCCGGCCCTGCTGGCGGGCGTCCGAGAGCCGCTGCACCAGCAGCATGCCGACGCCCTCCGACCAGCCGGTGCCGTCGGCGGAGGCGGCGAAGGACTTGCACCGCCCGTCGGAGGCCAGGCCACCCTGGCGGGAGAACTCCTGGAACGCCGTCGGGGTGGCCATCACCGCCACGCCGCCGGCCAGCGCCAGGTCGCACTCGCCGCGCCGCAGCGCCGCCCCGGCGAGGTGCAGCGCCACCAGCGACGAGGAGCAGGCGGTGTCGACCGTGACGGCCGGTCCCTCCAGTCCCAGGGTGTACGCCACCCGCCCGGAGATCACGCTGTGCGCGGCACCGGTCATCAGGTATCCCTCGACCCCCTCGGGGACTTCGGTCAGCCCGGTGCCGTACCCGGAGGTCGAGGCACCCACGAAGACACCGGTGCGGGTGCCACGCAGCGACGCCGGGTCCATCCCGGCCCGTTCGAGCGCCTCCCAGGACGCCTCGAGGGTGAGCCGCTGCTGCGGGTCCATCGCCACCGCCTCGCGGGGCGAGATCTCGAAGAAGGCGGGGTCGAAGTCGGGCACGTCGTAGAGGAAGCCGCCGGCCGGGCCGTGCGCGCCCTCCACCGCCTCCGGGATCTCCCAGCCCCGGTCGGTCGGGAACGCCGAGATGGCGTCCACGCCGTCGGCGACCAGCCGCCAGAACGCCTCCGGCCCGTCGACGCCGCCCGGGTAGCGGCAGGCCATGCCGACGATCGCGACGGGCTCGTCGGCGTCGACGACGACCGTCTCCGGCGTGTCGGCCGGGTTGGCGCCGGACACCAGCTCGCGCAGGTGTGCGGCCAACTCGGCCGGGGTGGGGTAGTCGAAGACCAGCGTGGTGGGCAGCCGCAGGCCGGTGGCCGCGTTCAGCCGCCCCCGGAAGTCCACCGCTGTCAGCGAGTCGAAGCCGAGGTCCTTGAACGGACGCCCGCGCAGCTCGTCGGGGGTGGCGTGGCCGAGGACCGCCGCGGTCTGCTCGTTGACCAGCCGCAGCAGTTCCCGCTCCTGCTCCGCCGCGGGGAGCGACGTCAGGTGCCGCAGTGGTGCGGCGACGGCGCCCCCGACCGGGCCGGTGGCTTCATCCTCGGCGACGATCGCCCGCACCTGCGGGAGGTCACCGAGCAGCGGGCTGGGCCGGGCCACGGTGAACGCGGGGTGGAACCGGGTCCAGTCGACGTCGGCGACGGTGACGCAGGGCGCCGGTCGGCGCATCGCCCGGTCCAACGCGACGAGCGCCTTGCCCGGGTCGATCGGCGGCAGGCCCATCCGGTTCAGCTGCCCGGTGGCCACGTTCTCGGCGGCCATGCCGTCGGCGCCGCCCCAGGCGGTCCAGGAGACGGCGGTGGCCGGCAGGCCCCGGCCGCGCCGGTTGACGGCCAGGGCGTCCAGCAGCGAGTTGCCGGCGCCGTAGGCGCACTGGCCGGCGCTGCCCCACACGCCCGAGATGGAGGAGAAGAGCACGAACGCGCCCAGCTCGCGGTCGGCGAGGCAGGCGTCGAGGTGCAGGGCACCGAGCACCTTCCCGGCGACCACGTGGGAGAACTCGTCGAGGGTGGTGTCGGTCAGC
Organism: Micromonospora peucetia; assembly: GCF_900091625.1. NCBI lineage: Bacteria > Bacillati > Actinomycetota > Actinomycetes > Micromonosporales > Micromonosporaceae > Micromonospora > Micromonospora peucetia. The sequence continues at coordinate 6,166,486 of NZ_FMIC01000002.1, forward strand.
GGCGTGAGCTGGTCGGTGCCGGCGGCGTGCACGACGGCGGTCAGGCCGGGCAGCGAGTCCACCAGGTCCGCCACGGAACGCCGGTCGGTGACGTCGCAGGCGGCGACGGTGACCCGCCCGTCCGCGCCGTACCGGTCGAGCAGGTCCGCCACGGCGGGGGCGGCGGTGCCCCGCCGGCTTGCCAGGACCACCTGCCCGACGCCCCGGTCCAGCAGCCAGCGGGTGACGTGGCCGCCGAGGGCACCGGTGCCACCGGTGACCAGGACGGTGCCGGAGCGCCAGTCGCCGGCGGGTGACTCGTCCGCCGCCGGCGGGGCCGGGCTGAGCCGGCGGGCCCAGATCCCGCCGGGCCGGACGGCGACCTGGTCCTCGCCGCCCCCGGCCAGCACGGCGGCGAGCCGCCGGGCGGTGGCGTCCTCGACGGTGGTCGGCAGGTCGACCAGCCCGCCCCAGCGGTGCGGTTGTTCGACCGCCGCCGCGCGGCCGAGGCCCCAGATCTCGCTCTGTAGCGGGTGCTCGGCCCGGTCGCCCGGCGCCGCCGCCACCGCGCCGCTGGTGACGCACCACAGCGGGGCAACCAGATCCAGGTCGGCCATGGCCTGGACGAGGGCGAGGGCGGTGGCCGCGCCGAGGGTCACGCCGGGGTGCTCGGGCAGCAGCCGGTCCTGGCCGGCGAGCAGGGCGAGCACGCCGTCGACCGGCCGTTCGTCGATCAGTTCCCGCAGCCGGGCGGTGAGCGCCGCACGGTCGAGGTCCGCAGCGTCGACCCGCAGCACCAGCGGCTCGGCGTCGGGGAAGATGCCGGCCAGGCGGTCGGCCCACGCCGGGGCGTCGTCGGCCGGCAGCACGACCAGCCAGCGGCCCGCCGGCCCGTCGCGGTCGTCGACCGCGACGGGCTTCCAGGTCACCTGGTACGACCAGCCGTCCGCCAGGGAGCGTTCCCGCCGGGACCGGCGCCACGAGGTGAGCACCGGCAGGGCCGGCAGCAGCGCCCGTACCTGCTCGTCGTCGTCCGGGCCGACGCCCAGTTCACTGCGGAGGGTGTCGACGTCCGCCTGTTCCAGTGCGGTCCAGAACTCGTCGTCACCGCCGGGCGAGGTGTGGGCGGGGGCGGCGGGCGGCGGCTCGGGCCAGAACCGCTGCCGGCGGAAGGCGTACCCGGGCAGCGGCACCCGCGCGCTGTCCGTACCGGCGAACAGCTCGGCCCAGCCCACCTCGACCCCGGCGACGTGCAGCTCGGCGAGGGCGGTGAACGCGGACGCGGCCTCGCCTCGGTCCCGGCGCAGCAGCGCCACCGCCGCCCGGCCGTCGTCCCCGCCGGCCGTGGTCAGGATGTCGTGGGCCAGCGCGGTGAGCACCCCGCTGGGGCCGACCTCCAGGAACGTGCGCACCCCCAGGGCGAGCAACTGGTCCACGCCGTCGGCGAACCGGACCGCCTCCCGCACGTGCCGGACCCAGTAGTCGGCGGTGCGGATCTCGTCGGGATCGGCGAGGGCGCCGGTCAGGTTCGACACGATCGGCAGCGTCGGCGGGTGCAGCTCCAGCCCACGCACCACGGCGGCGAACTCGTCGAGCATTGGTTCCATCAGCGGGCTGTGGAAGGCGTGGCTGACCCGCAACGGCCTGGTCCGTACGCCCTGGTCGGCCCAGCGGCGTTCGAGTTCCTCGACGGCGTCGGCCGCCCCGGAGACCACCACGGCGGTGGGCCCGTTGACGGCGGCCACGGCGACCCGGTCGTCGAGGCCGGCGAGGGCGGCCCGGACCGCGTCGGCGGGAAGCTGGACCGCCAGCATCGCGCCGCCGGCCGGCAGGGCCTGCATCAACCGGCCCCGGGCCGCGACGAGCGTGGCGGCGTCCGGCAGCGACAGCACGCCGGCCACGTGCGCCGCGGAGAGCTCGCCGATCGAATGGCCGAGCAGGACGTCCGGGGCGATCCCCCAGCTCTCCAGGAGCCGGAACAGCGCCACCTCGACGGCGAACAGGCCGGCCTGGGTGAAGAGCGTCTGGTTGAGCAGCCCGGCGGCCTCGTCGCCCTCGGGCGCGAAGATCACCGGGGTGAGCGGGCGGGGCAGGTGCCGGTCCAGTTCGGCACAGACCTCGGCCAGCGCCCGGGCGAAGACGGGGAACGCGGCGGCCAGGTCGCGGCCCATGCCGCTGCGCTGCGCGCCCTGACCGGAGAAGAGGAACGCCAGCTTGCCGCCGCGCGGCCCGGAGCCGGTGAGCAGGCCCGGGGCACCCGCGCCGTCGGCCAGCGCGCGCAGGCCGCCCAGTAGGGCGGCGCGGTCCTCGACGAGCAGCACGGCCCGGTGTTCCAGGCTCGCCCGGGTACTGACCGACGACCAGCCGACGTCGGGCAGCCGCAGGTCGGGGCGGCCGTCGAGCCAGTCGGCCCAGCGGGTCGCCTGGGCGGCGAGGGAGTCCGCCTCCCGGGCGGAGACCAACACCGGCACGAGGCCGGCCCCGGTGATGGGAGCGAGGGTGCCCGGCTGCGCGACGGTGTCCGGGTCGGTCGCGGCGGCGGGCCCGTCCGAGGCGTCCGGCGCGGCCGGGGCCGGGTCGGCGGCCGGCGCCTCCTCGATGATCACGTGGGCGTTGGTGCCGCTCATGCCGAAGGAGGAGATCCCGGCCCGGCGGGGCTCCGGCCCGGCGGGCCACGGCTGAGGGCTGGTCACCACCGACACCGCGCCGGCCGTCCAGTCCACGTTGGGGGTGGGCTCGTCGACGTGCAGCGTCGCCGGCACCGTCTCGTGCCGCAACGCCATCACCATCTTGATCACCCCGGCCACCCCGGCGGCAGCCTGGGTGTGCCCGATGTTCGACTTGACCGAGCCGAGCCAGAGCGGCTGGTCCGCCGGCCGACCCTGCCCGTACGTCGACAGCAGGGCCTGGGCCTCGATCGGGTCACCGAGGGTGGTGCCGGTGCCGTGTGCCTCCACCACGTCGACCTGCTCGGGCGCGAGCCGGGCGCTGGCCAGGGCCTGGAGGACGACCCGCTGCTGGGAGGGACCGTTGGGGGCGGTGAGCCCGTTGCTGGCGCCGTCCTGGTTGACCGCGCTGCCGCGGACCACAGCCAGGACGGGGTGGCCGTTGCGCCGCGCGTCGGAGAGCCGCTCGACGAGGAGCAGGCCGGCGCCTTCCCCCCAGGCGGTGCCGTCGGCGGCGGCGGCGAACGACTTGCACCGGCCGTCGAAGGCCAGGCCGCGCTGCCTGCTGAAGCCGATGAAGGCGGCGGGAGTGGACATGATGGTGGCCCCGCCGGCCAGCGCCAGGGTGCACTCCCCCTGCCGCAGCGCCTGCACCGCCAGGTGCAGCGCGACCAGCGACGAGGAGCAGGCGGTGTCGACGGTGACCGCGGGGCCCTCGATGCCGAGGGCGTACGAGATCCGGCCGGACACGACGCTCGCCGCCGTCCCGGTGAGGATGTACCCCTCGGTGCCGGGCGGCGGCTGCTGGAGCAGCGACACGTAGTCCTGGCCGGTGGTGCTGGCGAACACCCCCACCTGGTGACCACGCAACGCCGAGGGGTCGATCCCGGCGTGCTCGAACGCCTCCCAGGAGGTCTCCAGCAGCAGCCTCTGCTGCGGGTCCATGGCGACCGCCTCGCGGGGCGAGATGCCGAAGAACGCGGCGTCGAAGTCGGTGGCCGAGTCGACGAAGCCCCCCTCGGAGACGTACGACGTGCCGGGGTGGTCGGGGTCCGGATGGAACAGTTGCGCCAGGTCCCAGCCCCGCTCGGCGGGGAACCCGGAGATGGCGTCGCGTCCCGAGTCGACGAGTTCCCACAGCTCTTCCGGCGAGCGCACCCCGCCGGGGAACCGGCAGGCCATGCCGATGATCGCGATCGGCTCGCGGCTGGCGGCCTCAAGCTCGCCGAGCTTCCTCCTGGTCTGGTGAAGGTCCGCCGTCACCCATTTCAGGTACTCCCGTAGCGTATCTTCAGTCGCCATTAGTGCCACCTTTTCGGGCCGGAGAAAGCCAGGCGACCCAATACCGTCCACAGACGCCACAAAGCCGCGAAGACCAAAGCCCATTCAGCCGACCACGAATTGCCAGACAAATAGCGTTTAAGCGCACACCAGGTCTTACTTACCGGAGGAAGGTAATTGTCGCCGGACGGCGGTCACAACCCCTAGCCTGCCCCTACCGGTGCCCCTAGCGGCGGGGCCGCAGGCTGGGCCGAGCGGCCCTGCTGAACGGCCCGGGGCAGCCGCCTCGCGGGGTGCGGCCGGGCGGGTGCGACACCCCCGCCCGGCCGACTTCGCCACGACCGTCGACAACGGCCGGGCACCACCATTTCTAGAGGCTCGGCAAATTGCCGCCGGGCCCACCCAACTCGCGGTGGATGAAATCGAAGATCTCGGCATCCGTCGCGTCGTCGAGGGCACGCGCGGCCGGTTTCTCCTCGACTGGTCCGCGTTCGTCGCCCCACCGGGCGACGAACGCCTGCAACTGCACCAGCAGCTTCTGACGGGTCAGCCGGTCCGGTGCGCTGGCCGCGAAGACGCCGTCCAACCGGTCCAGCTCGGTCAGCAGCGGGCCGGCCGCCGAGGCGCCGTCCTCGACCAACCGGTCGCGCAGGTGCCGGGCCAGCGCCGCCGGCGTCGGGTAGTCGAACACCACACCGGCGGGCAGCTGCACCCCGGTGGCGGCGCGGAGCCGGTTGCGTAGCTCCACGGCCGTCATCGAGTCGAACCCGACCTCCCGGAACGCGCGTTCCGGCTCCAGTCCCCCGCCCTCGGCGTGGCCGAGCACGGTCGCCGCCAGGGCCCCCACCAGCTCGACGAGGACGCCGTCCCGCTCGGCGGGGCTCAGCGGACGCAGCCGCTCCCGCAGCGCGGTCGCCGCCTCGTCGTCCGCCGGCTGGCGGACGTCGTCGGTGGGCAGCGCCGCGGACGCCTCCGGGATCCCGGTCAGCAGCGGGCACGGCCGCATCGACGCGAACGTCGGCACGAAGTGGTCCCAGCGCACGTCCGCGACCACCAGCGCCGCCTCCTCGCGCAGCGCCTGCCCGAACGCCTCGACGGCCTGCTCCGGTGGCAGGCCCGGCAGGCCCCGCCTGCGCAGTTGTGCCAGTTCGGCCGACTCGGGTTCGTCCCGCCACGGCCCCCACGCCACGACGGTGGCCGCCAGTCCGCCGTGCCGCCGGTTCGCCGCGAGCGCGTACAGCAGCGCGTCGCCCGCGGACTGGCCGGCCCGGCCACCCGCACCCCACACCCCCGACGTGGAGGTGCAGAGCACGAACGCGTCGAGCGGCCGGTGGGCCAGCTCGTCGGCGTACCTCGGGATGTCGCCGACGGTGGCGACCAGGTCCGCGGCCAGGCCCGCGACGGTCAGCTCCGCCAACGGCACCGATCCGGTCTCCGCCGGGACGTGGACCAGCGCGGAGACCGGCCGGCTCTCGGCGGCCAACTGCTCCATCAGGTCGCCGAGCTTGCCCGCCGCCGGATCCTCCAGCGGGAGCACCTCCGCGCCCTGCCCGCTGAGCCAGTCGGTGGTGTGCCGGGCGAGGGCACCGGTTCCGCCGGTGAGCACCACGGTGCCGTGCGGGCGGTAGCCACCACCCGTCGCCGGCCCCGCGGTGTGCCGGACCAGGCGGCGGACGTGTACGCCGGATCCCCGGACCGCCAACTGGTCCTCTGCGTCGACGTTGGTGAGCGCGGTCGCCAGGGCGGCGTACGACTCCTCGCTCCCGCCCGCCGGCAGGTCGACGACGCCGCCGACGTGCCGGGGGTGTTCCAACGCGGCGACGAGGCCGAGACCCCACGTGGTGGCCTGCACCGGACGCACGACCAGCTCGTCGGCGACGGCGACGGCCCCGGTGGTGGCCAACCACAGCGGCACGGGCGGGCCGGAGCGGAGGGTGTGCGCCTGCACCAGCAGCAGGTTCGCCGCCAGGCCGGTCGGCAGCGCGGTCTGCTCCGGGTGCGGCGCCTCGTCGAGCGCCAGCAGGGAGAGCAGCGCCGTCGGCTGGTGTGCCGTGGTGAGCCGGTCGAGGTCGGCGACCAGGCCGTCCCGGGTGACCGTGGCCGGGTCGACGGTCAGCAGGTGCACCGTCGCGGAGCCGGCCGTGAGCGCGGCCACCACCCGGTCGGTGACCCGGTGCGGTGGGGCGAGGACCAGCCAGGTGCCAGCGCCGCCGCCGGTCAACGACCGGTGCTGCCAGGTGACCCGGTACCGCCAGCCGGCGAGGGTCCCGTCGAGGTGCTGGCGACGACGCCACGAGTCCAGTTCCGGCAACAGTTCGCGCAACGGCTGGTCCGGGTCGAGGCCGAGCCGGTCCAGGTCGCCGTCGGAGACCGCCTGCCAGAACGCGTCGTCCACCGGATCGGCGGCCGGGGTCGGCGTCATGCTCACCGTCGGCCAGTAGCGCTGCGGCCGGAACGCGTACGTCGGCAGGTCGGGCAACCGCCGGGCGTCGGGGCGGGGACCGGCCAGCGCGCCGAGCACCGCCGCCCAGTCGACGTCCCGCCCGGTGACGTGCAGGGCAGCCAGGGCGGACAGCAGGGCCCCCGGCTCGTCGAAGCCGGCGCGCAGCGCCGCCACGGCCGTCCCGTCGTCGTCGGTGGGCAGCAGACCGGCGGTCATCGCGGTCAGCACGCTCTGCGGACCGAGCTCCAGGAAGGTGTCCACCCCCGCGTCACGCAGCGCGTGGATCCCGTCGGCGTACCGGACGGCCTCCCGGACGTGCCGCACCCAGTACTCCGGCGTGCGGATCTCGGCCGGGTCGGCGACCGTCCCGGTCAGGTTCGACACCACCGGCAGCAGCGGCGCGGCGAAGCGCAGCCCCTTCAGCACGGCCCGGAACTCGGCCAGCATCGGCTCCATCAGCGGGCTGTGGAACGCGTGGCTGACCCGCAGCCGGCGGGTCCGCACCCCCCGGTCCTGCCAGAGCCGCTCCAGCCCGTCGAGGACGTCGACCGCCCCGGCGACCACCACGGAGGTGGGGCCGTTGACGGCCGCGACACCGACCCGGTCGGCCAGCCCGGCCAGCGATTCGACCACCGCGGCCTCGTCGGCGGCGACGGCGAGCATTCCGCCGCCGGTCGGGAGGGCCTGCATCAGCCGGCCCCGGGCGGCCACCAGCGTGCAGGCGTCCGCCAGGGACAGCACCCCGGCGACGTGCGCGGCGGTGATCTCGCCGATCGAGTGTCCCGCGACGTGACCGGGCACCACTCCGAACGACTCGACCAGCCGGAACAGGGCCACCTCCAGCGCGAACAGCCCGGCCTGGGTGAACGCCGTCTCGTCGAGCAGTGCGGCCTCGGCGCTGCCCTCCGCCGCGAACAGCACCGGCTTCAGCGGCTGCGGCAGTTGCCGGTCCAGCAGCCCGCAGACCTCGTCCAGCGCCGCCGCGAACACCGGGAACGTGGCGTACAGCTGCCGGCCGGCGCCGGGGCGCTGGGCGCCCTGGCCGGAGAAGAGGACCGCGAGACCGCCCGCGCGCCGCCGGGCGGTGACCAGCGCGGGGTGGGGTTCCCCGGCAGCCAGCGCCCGCAGCGCGGCCAGCCGGGTCGGCTGGTCGGCCGCGACCACCGTCGCCCGCTGGCCGAGGTGGGACCGGCCGTCCGCGAGCGCCCAGGCGACCAGGTCGGCGGGAGCGTCGCCCGTCCCGATCCGGTCGGCCAGCCGGCCGGCCTGGCCGCGCAGCCCGACCGGGTCGGCGGCGGAGACCAGCCACGGGAGATGCCGCTGCGGGCCCGCCTTCTCGGGATCGGCACCCACGTCAGGCCGCTCCCCGCTCGTCGGGGCGGGCGAAGCCGGTTCCGGCCGGTCCGGTGCCTGTTCCAGGATCACGTGGGCGTTGGTGCCGCTGATCCCGAACGAGGAGACACCGGCCCGTCGGGGCCGGTCCGCCGCGGTCCACGGCTGCGCCTCGGTGAGCAGCGCCAACGCGCCGGACGTCCAGTCCACGTGCGGGGTCGGCGCGTCGACGTGCAGGGTCGCCGGCAGCACCTCGTGTCGCAGGGCCAACACCATCTTGATCAGGCTGGCGGCGCCCGCCGCGGCCTGGGTGTGGCCGATGTTCGACTTCACCGAACCGAGCCACAGCGGCCGGTCGGCGGATCGGCCACGGCCGTACGTCGCCAGCAGCGCCTGCGCCTCGATCGGGTCGCCGAGGGTGGTACCGGTGCCGTGCGCCTCGACCGCGTCCACGTCGTCCGGCGTCAGACCCGCGTTGTCCAGCGCGTGCCGGATGACCCGCTGCTGCGCCGGCCCGTTGGGTGCGGTGAGGCCGTTGCTCGCACCGTCCTGGTTGACGGCGCTGCCCCGCACGACGGCCAGGATCCGGTTGCCGTCCCGCTGGGCGTCGGAGAGCCGCTGGAGCAGCAGGACGCCCACGCCCTCGCCCCAGCCGGTGCCGTCCGCGCCCGCGGCGAACGCCTTGACCCGCCCGTCGGCGGCGAGGCCGCGCTGCCGGGAGAACTCCAGGAACGCGCCGGGGGTCGACATGACGGTCACACCGCCGGCCAGGGCGAGGTCGCACTCGCCGCTGCGCAGCGCCTGCGCGGCCAGGTGTAACGCCACCAGCGACGACGAGCAGGCCGTGTCGACGGTGACCGCCGGGCCGTGCAGCCCGAACGAGTACGCCAGGCGGCCGGAGACCACCGACGCGCTGTTGCCGGTGGCCTGGTAGCCCTCCACCTGGGACCGGGCGCCCAGCAGCAGGGTGGCGTAGTCCTGCCCGTTGGTGCCCATGAAGACGCCGGTGGCGGAACCGCGTACCCGCTGCGGATCGATGCCGGCGAGTTCGAACACCTCCCAGGTGGTGTGCAGCAGCAGCCGTTGCTGCGGGTCCATCGCCAGGGCCTCCCGCGGGTTGATCCCGAAGAACGCGGCGTCGAAGCCGGCCACGTCGTGCAGGAACCCGCCGCTGCGGGTGTAGCTGGTGCCGACCCGGTCCGGGTCGCTGTCGAACAGGGCGTCGAGGTCCCAGCCCCGGTCGGTGGGCATCGGCGTCACCGCGTCCACCCCGTCGGCCAGCAGCCGCCACAGCTCCTGCGGGGACGACACCCCGCCGGGGAAGCGGCAGGCCATCGAGACGATCGCGATCGGCTCGTCCACCGGCGGCCGGGCCACGGTCGTGCCGCCGGCGGCCGGGCCGACGTCCGCGCCGACGACCAGTTCGGTACGCAGGAAGCGGGCCAGTTCCGTCGCCGACGGGTGGTCGAAGACCACGGTCGACGGCAGGGTCAGGCCGGTGACCCGGCCCAGCCGGTCGCGCAGTTGGACGGCCGCGAGGGAGTCGAAGCCCAGCTCGCGGAAGGCCCGGCCGGCCGGCACCTGGTCGGTGGTGGGGTGGCCGAGGACCGCTGCCGCCTCCGCGCGGACGAGGTCGACCAGCAGCGCCTCCTGGCCGGTTGCCGGCAGCGCCACGAGCCGGGCCCGCAGCCCGTCGCTGGCGGCGGCGTGCTCCGGTCGCTCCGGTTCCTCGGCGACGGGCGGGGCGACCCGGTCGAAGAGGTGGCTCGGCCGTCCGGCGGTGAACGCCGTGACGAACCGGGACCAGTCGACGTCGACGATCACCGGCGCCGGTACCGAAGCGTTCACCCAGCGGCCCAGCGCCGCGACGGCGGCGTCGGGCGCGAGTGGGTTGAACCCGCGACGGCGCAGGCCGTCCTCGGCCTCTCCGGCGGCCATGCCGCCCTCCGCCCACGGGCCGTACGCCAGGGCGGTGGCGGGTAGGCCCGCCGCCCGGCGGGCGGCGACGAGCGCGTCGAGCAGGGCGTTGCCGGCCGAGTAGCCGGCCTGTCCGCCGCCGCCCCAGACTCCGGCCACCGAGGAGAAGACCACGAACGCGTCGAGCTGCCGGCCCCGGCAGGCGCTGTCCAGGTGCATGGCGCCGAGCACCTTGCCGGCCAGGGTGTCCGACAGGTCCCCGTCGGTCACCTCGTGCGCCGGGGTGGTGCCGCCGGACGCGCCGGCGGTGTGCACGACAGCGGTCAGCCCGGGCAGCCCGGCGACGAGGTCGTCGACCGCCTTCCGGTCGGTGACGTCACAGGCCACCACCCGCACCGCACCCAACTCGTCCATCAGCTCCGCCGCGCCCGGCGCGTCCGGACCCCGCCGCGAGGCCAGCACCACCTGTTCGGCCCCGTTGCCCAGCAACCACCGGGCCACGTGCCGACCCAACGCTCCCGTACCGCCGGTCACCAGCACCGTCCCGGCGGGCCGCCAACCCGACCCGGCGGGCGGTGCGACCGGCACGAGCCGCCGGCCGAAGATGCCGTTGCGTCGGACGGCCACCTGGTCCATGGTGCCGTCGGCGAGCACCGCGACGAGTCCGCCGCGGGTGCTCCGGTCGCCGCGGGCGGGCAGGTCGATCAGGCCGCCCCAGCGGTCCGGCTGTTCCAGGGCGACGACCCGGCCCAGGCCCCAGGCCAGGGCCGCCCAGACGTCGCCGGCCCGCTCGCCAGCCGTGGCCGGCATCGCGGTGCGGCTGAGCGCCCACACCCGTCCCGGCAGGCCGGTGTCGGTCAGCGCCCGGGTGAGGGTGAGCAGCACCGCCGTGCCGGCGGGCACCGCCGGCGTGTGTGCCAGGGGCTGGTCCTGCCGGGGCAGGACGCAGAGCACCCCGGCCCAGCCTTCCCCGCTGATCCGGCGTAGCCGCTCGCCGAGGTCGGCGCGGGTGAGGGTGGCCGGTACGGTCAGCGTGTCCACCTGCACGCCCGCCCCGGTGAGCGTCTTCGCCACGCCCGCGTCGGCCCCGCTGTCGACGGTGACGACCAGCCACCGCCCGGACAGCCGGGTCGCGGGGGCCGGTCGCACCGGCTCCCACCCGATCCGGTACGACCACCCGTCGAGAGTGGTGCCCCGGGACCGGAGCTGACGCCAGCGCGAGAGGACCGGCAGGGCAGGGCTCAGGGCGTCCAGTGCCGCAGCATCGTCGCCGAGTTCGGCGGCGAGGGCGGTGAGGTCGCCACGTTCCACGGCGGCCCAGAACTCGGCGTCGCCGCCGTCCGGGGCGGCCTGCCGCGCGGGCATGCTCTCGGGCCAGTACCGCTGGTGCTGGAAGGCGTACGTGGGCAGGTCGACCCGCCGCGCGCCGGCGTCGGCGAACCACTCCGGCCAGAGCACCGGCACCCCGTACACATGCAACTCGGCCAACGCCGCCAACAGCCCGTGCACCTCCGGCCGATCCCGGCGCTGCGCAGCGACAGCCAGCACACCGTCATCGGCGGGCAGAATGTCCCCGGCCATCGCGGTCAGTACGCTCTGCGGCCCGACCTCCAGGAACGTGTCCACACCAGCAGCCCGCAGAGCCGTAACCCCGTCGGCGTAACGAACCGCCTCACGGACGTGCCGCACCCAGTAGTCCGCGGTCCGAATCTCCTCGGCGTCGGTGAGCCCACCAGACACGTTCGACACCACCGGCAGCAACGGCGCCGAGAACGTCAGCCCGTCCAGGACCGCCCGGAACTCCGCCAACATCGGCTCCATCAGCGGACTGTGGAACGCGTGGCTCACCGTCAACCGACGGGTCCGCACACCCCGCTCCTGCCAGGCCCGCTCGATGCCGTCCAAGGCCTCGACAGCACCGGACACCACCACCGACGACGGACCGTTCACCGCCGCGACACCAACCCGATCGGTCAAGCCGGCGATCGACTCCGCCACCGCCGCCTCGTCGGCGGCCACGGCGAGCATCCCGCCGCCAGCCGGCAACGCCTGCATCAACCGACCCCGCGCCGCCACCAACCGGCACGCATCAACCAGGGACAACACCCCCGCCACATGCGCGGCGGTCACCTCACCGATCGAGTGACCGGCAACCACGTCGGGAACGATGCCGAACGACTCCACCAGACGGAACAACGCCACCTCGACCGCGAACAAGCCGGCCTGCGTGAACACCGTCTGGTCCAGTAGCCCCGCCTCCGGGGTGCCCGCCTCGGCGAACAACACCTCCCGCAACGGGCGCGGCAGCAGCGGATCAAGCTGTGCGCACACCTCGCCAAGGGCCGCCGCGAACACCGGGAACTGCGCGGACAACTCCCGGCCCATGCCGGCGCGCTGCGCGCCCTGACCCGAGAAGAGCAGTGCGAGTTGACCGCGTTCGGCAGCGGTACCGGTGACCACGACGCCGGAGGGATCGCCCGCGTCGAGAGTCCGGAGGGCGGCGAGCAGGCTGTCCCGATCGGCCACCACAGCGACGGCGCGCTGCTCCAGCGCCGGCCGGGTGGTGATCGAGGACCAGGCGACGTCCAGCGGACGCGAGACCTCGTCGGTGGCGAGCCAGCGCGCCCACCGGCCTGCCTGGGCGGAGAGTGCGGCGGCGTCGCGGGCCGACAGCAGCACCGGCACGACCGGCGGCACGTTCCGGGCGACGATCTCGCCCTCGACCACGTCGGCCGGCGGCTGCTCGATGATTACGTGCGCGTTGGTGCCGGAAATCCCGAACGACGACACCGCCGCCCGACGCGGCCGACCCACCTCAGGCCACGGCGTCGGCTCGGTCGCGAGAGCGACCGCACCGGCCGTCCAGTCGATGTGCGGCGACGGCTCATCCACATGCAACGTCGACGGCACCAGACCATGCCGCATCGCCATCACCATCTTGATGACGCCGGCCACCCCGGCAGCCGCCTGGGTGTGACCGATGTTCGACTTCACCGACCCCAACCACAACGGCTCCCGGCCCTGCCGGTCCTGCCCATACGTCGCCAACAACGCCTGCGCCTCGATCGGATCACCAAGGGTCGTACCCGTGCCGTGCGCCTCCACCGCGTCCACATCCGCCGTGGTCAGGCGCGCGTTCGCCAGAGCCTGACGGATCACCCGCTGCTGCGACGGACCATTCGGCGCCGTCAACCCGTTCGACGCACCATCCTGATTCACCGCCGTACCACGCACCACCGCCAGAATCCGCCGACCGTCCCGCTGCGCATCCGACAACCGCTGCACCAGCAGCACCCCGACACCCTCGGACCAACCCGTACCATCCGCCGACGCCGCGAACGACTTACACCGACCGTCCTGCGACAAACCACGCTGCCGGGAGAACTCGATGAACGTCCCCGGCGTCGCCATCACCGTCACCCCACCAGCCAACGCCAGATCACACTCACCCGACCGCAACGCCTGCGCGGCCAAGTGCAACGCCACCAGACTCGACGAACACGCCGTGTCCACGGTGACCGCCGGCCCCTCCAGGCCGAACGTGTACGCCACCCGACCGGACAGCACACTGCCCGACGTGCCGGTGCCGACGTACCCCTCGACCTCGGCCGACAGATCCATCAGCCGGGAGGCGTAGTCGTGGTACATCACCCCGGCGAAGACACCGGTCCGGCTGCCCCGCACACCCTGCGGGTCGAGACCGGCGGACTCGAACGTCTCCCACGACGCCTCCAACAGCAACCGCTGCTGCGGATCCATCGCGAGAGCCTCACGCGGCGAAATACCGAAGAAGCCCGGGTCGAACTCAGCCGCCCCGTACAGAAAACCACCATGCCGGGTGTACGACGTACCACTACGGTCCGGATCCGGATCGAACAACGACTCCAGATCCCAACCACGATCCGCCGGGAACTCCGAGATCCCGTCACCACCGGCAGCCAACAACTCCCACAACTGGTCGGGCGACTCCACCCCGCCGGGGTAGCGGCACGCCATGCCCACGATCGCGATCGGCTCGTCGGAGCCGACGACCGTGCTGGTGACGAGGTCGGTCGTCGACTGACGCACCCCGGCCAACTCCGACCACAGGTGGTCGGCGAGCACGGCCGGGGTCGGATAGTCGAACACCAGCGTCGAGGCCAGCCGAAGCCCGGTGACCGCGTTCAGCCGGTTACGCAGCTCCACGGCGGTCAGCGAGTCGAAGCCCAACTCCCGGAACGCCCGATCCGCCGGCACCGCCTCGGCGCCGCCGTGCCCCAACACCTGCGCCACCAGGCCACGCACGAGCACGTCGACCTGGGCCCGACCCTCGTCCTCCGTCAGCCCGGCGAGCCGGTCGGCCCAACCGCCAACGCCCTGCCCCGCCTGGCGGCGGGCGCCGGTCACTCCGATGAGGGTGCGCAGCACGGCCGGCACGGGACCGCCGACGGCCGCCGCCCGCAACGCGGGCACGTCGATCACGGCCGGCACCAGGGCCGCCCGATCGGCGACCAGGGCCGCGTCGAACAGTTGCAACCCGGTCTCGGCACTCATCGGCGTCAGGCCCGCTCGCGCCGACCGCGCCCGATCCGCCTCGTCCAGGGACGCCGCCATGCCCGCCGTGTCCCACATGCCCCACGCCAGGCTGACCGCCGGCAGACCCGACTGCCGCCGGTACACCGCCAGCGCGTCCAGGAACGCGTTGCCCGCCGCGTACGCCGACTGTCCCGGCGAACCCAGCACCCCCGCCACCGACGAGAACACCACGAACAGATCCAGGTCCAGGGACGCCGTCGCCTCGTGCAGCAGCCAGCCGGCCGACACCTTCGGCGCCAGCACGGCTTCGAGCCGCTGCGCGGTCAGCCCCTCGACGACCCCGTCGTCCAGCACACCGGCGGTGTGCACCACGCCCGCCAGCCGGCCCGCCGCGCCGATCTCGGCAACCAGCGCCTCGACCTGGTCCCGGTCCGTCACGTCGCAGGCCACCACCCGCACGGCGGCACCCAGCGCGGTCAGCCGCTGCGCCAACTCGGCCGCGCCCGCAGCCGACGGGCCCTGCCGCGACACGAGCACCAGCGACCGTACGCCCCGCGACGACACCAGGTGCTCGGCCACCAGCGCGCCGAGCGCACCCGTGCCGCCGGTCACCAGCACCGCGCCGTCACCCAGGTTCGGCGTCTCCGCCGCCACCGTGAGACCCGCCCGGACCAGGCGGGCCGAGTACAGCCCGCCGCTGCGGACGGCCAACTGGCCGCCGGTCGTGGCCGGTTCCCGCAGGACGCCGTCGAGCGTGGCCACCAACGCGGCGTCCAGGTCGCCGTCGACATCCGCGAGGACGATGCGGCCCGGGTGCTCCGACTGCGCCGACCGCAGCAGACCCCATACCGCCGCACCGGCCAGGTCGGTGACCCGGTCGTCGTCGGAGACGGAGACCGCGCCCCGGGTCAGCACCACCAGCCGTACATCCGCCAGAGCGTCCGCCGCGAGCCAGGACTGCACCGTCGCCAGCACATCCGAAGTCACCGCCCGGACCAGCTCCGGCGTCTCCACCACCGAGCCGGTCGGTGGGAACACCGGAAGGAGCAGCGCCCGAGGGACGGACTCCGCCCCCGCGACCGCGGCCACATCGGCGTACGCGACCAGCCCGACCCGTGCCGCCAGTTCGGCCGGCACCTCCCGGCCGCACGCCAGCAGCGCCCAGCCGGACGCCTCCCCGCCGAGGGTGGCCTCCACGGCCGGCCACCGCAGCTCGAACAGCGACCGCGATGCCACGCCCGGCGCGGCCACCCCGGTCAGCTCCCGCAGGACCAGGGAGTCCACGGACACCACCGGCGCACCGGCCTCGTCGTACGCCGCCAGCCGCACCCCGGAACCGTTACGGGCCAGGCGCACCCGCAGCACCTCCGCGCCCGAGGCGTGCACCTGCACACCCTCGAACGCGAACGGCACCCGCGGTCCACCCGACTGCTCCGAACCGGACAGCAGCCCGATCGGGTGCAGGGCGGCGTCCAGCAGCGCCGGGTGCACCCCGAAGCCGGCGGCCTCTGTCGCGGCGTCGTCCGGCAGGCCCACCTCGGCGAACACCTCGCCACCGCTGGTCCAGGCACGCCGGAGCCCCTGGAAGACCGGCCCGTACGCCAGGCCGTACCCCGCCAGCGCCGGATACCAGTCCGCCAGGTCGACCTCCGACGCCCCCGCGGGGGGCCAGGCGACCGGGTCCGGTTCCTCGTCGGTGGACGACTCCAGCACGCCCTCCGCGTGCCGGGTCCAGCCCGCCTCGGGGTCGTCGTCAGGACGGGAGTAGATGACGACGGTGCGGTACGCGGAGTCGGCGGCCCCGTCCACCCGCACCTGGATCCGCACGCCTCCGGTGCCGGAGACGACCAGCGGGGCGGCCACGGTCAGCTCGCGCAGCCGGGAGAGGCCCACCTCGTCACCGGCGCGTACGGCCAGTTCGACCAGTGCCGTACCTGGGACCAGCGTCACGCCGGAGACCGCGTGGTCGGCCAGCCAGGGGTGCGTGGCCAGGGAGAGCCGGCCGGTCAGCACCATCTCGTCGGCACCGGCCAGGTCCACCGCCGCGCCGAGCAGCGGGTGCCCGGCGCGGCCGAGTCCCGCTCCGGACACGTCACCCAGCCGGGCACGGTTGGCGGCGGGCCAGTAGCGCTCGTGCTGGAATGCGTACGTGGGCAGGTCCACCCGCCGCGCGCCGCTGTCGGTGAACCACTGCTGCCAGCTGACCGGTACGCCGTGGACGTGCAGTTCGGCGAGGGCGTGCAGCAGTCCTTGTGCCTCCGGCCGGTCCTTGCGCTGCGCGGCGACGGCCAGCACGGCGTCGTCGGCGGGCAGGATGTCGGCGTTCATCGCGGTCAGCACGCTCTGCGGTCCGAGTTCCAGGAACGTGTCCACGCCCGCCTCGCGCAGCGCGTTGACCCCGTCGGCGTACCGGACGGCCTCACGCACATGCCGGACCCAGTAGTCGGCCGTGCGGATCTCGTCGCCGTCCGCCAGCGCACCGGTCACGTTCGACACGATCGGCAGCAACGGTGCCCGGAACGTCAACCCCGCCAGGACCGCGCGGAACTCGTCGAGCATCGGCTCCATCAGCGGGCTGTGGAACGCGTGGCTGACGGAAAGGCGGCGGGTACGGATGTTCCGGCCCTGCCAGGTCCGCTCCAACTCGTCCAGGGCCTCGACAGCACCAGAAACCACCACGGCGGCTGGCCCGTTCACGGCCGCAATGCCCACCTGCCCGGTCAGCCCGACGATCGCCTCCGCCACCGCCTGCTCGGAGTCGGCCACCGCAAGCATCCCGCCACCGGCCGGCAACGCCTGCATCAGGCGGCCCCGAGCGGCGACCAACTGACACGCGTCCGCGAGGGACAACACCCCCGCCACATACGCCGCCGTCACCTCACCGATCGAGTGACCGGCAACCACGTCGGGAACGACACCGAACGACTCCACCAGACGGAACAACGCCACCTCGACCGCGAACAGACCGGCCTGGGTGAACACCGTCTGATCCAGCAGCGCGGCCTCGGCCGTACCCGCCTCGGCGAACAGCACCTCCCGCAGCGGACGCGGCAGCAACAAATCGAGCTGCGCACACACCTCGTCCAGTGCGGCGGCGAACACCGGGAACGCCTCGGACAACTCCCGGCCCATGCCGGCACGTTGCGCACCCTGGCCGGAGAAGAGCAGGGCGAGTTGGCCCCGCTGCCGGGCAGCGGCGGAGACGACCGTGCCGGCGGGGCCGCCGGTGGCGAGGGTGGTCAGCGCCGCGACCAGGTCGTGCCGGTCAACGGCGGTCAGGACGGCTCGGCGCTCGAGCGGCGGCCGGGTGGTGACGGAGGACCAGGCCACGTCCAGCGGACGCAGGTGTTCCCCGGCAGCGAGCCAGCGCGCCCACCGGCCGGCCTGAGCGGCCAGCGCCGCGTCCGATCGAGCGGAGAGCAGCACCGGCACGACCGGCAGCACGTCCCGGACGACGATCTCGCCCTCGACCACGTCGGCCGGCGGCTGCTCGATGATCACGTGCGCGTTCGTGCCGGAAATCCCGAACGACGACACCGCCGCCCGACGCGGCCGACCCACCTCAGGCCACGGCGTCGCCTCAGTAGCCAGCACCACCGCACCAGCCAACCAGTCGATGTGCGGCGACGGCTCATCCACATGCAACGTCGACGGCACCAGACCATGCCGCATCGCCATCACCATCTTGATCACACCAGCCACACCGGCAGCAGCCTGCGTGTGCCCGATGTTCGACTTCACCGACCCCAACCACAACGGCCGGCCCGTTGGCCGATCCTGACCGTAGGTGGCCAGCAACGCCTGCGCCTCGATCGGGTCACCCAACGTCGTGCCCGTGCCGTGCGCCTCGACCGCATCCACGTCCGACGTGGTCAGCCGGGCGTTGGCGAGGGCCTGACGGATCACCCGCTGCTGCGACGGACCATTCGGCGCCGTCAACCCGTTCGACGCGCCATCCTGGTTCACCGCCGTACCACGCACCACGGCGAGGACCCGGTGCCCGTTGCGCCGCGCATCCGACAGGCGCTCCACCAGCAGCACGCCAACGCCCTCGGACCAACCCGTACCATCCGCCGACGCGGCGAACGACTTGCACCGACCGTCCTGCGACAGACCACGCTGCCGGGAGAACTCGATGAACGTCCCCGGCGTCGCCATCACCGTCACCCCACCGGCCAACGCCAGATCACACTCACCCGACCGCAACGCCTGCGCGGCCAAGTGCAACGCCACCAGGCTCGACGAGCACGCCGTGTCCACGGTGACCGCCGGCCCCTCCAGGCCGAACGTATAGGCCACCCGCCCCGACAGCACACTGCCCGAGGTACCCGTGCCGACGAAACCTTCGGCGTCCGGCGGCAGGTCCATCAGGCGCGACGCGTAGTCGTGGTACATCACCCCGGCGAACACACCCGTGCGGCTGCCCCGCAGGTGCTGCGGATCCAGGCCCGCCGACTCGAACGTCTCCCACGACGCCTCCAACAGCAACCGCTGCTGCGGATCCATCGCGAGAGCCTCACGCGGCGAAATACCGAAGAAGCCCGGGTCGAACTCCGCCGCCCCGTACAGAAAACCACCATGCCGGGTGTACGACGTACCACTACGGTCCGGATCCGGATCGAACAACGACTCCAGATCCCAACCACGATCCGCCGGGAACTCCGAGATCCCGTCACCACCGGCAGCCAACAACTCCCACAACTGGTCGGGCGACTCCACCCCGCCCGGATAGCGGCACGCCATGCCCACGATCGCGATCGGCTCGTCGGTGTTCGCGGTGAGCACCGCCGTCTGACGGGCGGTGATCTCTCCGGAGACCTGCTCGTAGAGGTGGTCGACGAGCACGGTCGGCGTCGGATAGTCGAAGACCAGCGTCGAGGCCAGCCGCAGCCCGGTGGTCGCGTTCAGCCGGTTGCGCAGGTCGACTGCGGTCAGCGAGTCGAAGCCCAACTCCCGGAACGCCCGGTCCGCCGGCACCGCCTCGGCGCCGCCGTGCCCCAACACCTGCGCCACCAGGCCACGCACGAGCACGTCGATCCGAGCCCGTGCCTCCTCGGGCGCCAGGCCTGCCAGTTGGTTGGCCCAGTCACCGCCCCGCGCGGCCCGTCGCCGAGCCGTCGTCGACCCGATCAGGGTACGCAGTACGGCCGGCACCGGGCCGCCGGTGCCGAGGCTCGCGCGCATCGCCGGTACGTCGATCACGGCCGGCACCAGGGCGGCCCGGTCCGCCACCAGGGCGGCGTCGAACAGTTCCAACCCGACCTCGGCGCTCATCGGCGGCAGGCCCGCCCGCGCGGACCGCGCCCGATCGGCCTCGTCGATCGAGGCCGCCATGCCGACGGTGTCCCACATCCCCCACGCCAGGCTCACCGCCGGCAGACCCAGCTGCCGGCGCCACACCGCCAACCCGTCCAGGAACGCGTTACCCGCCGCGTACGCCGACTGACCCGGCGAACCCAGCACGCCCGCCACCGACGAGAACACCACGAACAAGTCCAGATCAAGGCCCGCCGTCGCCTCGTGCAGGAACCAGCCCGCCGACACCTTCGGCGCCAACACCCCGGCAAGACGCTCATCGGTGACCCGCTCGATCACCCCGTCGTCCAGCACACCGGCGGTGTGCACCACACCCGCCAACCGGCCACCCGCAGCGACCTCACCGACCAGCCCCAAAACCTGGTCCCGGTCCGTCACGTCACACGCCGCCACCCGCACGGCGGCACCCAGCGCGGTCAACCGCTCCGACAACTCGCCGGCGCCCGCGGCTTCCGGGCCACGCCGCGACACCAGCACCAACGACCGCACCCCGTACGACGAGACGAGGTGCTCCGCCACCAACGCACCCAGCGCACCCGTCCCGCCGGTCACCAGCACCGTGCCGTCGCCGACCACGGAGCCGTCCAGCGACGTCGGAGCCACCGCACGCACCAGACGGGGCACGAACACGGCACCCGCCCGTACCGCGACCTGACCGCCGTGCGCCACCGGCTCGTCGGCCACCGCAGCCAGGACAGCCAGCGTTCCGGCGTCCAGGTCGCCGTCCACGTCCGCGAGGACGATGCGGCCCGGGTGCTCCGACTGTGCCGACCGCAGCAGACCCCACACCGTCGTACCCGCCAGCTCGGTCACCCGGTCCCCGGCCCCGACCGAGACCGCGCCCCGGGTCACCACCACCAGCCGCGAATCCGCCAGGGCGTCGGTCGCCAGCCAGGACCGCACCGTCGCCAGTACGGCGGACGCCGCCGCGCGCACCTCGTCCGGGACGGCGACACCCGACGCGTCGACCGGCAGCACCAGCCCGGTCGGCGCGGGCACCTGACCGGCGTCGACGGCCTCGACGAGCGCCTTGACGTCCGGGAACGTCGGCAGGTCGGCGGCGGCCGGCGAGCCCACCAGCGCCCACCCGGAGACGTCCCCGGCGGCGGCGACCTCCTCGGCCTGCCAGGTGAGCTCGAACATCGAGCGGGCCGCCGCGCTCGCCCCGGTCACGCCGGTCATTTCACGCAGCGCCAGCGAGTCGACCGACACCACGGCGGCGCCCGACTCGTCACACGCGACCAGCCGCACCGTCGTACCCGTGCGGGTCAGGCGGACCCGCAGCACCCGGGCGCCCGAGGCGTGCACCTGCACACCCTCGAACGCGAACGGCACCCGTGGCCCAGCCGACTCCGTGCCCGGCAGCAGCCCGATCGGATGCAGGGCAGCGTCCAGCAACGCCGGGTGCACCGCGAACCGGGCGGCCTCCGTCGCCGCCTCGTCCGGCAGGACCACCTCGGCGAACACGTCGTCCGCGGCGGTCCACACCCGGCGCAGCCCCCGGAACACCGGCCCGTACGCCAGGCCGTGCTCCGCCAGCGTCGGATACCAACCCGCCAGGTCCACCTCGACGCCGCCGACGGGCGGCCACTCCCCCACGCCCGGCTCGTCGACCGACGCCGGCTCCAGCACGCCCTCCGCGTGGTGGACCCATTCGGCCTCCGGGTCGCTCTCGGACTGCGAGTGCACCGCCACGACCCGGGTGCCCGCCTCGTCGGCCGCGCCGACACGCACCTGTACCCGCACCGCGCCGGCCGCCGGCAGCACCAGTGGCGCGGCGACGGTCAGCTCCCGTACCCGCGACGCGTTGACCTCGTCGCCGGCTCGTACCGCCAGCTCGATCAGGGCGGTGCCGGGCACGATCACCACGCCGGAGACGACGTGTTCGGCGAGCCACGCGTGGGTGGCGAGGGACAGTCGGCCGGTCAGCACCACCATGTCGGCGCCGGCGACGGTGACCGCCGCGCCGAGCAGCGGGTGCCCGGCCACGCCGAGTCCGGCGCCGGACACGTCGGCGGTACGCGCCTGGCCGGCGCCGAGCCAGTACCGATCGTGCTGGAAGGCGTACGTGGGCAGGTCGACCAGGGCGGCGCCGGTTTCGGTGAACCACTGCGGCCAGGTCACCGGGACGCCGTGGACGTGCAGCTCCGCCAGTGCGTGCAGCAGCGCCTGCGGGGCGGAACGGTCCCGGCGCTGGACAGCCACCGCGAGCGCGTCGTCGGCGAGCAGGTCGGCGTTCATCGCGGTCAGGACGCTCTGCGGGCCGATCTCCAGGAAGGTGTCCACGCCCGCCTCGCACAGCGCGGTGACCCCGTCGGCGTACCGGACGGCCTCGCGGACGTGCTGGACCCAGTAGTCGGCGCGGGTGATCTGCCCGGGGTCGGCGAGCACCCCGGTCAGATTCGACACGATCGGCAGCAGCGGCATCCGGAACGTCAGCCCCGCCAGAACCGCCCGGAACTCGTCGAGCATCGGCTCCATCAGCGGGCTGTGGAACGCGTGGCTGACCGTGAGGCGGCGGGTACGCACACCCCGGCCCTGCCAGGTCCGCTCCAACTCGTCCAAGGCCTCGACGGCACCGGAAACCACCACGGCAGCGGGACCATTGACAGCCGCGACACCCACCCGATCGACCAGCCCGACGATCGACTCCGCCACCGCCACCTCGTCGGCGGCCACCGCCAACATCCCACCGCCAGCCGGCAACGCCTGCATCAACCGACCCCGCGCCGCCACCAACACACACGCATCAGCCAGCGACAACACCCCGGCGACATACGCAGCAGTCACCTCACCAATCGAGTGACCGGCCACCAGATCGGGAACAACACCGAACGACTCCACCAGCCGGAACAGGGCCACCTCGACCGCGAACAACCCGGCCTGCGTGAACACCGTCTGATCCAACAACCCCGCCTCGGCCGTACCCGCCTCAGCGAACAGCACCTCCCGCAGCGGACGCGGCAGCAACAAATCGAGCTGCGCACACACCTCGTCCAACGCGGCGGCGAACACCGGGAACGCCTCCGACAACTCCCGGCCCATGCCGGCACGCTGCGCACCCTGACCGGAGAAGAGCACGGCCAGTTGGGTACGCGCCGTGCCGGTGCCGGTGACCACGGCGCCGGCCGACTCACCGGCGGCGAGGGCGCGCAGCCCGGCCAGCAGCTCGTCCCGGTCCGTCGCGGTGACCACCGCGCGGTGCTCCAGCGCCGCCCGGCTGACCGTCGACGACCAGCCGACGTCGACCGGGCGCAGATCCTCGTCGGCGGCGATCCAGCGGGCCCAGCGGTCCGCCTGCGCCGCGACGGCGGCCTCGGATCGGGCCGACAGCAGCACCGGGGCCGGCACCAGTTCGCCGGCGGTTTCGTCGCCGCGCGTCGGCGTGCCCTCGACCCGGGTCGGCGCCGCCTCGGCCGGTGGCTGCTCGATGATCACGTGGGCGTTGGTGCCGCTGACCCCGAACGACGAGACCGCCGCCCGCCGGGCCCTGCCCGCCGCCGGCCAGTCGCGCGCCTCGGTGAGCAGGGAGACCGCTCCGGCGCTCCACTCGATGTGCGGCGACGGCTCGTCCACGTGCAGCGTCGACGGCAGCACCCCGTGCCGCATCGCCATGATCATCTTGATGATGCCGGCCACCCCGGCGGCGGCCTGGGTGTGGCCGATGTTCGACTTGATCGACCCGAGCCACAGCGGCCGACCCTCCGGGCGATCCTGACCGTAGGTGGCCAGCAACGCCTGCGCCTCGATCGGGTCACCGAGGGTGGTGCCCGTGCCGTGCGCCTCGACGGCATCGACGTCCCCGACGCCCAGCCGGGCGTTCGCGAGGGCCTGGCGGATCACCCGCTGCTGCGACGGACCGTTCGGCGCCGTCAACCCGTTCGACGCACCATCCTGGTTGACCGCCGTGCCACGGACAACCGCCAGAATCCGCCGGCCGTCCCGCTGGGCGTCCGAGAGTCGCTGCACCAGCAGCACGCCGACGCCCTCGGACCAACCCGTGCCGTCCGCCGACGCGGCGAACGACTTGCACCGACCGTCCTGCGACAGACCACGCTGACGCGAGAACTCGATGAACGTCCCCGGCGTCGCCATCACCGTCACCCCACCGGCCAACGCCAGATCACACTCACCCGACCGCAACGCCTGCACCGCCAGATGCAACGCCACCAGGCTCGACGAACACGCCGTGTCCACGGTCACCGCCGGCCCCTCCAGGCCGAACGTGTACGCCACCCGGCCCGACAGCACACTGCCCGAGGTGCCCGTGCCGATGAAGCCTCCGACGCCCTCGGGCAACTCCTGCACCTGGGAGGCGTAGTCGTGGTACATCAGCCCGGCGAACACGCCGGTACGGCTGCCGCGCAGCCGCTGCGGGTCCAGGCCGGCGGACTCGAACGTCTCCCACGACGTCTCCAGCAGCAGCCGCTGCTGCGGATCCATCGCGATCGCCTCGCGGGGCGAGATGCCGAAGAACCCGGGGTCGAACTCCGCCGCGCCGTACAGGAATCCACCGTGCCGGGTGTACGACGTCCCGGGGTTGTCCGGGTCGGGGTGGAAGATCCGGTCGAGGTCCCAGCCCCGGTCGGTCGGGAACTCCCCGATGCCATCGGCCCCGGCGGCGACCAGGTCCCACAGCTGCTGCGGGCTCGTCACGCCACCCGGGTAGCGGCAGGCCATCCCCACGATGGCGATCGGCTCGTCGACGGTGGTCGCCCGCACGGCCTGCTGCTGGTCGGCGACCTGGCCGGACAGCTGCTCGTACAGGTGCTCCGACAGGGCGCCGGGGGTCGGGTAGTCGAAGACGAGTGTCGACGTGAGCCGCAGCCCGGTCGCGCCGTTGATCCGGTTGCGCAGCTCGACGGCGGTCAGCGAGTCGAAGCCCAGCTCCCGGAACGCCCGGTCCGCCGGCACCTGATCGGCGCCGCTGTGCCCGAGAACCTGCGCGATCAGCCCGCGGACCAGGAGGGCGACCTGCGTCCGCGCCTCCTGCGGTTCGAGCCCGGCCAACCGGTCGACCCATCCTCCGGTGCCGGACCGGCGGCGCTTCGCGACCGGTCCCACCAGGGCCCGCAGCATCGGGGGCACCCGACCCGCTGCGGTCTGCGTCCGCATGGCGGGCAGGTCGACCACGGCCGGGACCAGCGCCGCCCCGCCGTGGGCCAGGGCGGCGTCCCACAGCCCGAGGCCGACCTGGGCGGTCATCGGGACGAGGCCGGCCCGGGTCACCCGGGCCCGGTCGGCGTCGTTGATCGACGCGGCCATCCCCGCCGTGTCCCACATGCCCCACGCGAGGCTGACCGCGGGCAGCCCCCGCTGCGCCCGCACCAGGGCGAGGGCGTCCAGGAAGGCGTTGCCGGCGGCGTAGGCGGCCTGGCCCGGAGAGCCGAGCACCCCGGCGACGGAGGAGAACAGCACGAACAGGTCGAGGTCCAGCTCAGCGGTCGCCTCGTGCAGCCACCAGCCCGCCGTGACCTTCGGCGCCAGCACGTCCGCCAACCGGTCGGCGGTGATCCCGCTGACCACACCGTCTTCGAGGACGCCGGCCGTGTGGACCACACCGGCCAGCCGGTCCTCGTCGGTGATCGCCCGGACCAGCTCACCGACGCGTACCCGATCGGTCACGTCCGTCGCGACCACCCGGACGGCCGCGCCCAGCGCGGTCAGCCGCTCCACCAACTGGTCGGCACCGGGGGCCGCCGGGCCCTGCCGGGAAACCAGCACCAGCGAGCGCACGCCGTACGAGGTGACGAGGTGTTCGGACACCAGGGCGCCCAGCGATCCGGTGCCACCGGTCACCAGGACGGTTCCCCGGCCCAGGGTCGCCGGGGTCGGTGCGCCGCCAGCGGCGCGGACCAGCCGCGGCAGGTACGCCGTGCCCGCCCGCACCGCGAGCTGCCCGCCGAGGCCCGGGTCGGCGGCGGCTCCGGCGAGCAGGGCCAGCAGGTCGGAGTCCAGGTCGACGCCCGGTTCCAGGTCGGCCAGCACGATCCGGCCGGGGTGTTCCGACTGGGCCGAGCGCAGCAGGCCCCAGACCGCCGCCCCGGCCACGTCGGTGACACGGTCGTCCGTGGTGGCGGCCACCGCGCCGCGGGTCACCACGACCAGCCGCGTGTCCGCCAGGGTGTCGGCGGCGAGCCATGCCTGCACCGCGCCGAGGACGTTCGCCGTGACCGACCACACCGTGTCGGGCAGGGCCGCCTCGGACGCCGCCGTGGGGACGGGCAGCAGCAACCCGGCGGGGGCGGAAGCCGTTCCGTCCGTCACCGCCGTGGTCACCGCCGCCACCTCGGCGTACGCCGGCAGCTGCGGCGCGCCGTCGAGCGGACGGTCACCGAGCACGATCCAGCCGTACCCGCCGTCGGGCGCGGTGATCTGCTCGGGCTGCCAGGACACCTCGAACAGGGAGCGCTGCGCCTCGTCCGGAGGCGCTGCCACGTCGGTCATCTCGCGCAGCGTCAGCGAGTCCACCGACACCACCGGCGCACCCGTCTCGTCGACGGCGACCAGCCGCACGGAGGTGCCGGAGGCGGTCAGGCGGACCCGGAGCGTCCGGGCCCCCACCGCATGGACCTGTACCCCTTCGAACGCGAACGGCACCCGGGCCCCGCCGCCCGACTCGTCGGCGGGCAGCAACCCGATCGGGTGCAGGGCGGCGTCCAGCAGTGCCGGGTGCACCCCGAATCCCGCCGGTTCCCCGGATACCTCGTCGGGAAGGGTCACCTCGGCGAACACCACCCCCTCGGCGGTCCACGCCCGCCGCAGGCCCTGGAAGACCGGCCCGTAGGTGAGCCCGTGCTCGGCCACCGTCGGGTACCAACCGGTCACGTCCACCTCGGACGCGCCGGGCGGCGGCCACGCGCCCAGGGTGGGTTCGTCGGCCGTGGGGGCGCCGACGAGCCCGTCGGCGTGCCGGGTCCAACCCGCCTCCGGGTCGTCCTCCGGCTGGGAGTGCACGGTCACCGACCGGGTGCCCGTCCCGTCGACGGGACCCACCCGGACCTGTACCCGCACCCCACCGCCGGTGGCGGGCAACACGAGCGGGGCGAGCACCGTCAGCTCACGGACGCGGTTGGCGTCGACCTCGTCGCCCGCCCGGACGACGAGGTCCAGCAGGGCGGTGCCCGGCACGACCACGGCACCGGACACGACGTGGTCGGCCAGCCACGGATGGGTCGACACCGACAGCCGGCCGGTCAGCACCACCATGTCCTCGCCGGCGACCGACACCGTCGCGCCGAGCAGCGGGTGCCGCGCCACACCGAGGCCCGCCCCCGAGACGTCGGCCGACTGGCCGACCGGCGGCAGCCAGTAGCGCTCCCGCTGGAAGGCGTACGTGGGCAGGTCGACCCGCCGCGCGCCGGTCTCGACGAACCACTCCTGCCAGCTCACCGGCACGTCGTGCACGTGCAGTTCGGCGAGGGCGTGCAGCAGCGCGTACGTCTCCGGCCGGTCCCGACGCTGCACGGCGACGGCCAGCACGGCGTCGTCGGGCAGGACGTCGACGGTCATGGCGGTCAACACGCTCTGCGGACCGACCTCCAGGAACGTGTCCACACCAGCGTCCCGCAGCGTGGTGACCCCGTCGGCGTAACGCACTGCCTCCCGCACGTGCCGCACCCAGTACTCCGGCGTGCGGATCTCGTCGGCGTCGGCGAGCGCCCCGGTCACGTTCGACACGACCGGCAGCAACGGTGCCGAGAACGTCAGCCCGTCCAGGATCGCGCGGAACTCGTCGAGCATCGGCTCCATCAACGGACTGTGGAACGCGTGGCTCACCGTCAACCGGCGGGTACGCGCACCCCGCTCCCGCCACACCCGCTCGATGTCGTCGAGGGCGTCGACGGCGCCCGACACCACCACCGAGGTCGGCCCGTTCACCGCCGCGATGCCGACCCGGTCGGTCAGACCCCCGATCGACTCCGCCACCGCCACCTCGTCGGCGGCCACCGCCAGCATGCCGCCGCCCGTCGGCAGCGCCTGCATCAACCGACCCCGCGCCGCGACGAGCGTGCACGCGTCGGCCAGGGACAGCACCCCGGCCGCGTGCGCCGCCGTCACCTCACCGATCGAGTGGCCGGCCAGCACGTCCGGCACGATCCCGAACGACTCCACCAGCCGGAACAGCGCCACCTCGACCGCGAACAACCCGGCCTGGGTATACACCGTCTGATCCAGCAACTCCGCCTCGGCCGTACCCGCCTCGGCGAACAGCACCTCCCGCAGCGGACGCGGCAGCAACGGATCCAGCTGGGCGCACACCTCATCCAGGGCCGCCGCGAACACCGGGAACCCGGCCGACAACTCCCGCCCCATGCCGGCGCGCTGCGCGCCCTGGCCCGAGAACAACAGCGCCAGTTGGCCCCGCTGCCCACCCGGACCGGTGACCACGCTGCCCGATGGCTCGCCCACCGCCAAAGCCCCGAGACCCGCCAACAACTCGTCCCGGCTCGCACCGGTCACCACCGCGCGGTGCTCCAACACCGACCGCGAACCCACCGACGACCACGCCACATCCAACGGACGTAGGCCCTCGTCCCGGCTCAACCAGGCAGCCCAGCGCTCGGCCTGGGACGACAGCGCGACGGCGTCACGGGCCGACAGCAGCACCGGCACGACCGGCGGCTCGCTGCGGGCGTCGACCTCGCCCTCGATCACCTCGGCCGGTGGCTGTTCCAGGATCAGGTGGACGTTCGTACCGCTGATGCCGAACGACGACACGGCGGCCCGGCGCGGCCGGTCCACCGTCGGCCAGGGGCGTGCCTCGGTCAGCAGGGACACCGCGCCGGCGGACCAGTCCACGTGGGGTGTCGGCTCGTCGAGGTGCAGGGTCGACGGGAGCAGCCCGTGCCGCATCGCCTGCACCATCTTGATCATGCCGGCGACGCCGGCTGCGGCCTGGCTGTGGCCGATGTTCGACTTGATCGACCCCAGCCAGAGCGGCTGGTCGGCGGGGCGGCCCTGGCCGTAGGTGGCGAGCAGCGCCTGCGCCTCGATCGGGTCGCCGAGGGTGGTGCCGGTGCCGTGCGCCTCGACGGCGTCCACGTCGGCCGTGGTCAGCCGGGCGTTGGCCAGGGCCTGCCGGATCACCCGCTGCTGGGCCGGACCGTTCGGTGCCGTGAGGCCGTTGGACGCGCCGTCCTGGTTCACCGCGCTGCCGGCGATCACGGCGAGCACCTGGCGGCCCTCCCGGCGGGCGTCGGAGAGCCGCTGGACCAGCAGCACACCGACGCCTTCCGACCAGCCGGTGCCGTCCGCGCCGGCGGCGAAGGACTTGCAGCGGCCGTCCGGGGCGAGGCCGCCCTGCCGGGAGAACTCCACGAAGGCTCCCGGCGTCACCATGACGGTGACCCCGCCGGCCAGCGCCCTGTCGCACTCGCCGCTGCGCAGCGCCTGGGCGGCCAGGTGCACCGCCACCAGGGACGACGAACAGGCCGTGTCTACCGTGACCGCCGGCCCCTCCAGGCCCAGGGTGTAGGACACCCGACCGGATATGACGCTGTGCGCGCCGCCGGTGAGCTGGTATCCCGCCAGCTCCGCCGGGGTGTCGGTAGTGCCGTACCCCGAGGGGGAGGCGCCGACGAACACCCCGGTCCGACTGCCGCGCAACTGGTCCGGGTCGATCCCGGCCTGTTCCAGCGCCTCCCAGGACGCCTCCAGCAGCAGCCGCTGCTGCGGGTCCATGGCGACCGCCTCGCGGGGCGAGATGCCGAAGAAGCCGGGGTCGAAGGTGGTGGCGCCGGCGACGAAGCCGCCCTCGCGGGTGTGCGACACCGGTCGCCCGTCGGCGTCGGCGGCCAACAGCCGGGCGATGTCCCAGTGCCGGTCCTCGGGGAAGCCACTGATCCCGTCGCGTCCGGTGGCGACCAGGTCCCAGAGGTCCTCCGGGTTGGCCACGCCGCCCGGGTACCGGCAGCTCATCCCGACGATGACGATCGGGTCGTCGTCGACCGGGCCGGCGGGGCCCCAGGTGGTGACGGTGTCGACCTCGTGCAGGCGCAACGCCGACGACAGGTGGGCGGCGAGGGCGGCGGGGTTCGGGTAGTCGAAGACGAGGGTGGTGGGCAGGGTCAGCCCGGTCGCGCCGGCGAGGCGGTTACGCAGCTCCACCGCGGTGAGCGAGTCGAAGCCCAGTTCCTTGAACGCCCGGTGCGCCTTGACCACCTCGGTGCCGGAGTGGCCGAGCACGGCGGCGGTGTGCGTTCGCACCAGGTCCGTCAGGTGCCGGTCCTGCTCGGCGCGGGGCAACGTCAGCAGTTGCTGACGCAGACCGCCACCGGCCGCGTCCTGCGGTTCCCCGTCGACCACGCGCAGGGCGTCCCGTGCCTCGGCGATGTCGTCGAGCAGGGGGCGGGGACGGGCCGCGGCGAACGCCGGGGTGAACAGCGACCAGTCGACGTCCGCCACGGTCAGGGACGGCGTGGACCGGCCCACAGCGCTGCGCAGCGCGTACACCGCCTGGGCCGGGGACATCGGGCTGAGGCCGCGTCGGGCCAGCAGGTCCTGCCCCTCACCGCTGGCCATGCCGCCGTCGGCCCACGGCCCCCAGGCCACCGCGGTGGCGGCCAGGCCGCGCGCCCGACGCCGCTCGGCGAGCGCGTCGAGGAAGGCGTTGCCCGCCGCGTACGCCGCCTGCCCGCCGCTTCCCCAGATCCCGGCGATGGAGGAGAACAGCACGAACGCGTCCAACGGCCGGTCGCCCAGCAACTCGTCCAGGTGCACCGCACCGGCGATCTTGCCGTCCAGCACCCCGGCCAGACCGGCCAGGTCCGTGTCGACCAGCATGCTCAGCTGGCCCACGCCGGCGGCGTGCACCACCGCCGTCAACGGCGCCGGATCCGCGTCGATGTCACGCAGCAGCGCCTCGACCCGGGCCTGGTCGGCCATGTCACCGGCGACCAGGGTCACCCGGGTGCCGAGTGCGGTCAACTCGTCGCGCAGCTCCGCAGCTCCCGGGGCACCCTCGCCCCGACGGCTGGTCAGCACGACGTGCTCGGCACCGTTGGCCGCCACCCAGCGGGCCACGTGGGCGCCCAGCGCCCCGGTGCCCCCGGTTATCAGCACCGTGCCCGACGGCTGCCAGCGCTCGACGGTCCCGACGGCCGCCGGCGTGGCGCGGGCCAGCCGCCGCACGAACACGCCGGCGGGGCGTACGGCAACCTGGTCCTCGCCGCCGCCGCCGGTCAGGACGCCCACCAGGCGGTCCCAGCCGGCCTGGTCGGGCCGGTCCGGCAGGTCGACCAGGCCGCCCCACAGTTGCGGGTGCTCCAACCCGGCGACCCGGGCCAGGCCCCACAGACCGCCCTGGGCGACACTGCGGACGGGATCGGCCTCCCCGGTGCCGACCGCACCACGGGTCACCGTCCACAGGGGTGCCGTGATGTCGGCATCGTGCAGGGCCTGCACGAGCATCATCGTCGCGGCCATGCCGAGCGGCACCGCCGGCTGACCCGGGTGCGGCCGGTCCGGCAGGCCGAGCAGGGACACGACCCCGGAGAACCGGCGGTCCCCCACGAGTTCCGCCACCCGCGCCGTCACGTCCTCGCGCTCCGCGAGGGGGTCCACCACCAACCGGGACACCTCGCCGCTCGCTGCGGTCAGCGCCCCCGCCAACGCCTCGGCCCACTCCGTCGCCGAGGCGTCGCCGGCCGGCTCCACCAGCAGCCAGCCGCCCACCGGGGTGACCGGCGTCGGGAAGGTGGTCTGCTTCCACACCACCCGGTACGACCAGCCGTCGACCACCGAGTCCCGCAGCCTCGCCCTACGCCAGGACGACAATACGGGCAGAGCCGGGGCCAGCACGTCCAGGGCCGCCGCGTCGGCACCGAACTGTGCGGCCAGCGCCGCCACATCGGACCGTTCCACCGCGGACCAGAACTCGACGTCCACCACGTCCGGGCTGACCGGGCCGGTGACCGGCATCGGCAACTGCTCGGGCCAGTAGCGCTGCCGCTGGAACGCGTACGTGGGCAAAGGGACCGGGGTCGCTCCGGTGCCGGCGTAGCGGGCCGGCCAGTCGACGGGTGCCCCGTTGACGTGCAGCTCGGCCAGGGCGGCGAGCAGGGCCCGGGCCTCGGGGCGGTCGGCGCGCAGGACGGGCACCGCGAGCACCGGCGTCTCGCCGTCGGCGGCGTCCGCCGGTTCCTGCCGGTTCAACACGTCCCGGGTCATCGCGGTCAGTACGCTCCGCGGGCCGATCTCCAGGAACGTGTCCACGCCGGCGGTCCGCAGCGCGGCGATCCCGTCGGCGTAGCGCACGGCCTCCCGGACGTGCCGCACCCAGTACCGCGCGGTACGGATCTCGTCGGCGTCGGCGAGCGCACCGGTCAGGTTCGACACGATCGGCAGCGCCGGTGCGGCGAAGGTCAGCCCGTCGAGGACGGCCCGGAACTCGTCGAGCATCGGCTCCATCAGTGGGCTGTGGAACGCGTGGCTGACCCGCAGCCGGCGGGTCTTCGCGCCCCGCTCGTGCCAGACCCGCTCCACGTCGTCCAGGGCTTCGGCGGCGCCGGAGACCACGACCGAGGTGGGCCCGTTCACCGCCGCGATGCCGACCCGGTCGGCCAGGGCGGCGATCGACTCGGCCACCGCCTCCTTGGAGGCGGCGACGGCGAGCATCCCGCCGCCGGTCGGCAACGCCTGCATCAACCGGCCCCGCGCCGCCACCAACACGGCCGCGTCGGCCAGGGACAGCACACCGGCCACGTGGGCGGCGACGATCTCACCGATCGAGTGGCCGCCCACGAGGTCCGGCACCACGCCGAACGACGACACCAGCCGGAACAGCGCCACCTCGACCGCGAACAACCCGGCCTGCGTGAACACCGTCTGATCCAGCAGCCCCGCCTCCGCGGTGCCCGCCTCGGCGAACAGCACCTCACGCAACGGGCGCGGCAGCAACGGGTCGAGCTGCCCGCACACCTCGTCCAGCGCGGCGGCGAAGACCGGGAACTCCGCGTACAGCTCCCGGCCCATGCCGGCGCGCTGCGCGCCCTGACCGGAGAAGAGCATCGCGAGCGGACCACGGTCGGCGGCCTGCCCGGCGACCACCGCGCCGGACGGCTGACCGGCGGCGAGGGCGCGCAGGCCGGCCAGCAGGTCCTCGCGGTCCGTGGCGGTGAGCACCGCGCGGTGCTCCAGCGCGGACCGCGACACCACCGACGACCAGCCGACGTCCACCGGGCGGAGGCTCTCGTCGGCGTCCAGCCAGCGGGCCCAGCGTCCCGCCTGGGCGGCCAGCGCGGAGTCCGACCGGGCGGACAGGAGCACGGACACCGCCGGTAGGAGGGCCGCCGGTGGGGCGTCGGCGGGAGCCGCACCGTCGGCGTCCGGCGTGGGCGGCTCCTCCAGGATGGTGTGCGCGTTCGTGCCGGAGATGCCGAAGGAGGAGACCGCCGCCCGTCGGGGGCGCCCGCTCACCGGCCACGGCCGGGCCTCGGTCACCAGCGACACCTCACCCGCCGACCAGTCCACCTTGGGCGTCGGCTCGTCCACGTGCAGGGTGGGCGGGACGAGGCCGTGCCGCATCGCCATCACCATCTTGATCACGCCGGCCACGCCCGCGGCGGACTGGCTGTGACCGATGTTCGACTTGATCGACCCGAGCAGCAGCGGCCGGTCGGCGGGACGGTCCTGCCCGTACGTGGCGAGCAGCGCCTGCGCCTCGATCGGGTCGCCGAGGATGGTGCCGGTGCCGTGCGCCTCGACGGCGTCCACGTCGGCCGTGGTCAGCCGGGCGTTGGCCAGGGCCTGCCGGATCACCCGCTGCTGGGCCGGACCGTTCGGCGCCGTGAGACCGTTGGACGCGCCGTCCTGGTTCACCGCGCTGCCCCGGATCACCGCGAGGACGGGGTGCCCCTTGCGCTGCGCGTCCGACAGCCGCTCCACCAGCAGGATGCCCACGCCCTCGGACCAGCCGGTACCGTCGGCGGCGGCGGCGAACGACTTGCACCGACCGTCGGGGGCGAGCCCTCGCTGCCGGGAGAAGCCCACGAACGGGCTGGGGGTGGCCATCACGCAGACGCCCCCGGCCATGGCCAGGTCGAAGTCGCCCTGCCGCAGGGCCTGGCACGCCAGATGCAGGGCGACCAGCGACGACGAGCAGGCCGTGTCGACCGTGACCGCCGGGCCCTCCAGGCCGAGGGCGTACGCGATCCGCCCGGAGACGACGCTGGTGGCCGTACCCGTCAGCAGGTAGCCCTCGTCGGTGCCCTCGGCCTCGCTCTGCGGGCCCATCCCGTAGCCGTTGGCGGCGGTCCCGACGAAGACGCCGACCTTCTGTCCGCGCATGGACGCGGGCGCGATTCCGGCGTACTCGAACGCCTCCCACGACGTCTCCAGCAGCAGCCGCTGCTGGGGGTCCATGGCGACGGCCTCGCGGGGCGAGATGCCGAAGAACTCGGCGTCGAAGTCGGCCGCGTCGTAGAGGAAACCACCCTCGCGGGTGGTGGACCGGCCGGCCCGGTCGGCGTCCGGGTCGTACAGGTTGTCCAGGTCCCAGCCTCGGCCCGTCGGGAACCCGCCGATCGCGTCGCCACCGGAGGCCACCAGGTCCCAGAGCTGCTCCGGGCTGGCGACGCCGCCCGGGTAGCGGCAGGACATGGCGACGATCGCGATCGGCTCGCGGGCGGCAGCGGTCAACTGCTGGTTGAGCTGACGGAGGCGGCCCGTCTCCTTGAGCGAGGCGCGAAGCGCCTCGACGACCTTGTCTGCGGACGTAGACATCATGAGCTCCGTACTGGGGACAACGGTCAGGATTCGGTTCCGTCAAGCGCCAGCCTGACGAGGGTGTCGGTGTCCATCTCGTCGAGGTCCAGGGTCTCGTCGGTGGACTCGTCACCCGCGCCGCCGTCGGCGCCGGTGAGGTTGAGCAGCAGGTCCAGCAGGCCGGCCTCGCGGATACGGGCCAGCGGGATGGTCGCGAGCGCCTGCCGCACCGCCACCTCCGCCGGGTCGCCGTCGTCGGCCTGCCGCCCTTCGGGCACCAGGCCGTCGAGCAGGTTGTCGGCGAGGACGGCCGGGTTGGGATAGTCGAAGACGAGGGTGGCGGGCAGCGACAGGCCGGTGGCCGCGGTCAGCCGGTTGCGCAACTCGACCGCCGTCAACGAGTCGAACCCGAGTTCCTTGAACGCGCGCCCGGGCTTGACCCGGTCCGTGCCCGGGTGACCGAGCACGGCGGAGGCGTGGGCACGGACCAGCTCGACCAGGTGCCGGACCTGCTCGTTGCGGGGCAGGGTGAGCAGGTGCTCCCGGAGCCCGTCGGCGGCGCCGCCCGGCTGCTCCTCGGCGTGGGCGTGGACCGCCTCCCGGGCCTCGACGATGTCGTCGAGCAGTGGCCGGGGGCGGGCCGAGGCGTACGCCGGGGCGAAGACCGCCCAGTCGACGTCGGCCACGGTCAGCGCGGCCCCGGGCAGGCCGACGGCGTACCGCATGGCGTGCACGGCGTCGGCCGGTGCCATCGCGGTCAGGCCGCGCCGGGCCAGCAGTTGCTGGGCCTCGCCGGTGGCCATGCCGCCGTCGGCCCATGGTCCCCAGGCCACGGACGTCGCCGCCAGGCCCCGCCCGCGGCGGTTCTCCGCCAGCGCGTCGAGGAAGGCGTTGCCCGTGGCGTAGGCGGACTGTCCGCCGCTGCCCCACACTCCGGCGATGGAGGAGAAGAGCACGAACGCGTCCAACGGCCGGTCGCCGAGCAGGGCGTCCAGGTGCAGCGCGCCGGCGACCTTGCCGTCGAGCACGCCGGCGAACGCGGCCAGGTCCGTGTCGGCGATCATGCCGACGTCGCCCGCGCCCGCCGCGTGCACCACGGCCGTCAGCGGCGCGGGATCCTCGTCCAGCCGGGCCAGCAGGGCCGCCACCTGGTCGCGGTCGGCCGCGTCGCAGGCGACGACCGACACCCGGACATCCTGTGCGGTCAACTCCTCGCGCAGTTCCGCGGCGCCGATGGCACGGTCGCCCCGACGGCTGGTCAGCACGACGTGCGCGGCGCCGTTGGCCGCCGCCCACCGGGCCACGTGGGCGCCGAGCGCGCCGGTGCCACCGGTGATCAGCACCGTGCCCGACGGCTGCCACCGCTCCGCCGTGTCGGGAGCGGCGGAGGCCGCCCGGACGAGACGACGGACGAAGACCCCGGACGGTCGTACGGCCACCTGGTCCTCGTCGCCGGCGCCGGTCACCACCCGTGCCAGCCGGTCCCAGCCCGTCGCGTCGACCTGGTCGGGCAGGTCCACCAGGCCACCCCACAGCTGGGGGTGTTCCAGGCCCGCCACGAGTCCCAGCCCCCAGAGTCCGCTCTGGGTGACGTCGCGCAGCGGGTCCCCGTCGCCGGTGCTGACCGCGCCCTGGGTCAGGCACCACAGCCGGGTCGTCGCCCCGGCGTCATGCAGCGCCTGTAGCAGCAGCAGCGTGCCGGCCGTCCCGACCGGCACGGCCGGGTGGGCCGGGTGCGGCTGGTCGCGAAGGCCGAGCAGGGAGAGCACGCCGGTGACCGGCCCATCGGCGAGCGCGCCGGCCAACTGTCGGGCGAGATCCGTCCGGTCGGTGCCGATCGGGTCGATGGTCAGCCGGACCACGTCGGCGCCGAGTGCGGCGAGTGCCTTGGTGACCGCCTCCGCCCGGGTGCCGTCCGCCAGGTCGTCCTGCGCGGTCACGAGCAGCCAGACGCCGGGCTTCACCGGGTCGCCGGTGATGTCGGTCCGCTTCCAGCCGACCCGGTACGACCACCCGTCCACGACCGCCCGCCGCGTGCGCGCCCGGTGCCAGGTCGACAGGACCGGCAGGGCGGGGGTGAGGACGTCCAGGGCGGCGCCGTCGTCGCCGAACTGTGCGGCGAGGGCGGTCAGGTCGGCGCGTTCCACCGCGTCCCAGAAGTCGGCGTCGCCGCTGTCCGTCGTTCTCTTCCGTGGCCGGCTCACCGGCTCAGGCCAGTACCGTTCCCGTTGGAAGGCGTACGTGGGCAGGTCGACCCGACGCGCGCCGGCGTCGGCGAACCACTCCCGCCAGAGCACCGACACCCCGTACACATGCAACTCGGCCAACGCCGCCAACAGCCCACGCACCTCCGGCCGGTCCCGCCGCTGCACAGCCACCGCCAGCACACCGTCATCGGCGGGCAGGATGTCCCCGGTCATCGCCGTCAACACGCTCTGCGGTCCGACCTCCAGGAACGTGTCCGCCCCGACAGCCCGCAGAGCCGCGACCCCGTCGGCATACCGAACCGCCTCGCGGACATGCCGCACCCAGTAGTCCGAAGTACGGATCTCGTCAGCGTCGGCAAGCACCCCGGACACATTCGACACCACCGGCAACAACGGCGCCGCGAACGTCAGACCGTCCAGGACCGCCCGGAACTCCGCCAGCATCGGCTCCATCAACGGACTGTGGAACGCGTGACTCACCGTCAGCCGACGCGTCCGCGCACCCCGCTCCC
The DNA here is from genome assembly GCF_900091625.1 of Micromonospora peucetia. Classification (NCBI taxonomy): domain Bacteria; kingdom Bacillati; phylum Actinomycetota; class Actinomycetes; order Micromonosporales; family Micromonosporaceae; genus Micromonospora; species Micromonospora peucetia. The sequence continues at coordinate 6,203,360 of NZ_FMIC01000002.1, forward strand.
GCCACACCCGCTCGATGTCGTCCAACACCTCGACGGCACCGGACACCACCACCGACGACGGACCGTTCACCGCCGCAATGCCCACCTGATCGGCCAAACCGGCAATCGACTCCGCCACCGCCGCCTCGTCGGCCGCCACCGCCAACATGCCGCCACCCGCCGGCAGCGCCTGCATCAGCCGGCCCCGAGCAGCGACCAACTGGCACGCGTCAGCCAGCGACAACACCCCGGCTACATACGCGGCAGTCACCTCACCGATCGAATGACCGGCAACCACGTCAGGAACGACACCGAACGACTCGACGAGGCGGAACAACGCCACCTCGACCGCGAACAGGCCGGCCTGGGTGTAGACGGTCTGATCCAGCAGCCCCGCTTCCGGGGTACCCGCCTCGGCGAACAACACCTCCCGCAACGGACCCGGCAACAACGGATCAAGCTGCGAACACACCTCGTCCAACGCGGCGGCGAACACCGGGAACGCCTCCGACAACTCCCGGCCCATGCCCGCGCGCTGCGCACCCTGACCCGAGAACAACAGCGCCAGTTGGCCCCGCTGCCCACCCGGACCGGTGACCACGCTGCCCGATGGCTCGCCCACCGCCAAAGCCCCGAGACCCGCCAACAACTCGTCCCGGCTCGCACCGGTCACCACCGCCCGGTGCTCCAACACCGACCGCGAACCCACCGACGACCACGCCACATCCAACGAGCGCAACTGCTCGTCGCCCACCAGCCAACTCGCCCACCGCCCAGCCTGCGCGACGAGCGCGGCCCCGTCGTGGGCGGACAGCAACACCGGCACGACCGACGGCACGACCGGCGGCACGTTCCCGGCGACGACCTCGCCCTCGACCACGTCGGCCGGCGGCTGCTCGATGATTACGTGCGCGTTGGTGCCGGAAATCCCGAACGACGACACCGCCGCCCGACGCGGCCGACCCACCTCAGGCCACGGCGTGGCCTCGGTGGCGAGAGCGACCGCACCGGCCGTCCAGTCGATGTGCGGCGACGGCTCATCCACATGCAACGTCGACGGCACCAGACCATGCCGCATCGCCATCACCATCTTGATGACGCCGGCCACCCCGGCAGCCGCCTGGGTGTGACCGATGTTCGACTTCACCGACCCCAACCACAACGGCTCCCGGCCCTGCCGGTCCTGCCCATACGTCGCCAACAACGCCTGCGCCTCGATCGGATCACCAAGGGTCGTACCCGTGCCGTGCGCCTCCACCGCGTCCACATCCGCCGTGGTCAGGCGCGCGTTCGCCAGAGCCTGACGGATCACCCGCTGCTGCGACGGACCATTCGGCGCCGTCAACCCGTTCGACGCACCATCCTGATTCACCGCCGTACCACGCACCACCGCCAGAATCCGCCGACCGTCCCGCTGCGCATCCGACAACCGCTGCACCAGCAGCACCCCGACACCCTCGGACCAACCCGTACCATCCGCCGACGCCGCGAACGACTTACACCGACCGTCCTGCGACAAACCACGCTGACGCGAGAACTCGATGAACGTCCCCGGCGTCGCCATCACCGTCACACCACCAGCCAACGCCAGATCACACTCGCCGCTACGCAACGCCTGCACCGCCAGATGCAACGCCACCAGGCTCGACGAGCACGCCGTGTCGACGGTGACCGCCGGGCCTTCCAGGCCGAAGGTGTACGCCACCCGACCCGACAGCACACTGCCCGAGTTACCGGTCCCGACGTACCCCTCGACCTCGTCGGCCAGATCCATCAGTCGCGTCGCGTAGTCGTGGTACATCACCCCGGCGAAGACGCCCGTCCGGCTGCCCCGAAGCCCCTGCGGGTCCAGGCCGGCGGACTCGAACGTCTCCCACGATGCCTCCAACAGCAACCGGTGCTGCGGATCCATGGCGAGAGCCTCACGCGGCGAGATACCGAAGAATCCCGGGTCGAACTCCCCGGCCCCGTACAGGAACCCACCGTGCCGGGTGTACGACGTACCGGGATGGTCCGGATCGGGGTCATACAACGAATCCAGGTCCCAACCACGATCGGCCGGGAACTCCCCGATCCCCTCCCCGCCGATGCTGATCAGCTTCCACAGCTGGTCGGGGGACTCCACCCCGCCGGGGTAGCGGCAGGCCATGCCCACGATGGCGATCGGCTCGTCGGCGTCGCCAAGGGTCGGCTCGTCGAGGGCTGCGGCGAATCCACCACCGACCAGTTCCGTGTACACGTGGGCCGCCAGGGCCTGCGGGGTCGGGTAGTCGAACACCAGGGTCGAGGTCAACCGGAGGCCGGTCGCACCGTTCACCCGATTGCGCAGCTCGACGGCGGTCAGCGAGTCGAAGCCCAACTCGCGGAACGCCCGGTCGGCCGGCACCGCCTCCGCGCTGCCGTGCCCCAGCACCTGCGCGGCCAGGCCACGCACAAGTTGGTCCACCTGTGCGAGGCCGTCCTCCTCGCTGAGGCCGGCGAGCCGGTCGGCCCAGCCGCCGCCAGCCTGTCCCGCCCGGCGGCGCGTCGCGGTCGTGCCGAACAGGGCCCGGAGCATCGGCGGCACCACCCCGCCGGAGGCCGCAGACCGCAGCGCGGGCACGTCGATCACTGCCGGCACCAGCGCCGGCCGCTCCGCCCCAGGGCGACGTCGAACAGCTCCAACCCGGTTCGGGCGTTCATCGGCCTGAGGCCGGCACGCGCCGTCCGGGCCCGGCCGATCCCGCCCATCGACGCGGCCATACCCGCCGTGTCCCACACTCCCCACGCCAGGCTCACCGCCGGCAACCCCAGCTGCCGCCGATACACCGCCAACCCGTCCAGGAACGCGTTACCCGCCGCGTACGCCGACTGACCCGGCGAACCCAACACCCCCGCCACCGACGAGAACACCACGAACAAGTCCAGACCAAGGCCGGCAGTCGCCTCGTGCAGGAACCAACCTGCCGACACCTTCGGCGCCAGCACTCCCGCCAGCCGCTCACCGGTGACCCGCTCGATCACCCCGTCGTCCAGCACACCGGCCGTGTGCACCACGCCCGCCAACCGGCCGGCGGCAGAGATCTCGCCGACCAGCCCGACGACCTCGTCCTGAACGGTCACGTCACACGCCACCAGCCGCACCGACGCGCCCAGACCCGACAACCGCTCCGACAACTCGTCAGCGCCCGGGGCATCCGGGCCACGCCGCGACACCAGCACCAGCGACCGCGCCCCGTACGCCGTCACCAGATGCTCGGCCACCAACGCACCCAACGCACCCGTGCCACCGGTCACCAACACCGCACCGTCACCCAGGGTCGGCGCCTGCGCCGACACCGGAGCCACCGTACGCACCAGACGTGGCACGAACACCGCACCGGCGCGGATCGCCAGTTGGCCGTCGGCCGGGTCGGCGGCGAACCGGGCCAGGGTGCCCAGCACGCTGACGTTCACTCCCCGGTCGACGTCGGCCAGGACGAGGCGGCCTGGATGCTCCGACTGCGCCGATCGCAGCAGACCCCACACCGCGGCTCCGGCCAGGTCGACGATCTGGTCCTCGGCGCCGACGGACACCGCGCGCCGGGTCACCACCACCAGCTTCGAGCCGGCCAGGACGTCGGCCGACAGCCACGCCTGCACGAGGCCCAACACGTCCGATGTCACCGCCCGCACCGTCTCCGCCGGGTCTGCGTCGTCGGCGTCCAGCCCGGTCGGCGCGAACAGCAGCAGGCGCGGCGGCGCGGTGCCGGCGTCGATCGCGGCCAGCAGCTGCGCGATCGTCTCGGCGGCGGGACCGCCCGAGACGCCCGGCAGGGCCGGCCCGCCCAGCACCGCCCAACCCGACACGTCGTCGACCGGCTCGACCTCCTCGGCCTGCCAGATCACCTCGAACAGCGACCGCGATGCCACACCCGGTGCCACCATGCCGGTCAGCTCCCGCAGGACCAGGGAGTCCACCGACACCACCGGCGCACCCACCTCGTCACACGCCACCAACCGCACCCCGGAACCATTGCGGGTCAACCGCACCCGCAACACCCCCGCACCCGAGGCATGCACCTGCACACCCTCGAACACGAACGGCACCCGCGGCCCACCAGCACTCTCGCCGGCCAGCAATCCGACCGGATGCAACGCCGCGTCCAACAACGCCGGGTGCACCCCGAACCGGGCCGCCTCCACCGCCGCGTCCTCCGGCAGAACCACCTCGGCGAACACCTCGCCACCGCCGGTCCACACCCGCCGGAGACCCTGGAACACCGGTCCGTACGACAGGCCACGCTCCGCCAGCGCGGCATACCAGCCCGTCAGGTCCACCTCGGACGCGCCGGCCGGCGGCCAGGCACCCGTCCTCGGCTCATCGGCCGTGGAGGGCTCCAGCACACCCTCGGCATGCCGGGTCCAGCCGGCCTCCGGGTCCTCGTCGGGACGTGAGTAGACGGCGACGGGACGCTGCGGCGAGTCCGACGCGGAGACCCGGACCTGGATCCGCACGCCGCCTGCCTCGGGCAGCACCAGCGGCACCAGCACCGTCAGGTCCCGCAACCGGGGCAGGCCCACCTCGTCGCCGGCCCGGACGGCCAACTCGACCAGCGCGGTACCCGGGACCAGCGTCAGCCCGGAGACCACATGCTCAGCCAGCCAGGCGTGCGTGGCCAGGGACAGCCGGCCGGTCAGCACCACCTCGTCGTCGCCGGCCAGGTCCACTGCCGCACCGAGCAGCCCGTGCCCCGCCACCCCGAGGCCGGCGCCGGATACGTCACCGGCCCGCAGCCGGCCCACGGCCGGCCAGAACCGTTGCCGCTGGAACGGATACGTCGGCAGGTCGACCAGGCGGGTCACGGTGCCCGGAAGAAGGGCGGTCCAGGTGACCGGCACGCCGTGCACGTGCAGCTCAGCCAGGGCGTTCACCAGCGACACCGGTTCGGGCCGGTCCGGACGGAGAGTTGCCACAACCGCCACCGGGGGCGTGGTCCCGTCGTCCGGCAGGCAGTTCCGCACCATGCCGGCGAGCACCGTGTCGGGGCCCAGTTCGAGGAACGCGCGGACGTTGCGCGAGCGCAGGGTGGCGACCCCGTCGGCGAACCGGACCGTCTCGCGTACGTGCCGGACCCAGTAGTCGGGGGTGCCGATCTCGTCGGGGTCCGCGATCTCCCCGGTCAGGTTCGACACGATCGGCAGGGTCGGCCAGTGGAACGTCAGTCCGTCGAGCACCCGCCGGAACTCGGGCAGCATCGGCTCCATCAGCGGGCTGTGGAACGCGTGGCTGACCTTCAGCCGGCGGGTGCGGACGCCCCGTTCCTGCCAGGTCCGCTCCAGTTCGTCGAGCACCTGGACGTCGCCGGAGACCACCACGCCGGTCGGGGCGTTCACGGCTGCGACGCCGACCCGGCCGGTGTGCCCGGCCAGCGACTCCACGACGGCCGGCTCGTCGGCGCCGACCGCGAGCATCCCGCCACCGGCGGGCAGGGCCTGCATCAGCCGGCCACGCGCCGCGACCAGGGCGCACGCGTCGGCGAGGCTGAACAGGCCGGCGACGTGGGCGGCGGCCACCTCGCCGATGGAGTGCCCGGCCACCAGGTCGGGTACCACGCCGAACGACTCGACCAACCGGAACAGCGCCACCTCGACGGCGAACAACCCGGCCTGGGTGAACACCGTCCGATCCAGCAGCTCCGCCTCCGGCGTGCCCGCCCCGGCGAACATCACCTCACGCAGCGGACTCGGCAGCAACGGATCCAGATGCCCGCACACCTCCTCCAAAGCGGCGGCGAAGACCGGCCAGGTCTCGTACAGCTCACGACCCATGCCGGCACGCTGCGCGCCCTGACCGGAGAAGAGGACGGCGGTCCGCCCGCCCCGGGCCACCCCGTGGACGACGGCGGCCGAGGGCTGGTCGTCCGCCACCGCGTCGAGGGCGGCGAGCAGGCCGTCCCGGTCGCGGGGCAGCAGCACCGCGCGGTGCTCGAAGGCGGTACGGCCGGTGACGAGGGCCTGGGCGATGTCGGCAACGGTCAGGTCCGGCTCGTCGACAACCAGGGTCCGCAGCCGGCGTGCCTGCTCGCGCAGGGCGTTGTCGTCACGGGCCGAGAGGACGCAGGCGACGAGATCGCCCGGGGCCGTGCCGGTGGGCGCTCCGGTCGGCGGCGGGGCGTACTCCGGCGCCTGTTCGATGATGGTGTGCGCGTTGGTGCCACTGATGCCGAACGACGACACCGCCGCCCGACGCGGCCGGTCCGCAACCGGCCACGGCCGCGCCTCAGCAAGCAGAGCAACCGCCCCCGCCGCCCAGTCGACATGCGGCGACGGCTCATCCACGTGCAACGTCGACGGCAGCAACCCGTACCGCATCGCCTGCACCATCTTGATCACACCAGCCACACCCGCCGCCGCCTGCGCGTGACCGATGTTCGACTTGATCGATCCCAACCACAGTGGCCGATCCTGCGGCCGGTCCTTCCCGTACGTCGCCAGCAGGGCCTGCGCCTCGATCGGGTCACCCAGCGCGGTGCCGGTGCCGTGCGCCTCGACCGCGTCCACGTCGGCCGTGGTCAACCGGGCGTTGGCCAGCGCCTGCCGGATCACCCGCTGCTGCGACGGACCGTTCGGGGCGGTCAGGCCACTGCTGGCGCCGTCCTGGTTGATCGCGCTGCCCCGCACGACGGCGAGGACCCGGTGCCCGTTGCGCTGCGCGTCGGAGAGGCGTTCCAGCAGGAGCATTCCGGCGCCCTCGGCGAAGCCGGTCCCGTCGGCGCCCGCGCCGAAGGCCTTGCACCGCCCGTCGGACGACAGGCCACGCTGCCGGGAGAACTCGGTGAGCATGCCGGGGGTGGACATGACGCTCACCCCGCCGGCGAGCGCGAGCCGGCACTCGTCCTGCCGCAGCGCCTGGGTCGCCAGGTGCAGCGCGACCAGCGACGACGAACAGGCGGTGTCGACGGTGACCGCGGGGCCTTCCAGCCCGAACAGGTAGGAGATCCGTCCCGAGGCGACGCTGCCCGCGCTGCCGTTGCCGACGTAGCCCTCCAGCTCGTCGGTGGTGCCGGCGGCCTGGGAGGCGTAGTCGTGGTAGATGAGCCCGACGTACACGCCGGTGCTGCTGCCCCGCGCCGAGTGCGGGTCGATCCCCGCCCGTTCGAATGCCTCCCAGGACGTCTCCAGCAGCAGCCGCTGCTGCGGGTCCATGGCCAACGCCTCCCGGGGTGAGATCCCGAAGAAGGCGGCGTCGAACTGGGCGGCGTCGTGGATGAAGCCCCCCTGCCGGGGTACGGACGCGCTGTCCTCGCCGCTGGCGCGCAGGTCGTTCAGGTCCCAGCCCCGGTCGGTGGGGAAGGGCGAGATGACGTCGGCGCCGGTGGTGACCAGCTCCCAGAGCTGCTCGGGGGTCTGCACGCCGCCGGGGAACCGGCAGGCCATGCCGATGATGGCGATCGGCTCGTCGAGCGCGGCGACCGTGCCGACCGCCGTGGACCGGGCCGTAGCCGTCCCGCCGCCCAGTTCCTGGTCGAGGAACTCGGCGAGCACGACCGGGGCCGGGTAGTCGAACGCGACGGTCGCGGGCAGCCGCAGCCCGGTCGCGGCGGACAGCCGGTTGCGCAGTTCCACCGAGGTGAGCGAGTCGAAGCCCAGTTCCTTGAAGGCACGTTGGGCGTCGACCTGCTCCGCCGAGCGGTGCCCGAGCACGGCGGCCACGTTCGTGGCCACCAGGTCGAGCAGGTGACCGCGCCGCTCGGCGGGGCTGAGCATCGCCAGGCGGTCCCGTACCGACGCGGTGTCCGCCGGGGCCCGGCCCACCGTGCGACGCGCGGGCGCGGTGGTCCGGATCAGGTCACGCAGCAGGCTGGGCACGCTCCCGCCCGCCGGCCGCGACGCCGCCGGCAGGTTCATGAGTACGAGGTGAGCGGTGTCGCGCTGCCGTGCCAGCTCGTAGAGCGCGACGCCCTGCTGGTCGGTCAACGGGGCACTGGTGGCGCGGATCGCCTTGCGGTGGTCGTTGCCGCCGAGGTGGGCGGTCATCGCGCTGCTGGTGGCCCACAGCCCCCAGGCGAGGCTGGTGGCGGGTAGTCCCTGCTGCCGGCGGTGCCCGGCAAGGGCGTCGAGGAACGCGTTGGCCGCGGCGTAGTTGCCCTGCCCCGGGGAGCCGAGGGTGGCCGCCACCGAGGAGAACACCACGAAGTCGGCCAGGTCCAGGTGCCGGGTGGCCTCGTGCAACGCCCAGCCGGCGTCCACCTTCGGCGCCATCACCGTACGCAGCGCCGCCTCGTCGAGCGAGCCGATGGTCGCGTCGGCGATCACCCCGGCGGTGTGCACCACCGCGGTCAACGGATGCGCCGGGTCCACCAGATCCAGCAGTCGGGTCACCTGGTCGGGGTCGGCCACGTCTGCGGTGCCGACGGTGACCCGGGCGCCCTCCCGGGTCAGCTCCTCGACCAGGTCCTGGTACTGCCCGGGGCCACGGCGGGAGGCCAGCAGCAGGTGCCGGGCCTGGCCGGTGGTGACGAGGTGCCGGGCGAACACCCCGGCGAGGGTGCCGCCCGCGCCGGTGATCAGTACGGTGCCGTCCGGCTCGACCAGCGTGGGCAGCCGCAGGACGACCTTGCCGACGTGGCGGGCCTGGCTGATGTGTCGCAGCGCCTGCCGGGCCTGCCGCACGTCCCACGACCGCACCGGCAGCGGACGCAACGCACCCTGCTCGAACAGGGCCAGCACCTCGGTCAGCATCTCGCCGATCCGCCGGTGTCCGGCCTCGTTGAGGTCGAATGCCCGGTAGGCCACGCCCGGGTGCCGGGCGGCGACCACGTCCGGGTCGCGGACGTCGGCCTTGCCCATCTCCACGAACCGGCCACCACGCGGCAACAACCGCAGCGACGCGTCGACGAACTCACCCGCCAGGGCGTCCAACACCACATCGACCCCGGCACCATCGGTGACCGCACCGAACGTCCCCTCGAACTCCGTGGTCCGCGACGACGCGATCCGCTCCTCAGCCACCCCCAACCCACGCAACACATCCCATTTGCCGGGGCTGGCGGTGGCGAACACCGTCGCACCCCAGTGGTGCGCGAGCTGGATGGCGGCCATGCCGACACCACCCGCACCGTTGTGGATCAACACCGACTCACCGGACCGCAACCCGGCCAGATCACGCAACGCATAGAAGGCGGTCAGGAAGACCACCGGCACGGACGCGGCCTGCGCGAAGGACCAGCCGGCCGGGATCTTCGCGACGAGTTCGCGGGTGGCGATCACCTCGGGGGCGAAGGCCGGCTCGAACATGCCCAGCACCCGGTCACCGGGCACCAGGTCGGTCACGCCGGGGCCGACCTCGACCACCACGCCCGCACCCTCACTGCCCATCACCGCCGCAGAATCCGGATACATCCCCAACGCGATCAACACATCACGGAAGTTCACCCCCGCCGCACGCACCGCGATCCGCACCTGACCCGCATCCAGCACCCCGGGCACCGCACGAACCAACCCGATCCCGTCCAGGGTGCCGGGGGCCACCGCCCCGACCCGCCACAGGCCGGCCGGGGGACCAGTTCGTCGGCCACCGGGCCGGTGGGGCGGCTCAGGCGCGGCGTACGCACCTCGTCGCCGCGCAGCGCCACCTGGCCGCCCGTCGCCGTGGGGTCCCCGGCGACGCCGGCCAGCACCGCGAGGGTCGCCGGAGTCAGCTCGCCCTCGACGTCGGCGAGGACGATCCGCCCCGGGTGCTCGGACTGCGCCGACCGCAGCAGACCCCAGACCGTCGCGCCGGCCAGGTCCCGCAACGGGTCGGCCGGCGTGGCGACCACGGCGCCCCGGGTCAGCACCACCAGCTTCGTGTCGGCCAGGGCCTCGGCGTCCAGCCAGGAACGCAGCACGTCCAGCACCCGGGCGGTGACCGCGCGCACCAGGTCGGGCAGGTCGGCGTCCGGCAGGTCCGGGCGGACCGGGAGCACCAGCACGCGGGGCGCCTCGACCGCCCCGGCGGAGACCGCCCCGGCCAGGTCACCGACGGTCGGGAACACCGGCGTGGGCAGGCCCGCCGGCACGTCGGGGTCGCCGAGCAGCACCCAGCCGGTGAGGTCCTGCGCCGGGGTGACCCGCTCGGGCTGCCACGTCACCTCGAACAGCGTCCGCTCGGCGATGTCGGGGCGGGCGGCGTCGGTCATCTCCCGCAGCGCGAGCGACTCCACCGACACCACGGGCGTGCCCGACTCGTCGCCGGCCACCAGCCGCACCTGTGAACCCACCCGGGTCAGCCGCACCCGCAGCGCCCGCGCCCCGGAGGCGTGCACCTGCACGCCCTCGAACGCGAAGGGCACCCGCGGCCCGCCGGACCGCTCCGTCAGCAGCAGCCCCACGGGGTGCAGCGCGGCGTCCAGCAGCGCCGGGTGCACGGCGAAGCCGGCGGGGTCGGCGGTCGTCTCGTCCGGCAGGGCGACCTCGGCGTACGCCTCGTCGCCGGCGGTCCACAGCCGGCGCAGGCCCTGGAACGCCGGGCCGTAGGTCAGGCCCCGCTCCGCCAGTGCCGGGTACCAGCCGGCGAGATCCACCTCGGAAGCCCCGGCGGGCGGCCAGGGGCCCAGCTCCGGCTCGTCGGCGGCCTGCTCCAGCACGCCGTCGGCGTGCCGCACCCACTCGGCCTCCGGGTCGCCGTCGGGCTGCGAGTGGACCGCCACCGACCGGGCCCCGGAGCCGTCGGCCGCGCCGACCCGCACCTGCACCCGTACCGCACCGGACTGCGGCAGCACCAGCGGCGCGGCCACGGTCAACTCCCGCACCCGCGACGCGCCCACCTCGTCGCCGGCCCGCACCGCCAACTCCACCAGCGCGGTGCCCGGCAACATCACCGACCCGCCGACCACATGGTCGGCCAGCCACGGGTGCGTCGACACCGACAGCCGCCCGGTCAGTACCACCTCGTCGTCACCGGCGAGACGCACCGCCGCACCGAGCAGCCCGTGCCCCGCCACGCCCAGACCCGCGCCCGACACGTCGCCGACCGCGGACCGGTCCACCGCCGGCCAGAACCGCTCCCGTTGGAAGGCGTACGTCGGCAGGTCGGCCGGGGCGGCGCCGGAGCCGGCGAACACCGTCGCCCAGTCCACGGGCACACCGGCGGCATGCAGCTCACCGAGGCCGGTCAGCAGCTGGTGCGGCCCGCTCTCGTCGCGGCGCAACGAACCCACCACGATGCCCGCGTCGAGGGCACCGGTGGCCTTCTCGAGCGCGTCCTGGACGACCACCTTGAGCACGGGGTGTGGGCTGACCTCGACGAAGACCCGGAAGCCCTGGTCGATCAGCCGGTCCACCACCGGCGCGAGCCGGACCGGTTCCCGCAGGTTGCGGTACCAGTAGTCGGCGTCGAACTCGGCGGTGTCGATGAGCTCGCCGGTGACCGTCGAGTGGAAGGCCACCTCGGTCGACCGGGAGTCGAGCGTGCCGAGCGCGACCGCCAGGTCGTCGCGTACGGCGTCGACGTGGCCGCAGTGCGAGGCGTAGTCGACGGCGACCGCGCGGGCCCGGATGTCCCGCTCGACACAGTGCGCGAGCAGTTCGGCGACCGACGTCGAGTCACCGGAGACCACCGTCACGGCGGCGCCGTTGAGGGCGGCGACGGAGAGGGTGCCCTGCCACGGCGCGATCAACTGCTCGGTGTCGGCGGCCGGGAGCGGGACGGAGACCATGCCGCCCCGGCCCGAGACGGCCAGCAGGCCGCGGCTGCGCGCCACGACGAGCCGTACCGCGTCGGCGAGGGTCAGCGCGCCGGCGGCGCAGGCCGCGGCGATCTCCCCCTGCGAGTGCCCGACGACGGCGGCCGGTTCGATGCCGCACGAACTCCAGAGCCGCGCGAGGGACACCATGACGGAGAAGAGCACGGGCTGGACCACGTCCACCCGGTCCAGGGGCGGCGCACCGGGCGCCTCCCGGAGCACGTCCTCAAGGGACCAGTCCACCAGCCCGGACAGCTCCTGCGCGCACTCCCCCATCCGCTGCCGGAAGACCGGCGAGGTGTCCAGCAGGTCCAGCGCCATGCCCGCCCACTGCGAGCCCTGGCCGGGAAAGACGAAGACGACCTTGGGTGTCGCGTCCGCGCTGGCCGGCGAGCTGTCACCGGCGGCGAGCGCGGCCAGTCGGGTGACGGCGTCGTCCCGGCCGGCGGCAACGGCGACCGCGCGGTACGGGTGATGGGCCCGCCCGGTGGCCAGGGAATACCCGAGGTCGCGCAGGTCCGCCTCGGCGTCGTCGGCGAGCCGCTCGCCGAGCCGGGCGGCCTGCGCCCGCAGCGCCCCGGGGCTTCTGCCGGACACCAGCAGGGGCACGGCGGCGGGCCCGACCAGGCCGGGGAGGTCCCCTGCCGGCGGGGGCGTCGCCGGAGCCGGCTCGTCGGGTGCCTGTTCGATGATGGTGTGCGCGTTGGTACCACTGATGCCGAACGACGACACCGCCGCCCGACGCGGCCGGTCCACAACCGGCCACGGCCGCGCCTCAGCAAGCAGAGCAACCGCCCCCGCCGCCCAGTCGACATGCGGCGACGGCTCATCCACGTGCAACGTCGACGGCAGCACCCCGTACCGCATCGCCTGCACCATCTTGATCACACCAGCCACACCCGCCGCCGCCTGCGCGTGACCGATGTTCGACTTGATCGACCCGAGCCAGAGCGGCTCTGCGCCGTCGCGGTCCTGCCCGTAGGTGGCCAGCACCGCCTGCGCCTCGATCGGGTCGCCGAGGATGGTGCCGGTGCCGTGTGCCTCCACGGCGTCCACGTCGGCCGGGGTCAGCCGCGCGTTCTCCAGTGCCTGCCGGATCACCCGCTGTTGCGACGGGCCGTTCGGGGCGGTCAGCCCGTTGGACGCGCCGTCGGAGTTGACCGCGGAACCCCGGACCACGGCGAGCACCCGGTGCCCGTTGCGCCGGGCATCGGAGAGCCGCTCCACCAGCAGCATTCCCACGCCCTCGGACCAGCCGGTGCCGTCCGCGCCGGCGGCGAACGCCTTACACCGCCCGTCCGGGGCCAGCCCGCCCTGCCGGGAGAACTCGGAGAACATGCCGGGCTGCGCCATCAGCGCCACCCCACCGGCCAGGGCCAGGTCGCACTCGCCGCCGCGCAGCGCCTGGGCGGCGAGGTGCAGCGCCACCAGGGAGGATGAGCAGGCGGTGTCGACGGTGACCGCTGGGCCTTCGAGGCCGAACGTGTAGGCGACCCGCCCCGAGGCGACGCTGCCCGCCGTTCCGGTCAGCAGGTGCCCCTCGAGGCCGTCCAGGTCGTCGCGTCCGCTGGTGGCGTAACCGGAGGAGGCGGCACCGATGAAGACACCGGTTGCGGTGCCGCCGAGACCGGTGGGGTCGATACGGGCGTACTCGAAGCTCTCCCAGGCGGTCTCCAGCAGCAGCCGCTGCTGCGGGTCCATCGCGAGGGCCTCGCGGGGGCTGATGTTGAAGAAGCCGGCGTCGAAGTGGGCCGCGTCGTAGAGGAATCCGCCCTGGTCGGTGACGGTGCCGCCGGCCTGGTCGCCGTCGGTGGCGTACAGCCGCTCCAGGTCCCAGCCGCGATCGGTGGGAAAGCCGCCGATGGCGTCGGAGCCGGAGGTGACCAGCTGCCACAGCTGCTCGGGGGTGGCGATGCCGCCGGGGTAGCGGCAGGCCATCCCGATGATGGCTATCGGTTCGTCGGCGTCGGCGGTGACGACCGTACGGACCGTCGGGCCGGCGCCGGAGGCGCGCTGGCCGAGCTGCTGGAACAGGTGGTCGGCCAGCCGGGCCGGGGTGGGGTGGTCGAAGGCCAACGTGGCGGACAGCCGCAGCCCGGTGGCGGCGCCCAGCCGGTTGCGCAGTTCCACCGAGGTCAGCGAGTCGAACCCGAGGTCCTTGAAGGCCCGGGCGGCGGGAACCGTCTGCGCCGAGGCGTGCCCCAGCACCGTCGCGGCCTGTCCGCAGACCAGGTCGACCAGCGCCTGGCGGGCGTCCGCCTCGGGCAGGCCGTCCAGCCGGTCCCGCCACGACGCCCCGGCGGGCGGCTGGTCGGTGGCCGTCCGCCGCCGGCCGGTGCCGCGCAGCAGGTGCCGCATCAGTGGCGGCACCTGGCTCGCCTCGCCGGTGACCTGGAGTCGGGCCGCGACGACGACCGGCGGGACCGCAGCCAGGGCGGCGTCGAGAAGTTCGGTGCCTTCGGCCGGGGAGAGACCGCTCATCCCGACCCGCCGCAGCCGCTGCTGGTCGTCGCCGTCGAGGTGGGCGGTCATCGCGCTGGCGGTGGCCCACATGCCCCACGCGACGCTGGTGGCGGGTAGTCCCTGCTGCCGGCGGTGCCCGGCGAGGGCGTCGAGGAACGCATTGGCCGCCGCGTAGTTGCCCTGCCCCGGAGAGCCGAGGGTGGCCGCCACCGAGGAGAACACCACGAACGCCGCCAGGTCCAGGTGCCGGGTGGCCTCGTGCAACGCCCAGCCGGCGTCCACCTTCGGCGCCATCACCGTACGCAGCGCCGCCTCGTCGAGCGAGCCGATGGTCGCGTCGGCGATCACCCCGGCGGTGTGCACCACCGCGGTCAACGGATGCGCCGGGTCGACCCCGGCGATCAGCGCGGTCACCTGCGCGGGGTCGCTGACGTCGACGGCGACAGCGGTGATGTCGGCGCCCGCGTCGGTCAGTTCCCGGACCAGGGTGGCGTAGTCGTCGCCAGCGGGCCGGCTGCCAGCCGCCAGCTTCGCGGAGGTGCCGTCGAGGTCCACGGTGGCGGGGTTGACGGGGTGACGGCGGGAGGCCAGCAGCAGGTGCCGGGCCTGGCCGGTGGCGACCAGGTGCCGGGCGACCACGCCGGCCAGGGTCCCGGCCGCGCCGGTGATCAGTACGGTGCCCTCGGGGTCCACCGGAGCGGGGACGCGGAGCACCACCTTGCCGACGTGGCGGGCCTGGCTGATGTGTCGCAGCGCCTGCCGGGCCTGCCGCACGTCCCACGACCGCACCGGCAGCGGACGCAACGCACCCTGCTCGAACAACGCCAGCACCTCGGTCAGCATCTCGCCGATCCGGGTGCTGCCCGCCTCGTTCAGGTCGAACGCGCGGTAGACCACACCCGGGTGCCGGGCGGCGACCACCTCCGGGTCGCGGACGTCGGCCTTGCCCATCTCCACGAACCGGCCACCACGCGGCAACAACCGCAACGACGCGTCGACGAACTCACCGGCCAGGGCGTCCAACACCACGTCCACCCCGGCGCCGCCGGTGACCGAGCCGAAAGCCTGCTCGAACTCGGTGGTCCGCGACGACGCGATCCGTTCGTCGGCCACCCCCAGCCCACGCAACACACCCCACTTGCCGGGGCTCGCCGTCGCATGGACGGTGGCACCGAAATGGTGGGCGAGCTGGATGGCGGCCATGCCGACACCACCCGCACCGTTGTGGATCAACACCGACTCACCGGACCGCAACCCGGCCAGATCACGCAACGCATAGAAGGCGGTCAGGAAGACCAGGGGGACGGACGCCGCCTGGGTGAAGGACCAGCCAGCGGGCATCTTCGCGATCCGCTCCCGGTCGGCGATCGCCTGCGGGCTGAACCCGAGTTCGAACATGCCCAGCACCCGGTCACCGGGCACCAGGTCGGTCACGCCGGGGCCGACCTCGACCACCACGCCCGCACCCTCACTGCCCATCACCGCCGCAGAATCCGGATACATCCCCAACGCGATCAACACATCACGGAAGTTCACCCCCGCCGCACGCACCGCGATCCGCACCTGACCCGCATCCAGCACCCCGGGCACCGCACGAACCAACCCGATCCCGTCCAGGGTGCCGGGGGCGACGGCGGCGAGGTGCCACGGTCCGGACGGCGGCGGCGTCAGCTCGTCGCCCACCGGCCGCACCAGCCTCGGCACGAAGGTCCGGTCGCCGCGCACCGCGAGTTGCCCGCCGGAGACCGACGGGTCGACCGCGGCCCCGGCCAGCACGGCGAGGGTCGTCCGGTCCAGCTCCCCCTCGACGTCGGCGAGGACGATTCGCTCCGGGTGCTCGGACTGCGCCGAGCGCAGCAGACCCCAGACCGCCGCGGCGGCCAGGTCGGTGACCTGGCCGTCGTCTCCGGCGGCCACGGCGCCCCGGGTCACCACGACCAGCTTCGCGTCCGCCAGCGCCTCGGCGGCGAGCCAGGACCGCAGCACCTCCAGGACACCGTTGGTGACGGCCCGCACGGCCTCCGGCACGGCGACGCCGGGTTCGCCGACCGGCACCGTCAGCAGCACCTGCCGGGCCGTGACCCCGCTCGCCGCCAGCGCCGCCACGTCCGCGAAGACCGGCAGCTCCGGCAGCGCGGCCGGCGCCGGCAGGCCCAGCGCCACCCACCCCGGGAGGTCGTCGACGCCGACGATCCGATCAGCCTGCCAGGCCAACTCGAACAGCGACCGGGCGGCGGCGCCCCGGGTCGCCGCCGCGGTCATCTCCCGCAGCACCAGGGAGTCCACCGACACCACCGGCGTGCCCGACCCGTCGCAGGCGACCAGCCGCACCCCGGACCCGTCCCGGGTCAACCGCACCCGCAGCGTCCTGGCGCCCGAGGCGTGCACCTGCACGCCCTCGAACGCGAACGGCACCCGCGGCCCGCTCGTCGCCTCCGCCGCCAGCAGCAGCGCCACCGGGTGCAGCGCGGCGTCCAGCAACGCCGGGTGCACCCCGAACGCGGTCGCGTCCCCGGCCGCCCCGTCCGGCAATGCCACCTCGGCGAACGCCTCACCGTCGGCCGTCCAGGCACGCCGCACACCCTGGAACACCGGCCCGTACGACAGGCCGTGCTCCGCCAACGCCGGATACCACCCGGTCAGGTCCACCTCGGTCGCGTCCGCCGGTGGCCACGCCCCGACCCCCGGCTCGTCGGCCGACATCGGTTCGAGCACACCGTCGGCGTGCCGTACCCACTCGGTGTCGCCGTCCTCCTCAGGCTGGGAGTACACGGACACCGACCGGGCGGCGGAGCCGTCGGCCGCGCCGACCCGCACCTGCACGCGTACCGCACCGGATTCCGGCAGCACCAGCGGCGCGGCCACGGTCAACTCCCGCACCCGCGACGCGCCCACCTCGTCGCCGGCCCGCACCGCCAACTCCACCAGCGCGGTACCCGGCACCACCACGGCGCCGCCGACCACATGGTCTGCCAGCCACGGGTGTGTCGACACCGACAGCCGCCCGGTCAGTACCACCTCGTCGTCACCGGCGAGACGCACCGCCGCACCGAGCAGCGGGTGCCCCGCCACGCCCAGGCCCGCGCCCGACACGTCGCCGACCCGCCACGGCACCACCTCGGGCCAGAACCGCGCCCGCTGGAAGGCGTACGTGGGCAGGTCGATCCGCCGCGCGCCGGTGTCGGTGAACCACTGCTGCCAGTTCACCGGTACCCCGTGCACGTGCAGCTCGGCCAACGCCGCCAGCAGCCCTTGCGCCTCCGGCCGGTCCCGGCGCTGGGCGGCTACGGTCAGCACGTCGTCGTCGGGCAGGATGTCCGCCGCCATCGCGGTCAGTACGCTCTGCGGCCCGATCTCCAGGAACGTGTCCACCCCGGCGGCGCGCAGGGCCGCGACCCCGTCGGCGTAGCGAACCGCCTCGCGGACGTGCCGCACCCAGTACTCCGGGGTACGGATCTTCTCGGTGTCGGCGAGCGCCCCGGTCAGGTTCGACACGATCGGCAGCACGGGCGCGGCGAAGGTCAACCGCGCGACGATGCCGCGGAACCGCTCCAGCACCGGCTCCATCAGCGGGCTGTGGAACGCGTGGCTCACCGTCAACCGGCGGGTACGCACACCCCGGTCCCGCCAGACCCGCTCCACCTCGTCCAGGGTCTCGATCGCGCCGGACACCACGACCGAGGTCGGCCCGTTCACCGCCGCGATCCCGACCCGGTCGGTCAGCCCGGCGATGGACTCGGCCACCGCCTCCTCGGCGGCGGCCACCGCCAGCATCCCGCCGCCGGCCGGCAGGTCCTGCATCAACCGGCCCCGCGCCGCCACCAGCAGACAGGCGTCCTGGAGGGACAGCACCCCGGCCACGTGCGCCGCGGCGATCTCGCCGATGGAGTGCCCGGCCACGAAGTCCGGCACGACGCCGAACGACTCGACGAGGCGGAACAGCGCCACCTCGACGGCGAACAACCCGGCCTGGGTGAACACGGTCTGGTCCAGCAGTTCCGCCTCGGCGGAGCCCTCGGCCGCGAACAGCACCTCACGCAACGGGCGCGGCAGCACCCGGTCCAGGTGCCCGCACGCCTCGTCGAGGGCCGCGGCGAAGATCGGGAACGACTCGTACAGCTCCCGGCCCATGCCGGCGCGCTGCGCGCCCTGACCGGAGAAGAGCACCGCCAGCGGACCCGGGTCCCCGGCCTGGCCCGTGACCACCGTGCCCGACGACCGCCCCGCCGCCAGGGCCTCCAGGCCCGCCAGCAGACCCACTCGGTCCTCGGCGAGCACCACCGCACGCCGGTCGAGCGTCGACCGGGACACCACCGACGACCACGCCACGTCGAGCGGGCGCGACTGTTCGTCCTCACCCCACCAGCGGGCCCACCGGTCGGCCTGGGCGGACAACGCGGCCGGCTGCGCGGCGGAGAGCAGTACCGGCAGGACGGCGGGACGGCGGGACGGGGCGACCTCGACGGCGTCCGGCACGGGGGCCGGGTCGAGGGCCGGGGCCTGCTCCAGGATCAGGTGGGCGTTCGTGCCGCTCATGCCGAATGACGACACGGCGGCCCTGCGGACGTGGTCGCCGCCGGTCCACGGGCGTGCCTCGTCGAGCAGCGACACGGCCCCCGCCGACCAGTCGACGTGCGGGGACGGCTGGGCCACGTGCAGGGTGGGCGGCAGCACGCCGTGCCGCATCGCCATCACCATCTTGATGACGCCGCCGGCGCCGGCGGCGGCCTGCGGGTGGCCGATGTTCGACTTCAGCGATCCCAGCCACAGTGGCCGGTCGGCGGGCCGTCCCCGGCCGTAGGTGGCCAGCAGCGCCTGCGCCTCGATCGGGTCGCCGAGCCGGGTGCCCGTGCCGTGCGCCTCGACCACGTCCACGTCGGACGGGCTGAGCCGGGCGTTCTCCAGCGCCTGCCGGATGACCCGCTGCTGGGAGGGACCGTTGGGGGCGGTCAGGCCGCTGCTCGCGCCGTCCTGGTTCACGGCGCTGCCCCGGATCACCGCCAGGACGGGGTGCCCGTTGCGCTGGGCGTCGGACAGCTTCTCGACGAGCAGCATGGCGACGCCCTCGGACCAGCCGGTCCCGTCGGCGTCGGCGGAGAATGCCTTGCACCGGCCGTCGGAGGCGAGCCCCCGCTGGCGGGAGAACTCGACGAAGGCGCCGGGCGTGGCCAGCACGGTGACGCCGCCGGCGACGGCGAGGGAGCACTCGCCGTCGCGCAGGGACTGGCTGGCGAGGTGCAGGGCGACCAGCGAGGAGGAGCAGGCGGTGTCGATGGTGACGGCCGGGCCCTCCAGCCCGAAGGAGTACGCCAGCCGGCCGGACATGACGCTCGCCGCCGTGCCGGTGAGGACGTAGCCCTCGGTGCCCTCGGGCAGTTGCCGCAGCACGGACGTGTAGTCCTGCCCCGCGGTGCCGACGAACACCCCGGTACGGCTGCCCCGCACCGACGTGGCGTCGATGCCGGCCCGCTCGAAGACCTCCCAGGTCACTTCGAGCAGGAGCCGCTGCTGCGGATCCATGGCCAGCGCCTCGCGTGGCGAGATCCCGAACAGGGTCGGGTCGAACAGGCCGGCGTCCCGCAGGAAGCCGCCCCGGTTGCTGTAAGTGGTGCCGGGGTGGTCGGGATCGGGATCGTAGAGCCCGTCGAGGTCCCAGCCCCGGTCGTCGGGGAAGGTGCCCGTGGCGTCCACGCCGCCCGCGACCAGGTCCCAGAGGCCCTCGGGTGAGGCGACCCCGCCGGGGAACCGGCAGGCCATGCCGATGATCGCGATCGGCTCGGCGTCCTCGTTCTCCAGCTCGGTCAGGCGCCGGCGCGCCAGGCGGAGCTCGGAGGTCACCCACTTCAGGTGTTCGAGGAGCTTGTCTTCGTCCGCCATGACCCACCCGCCCAGAGCTTGCTATTGATCGGAATCTGCCGATTCGTTGACCACACCACCGCCGACGGACCGGCTTCGCGCACAGGTGGGTGAAGACATGGCCGTTCGGCTCACGAATCCGTTCCCTGTTCCGAATTCCGGTTGTCGTGCCTGCTCAGGCGCCCGCCACGCCGGACCGTCCTGCCGACACATGCCCGCCACCGTGACTGGACGGTACTGAGCGCCAATGTCGTGCCCAACCCCTAGAGAACCCCTGATCGGCCGGCCCGCAAGGGCCGCCGCGGCGGGCCCGGGAAGGGACCTGCGACCGGCATCGCGACGGACGGTCAGGCGGGCTGGCCGGCGGTCGCCGGCAGGATGCGGCGCAGCTGTCCCGGAGGCGTCGACCGGCGACGCCACTCCCGTGGGTAGCCCACCGAGACCTCCTCGAACCGAACCCCGTCGTACCAGGTGGTGCGCGGGATGTGCAGGTGGCCGTAGACGGCGACGCGGGCGTCGAAACGGACGTGCCAGTCCGCGGTGGCCTCGGTGCCGCACCATTGCGCGAACTCCGGGTACCGGAGGATCCGGGTGGGCTCACGGACCAGCGGGAAGTGGTTGATCAGAACGGTGGGGAGCCCGCCCCGTTCCGCGGTGAGCCGGCGCTCGGTCAGGGCCAGCCGCGCCCGGCACCAGGCGTCCCGCGTCGGGTACGGGTCCGGATGCAGCAGGATCTCGTCGGTACAGACCACACCGACCTCGTGGGCCCGCGCCAGGGCCTGCTCCCGGGTGTACGTCCCGGCTGGCCGGAAGGTGTAGTCGTAGAGCAGGAACAGCGAAGCGATCAGGACCGGGTCGTCTCCCTGCGGGTCCCAGACCGGGTACGGATCCTCCGGGGTGACCACCCCGAGACCACGACACAGCTCCACCAGGTGCTGGTAACGCGCGTCGCCCCGCAGTTGCACCGGGTCCTCGCGGGGAGTCCAGAGCTCGTGGTTGCCGGGAGCCCAGATCACCTTGGCGAAGCGGCGGCTGAGCAGTCCCAGGGCCCACTCGATGTCGCTGGCGAACTCTCCGACGTCACCGGCGACGATGAGCCAGTCGCCGTCCCGCTCCGGCCGCAGCCGTTCGACGATGGCCTTGTTCTCCGCGTGGACCACGTGCAGGTCACTGATGGCGAGCAACTGAGGCAGGCCGGATCCGGCCATGCGGACCTCCCGTCCATCCGGGGCACCGCACGCACCCACATCCGTACCGTTCGGCTGCCGGCGGGCAGGGCGATACGGCCTGACGGCTCCGACCCTATGGAGCCGGGCCCGCACAGGCACACCCCTAACAGGCTCCACGGACCCCTAGCTGGGGCGGCGACCTGGCCGATGTCGGCCAGGTCGCGGTGCCCCGCCGCCTGCCGTACGGTCAGGACTTGCCGAACTCCCGCTGGATGATGTCGAAGAGTTCGTCCCGGCTCGCCGACTCCAACTCCTCCCCGGCCGCCGGCATCGGTGTGGTGGCGGGTCGTCCCCGCCACCTGGCCACCAGGTCCTCCAGCCGGCCGATGACCGCCTCGTCGACCTGGTCGCCCGGCAGCCCGCCGAGGAGTTCGTCGAGGCGCTCGATCTCCGCCACGATCGGCAGGGCCGGCTGCTCTGGCGCCAGCTCGGTCCGCAGGTGGCCGGCGAGCGCGTTCGGCGTGGGATGGTCGAAGACGAGGGTGGCGGGCAGCCCGATCCCCGTCTCGGCGGTCAACCGGTTGCGCAACTCGACGGCGGTGAGGGAGTCGAAGCCCAGTTCGAGGAAGCCACGGGCGGGTCTGATGCCGCTCGGCGTGGCGTGCCCCAGCACCGCCGCCGCGGTGCCGCGGACCAGGTCGAGCAGGATGCGGTCGCGCTCCGACTCGGAGGCGGCGGCCAGCCGCTCCCGCAGCGCCGACGCCGTGCCACGGTCTTCGCCGCTCGGCGTCTGCTCGCCCTGCGCCGACTGTGCTTCGGGGATCTCGACGAACAACCGACTCGGACGCAACGCCGTGAACGACGACACAAACCGATCCCACCGCACATCCGCCACCACCACCTCACCCACACCCTCATCCAACGCCCGCTGCAACGCCACCACCGCCAACTCCGGCACCATCCCCGGCAACCCCCGCCGACTCAACTGCTCCCCCGCCACCCCCACCGCCATACCCGCCTCAGCCCACGGACCCCACGCCACCGACGTCCCCACCAACCCACGACCCCGCCGCGACACCACCAACCCATCCAAAAACGCATTCGCCGCCGCATACCCCACCTGACCCGCCGACCCCCACACCCCCGCAATCGACGAAAACACCACAAACGCATCCAAATCCAAACCAGCCGTCAACTCATCCAACACCACCGCACCACCAACCTTCGCCCGCAACACCTCCTCCACCTCACCCACACCCACCTCACCCAACGGACTCAACTGCACCACACCCGCCGCATGCACCACCCCCCGCAACCGCTCACCACGCCCCACCAAATCCCCCAACAACCCCGCCACCGCACCCCGATCCGACACATCACACGCCACCACCGACACCCGCACCCCCAACCCCTCCAACCGCCCCACCAAATCCCCCACACCCGACGCACCCCCACCCCGCCGACTCACCAACACCACATGCTCCGCACCCACACCCACCGCCCACAACGCCACCCGCGCACCCAACGCCCCCGTACCACCCGTCACCAACACCGTCCCCGACAACCGAAAACCAGAACCAACACCAGCACCAGCACCAGCACCAGCCACCCTGGAAGAAACCCCACGCACCAACCGCCGCACAAACACACCCGACAACCGCAACGCCACCTGATCCTCACCACCACCCGACAACACCCCACACAACCAACCCCACACACCCCCACCCAACAACACCGGCAAATCCACCAACCCACCCCACCGCAACGGCAACTCCAAACCCACCACCCGACCCAAACCCCACACCGCAGCACCCGCGACATCGGACAGCACGTCAGAACCGCCGACCGACACCGCCCCACGCGTCAACCACCACAGCCGACCCGCCCCACCGACATCGGTCAGCGCCTGCGCCACAGCCAACGCCGTCGACACCTCGGCGACCGCCGGAACCGGGGCCGGCTCCCGCGGATCAGCCAGGGACAGCAGGGACACCAGGTCGGCGTCCCGGCCGTCGGTTCCCATCGCCTCCCGTAGCAGTTGCGCCACCACGTGCCGGTCCGCGCCGGTCGGGACCAGCACCGGGATCGCCCGGTCGGCCCGGGCCGCCAGCTCCGCGGCCACCGGGTGGTTCTCCTGCCCCGGCGCCATCAGCAGCAGCCAGGTCCCCGCCAACGTCGCGGAATCCGGCACCACGGCCTTACGCCACGTCGCCTGGTACCGCCAGGAGTCGACGGCGGCCCGCTGCTGCGTCGCCCGCCGCCACCGGGCGAGCCTGGGCAGCAGCGCCGTCGACGACTCGTCCGGGCCCACCGCCAACTCGTCGCCCAGCACACCGAGGTCCCCGGCCTCGACCGCCGCCCAGAACCGCTCGTCGGACGGGGCGTGGACGCTCTCCGGAGCCGAGCCCGGCTGAGGATCCTCCAGCCAGTAGCGCTGCCTGTCGAAGGCGTAGGTGGGCAGCTCGACCACGCGCGGCCGGGCACCGTTCTGGCCGTGGTACGCCGCCCAGTCAACTGGCACACCGGCAGCCCAGAGCTGCCCGACGGCGGTGGTCAGGGCGGTGACGTCAGGCTGGTTGCGGCGCAGCGCGGCGACGTACCGCACGTCGTCGGCGGATTCCGCCTCGGCGGCCATGGCGGTGAGGACCGCGTCCGGGCCGACCTCCAGGAACGTGTCCACACCCTGCTCCCGCAGAGCCAACACACCATCGGCGAAGCGCACCGGCTGCCGCACGTGCCGCACCCAGTATTCCGGATCCACCAACTCCAACGGGTCCGCCACCGCACCCGTCACATTCGACACCACCGCAACCCTCGGCACCCGCCAGTCCAGCCCCGCCACCACCGACCGGAACTCGTCCAGCATCGGGTCCATCAACCGCGAGTGGAACGCGTGACTGACCGACAACTCCTTGACCCGCCACCCCCGCTCACGGCACACCTCGACTACCACGGCCACCTCGCCAGCGGCACCCGACACCACCACCGACGCCGGCCCGTTCACCGCCGCGACGTCCACACCCGCACCCGACGCGTCGATGACCTCCCGCACCACACCCTCGGCCGCACCGACCGCCGCCATCACGCCGCCGCCGGGAAGCGACTGCATCAGGCGACCCCGCGCCGCCACCAACACACACGCATCCGCCAGCGACAACGTCCCCGCCACGTAGGCAGCGGTCACCTCACCGATCGAATGACCCGCCAGGAAGTCCGCCCGCACACCCCACGAGACGAGCAACTCCCACAACGCCACCTCCACCGCGAACAACCCCGCCTGCGCAAACACCGTCTGATCCAACAGTTCCGCTTCAGGCGAGCCAGGCTCGGCGAACATCACGTCACGCAACGCACCTGGCAACAAGCCGTCGAACCGCCCGCACACCTCGTCCAACGCGGAGGCGAACACCGGGAACACGTCGTACAACTCACGCCCCATGCCAGCACGCTGCGAACCCTGACCGGTGAACAACACCGCCCGACGACCCGCCGACACCACACCCGACACCGACGACCGACCCTCGGCAACCGCCGACAACCCCGCCACCAACTCGTCCACATCCGAGCCCCACGCCACCGCCCGGTGCTCCAACGCCGCCCGGCTCGTGGCCAACGACCACGACACCTCCACCGGCGACACGTCAGGCCGGTCCCGCACGAACGACGCCAACCGGGTCGCCTGACCCGTCAGGCCCCGCTCCGAACGCGCCGACACCACCCACGGCACCGACAACGCCACGGTCGCGCCCCCCACGGACGCCGGGACGAACTCCTTGGCCACAAGTGCGGCGGCGGGCTCAGGCTCACCCGCCGCCACCACCGACTGTGCCGTCGGCACCGCATCGAGCGCTGGCTCCGGCTGCTCCAGGATCACGTGCGCATTGGTGCCGGAGATGCCGAACGACGACACCCCCGCCCGACGCGGACGCCCCACCGCCGGCCACTCACACGCCTCGGTCACCAGTTCCAGAGCACCGGACGACCAGTCCACATGCGATGACGGCTCGCCCACGTGCAGCGACGCCGGCACCGTCCCATGCCACATCGACAGGATCATCTTGATGATGCCCGCCACCCCGGCAGCCGCCTGGGTGTGACCGATGTTCGACTTCACCGAACCGAGGAGCAGGGGCGCAGCGTCGCCACGGCCCTGCCCGTACGTCGCCAGCAACGCCTGCGCCTCGATCGGGTCGCCAAGCCTGGTGCCGGTGCCGTGCGCCTCGACGACGTCCACGTCCCTGGCCGAAAGCCCCGCCGACGCGAGGGCCTGTCGGATCACCCGCTGCTGCGACGGACCATTCGGCGCCGTCAACCCGTTCGACGCGCCGTCCTGGTTCACCGCCGTACCACGCACCACCGCCAACACCCGACGCCCGGCACGCCGCGCATCCGACAACCGCTGCACCAGCAGCACGCCCACGCCCTCGGACCAACCGGTGCCGTCCGCGGCCTCGGAGAACGACTTGCACCGGCCGTCGGCCGACAACCCGCCCTGGATCGAGAATTCGGCGAAGGTGGCCGGGGACGCCATGACGCAGACACCGCCCGCGAGGGCCAGGTCGCACTCCCCCGACCGCAACGCCTGCGCCGCCAGGTGCAACGCCACCAACGACGACGAACACGCCGTGTCCACCGTCACCGCCGGCCCCTCGAACCCGAACGAGTACGACACCCGACCCGACAGCACGCTTGTCGCGTTGCCGGTGAGCAGGTGGCCGCCGACCTCCTGGGCCCGGCCCACCGACCCGCTGGCGTACCCCTGGAAGCTGGCGCCGGCGAAGACACCGACCGCGCCGCCCTTCAGACTGGTCGGATCGATGCCCGCCGACTCGACGGCCTCCCACGACGTCTCCAGCAGCAGCCGCTGCTGCGGGTCCATCGCCAGCGCCTCGCGCGGCGAGATGCCGAAGAACTCGGCGTCGAACTCGGCGGCGTCGTAGACGAAGCCACCCCTGCGGGCGAAGGACGTGTCGGACAGGCCACTGCTGAGGAAGCTGTCCCAGCCCCGGTCGAGGGGGAAGTCGGAGATGCCATCGCGTCCCGTGGAGAGCAGTTGCCACAGCTCGTCCGGCGTTCCGACGCCACCCGGAAGGCGACAGCCCATTCCGACGATCACGATCGGGTCGTCGTCCACGGCGGTGGTCCTGCGGTCGGCCGGCGCGTCACCCGGGGCGCCGAGCACGGTCGCCCGGATGAAGGCGACGAGGGCGGCCGGCGTCGGGTGGTCGAAGACGAGGGTGGAGGGCAGTGCGAGACCCGTCTCGGCGGTCAGCCGGTTACGCAGTTCGACGGCGGTGAGCGAGTCGAAGCCGAGGCGCTGGAACGCCCGGTCCGGTGGCACCGCCTCCACGGTGGCGTGCCCGAGCACCGCTGCCACCTGGGATCGTACGAGGTCCAGAAGCGACGCCTCGACCTCCGGCGGCGTCAGGGCCGTGAGCCGCTCGCGGAGTGCGAAGGCCTGGTCGGTGGGGCCAGGCTCGGTGCGGGCCGCTGCCTCGATCGCCGACTGTGCTTCGGGGATCTCGACGAACAACCGACTCGGACGCAACGCCGTGAACGACGACACAAACCGATCCCACCGCACATCCGCCACCACCACCTCACCCACACCCTCATCCAACGCCCGCTGCAACGCCACCACCGCCAACTCCGGCACCATCCCCGGCAACCCCCGCCGACTCAACTGCTCCCCCGCCACCCCCACCGCCATACCCGCCTCAGCCCACGGACCCCACGCCACCGACGTCCCCACCAACCCACGACCCCGCCGCGACACCACCAACCCATCCAAAAACGCATTCGCCGCCGCATACCCCACCTGACCCGCCGACCCCCACACCCCCGCAATCGACGAAAACACCACAAACGCATCCAAATCCAAACCAGCCGTCAACTCATCCAACACCACCGCACCACCAACCTTCGCCCGCAACACCTCCTCCACCTCACCCACACCCACCTCACCCAACGGACTCAACTGCACCACACCCGCCGCATGCACCACCCCCCGCAACCGCTCACCACGCCCCACCAAATCCCCCAACAACCCCGCCACCGCACCCCGATCCGACACATCACACGCCACCACCGACACCCGCACCCCCAACCCCTCCAACCGCCCCACCAAATCCCCCACACCCGACGCACCCCCACCCCGCCGACTCACCAACACCACATGCTCCGCACCCACACCCACCGCCCACAACGCCACCCGCGCACCCAACGCCCCCGTACCACCCGTCACCAACACCGTCCCCGACAACCGAAAACCAGCACCAACACCAGCCACCCTGGAAGAAACCCCACGCACCAACCGCCGCACAAACACACCCGACAACCGCAACGCCACCTGATCCTCACCACCACCCGACAACACCCCACACAACCAACCCCACACACCCCCACCCAACAACACCGGCAAATCCACCAACCCACCCCACCGCAACGGCAACTCCAAACCCACCACCCGACCCAAACCCCACACCGCAGCACCCGCGGTCAGGTCGGTCAGGGGCTCGGAGCCGTCCACGGAGACCGCTCCCCGGGTCAGCCACCACAGCCGCCCCTGGACCTCGGTGACCGCCAGCGCCTGCGCCACGGCCAGCGCCTCCACGACGCCCGCCCCGGCCAACGACATCAGCGAGATCAGTCCGGCGACCGGCTCCCGGTTCTCCGCCACGCCGGCCAGCCGGCGCGCGATCTCGTCCCGCTCCAGCACGTCCAGCACCACCGGGACCACCTCGGCGCCCCGCTCCGCCAGCCCGGCGAGCAACGGGTGGTCCTCCTGGCCGGGGAGCATCAGCACCAACCAGACACCGGTCAGGTTCTCGTCCCCGGCCGCGTCCTGGCGACGCCACACCACCCGGTACCGCCAGGAATCCACGACCGACCGCTGCTGGGCGGCCCGCCGCCACTGCGCGAGCTTCGGCAGGACCGCGCTGAACGGCTCGTCCGCGCCGATGCCCAGTTCGCCGCCGACCAGGTCGGGGTCGCCGGACTCCACGGCCGCCCAGAACCGCCCGTCGAGGGCGTCGTCGTGCGCGTCCCGGCGGGCCGCGGGCGCGGCCTCCGGCCAATACCAGGTGTGCGCGAAGGCGTACGTGGGCAGCTCTACCACGCGCGGCCGGGCACCGGTCTGACCGTGGTACGCCGCCCAGTCCACCGGCACACCCGCCACCCACAACTGTCCCACCGCAGACGTCAGCGTCTCGACCTCCGGCTGATCCCGCCGCGAGGCCGCCACACGCCGCACCCCCGCATCCCCGGCGATCTCCGCCACCATCGCCGTCAACGTCGCGTCCGGACCCACCTCCAGGAACGTGTCGACACCCTGCTCCCGCAGAGCCGCCACCCCGTCGGCGAAACGCACCGCCTGCCGCACATGCCGCACCCAGTACTCCGGATCAACCAGCTCCAGCGGCTCCGCCACCGCGCCGGTCACGTTCGACACGATCGGCACGCGCGGCACCCGCCAGTCCAGCCCCGCCACCACCGACGCGAACTCGTCGAGCATCGGCTCCATCAACCGCGAATGGAACGCGTGACTGACCGACAGCTCCTTGACCCGCCAACCCCGCTCACGGCAGGACGCCACCAGCGACGCCACCGCATCGGCGGCACCCGACACCACCACCGACGCCGGCCCGTTCACCGCCGCCACATCCACCGCCGCACCGGTCACGCCGACCAGTTCGGCGACAGCCTCCTCCGACGCGCCGACCGCCGCCATCACGCCACCGGCGGGCAACGCCTGCATCAACCGACCTCGCGCCGCCACCAGGACACACGCATCGGCGAGGGACAGCATCCCCGCCACGTACGCCGCCGTCACCTCACCGATCGAGTGACCCGCCAGGAAGTCCGCCCGCACACCCCACGACGACAACAGCTCCCACAACGCCACCTCCACCGCGAACAGACCAGCCTGGGCAAAGACCGTCTGATCCAACAGAGCCGCCTCGGCACTGCCCGCCTCGGCGAACACGATCTCCCGCAACCCACCCGGCAGATGCCCATCGAACTGGACGCACACCGTGTCGAAGGACGACGCGAAGACCGGGAATGCCTCGTACAGCTCCCGGCCCATGCCCGCGCGCTGCGAACCCTGACCCGTGAACAACACCGCCCGACGACCCGCCGACACCACATCCGACAACCGGCCCTCGGACACCGCCGACAGGCCCGCAACCAGCTCGTCCGCCGACGAACCCCACACCACCGCACGGTGCTCCAACGCCGCACGCGTCGTCACCAACGACCACGACACATCCGCCACCGCGAGATCGGACCGGTCCCGCACGAACGACGCCAACCGCCCGGCCTGACCCGACAAAGCACGCTCCGAACGGCCCGACACCACCCACGGCACCGGCAACCCCACGACCGCGCCCCCGGACGACGCCGTGGCGGACTCCGGCTCCGCCGCGACCTCGGGGACGGCCTCGGGCTCCGGCTGCTCGATGATGACGTGGGCGTTGGTCCCCGAGATGCCGAACGACGACACACCCGCCCGCCGCGCACGACCCACACCCGGCCACTGCCGGGACTCGGTCACCAGCTCCACCGCACCCGACGACCAGTCCACATGCGACGACGGCGCGTCCACGTGCAGGGTCGCCGGCACCACACCATGCCGCATCGCCAAGATCATCTTGATGATGCCCGCCACCCCGGCAGCCGCCTGCGTGTGACCGATGTTCGACTTCACCGACCCCAACAACAACGGCACATCCCGACCCTGCCCATACGTCGCCAGCAGAGCCTGCGCCTCGATCGGGTCGCCCAGCGTCGTACCCGTACCGTGCGCCTCGACCACGTCCACGTCGGACATCGACAGACCCGCACTCGCAAGGGCCTGCCGGATCACCCGCTGCTGCGACGGACCGTTCGGCGCCGTCAACCCGTTCGACGCGCCGTCCTGGTTCACCGCCGTACCGCGCACCACCGCGAGGACCCGTCGCCCGTCGCGCCGCGCGTCCGACAGCCGCTGCACGACGAGGACGCCGACGCCCTCGCCCCACGCGGTGCCGTCCGCCGACTCGGCGAACGCCTTGCAGCGGCCGTCCGCCGACAGCCCGCCCTGGCGGGAGAACTCGATGAAGGCGCCCGGGGTGGCCATCACGGTGACGCCGCCGGCCAGCGCCAGGTCACACTCCCCCGACCGCAACGCCTGCACCGCCAGGTGCAACGCCACCAACGACGACGAACACGCCGTGTCCACCGTCACCGCCGGCCCCTCGAACCCGAACGAGTACGCCACCCGACCCGACAACACGCTCGCCGAGGCGCCGGTCGCGCCGAACCCGGCGAGCGACTCGCCGGCCTGACGCACGACGGTCTCGTAGTCCTGGCCGTTCGTGCCGGCGAACACCCCGACCCGGCTGCCGCGCAGCGCGAGGGGTTCGATCCGGGCGTCCTCGAACGCCTCCCAGGAGACCTCCAGCAGCAGCCGCTGCTGCGGGTCCATGGCGAGGGCCTCGCGTGGCGAGATGCCGAAGAACTCGGCGTCGAAGCCACCCGCGTCGGCCAGGAATGCTCCCCGCAAGACGTAGGAGTCGGTTCCGGCCAGCGATTCCAGGTCCCAGTGCCGGTTGGTCGGGAAGTCCGACATCGCGTCGACTCCGGCCGTCAGCAGCTCCCAGAGCCCTTCCGGAGACTCGGCGCCGGAGGGGAAACGGCAGCCCATGCCGACGACGACGATCGGGTCGTCGCCCACGACGGGGCCGGCGACGGAGGCGGAAGCGGCAGGCGCCTGCCCACCGGACAGCTCCGCGTGGATGTGCCCGGCGAGGGCCGTCGAGTTCGGATAGTCGAAGGCGAGCGTGCTCGGCAACGTGAGACCGGTGGCCGCGTCGAGCCGATTGCGCAGCTCAACCGCTGCCAGCGACGTGAAGCCGAGGTCCTGGAACGCCCGTTCCGGTGCCACCAGTCCGGCGGATTCGTGGCCCAGCACGGCGGCGACCTCGGCGCGGACGAGTTCACGAAGGGCGCGCAGCTGCTCCGTACCGGACATTCCCGATAGGTGAAGGCGCAGGTCGGCCGCCGGCACGGGCGCGTTGGCGGCTCCCGCCACTCCGGCCTCGGCCAGAAGGTCCCGGACCAGCGGGTCGGGGCGCCGACCGCCGGCGGCGGCCACCCGGGCCCAGTCGATGTCGGCCACCACGAGGTACGTCTCGTCGCGGTCCAGCGCGCGGGCGAGGGCGCGGACGGCCGTCTCCGGTGCCATCGCGCCGAAGCCGGTACGGCTCAGCCGCTGCTCGAACTCACCGGCGCTCACTCCGCCGTCGGCCCACAGGCCCCAGGCGAGCGAGGTCGCCGGCAGCCCTTCCGCGCGACGATGCTGCGCCAGGGCGTCGAGGAAGGCGTTGCCCGGGGCGTAGGTGGCCTGCCCTGCGGCGCCGATGAGACCGGCGAGGGAGGAGAAGAGGACGAAGGCGGACAGGTCCGCGCCCCGGGTCAGTTCGTCCAGGTTGCGCGCGGCGTCGACCTTTGCCCGCAGGGCGGTGGCCAACTGGTCGACGCTCACCGCGTCGACCACGTTGTCGTCGAGGGCGGCAGCGGTGTGCACGACCGCGCTCAGCGGGAGCTCGTCGGGAATCGAGTCGAGCAGTGCCGCGAGCGCGGCCCGGTCGGCCACGTCGCAGGACGCGAGGGTGACCCGGCTGCCGATCCCGGTGAGTTCCTCGGCGAGGGCGACCGCGCCCGGCGCCTCGGCACCTCGCCGGCTGACCAGCAGGAGGTGTTCGGCACCTTCCCCGGCCAAGGCACGGGCGACGTGCCCGCCGAGGGCCCCGGTGCCACCGGTGATCAGCACCGTGCCGCGAGGCGTCCAGGAACGGGGGGCGCCGGTGTCCCGGTACGTCGCCCGGACCAGCCGGCGGGCGTGCCCGCCGTTCTGGCGCAGGGCGACCTCGTCCTCCTGGCCGGAGCCGGCGATCAGCGTCCGGAGCATGCGCACGACGCTCTGGTCCGGTTGCTCGGGGACGTCGACGAGGCCACCCCACCGGTGCGGGTGCTCGGCCCGCAGCACGCTGCCGAAGCCCCACGCCATCGCCTGCGCGGGATCGACGTGCCGGTCCCGGGATCCGACGGAGACCGCGCCGCGGGTGGCGATCCAGAGCCGGGCGGTGATCCCGGCGTCCCCGAACGCCTGCGCGAGGGCGACCGTGCCGGCGAGGCCCGCCGGAACGGAACCGGCCCCGGCGTGCGGCCGGCCGTCGAACGCGAGGAGGGAGAGCACGGGCAGCGTGTCCCCGGCCCGGCCGGCCAACGCCTCGACGAGGTCGTGGGCGATCCGCTTCCGGTCGTACGCGGCGTCGACCTCGACGATCCGCCCGCCGGCGGCGCCGAGGGCAGCCGCCCAGTCAGTCGCCTCCGGGCCCGCGTCGGCCGGTACAACGAGCAGGAAATCGGTCGCCTCGGCGTGGGCGGGGTCGTCCGTGAGCGGCTGCCAGGCCACCCGGTAGCGCCAGGAGTCGAGGGCCGTCTCGGCGTCTCGGCGGCGTCGCCAGGTGGACAGTGCCGGCAGCACGTCCGCGAGCGGGGCGTCGGCGTCGACGGCCAGGCTCTCGGCGAGAGTCGCCAGGTCCTCCGCTTCGATCGCCCGCCAGAAGTCCTCGTCGGCCGTGGTACGCCCGGCGACAGTCGGCCGGTAGGACCGCGTCGCCGCATTGATCCAGTAGCGTCGGTGGTCGAAGGCGTACGTGGGCAGGTCGACCACGCCCGGCCGGGCACCGGTCTGGCCGTGGTATGCCGCCCAGTCGACCGCGACACCAGCGACCCACAGCTGCCCGACGGCCGAGGTGAGCGCGTCGGTCTCCGCCTGGTCCCGCCGCGACGCCGGAATCCGCCGCACCGCACCATCCGCGACGATCTCCGCCACCATGGCGGTGAGGACCGCGTCCGGACCGACCTCCAGGAACGTGTCCACACCCTGATCCCGCAACGCCGCCACACCGTCGGCGAACCGCACCGGCTGCCGCACGTGTCGCACCCAGTAACCCGGGTCGGTGATCTCCCCGGCGTCCGCGACCGCGCCGGTCACGTTCGACACGATCGGGATTCTCGGCGGCTGCCAGTCCAGCCGCGCCACCACCGACGTGAACTCGTCCAGCATCGGGTCCATCAACCGCGAGTGGAACGCGTGACTGACCGAAAGCTCCTTGACCCGCCACCCCCGCTCACGGCAGACCGCCACCACCGAGGCGACCTCACCGCCCGCACCCGACACCACCACCGACGCCGGGCCGTTCACCGCCGCCACGTCGACTGCCGCACCCGAGGCGTCGATGACCTCCCGCACCACACTCTCGGCCGCACCGACCGCCGCCATCACCCCACCGGCCGGCAGCGCCTGCATCAACCGGCCTCGCGCGGAAACCAGGACGCCCGCATCGGAGAGCGACAACATCCCCGCCACGTACGCCGCCGTCACCTCACCAATCGAGTGACCAGCCAGGTAGTCCGCCCGCACACCCCACGACGCGAGCAACTCCCACAACGCCACCTCGACCGCAAACAGACCAGCCTGCGCGAACACCGTCTGATCCAGCAGAGCGGCGTCGACGGATCCCGGCTCGGCGAAGACCACCTCACCCAGAGGACGCGGCAACAAGCCGTCGAACTGGGCACACACCTCGTCGAAGGCCGAGGCGAACACCGGGAACGCGTCGTGCAGCTCCCGACCCATCCCGACGCGCTGCGAACCCTGACCCGTGAACAGCACCGCCCGACGACCCGCCGACACCACACCCGACACCGACGATCGACCCTCGGCAACCGCCGACAGGCCCGCCACCAACTCGTCGACGTCCGAACCCCACACCACCGCCCGGTGCTCCAACGCCGCCCGGGTCGTCGCCAACGACCAGGACACGTCCGCCACCGACAGATCCGAACGATCGCGTACGAACGACGCCAACCGCGCCGCCTGACCCGCCAGACCCCGCTCCGAACGCCCCGACACCACCCACGGCATCGGCAACCCGACAGGCCCGCCGGATGCCGGGACGGACTCCGACTCACCCTGCTCGATGATCACGTGGGCGTTCGTGCCGGAGATGCCGAACGACGACACCCCGGCCCGACGGGCCCGCTCCACCGCCGGCCAGTCCCGCGACTGCGTCACCAACTCGACCGCACCCGACGACCAGTCCACATGCGACGACGGCGCATCCACGTGCAACGACGCCGGCACCGTCCCGTACCGCATCGCCAGGATCATCTTGACGATCCCGGCCACCCCGGCAGCCGCCTGGGTGTGACCGATGTTCGACTTCACCGATCCCAACAGCAGCGCGTCACGGTCGTCGCGGTCCTGCCCGTACGTGGCCAGCAGCGCCTGCGCCTCGATCGGATCACCCAACGTCGTGCCCGTGCCGTGCGCCTCCACCACGTCGACGTCCCCGACACCCAGCCGGGCGTTCGCGAGGGCCTGACGGATCACCCGCTGCTGCGACGGACCGTTCGGCGCCGTCAACCCGTTCGACGCGCCGTCCTGGTTCACCGCCGTACCACGCACCACCGCCAACACCCGACGCCCGGCACGCCGCGCATCCGACAACCGCTGCACCAGCAGCACGCCCACGCCCTCGGACCAACCGGTGCCGTCCGCGGCCTCGGAGAACGACTTGCACCGGCCGTCGGGGGCCATGCCCCGCTGGCGGGAGAAGTCGATGAACGTCTCGGGCGTCGCCATCACGGTGACGCCGCCGGCCAGCGCCAGCTCACACTCCCCCGACCGCAACGCCTGCACCGCCAGGTGCAACGCCACCAACGACGACGAACACGCCGTGTCCACCGTCACCGCCGGCCCCTCGAACCCGAACGAGTACGACACCCGACCCGACAACACGCTGCTGGCCGTGCCGACGCCGAGGTAGCCGTCGAGGGCCTCCGGAACGTCGGCCAGACCGGCGGCGTGGTTGTGGTACATCATTCCGGCGAACACGCCGACCGGACGGCCCCGCAGCGCGAGCGGGTCGATCCGGGCGTCCTCGATCGCCTCCCACGAGGTCTCCAGCAGCAGCCGCTGCTGCGGGTCCATGGCGAGGGCCTCGTGCGGGGAGATCTTGAACAGGGTGGCGTCGAAGTCGCCGGCGTCGGCCAGGAAGCCGCCCTCGCGGGCGTAGCTGCTGCCCCTGCGCGCCCCGGACGGGTCGTACAGGTCGCCGACGTCCCACCCACGGTCGGCGGGGAAGCTGGTGATGCCGTCCCCGCCGGACACCAGGAGGTCCCACAACTGCTCCGGTGAGCGTACGCCGCCGGGATAGCGGCAGCTCATGCCGACGATCGCGATCGGCTCGTCGAGCGCCGCGACGGCAGCGACCGGGACCGGCAGTCGACCGGCGTCGGTCCCGGTCTCGGCGTCCAGGTGGTCGGCCAGGCTCAGCGGGGTCGGGTGGTCGAAGATCAGGGTCGCCGGCAGACGCAGGCCGGTCACCGCGCCCAGCCGGTTGCGCAGCTCCACGGCGGTCAGCGAGTCGAAGCCCAGCTCGGTGAACGGACGTCCGGCCTCGACGGCGGCTGCGTCGGCGTACCCCAGCACCGCCGCGACCTGGTCGAGGACGAGCCGCAGCAGGGCGGCGGCGCGCTCCTCGCGGTCGAGCCCGGCCAGCCGTTCGGTCAGGGCGGCGGTCTCCGCCGGGCCGGACCGCGCGGCCCGGCGTCGGGGCGCGCGGACCAGGCCACGCAGGACCGACGGCAGGGTGCCCGCCTCGGCCTGGGCACGCAGCGCCGGGCCGTCCAGCGCCATCGGCACCGTCGCCGGCAGGCCGGTGAGCAGGGCGGCGTCGAAGAGCGCGAGGCCGTCCGCCTGGGGGATCGGCCGGACGCCCGCGCGGGCCAGCCGGTCGGTGTCGGCCCGGTCGAGGCCGGCGGTCATGCCGCCGCCCGACTCGACCCACGGTCCCCAGGCCAGGGAGAGCGCCGGGAGGCCCGTGGCCCGTCGCCGGTGGGCGAGCGCGTCCAGGAAGGCGTTGGCCGCCGCGTAGTTGGCCTGGCCGGGGCTGCCCGTCACGCCCGCCGCCGAGGAGTAGGTGACGAAGAGTGCGAGGTCGCTGCCAGCGGTCAGCTCGTGCAGGTGCGCGGCGGCGTCCACCTTCGGCCGGAGCACCTCGCCGAGGGACTCGGCGGTGAGCGAGGTCAGGGTGCGGTCGGCCAGCACGCCGGCGGTGTGCACCACGCCGGTCAGCGGGTGCGCCGGATCGACGCGGTCCAGCAGTGCGGCGAGGGCGTCGGAGTCGGCGGCGTCGCACGCCTCGACCCTCGCGGTGGCGCCCAGGTCGGCGAGGTCGGCGAGCAGGTCGGCGGCACCGTCCGCGTCGGCCCCGCGCCTGCTGGTCAGCACCAGGTGGCGGACCCCGTGCCGGGTGACCAGGTGGCGGGCGAGCAGTGCGCCCAGGGCACCGGTGCCGCCGGTGACCAGCACCGTGCCGTCCGGGTCCAGCGACGGCGCCGGTGCGTCGGATTCCGGTGCGGCGACGAGCCGGGGCACCCGGACCACCCCGTCGCGCACCGCCGCCTGCGGCTCGTCGGTGGACAGTAGGCCGACGAGGGCGGACGCGGAACTCTCCCGGTCGTCGACGTCGACGACCAGGAACCGGCCCGGATGCTCGGCCTGCGCGGACCGGAGCAGGCCCCAGACGGCGGCGCCGGCCAGGTCGACGACGTCCGCGTCGTCGGCCACGGCGACGGCACCGCTGGTGAGCACCACCAGCCGGGACCCGCCGGTGTGCCGCTCGGCGGCGAGCCAGCCCTGGAGCACGGCGAGGACCTCGGCGAGCAGGTCGTGGACCGGTCCGGGGCCGGTCGCGGTGGCACCGGCCACCGGGAACACGACGACGTCGGGCACCCCGGCGTCGAACAACGCGTCGAGGTCGGCGTGCCGGACGGCGGCCGGGCCGGACGACAGCGGCACGGGGTGGTCGCCGAGGACCGCCCAGGTCGTGCCGTCGGACGCTCCGGCGCCGCCGGCGTGCCGGGGCCAGTCGAGGCGGAACAGCGAGCGACGCCACGGGGACCCGCCGGAGGTCAGCTCTGCGGCCGGCAGGGGCCGCAGCAGCAGGGACCCGACCCGGGCGACCGGCTCACCGGCGGCGTCCGCGACCAGCATGGTCACCGTGTCCGGGGCGGTGGGGGTCAGCCGTACCCGCAGCGTGTCGGCGCCGTGGGCGGACAGCGTCACGGCCGACCAGGAGAACGGCATTCGAGCCTGGCCGGGGTCGACGATGCCCAGCCCGACCGCCTGCACGGCGGCGTCGAGCAACGCCGGGTGCAACCCGTACCCGCCGGCCTCGTCGGCTGCCGGCTCGGGGAGCGCCACCTCGGCGTACACATCGGCGCCGACCCGCCAGGCGGCGCGCAGCCCCTGGAAGGCCGGGCCGTAGGTGAACCCGGCCTGCGCCGCCCGCCCGGTCAGCTCCGACACGTCCAGGGCGGTGGCACCGGATGGCGGCCAGTCCGCCAGCGCGGTCCCGCCCTCCCCCGGCTCCGGGGTGAGCAGGCCGGTGGCGTGCCGGACCCACAGGTCGTCGGTGCCGGACCGGCGGGCGTGGACCGTCAACTGCCAGGCCTCGCCGCCGGTACGTTCGGCGGCGACCTGCACGTCGACGCCGCCGGTCTCCGGCAGCACCAGCGGCGCCTCCAGGGTCAGCTCGGCGAGCCGGTCGGCGCCGACCTCCGCGCCGGCGCGCAGCGCCATTTCCACGAACCCGGTGCCGGGGAAGAGCAGCACGTCGCGTACGGCGTGCTCGGCCAGCCAGGGCTGGCTCTCCACCGACAGCCGGCCGGTGAGCGTCACCTCGTCACCGTCGGCCGAGCGGAACACCGCGCCGAGCAGTGGGTGGCCGGTCGGGGTCAGTCCGGCGGCGGTCACGTCGGCGGCCTGCGGCAGGGGCAGCAGCCAGTGGCGCTGGCGCTGGAACGCGTACGTCGGCAGGTCGACCGGCACGGGCGGGCCGGCGAACAGGGCGGTCCAGTTCACCGGGACACCCCGGGTCCAGACGGTGCCCGCGGCGGCCAGCGCGGTCGCCGCCTCGTCGGAGTCGGCGCGCAGCACCGGGGCGCACACCGCCTGCTCCGACCCGACGATCTCCTGGGTCAGCGCGGAGAGCACCCCGCCCGGGCCCACCTCGACGTACGCGCCCACCCCGAGCTCCCGCAGGGTGGCCACGGCCGCGTCGAAGCGGACCGTGTCGCGGACGTTACGCAGCCAGTACGCCGGGGAGCGGACCTCGTCCGGGCTGAGCACCGCGCCGGTCACGGTGGAGACCACGGGGATCCGGGGCGCGGCGAAGGTCAACTGCCCGAGCACGTCGGCGAACGCGTCGAGCATCGGATCCATCCGGGCGGAGTGGAACGCGTGGCTGACCCGCAGCCGCTTCGTGTTCCGACCGAGGGCCGAGAAGTGCCCGGCGACCGCCAACACCGCGTCCTCGTCGCCGGAGAGGACGACGGACTCCGGGCCGTTCACGACGGCCAGTTCGGCGCCGGCCGCCTCGGCGGCGGCCAGGTGTCGGCGCACCTCCGCCTCGGTGGCGCGGATGGACACCATCGCGCCACCGGTTGGCAGCGCCTGCATCAGGGTGCCCCGGGCGACGACCAGACGGGCGGCGTCCGGCAGCGACAGCACGCCGGCGACGTGCGCGGCGGCCACCTCACCGACCGAGTGCCCGGTCACGAAGTCCGGCACGACGCCCCAGGACTCGACGAGCCGGTACGCCGCCACCTCGACGGCGAACAGCGCCGCCTGGGCGTAGCCGGTGCGGTCGAGCACGTCGGCGGGACCGTCGAGCACCTCGTTCAGGGGCCGGTCGAGGTGCCGGTCCAGTTCCGCGCGGGCGGCGTCGAAGGCCGCGGCGAAGACCGGGAACGCGGCGTACAACCGCCGGCCCATCCCGGCCCGCTGGGCGCCCTGGCCGGTGCAGAGGACCGCGACGCGGGTGGGGCTGGCGACCCCGCGCCGCACGGACGCCGCCGGTATGCCGTCGGCCAGCGCGCCGAGCCCGGCGACCAGTTCGTCCCGGTCGGCTCCGAGCACCACGGCCCGGTGTTCCAGGGTGGACCTTCCGGCGGCCAGGGCCCGGCCCACCGTGGCGGGCGCGGCGTCGGGGTGGTCGGCCAGCCAGGAGCGCAGCCGGTCCGCCTGGGCGGTGAGGCCGGCCGCACTGCGCGCGGAGACGACCCACGGCAGCGGGTCGGGCCCGGCGACGGTGTCGGCGGCCGGCTGCGGGGCGGGCGCGGCGGCCTCGACGATGACGTGGGCGTTGGTGCCACTGACGCCGAAGGAGGAGATGCCGGCCCGCATCGGCCGGGATCCGCGCGGCCACGGGCGCGGCTCGCGGAGCAGGCTCACGGCGCCGGCCGACCAGTCGACGTGCGGGGACGGCTCGTCGACGTGCAGGGTCCTCGGCAGGACGCCGTGCCGCATCGCCATGACCATCTTGATCACGCCGGCGACCCCGGCCGCGGCCTGGGTGTGCCCGAGGTTGGACTTGATCGAGCCGAGCCACAGGGGCTGGTCGGCGGGCCGGTCCCGGCCGTAGGTGGCGAGCAGCGCCTGCGCCTCGATGGGGTCGCCGAGTCGGGTTCCGGTGCCGTGGGCCTCCACCGCGTCCACGTCGGCCGGGGAGAGCCGGGCGTTTGCCAGTGCCTGACGGATCACCCGCTGTTGCGACGGGCCGTGCGGCGCGGTGAGGCCGTTGGAGGCGCCGTCCTGGTTGACGGCGGTGCCGCGCACCACGGCGAGCACCTGGTGTCCGTTGCGCTGGGCGTCGGAGAGCCGTTCCAGCAGCAGCAGCCCGGCACCCTCGCTCCAGCCGGTGCCGTCCGCGGCTGCCGCGAAGGACTTGCACCGTCCGTCCGGGGAGAGGCCGCGCTGACGGCTGAAGCCGATGAACGTGTCGGGACTGGCCATCACGGTGACGCCGCCGGCCAGCGCGAGGGTGCACTCGCCGGAGCGCAGCGCCTGCGCGGCCAGGTGCAGGGCCACCAGTGAGGAGGAGCAGGCGGTGTCGACGGTCACCGCCGGGCCCTCGAACCCGAACGTGTACGCGATCCGGCCGGAGACGACGCTGCCGTGGTTGCCGGTGCCGACGAACGCCTCGACCTCGTCCGGCACGCCGTTCAGCCGGGACACGTAGTCGTGGTACATCACGCCGGTGAAGACACCGGTCTGGCTGCCCTTGAGCGAGTCGGCGGCGATGCCGGCCCGCTCGACGGCCTCCCAGGCCACCTCCAGCAGCAGGCGCTGCTGCGGGTCCATCGCCAGGGCCTCCCGGGGAGAGATGCCGAAGAACGCCCCGTCGAACTCACCGGCGTCGTGCAGGAAGCCACCCTCGCGGGTGTACGACCGACCGGGCGCGTCCGGGTCGGGGTCGTAGAGGTTCTCCACGTCCCAGCCCCGGTCGGTCGGGAACAGCGTGACGGCGTCGCTGCCGGACTCGACCAGTCGCCACAGCGCCTCCGGGGTGTGCACCCCGCCCGGGTAGCGACAGCTCATCCCCACGATCGCGATGGGCTCGTGGTTCTGCTCATCGACGGCCCTCAGGCGTTCGCTGGTCTCGTGCAGATCAGCGGTGACGCGCTTGAGGTACTCGCGGAGTTTGGCTTCGTTCGCCATCGGTTGATCACCTGTCGCTAAGGGGCAAGCGGCGGACTCGTGGTCAGGATCGGCCGAACTTCTGGTCGATGAAGTCGAACAGCTCGTCGTCCGAGGCATCGTCGATGGCCTGGCTGACGTCGGCCAACCGGTCGGTGGCGTCGCTCCACCTGGTGACCAGTGCCCGGAGGCGGACCGCCACGGCGGTACGTGTCTCGTCGTCGGCGGCGAGCCGTTCCAGCTCGTCCGGTTCGGTCGCGGCGAACGCGGCCTCCAGCCGGTCCAACTCGGTCAGCAGGCCCGACGCGGGCGCGGGCGGCGCGACGTCGGCCAGCAGGAAGTCGGCCAGCGCGGCGGGCGTCGGGCTGTCGAAGATGAGGCTCGCCGGCAGCCGGATTCCGGTGACGGTGGTCAGCCGGTTGCGCAGCTCCACCGCGGTCAGCGAGTCGAAGCCGAGGCCGGTGAACGTCTGCCCGGACGGGATGACGGTGGACGACGGGTAGCCGAGCACCTCGATTACCTGCGCCTTGACCAGCTCCTCCACCAGCCGGCCGCGCTCGGCCTCCGGCGTGCCGGCCAGCCGTTGCGGGAAGGACGGACCGGCGTCGCCGCCGACGTCGAGCACCCGACGGCGGGCCCGGACCAGGCCACGCAGCGGTGCCGGGAGCTGGCCGGTGTCGGACTGGCGGCGCAGCGCGGCGGTGTCGAGCAGCGCGGGCACCAGGTGGGCGCGGCCACCGCGCAGGCTGGCGCTGAACAGGTCGAGCGCCTGAGCGGTGTCGAGCGGGTTGAGGCCGTTGCGGCTCATCCGTTGCCGCTGGGCGGCGTCGAGGCCACCGGTCATCCCGCTGTCCTCGGCCCAGAGCCCCCAGGACAGGGCGGTGGCGGCGAGACCCGAGGCGTGCCGATGGTGGGCGAGGCCGTCGAGGAACGCGTTCGCGGCGGCGTAGTTGCCCTGTCCCGGGCCGCCGAGGATGCCGGCGACCGACGAGAAGAGCACGAACATCGACAGGCCGCGCCCTCGGGTCAGCTCGTGCAGGTGCCAGGCGGCGTCGGCCTTGGCGGACAGCACGGCGGACATCCGCTCGGGGGTCAGCGCCGAGATCACCGCGTCGTCGAGGACGCCTGCGGCGTGCACCACGCCGGTGAGTGGGTGCTCGGCGGGGACGCCGGTCAACAGCGCGGCGAGACAGTCCCGGTCCGCCACGTCGCCGGCCACCAGCCGGGCCTGCGCGCCCAGCGCGGTCAACTCGGTCAGCAGCTCCGCCGCGCCGGAGGCGTCCGGCCCCCGCCGGCTGACCAGCAGCAGGTGGCGCACCTTGTGCGCGGCG
The DNA here is from genome assembly GCF_900091625.1 of Micromonospora peucetia. Lineage (NCBI taxonomy): Bacteria > Bacillati > Actinomycetota > Actinomycetes > Micromonosporales > Micromonosporaceae > Micromonospora > Micromonospora peucetia. Next base: position 6,245,442 of record NZ_FMIC01000002.1, read on the forward strand.
ACCAGGTGTCGGGCCAGCAGGCCACCGAGGGCGCCGGTGGCGCCGGTGACCAGGACCGTCCCGTCGGGGTCGAGTTCGGCGCCCAGCGCCGGATCGAGGGCGGCGGGCGCGAGCCGGGGCGCGAGCACCCGGTCACCCCGGATCGCGAGCTGGGGTTCGCCGGTGGCGACCGCGCGGGCCACCAGGTCGACCGTGCCGGCGGCCAGGTCGACCGTGCCGGCGGCCAGGTCGACCGTGCCGGCGGCCCCGTCGGGCTCCGGTCGCTGCGCCTCGTCGAGGTCCACGAGCACGAAGCGGTCGGGGTGCTCCGCCTGGGCCGACCGGAGCAGGCCCCAGACCGCCGAACCGGGCAGGTCGGTCACCCTGCCGGTGTCGCCGGCGGGGACCGCCCCCCGGGTCAGCACGACCAGCCGCCGGTCCGCCAGCCGGTCGTCGGCCAGCCAGCCCTGCACGGCGGTGAGCACGGTGGCGAGCCGGGTCCGGGTGCCGGTGGGGACCGGGTCGGCCTCGTCGTCGGAATAGGCCGGGAGCAGCACCAGGTCCGGGTCGAGCCGGCCGGACCCGACCGCCTCGGCCAGTTCGGTGAGCCCGTGCCTGGTGAGGTCGCCCGGGCCGGACGGGCCGGCACCGAGGAGCACCGTGCGGGCCGTCGTCGGGGCACCCGAAGGCACGGCCTGCCAGGCGACGTCGAAGAGTGAGTCGACGGTGGTCCCGGCACCGCGTACCTGGTCGGCGGTCACCGGGCGGGAGACCAGCGAGGCGATCCGGGCGACGGGGGCGCCGGTCGGATCGGTCAGGGTCAGGGTGACCCCGCCGCCGCTGCGCCGGGCGCGCACCCGCAGCGCGGTCGCGCCGACCGCCGAGAGGGTGACGCCGGTCCAGGCGAAGGGGAGCCGGACGCCGGACGCCTCCGGTTCCTCGTCGAGCAGGCCGACGACATGCAATGCGGCGTCCAGCAGGGCGGGGTGGATGCCGAAGCCGCCGACCTCGGTGCCGTCGGGCACCGCCACCTCGGCGCACACCTCGTCACCGGTACGCCAGAGCGCGCGCAGGCCGCGGAAGAGCGGGCCGTACTCGACGCCGAGACGGGACAGTTCGGCGTAGACGGTGTCGACCGGCACGCGGGCGGCGGCGGGGGGTGGCCAGGGGGACGGGTCTGGCCCGTCGGGGTGCGGTGCGGCGGCAGAGACGACTCCGGTGGCGTGGCGGTCCCATTCCCCGTCGGGGTCGGCTGCGGCGCGGGAGTGGATGGTGACCGGTCGGCGTCCCTCCTCGTCCGCCGCCCCCAGCTTCACCTGCACCGCCCGCGCGCCCTGCCCGGCGAGCGTCAGCGGCGCCTGCAGGGTCAGCTCGTCCAACGCGTCGCAACCGACCTGCGCGCCGGCGTGCAGGACCATCTCGACCAGGGCGGCGCCCGGCACCACCACCGAGTCCCAGACGACGTGCTCGGCGAGCCACGGGTGGGTCCGCGCGGACAGCTCGGTGCCGAAGATCCGCACGTCGTCACCGGCCACCGGCACGGCGGCGCCGAGCAGTGCGTGGTCGACGGCGCGTACGCCGAGCCCGGGTGCCCCCAGGCCGCCGGTGGTGACGTTGAGCCAGTACCGCTGGTGGTCGAAGGCGTACGTGGGCAGGTCGACCGTGCGGGGCTGGGCTCCGGTGCCGGCGAGGTACCCGGCCCAGTCGACGTGGCCGCCGGTGACGTACCGCTCGGCCACGGCGGTGAGCAGGGTGCCGGCCTCGGGGTGGCCGGCACGTAGCGTGGCGGTGAACCGGACGTCGTCGGTCGCCTCGACGCAGTCCTGCGCCATCGCGGTCAGTACGGCGTCCGGGCCGATTTCCAGGAACTGTGTCACGTCCTGCTGGTGGAGGGTCCGCACCGCGTCGGCGAACCGCACCGGCTGCCGCACATGCCGCACCCAGTAGGCGGGGTCGGTGATCTGACCGGCGTCGGCCACGGCACCGGTCACGTTCGACACGATCGGAATCTTCGGTGGCTGCCACGACAGCCCCGCCACCACCGACGCGAACTCGTCCAGCATCGGATCCATCAACCGCGAATGGAACGCGTGACTGACCGCGAGTTCCTTGACCCGCCAACCCCGCTCACGCGAGGCCGTCACCACCACCGCCACCTCACCCGCCACACCCGACACCACCACCGACGACGGCCCGTTCACCGCCGCCACATCCACCGCCACACCCGAGAAATCGATCAGCTCGGCGACCTGCTCCTCCGGCGCACCAACCGCCGCCATCACCCCACCGGCCGGCAGCGCCTGCATCAACCTGCCCCGCGCCGACACCAACACACACGCATCGGCCAGGGACAACATCCCCGCCACGTACGCCGCCGTCACCTCACCGACCGAATGACCCGCCAGGAAATCCGCCCGCACACCCCACGAGGTGAGCAGCTCCCACAACGCCACCTCCACCGCGAACAACCCCGCCTGCGCGAACACCGTCTGATCCAACAAGCCGGCATCCGCAGAGCCCGGCTCGGCGAACACGATGTCCCGCAACGCACCCGGCAACAGCCCGTCGAACCGCCCACACACCTCGTCAAACGTCGAGGCGAAGACCGGGAACAAGTCGTACAGTTCCCGACCCATGCCGGCGCGCTGCGAACCCTGACCCGTGAACAACACCGCACGACGACCAGCCGACACCACACCCGACACCGCCGACCGGCCCTCGGCAACCGCCGACAGGCCCGCCACCAACTCGTCCAGGTCCGAGCCCCACACCACCGCCCGGTGCTCCAACGCCGCCCGAGTCGTCGCTAACGACCACGACACGTCCGCCACCGACAGATCCGAACGATCGCGTACGAACGACGCCAACCGCGCCGCCTGACCCGCCAGGCCCCGCTCCGAACGCCCCGACACCATCCACGGCACCGGCAACCCGACAGGCGTGCCCGCGGGCTCCGCCCGCGACGCGGCCGCCGTCGCGGTCACCGGCTCCGCCCCGACCTCAGCATCCGGCTCGGTCTCCGGCTCCGGCTGCTCCAGGATCACGTGCGCGTTGGTGCCGGAAATGCCGAACGACGACACCCCGGCCCGACGGGCCCGCTCCACCGCCGGCCAGGCCCGCGACTGCGTCACCAACTCGACCGCACCCGACGACCAGTCCACATGCGACGACGGCGCATCCACATGCAACGACGCCGGCACCGTCCCGTGCCGCATCGCCGAGATCATCTTGATGATCCCCGCCACCCCGGCAGCAGCCTGGGTGTGACCGATGTTCGACTTCACCGACCCCAACAACAACGGCTCGTCACGACCCTGCCCATAGGTCGCCAACAGAGCCTGCGCCTCGATCGGGTCACCCAACGTCGTACCCGTGCCGTGCGCCTCCACGACATCCACGTCCCCGACGCCCAGCCCGGCATTCGCGAGGGCCTGACGGATCACCCGCTGCTGCGACGGACCGTTCGGCGCCGTCAACCCGTTCGACGCACCGTCCTGGTTCACCGCCGTACCACGCACCACCGCGAGGACCCGACGCCCATCACGCCGCGCATCCGACAACCGCTGCACCAGCAGCACGCCCACGCCCTCGGCGAGCGCCGTGCCGTCCGCCGCGTCGGCGAACGCCCGGCACCGGGCCACGGGGGACAGGTTGCCCTGCCGGGTGAAGTCGACGAACACCGCCGGGGTCGGCATCACGGTGACACCGCCGGCCAGCGCCAGGTCACACTCCCCCGACCGCAACGCCTGCACCGCCAGGTGCAACGCCACCAACGACGACGAACACGCCGTGTCCACCGTCACCGCCGGCCCCTCGAACCCGAACGAGTACGACACCCGACCGGAGGCGATGCTGCCCGCGTTTCCGAGACCCAGGTAGTCCTCGACGCCCGCCGGCGGGGTCTCCGGCGGATGGGCGTACCCGCTGTGGGTCATGCCGGCGAAGACGCCGACCCGGGCGCCCTTCAGGCTGGTCGGATCGATGCCGGCCGACTCGACAGCCTCCCACGACGTCTCCAGCAGCAGCCGCTGCTGCGGGTCCATCGCCAGCGCCTCGCGCGGCGAGACCCCGAAGAGCCGGGCGTCGAACTCGGCGGCGTCGGGCACGAAGCCGCCTTCGCGGACCGAGGAGGTGCCCGGGCGGGACCGCTCCGGGTCGTAGAGCGTGTCCAGATCCCAACCGCGGTCGTCGGGGAACGAGGCGATGGCGTCCCCACCGGCCGCGACGAGGTCCCACAACTCCTCGGCGGTCCGCACCCCGCCGGGGAACCGACAGCCGGTGCCGACGATCGCGATCGGCTGCTGTGCGTCGGCCTCGACGTCACGGAGCCTTTGCCGGGTCCGCCGCAGGTCGGCGGTGACTCTCTTCAGGTACTCCCGGAGCTTGTCTTCGGTGTCCATCAACCCAGCCCATCGCGATGCACGGCGGAGACTCGACGTATGCGACGGTACGAATGCGCAGTAGTCTCAGACGACACCTGTATCTGTCGTTCGGCTCGCTCGGCCGATAGCCACGAGGATCCCCATCTGCGGGGAGAAGTTATTGGGTGTACGCGAGCGCGGACAACCCCTAACCAGGCAACGGGCCAGCTAGGGGTGTCCCGTCCCGACCCACCGCACTAGCGTCGCCTCGACCGGGTCTGAGTCGATCCGGTCGCGAACCGCAGCCGCCGGAAGGACCGCCAAGGATGACCACGCCAGATACCGACAACGGCTTGTGGGTGCGACGCTTCCACCCGGCGCCGGGCGGCGCCAGGCGGTTGGTGTGCCTGCCCCACGCCGGCGGGTCCGCCAGCTTCTACTTTCCCGTCTCCCGCAGCCTCTCCCCCGGTGTGGAGGTGCTGTCGATCCAGTATCCGGGCCGGCAGGATCGGCGTCACGAGAAGTGCATCGGGGACGTCCACCAGCTCGCGCGGGAGGTCTTCACCGTGCTGCGGCCCTGGCTGGGCGAGCCGGTGGCCATCTTCGGGCACAGCATGGGGGCCAGCGTCGGTTTCGAGCTCGCCCGGCTGATCGAGCAGGACGGCGGTACGGCCGCGCACCTGTTCGCGTCCGGCCGTCGCGCGCCGTCCCAGGCGCGGCACGAGACGGTGCACCTGCTCGACGACGAGGGCCTGCTGGCCGACGTCCGGAAGCTGAGCGGCACCAACTCGGCCGTCCTCGGGGACCCGGAGATGCTGCGAGCCGCGTTGCCGGCGATCCGCAGTGACTACCGGGCCGCGGAGACCTACGCCTACCGGCCGGGCCCGCCGCTGAACTGCCCGATCACCGTCTTCACCGGCGACGCCGACCCGAAGACGACCGTCGAGGAGGCCCGGGCCTGGTCGACCCACACCACCGGGCCGTTCGACCTGAAGGTCTATCCGGGCGGGCACTTCTTCCTGGCCGAGCACCAGCCGGCGGTCCTGCGGGCAATCTCGACCGCGCTGAGCGCGGCACCGGCCGTCTGATCCACCGGCGAGGGGCCCGTCCTCCGGTTGCCACAACCGGACGGCGGGCCCCTCGTCGGTGCGGGTTGTCACCGCTTGTGGCCGACCGCGATCACGTAGTCGAGCTGCGCCAGCTCGCGCTTCATCAGGTCCTGGTTCTTCCAGTGCGAGGCCATGCTCTTGCGTACGGCGGGCTTGACGGCGGCGCGGAACTCGGGGTCGTTGGTCCGGTCAGCCATGTACGCCCGCCAGCCCTCCCAGGTCTGGTCCTTGATCGACTGGACCTCCGGGTTGTCGAAGCCGGCTTCGGCGAGCTGCTGCCGGTACGTCTCCCGGTCGTGCCAGTTCTCCTTGGGGATGCTGAACTTGACGAAGCTCAGCGGGCCGGACTGGATGGCGGCCCGGACAACGTCGGCGCTGACCGGGATGATGTCCGCCGTGGCCAGCACGCCACCCGGGCGCAGCACCCGCAGCGCCTCGGCGAAGAACGCGCTGCGCGGGTAGAAGTGGAAGGCGGATTCCAGCGCCACGACCCGGTCGAAGGTGTTGTCCTCGAAGGGCAGTTCGGTGGCGCTGCCCAGCCGGAAGTCGGTCCGGTCCGCGAGTCCCTCCTCCTGCGCCCGGCGCTGCGCCGCCTCGACGTGGTGCGGGGTGATGTTCAGTCCGTGCACCTTGCCGACCCGGCGGTCGCGCAGCCAGGTGAAGTCCTGGTCGGCGTAGCCGAAGCCGACGTCGAGGACGGTGTCGTCGGGCTTGAGCCCGGCGGCGTCGGCCAGCTTGTCGGCCAGCGCCTCGGCCGCCGTGTCGAGGTCGGTCGCCCCGTCGGCCCAGTAGCCGACGTTCATGTAGTGGGTACGGCGGGCCGCGAACTCCACGTCGGGCGACTGGATCTCGTAGAAGCGCCGGACCCGGGTGACGGGGTCGGCGGTGAAGACCGTGCGGATCGCCCGGCCGGCGATCTTCAGGTTGTCGAACATGAGGTGTTCCTTCCGGTGGGTGGTCTGTTGATCAGCCGCGCCGGACCTGCCGACGCAGGTCCTCGACGAGCGCGGGCACACCGGCCGGGTCGGCCGCCGTACCGAAGACGTAGAAGTCCGGCCGGACGAGCACCGCCACGGCGTCGTACCGCTTGAGGTGGGTCAGGTAGACGTCGTCGAGGTCGAACGCGGTAAGCGCGGCGCCGGACCCGGGGGCGGGGGCACCGGCGGGAGCCATCCGGACGACCCGGGTGTCGATGGAGTCCAGGAAGGCCCGGTCATCCGCGTCGAGCAGCCCATCGGGGTCCTCGGCGCAGATCAGGGCGAAGCCGGTCCCGACGACCTCGTCGAAGAGCCCGGCGCGACCGTCGACCTCGACCCGTCCCTGCGGCATCGGTACGCCGGCGCCGGCGGCGAGGGGGTCGGCGTCGGGGGCGTCGGCCGTACGGCTGTGCAGGATCCCGCCGGCCAGGGGCTCCAACAGTGAGCGGGTGCGGACCCGGGTGGTCCGACGACGCAGTTCGGCGAGCATGGCGGCGTCCCTGCCGGCCGCGGCGGTGCGGTCGGTCTCGCAGATGACCGTGCCCGAGTCGATCGACATCCGGATGGCGTGCTGCACGTGCGCGCAGCGCTCGTCCTGGTAGGTGTCCAGCAGGGCCTCGTCGGCGAGGCCGCGGTGCACCAGGTCGAGTTTCCAGGCGAGGTTGAGCGCGTCCCGGAAGCCGGAACTCATCCCCTGCCCCATGAACGGCGGCATCACGTGCGCCGCGTCACCGGCGATCAGGATCCGGCCGGAGCGCCAGCGGTCGGCCGAGCACGCCTGGGTGGTGTAGACGCCGTACCGCTCCAGGGTCGCGTTCTCGGGTGTGATGTCGAAGAGGCCGAGCAGCCGCCAGGCGCTCTCGACGCTCTCGAACTCCTCCCGGCTCTCCCCCGGCACCCGCATGAACTCCCACCGCCGGTGCCCCGGGCCGGCCGACACGGCGGTGCGTGGCCGGGCCGGGTCGCAGACCTGGAGGTTGTTCGGCTTGAACTCGCGGGTCTCGTGCGGCACCACGTCGCAGACCAGCCAGTCGTACGTGAAGCCGAGGTCGGTGACGTCGCTGCCCAGGTGTTCCCGGACGAAGCTGTTGGCCCCGTCGCATCCCACCACCCAGCGGGCCGCGCGGACCTCCTCGCCCGCCGGCCCGGCGATGGTGACCTCGACCCGGTCGTCGTGCTCGGCCAGGGCGGTCACCTGGTGCGGGCGCAGCACCGTGACGCCCGGCAGTTCCGTTGCCCGCTCGGCGAGCAGCGCCTCCAGGCCGGGCTGGTGGAAGGAGACCGAGTCGGGCCAGCCCATCGGGCCGTCGCCGGTCACCTTGACGTGCAGCAGGGTCCGGCCGAAGCCGTTCTTGAAGGTGTACTCCCCCGACGACTCCACCACCGGGCCGAGACGGTCGGCGACCCCGGCGGCGGCCAGGATGCGGCTCGCCTCACCGTCGTACGAAACGGCACGCGGGAAGTTGTACGGGGTGGCCCACCGCTCGACCGCGGTGACGGTGAGGCCTCGCTGCGCCAGCAGGATCGTGAGCATCTCACCGACCGGGCCGTAGCCCACGATCAGGACGTCGGTCATCAGCATCGGTATCGGTTCCTCGCGGAGTCGGTCGGACACGTTGTCGAAGGGACGGCTCCCGCTGTCCGGGGCGGCCGTAGGGCCATCAGAGGCCGAGTTCGGAGTCGATGAGGTCGAAGAGGTCGTCGTCGCTGGCCTGTTCGAGGTCGAGGTCGGGGTCGCCGCCCGATCCGGCGCGCATCGTCCGCCACTTGGCGATCAGCACCTCCAGCCGGGACCCGATCTGGGCGTGCAGCTCCGGCTCGACACTGGTCTCGGTCAGCGAGCGTTCCAGGTTCTCGAGGTCCGTGACGACCGGCGGCACCACTGGGCCGGTGTCCGGCGCGAGCTGGGACACCAGGAACGTGGCCAGCGCGTTCGGATCCGGACAGTCGAAGATCAGCGTGGCCGGCAGGCGCAGACCGGTCGCCGTGGTCAGCCGGTTGCGCAGCTCGACGGCGGTCAACGAGTCGAACCCGATCTGGCTGAACGCGCGGCCGGGGGCGACCGCCGCGCGGCTGCCGTGTCCGAGCACGCTCGCCGCCTGCTCGCGCACCAGGTCGAGCACCAGGCTGTGGCGATCGGGCCCGGCCAGCGCCGCCAGTTCGTCGGCGAACGTGCGCCCGCCGCCGGTCGGTGCGGCCGACCGGACGCTAGGCCTTTCCCGCCGCATCAGCCCGCGCAGCAGGGCCGGGGGGCGACCGACCCGTTCGCCGAGCGCGGTGACGTCGATCCTGGTCGGCACCAGCACCGGTTCGGCCATCCGCAGACCCGCGTCGAACAGGGCCATCCCCAGGTCGGACGGGATCGCGAGCTGCCCGTCCCGGGCGGTGATCCGAGGATCGGACCGGTCCAGTCTGGCGGTCATCTCGCTGGCCTGCTCCCACAGCCCCCAGGCGAACGACCGTCCCGGCAGGCCCTCGGCACGGCGGGCCAGCGCGAGCGCGTCGAGGAACGCGTTGGCCGCCGCGTAGTTCGCCTGACCGGGCACGCCGAAGACGCCCGCGCCGGAGGAGAACAGCACGAACCCGGCCAGGTCGAGGTGACGGGTCAGCTCGTGCAGGTGCCACGCGGCGTCGAGCTTCGGCGCGAACACCGTGTCGACGCGCTGCGCGGTCATGGTGGTGACCACCCCGTCGTCGAGCACGCCGGCGAGGTGCACGACCGCGGTCAGCGGGTGCCGCGCCGGCACCGCAGCCAGCGCCCCGGCCAGGCTGTCCCGGTCGCCCACGTCGGCCGCCACCACCGTGGCCTCGGCGCCCAGGGATCGCAGCTCGGCGACCGCTTCGGCCGCGCCGGGGGCCCGCTCGCCGCGCCGGCTGACCAGCAGCAGCCGCCGTACGCCGTGCGTCTCGACCAGTCGCCGGGCGACCAGTTGGCCCAGGGTCCCCGTCCCCCCGGTCAGCAGCACGGTGCCGTCGGGGTCCCACGCCCGGGGCATGGTGAGTACCACCTTGCCGACGTGCCGGGCCTGGCTGACGTGCCGGAACGCCTCCGGTGCCTGACGGACGTCCCACACCTGGGTGGGCAGCGGGGTGAGCGCGCCCCGCTCGAAGAGTTCCAGCAGCACGACGAGCATCCGCCGCACCTCGTCGGGGTCCTCCAGGGTCAGGTCGAAGGCGGTGTAGGCCACTCCCGGGTGATCGGCGGCGACCTGGGCGGCGTCGCGGATGTCCGTCTTGCCCATCTCGATGAACCGTCCGCCGCGCGGCAACAGCCGCAGCGAGGCGTCGACGAACTCGCGGGCCAGCGAGTCCAGCACCACGTCGACGCCACGGCCGCCGGTGCCGTCGGAGAACCGGGTCTCGAAGTCGAGGGTCCGGGACGACGCCAGGTGGTCCTCGTCGAGGCCCATCGACCGCAGTGCGTCCCACTTGGCGGGGCTGGCGGTGGCGTACACCTCGGCGCCGAGGTGCCGGGCGAGTTGTACGGCGGCCATGCCGACGCCGCCGGCCGCCGCGTGCACCAGCACCGACTCGCCCCGGGTGAGCCCGGCCAGGTTGACCAGGCCGTGGTACGCGGTCAGGAAGACCACCGGCACGGACGCGGCCTCGACGAACGACCAGCCGGCCGGCATCGGGGCCAGCAACCGGCAGTCGGTGACCGCGACGGGCCCGAAGCAGCCCACGAACACCCCGAACACCCGGTCGCCGGGGCGCAGGTCGGTCACCTCGGCGCCCACCTCGACGACCTCGCCGGCTCCCTCGCCGCCGAGCGGCCCCGCATCACCCGGGTAGAGACCGAGCGCGTTGAGCACGTCGCGGAAGTTCAGGCCGGCGGCACGGACGTGTACCCGGACCTCGCGGGGGCCCAGGACGGCGGCGTCGGCGTCGGTCGGGACCAGGGTGAGGTTCTCCAGGCTGCCCCGCACCGGCGCGTCCAGCCGCCACGCGGCGGCTGGCGGTGTGGCGAGTTCGCCCGCCGACCCGGCCCGCGCCAACCGTGGCACGTACGCCACGCCACCCCGGATCGCCGCCTGCGGTTCGGCCGCCGCCAGCAGGGAGGCGACCTGGTCGGCAGCGATTCCGTCATCGTCGACGTCGACGACGACCATCTGGTCGGGGTTTTCCGACTGGGCGGAGCGGACCAGCCCCCACGCCGCCGCGGCGGCCGGGTCGGTCACCTCGCCGGCACTGCGCACGGCCACCGCGCCCCGGGTCACCAGCACCAGCCGCGAGGCCGCCCAGCGGGGCTCGGTGAGCCAGCGCCTGATCAGGTCGAGGGCCCGGACGGCGGCGAGGCGGGCCGCCCTGGGGACGGGCTGCGCGGCTTCCGCGTCGAGCGGCACGATCACGGCCCCGGGCAGGTTCAGTCCCGCGTCGACGGCGTCGGCGAGACCGTCCAGCCCCGGGTGGAGCGGGAACCCGTCCAGGCCGGGGGCGATCGCCACCGCGGCGACCGGGGCGGCCTCGTCGACCGGCGGCAGCGGCGTCCAGTCGACCCGGAACAGGGCGTCCCGGGTGGCCCGGTCGTCAGCGACCACCAGCTCCGCGGCGGAGATCGGCCGCATCGTCAGGGCGGTCACGTCGACGACGGGGGCGCCGGTCGGGTCGGCGACGGTCAACGCGATGGCGTGCGGCCCGACCTGGGTGAGCCGCACCCGCAGCGCGGTTGCGCCGGTGGCATGCAGGGTGACGCCGTTCCAGGCGAACGGCAGCAGCAGCCGGCCGGCCCCGGCCTCGGCGAGACCGCCGAAGTGTGCGGCGTGCAGAGCAGCGTCGAAGAGGGCCGGGTGCAGGCCGTAGCGGTCGGCGTCGACCCGCTGGGCCGGCGGCAGCTCCACCTCGGCGTAGACCTCGTCGCCGCTGGTCCACACGGCGCGCAGCCCCTGGAACGCCGGCCCGTACGCGTAGCCGTCGGCGGCCAGTCCGGCATAGAAGCCGGTCAGGTCGACGGGGCGGGCGTCGCGCGGCGGCCACGTGGTGAGCTGCGCCGGCGGGCCTGGCTGGTCGGCGGAGAGGGTCGCGCTGGCGTGCCGGGTCCACGGGCCCCCGGCCGGGCCGTCTGCGGGCCGGGAGTGCACGGTCACCGGTCGGCGTCCGTCGTCGCCGGCCGGGCCCACCGCCACCTGCACCTGGGTCGCCCCTTCGGCGGGCAGCGTCAGCGGGGCCTCGATGACCAGCTCGTCGAGGACCGGGTGGCCGATCTCGTCCCCGGCCCGGAGGCAGAGCTCCACCAGGCCGGTACCGGGCACCAGCACGCTGTCGGTGACCCGGTGGTCGGCCAGCCACGGCTGCGCGTCGGTCGACAGCCGCCCGGTGAACAGGTGTCCCCTCGCCTCGGCCAACGCGACCGACGCACCGAGCAACGGATGCCCGGAGGCGTCCAGGCCGGCGGCGCCGACGTCGCCGGGGCCGGAGACGGGCCGGGGCCAGTAGCGGCGGTGGGCGAACGCGTACGTGGGCAGGTCGACCCGCCGGCCGCCGGCCAGCGCGGGCCGCCAGTCCACCGGTACTCCGCCCACGTGCAGCTGGGCCAGGGAGAGCAGGAACCGCCCCCGGTCGCCCTGGTCGCGTTGCACCGAGCCGACCACCACGGTCTCGCCGTCGTGGTCGGCGAGGCTCTCCTCGATGCCTACGGTGAGCACCGGATGCGGGCTGCACTCGACGTACGTGTCATGGCCCTGGCCGGCAAGCGACCGGATCGCCTGCTCCAGCTCGACCGGCTGCCGCAGGTTGCGGTACCAGTAGTCCGGGCCCATCTCCTCGCCGTCGAGCCAGCGCAGGTCGGTGGTGGAGAAGAGCGGCACGGCCGCCGGGCCGGGGGCGATGCCCGCCAGCACCTCGGCCAGTTCGTCGCGGATGCGTTCCACCTGGGCGGAGTGGGAGGCGTAGTCGACGGCGATCCGCCGGACCCGGGCCTGCTCGCCGGCCAGTTCGGCGAGGAGTTCCTCCACCGCCGCCGGCTCGCCGGAGACCACCACGGCGGCCGGACCGTTCACGGCGGCCACCGCGATCCGGTCGCCGAACCGGGCGATCCGGTCGCGTACCGTGCCGGCGGGAAGCGCGACGGAGGCCATCGCCCCGTGCCCGGCCAGGGCCCGCAGCGCCCGGCTGCGCAGCGCCACCACCCGGGCGGCGTCGGGCAGCGAGAGCACCCCGGCGACGCAGGCGGCGGCTATCTCGCCCTGCGAGTGGCCGACCACGGCGGCCGGCTGAACGCCGTGGGAACGCCACAGCTCGGCCAGCGACACCATCATCGCGAACAGGGCGGGCTGCACCACGTCGACCTCGTCGAGGCCGGGCGCGCCGGGCACCCGGCGCAGCACGTCCAGCAGCGACCAGTTCAGGTACGGCCGCAGCGCCGCGTCGCAGGCCGCCATCCGCTCGGCGAACACCGGAGCCTCGTCGAGCAGGTCCAGTCCCATGCCGAGCCACTGCGAGCCCTGCCCGGGAAAGACGAAGACACACCGGCCGGCGGGTCCCGCGTCGCCGCGTACCACGGCCGGGTCGGGCCGGCCCTCGGCGAGCGCGTCGAGGGCGGCGGCGATCCGGTCCGGGGACGCGCCGACCAGCACGGCCCGGGAGTCGAAGGTGCTGCGGCTGGTGGCCAGGGACCAGGCCACGTCGAGGGGCCGCTGGTCGGGCCGCTCGGCGGCGAGGTGCTCCCGCAGCCGGCGGGCCTGCCCGACCAGCGCCTCCGGGGTACGCGCGGACAGCAACCACGGCAGCGCGCGGGCCGTCCCGGCTGCGGTCTCCGGCAACCTCCCGGTGCCGGTCTCCGGGGTGGATCCGACGGGCGGCTCCGGGGTCGGCCAGTCGGCCGCCTCCGGTGCCGGCTCGGGGACGGCCTCGACGATCACGTGGGCGTTGGTGCCGCTGATGCCGAACGACGAGACACCGGCCCGTGCCGGCCGGTCCGCCGAGGGCCACGGGCGGGCTTCGGTCAGCAGTCGCAGCGATCCCGACTCCCAGTCGACGCGCGAGCTGCGGCGCTCGGCGTGCAGGGTGCGGGGCAGCCGGCCGTGCCGCATGGCGAGGACCATCTTCAGCACCCCGGCCACACCGGCCGCGGCCTGGGTGTGCCCGAGGTTGGACTTGACCGAGCCGAGCAGTACCGGCGGGGCGTCAGCCGGGCGCTGCCCGTAGGTGGCGAGGATCGCCTCCGCCTCGATGGGGTCGCCGAGTGACGTGCCGGTGCCGTGCGCCTCCACGACGTCCACCTCGGCGGCGGTCAGCCCGGCGGCGCCCAGCGCGGCCCGGATGACCCGTTCCTGGGACGGCCCGTTCGGGGCGGTCAGTCCGTTGGACGCGCCGTCCTGATTGACCGCCGAGCCGCGGACCACGGCGAGGACCGGATGGCCCCGGCGGCGGGCGTCGGAGAGGCGTTCCACCACCAGCGTCCCGACACCCTCGGACATGCCGAAGCCGTCGGCCTCCTCGGCGAACGCCTTGCACCGCCCGTCGGCGGCGAGACCACGTTGGCGGCTGAACCCGGTCAGCCCGGCGGGGGTGGACATCACCGACACGCCGCCGGCCAGGGCCAGATCGCAGTCGCCCTGACGCAGCGCCTGGACGGCCAGGTGCAGCGCCACCAGGGACGCCGAGCAGGCGGTGTCCACGGTGACCGCCGGCCCCTCCAGCCCGAGCGCGTACGCGACCCGGCCGGAGAGGACGCTGCCGGCCGTGCCGGTGAGCAGGTGTCCCTCGTCGGCAGTGACCTCACCGTCGTCGGAGACGACGCCCGGGGCGATCCGGTCGGCGTAGTCCTGGCCGTGCGTGCCGGCGAAGACGCCGGTGCGGCTGCCGCGCAGGGTCACCGGGTCGATGCCGCCGCGTTCCAGCGCCTCCCAGGAGGTTTCCAGCAGCAGCCGGTGCTGCGGGTCCATCGCGAGTGCCTCGCGGGGGCTGATACCGAAGAACGCGGCGTCGAAGTCGGCGATCCCGGTGAGGAACCCGCCGGCCCGCACGTACGTCCGGCCGGGCGTGCCGGGCGCCGGGTCGTAGAGCTCGGCCAGCGGCCAGCCCCGGTCGTCGGGCAGGGCGCCGATGACGTCCCCGCCCGCGTCGAGCAGCCGCCACAGCTCCTCGGGGGAGCCGATGCCGCCGGGGAACCGGCAGGCCATCGCGACGATGGCGACCGGCTCGTCGAGGGCGACGGTGGTCGCGTCGGTGACCTCTGTGGCGGCGGTGCCGAGCAGCCGGGCGTGCAGGTGCGCGGCGAGCAACTCCGGGGTGGGATGGTTGAACACGGCGTGCGGGGCGAGCCGGACGCCGGTGACGGCGGTGAGCCGGTTGCTCAGTTCCACCGCCATCAGCGAGTCGAAGCCGAGTTCCTTGAACGGGCGGCGCGGCTCGACATGGTCGGGGCCGGTGTGCCCGACCACGGTGGCGCACCGGGTGCGCACCAGGTCCAGCAGCAGGGCGGCCCGGTCGGGTTCGTCCAGTTCGGCCAGCCGGTCGGCGAAGCCCCTGGCGGAGGCGGGCGCGGAGCCGGCGTTGACGGCTCGGCGGGGTGGCGGGGGCAACAGCGCCCGCAGCAGGGCGGGCACCTCGCCGGAGCCCCGGACGGCAGCCAGATCGAGCCCGATCGGCACCAGCGCCGGCAGGTCGAGGTGCAGTGCGGCGTCGAACAGCGCCAGGCCGGCAGCCGGGTCCAGGGGGCGGGTGCCGCCCCGGGCGAGCCGGGCCAGATCCGCCGGGGTGAGCCGGCCGGCCATCCCGTCCTGCGCGGCCCACAGCCCCCAGGCGAGGGCGGTCGCGGGCAGTCCGTGGGCACGGCGGTGCGCGGCCAGCGCGTCGAGGAACGCGTTGCCGGCCGCGTAGTTGCCCTGGCCGGGGCTGCCGAAGGTGGCGGCGGCCGAGGAGAAGAGCACGAACGCGGCCAGGTCGAGGTCGGCGGTGAGCTCGTGCAGGTTCCACGCGCCGTCCACCTTGGACCGCAGGGCCCGCTCCCAGCGAGCCGGATCGAGGTCGGTGAGCAGCGCGTCGTCGGTGGCCCCGGCGGCGTGCACGACGGCGACCAGCCGGTCTGCCAGTCCGGCGACGACCTCGGCGAGCGCCGTCCGGTCGGCGACGTCGGCCGCGACCACCCGGACGGTGACGCCGGCACCGGTCAATGCGGCCGTCCAGTCGCCGGCCCGGCCGGTGCGGCTGAGCAGGACCAGTTCGGCGACGCCGTGCACGGTGGCGAGATGGGTGGCGACGTGCCGGCCGACCCCGCCCGTGCCTCCGGTGACGAGCACGGTGCCGCCGGCCAGCGCCGCGACCGGCGTACCCGCCGAGGGCTGGTCGACCGGGCGCAGCCGAGGCAGCAGGACCCGGCCGTCGCGGACCGCCACCTGGGGCTCGTCCGGGGCGACGGCCAGGGCCGACCGGACGGTGGCGTCGTCGATGGCGTCGAGGCTGAGCAGCAGGAACCGGTCGGGATGCTCGGCCTGCGCGACCCGGACCAGCCCGGCCACCGGGGCGTGCACCGGGTCACCGTCGCGGACGGCGAGGGCCAGCCGGGTGGTCTCCGCTCGGGGGTCGCCCAGCCAGCCCTGGAGCACGCCGAGGACGGCGAGGCCGACGGCGTGCGCCCGGTCGGGCACCGGACGGCCCGGTTCGCCGTCACCGACCCGCAGCACCAGCAGTGGCGGCAGCGGCCCGTCGGGTGGTGTGTCGTCGGCGAGCGTCCAGGCCGGCGCCGGCGTCGCCGGGAACGCCGCGGGCAGCCAGTCGACGGCGTACAGCCCGGCGGGGGCGGTCGCGGTCGCCGGCGCGTCGGCGGGCGGAAGTTCCAGGGTCCGCAGCACCACCCGGTCCGCGTCGAGCACGGGCGCGCCGGCGTCGTCGACGGCACTCAACGTCACGGCGTCCGCCCCGGCGGGGGCCAGGCAGACGCGCAGCGCGTGCGCACCGGTGGCGTGCAGGCGCACCCCCGCCCACTCGGTGGGCACCAGCCGGGCGGTGGACGCGGCGTCGACGCCGGGCGCGAAGTCGGCGAGCGGGAGCAGGCGCAGGGCCGCCTCCAGCACCAGCGGATGTACGCCGTACCGCTCGGCGTCCGGATCCCTGGCGTCCTCGGGCAGGCGTACGTCGACGAAGAGCCGGTCGGCGGCGACCCACGCGCCCCGGGCCAGCTCCCCCGCCATCGCCCGGCGCTGCGGGGTGTCCAGGTCCACCGGCTTGGCCCCGGCGGGCGGCCAGGCCGGGGCGAGTGCGCCCCGGCCGCTCTCCGGGTCGACCGGGCCGAGCACGGCCTCGGCGACCTCCCGCCAGGGCTGCCCGTCACCGGCCCGGACGTGGCAGTGCGCCACCCGGCGCTGGTGCTCGTCCGGCGCGCAGACGCCGACCTGCACCTCGAGGGTCAGCTCGGCGGGCAGCGGCACCGGCTCCGGGACGCGCAGCCGCTGCACGGTCGGGGTGCCGAGCCGTTCGCCGAGGTGGGTGAGCATGTCCAGCAGGGCGGTGGCGGGCAGCAGCGCGGGCGTGCCGTCACCGGGGGCGGCCAGCCACGGCTGTGCGGCCCCGGAGACCTGACCGGTGCAGACCACCTGCCCGGTACCGGCGACCGGCAGCACCCCGCCGAGCAGCGGGTGCCCGGCGTCGGCCAGCCCGACGCCGACCGGGCCGCCGGCCCCGGCCGAGGCGGGCAGCCAGTAGTGCCGACGCTGGAAGGCGTACGTGGGCAGGTCGACGCGGCGGTGCGGGCCGGGACCGGCGAGGGCGGCCCGGTCCACGGCGACGCCCCGCACGTGCAACCGCGCCACGGCGGCGAGCAGCGCCGCCGGCTCGTCGGCGACGCCCCGCACGGCCGGGACGAAGGCCAACTCGTCGGCCTCGGCCGCGAGGCAGTCCTGGGCCATCGCGGTGAGCACACCGGCCGGACCGACCTCCAGGAAGGTGGTGACTCCCTGCCCGTGCAGGGCCCGCACGCCGTCGTGGAAGCGGACCGTGCCCCGCACGTGCGCCACCCAGTGGTCGGGCGAGCAGAGCCGGGCCGGGTCGACGGGGTGACCGGTCAGGTTGGACACCACCGGCAGGTCCGGGGTGCGGTACGTGAGGCCGGCCGCCACCGCGCGGAACTCGTCGAGCATCGGCTCCATGCGCGGCGAGTGGAACGCGTGTGACACCCGCAGTCGGCTGGTACGCCGCCCGGCGGCGCGCAGGGCGGCCTCGACGGCCAGCACGGCGTCGGTGTCGCCGGAGACGACGACGCTGGTCGGGCCGTTGACGGCGGCGAGGCCCACCCGGTCGGTCAGGTGCGCGGCGACCTCGGCCTCGTCGGCCTCGATGGCGACCATCGCGCCCCCGGCGGGAAGCTGCTGCATCAGCCGGGCCCGGGCGGCGACGAGCGCTGCGGCGTCGGCGAGGGAGAACACCCCGGCCACGTGCGCAGCGGCCAGTTCGCCGACGGAGTGGCCGAGCACCGCGTCGGGGCGTACCCCCCACGACTCCAGCAGGCGGTACAGCGCCACCTCGAAGGCGAACAGCCCCGGCTGGGTGTACAGGGTCTGGTCGAGCAGGCCGGCCGCTTCGCCGCCCTCGTCGGCGAAGACGACGTCCACGACGGGGTGCGGGGCGTGTTCGGCAAGGCAGCGGTCGAGTTCCGCGCAGGCGGCGTCGAACGCGGCGGCGAAGACCGGGTACGCCGCGTGCAGTTCGCGGCCCATGCCGGCGCGCTGCCCGCCCTGCCCGCCGAAGAGCAGGCCGAGCCGGCCGTCGACGACCCGGCCGGTCAGCACGGTCGGGACGTCCGGCTCCGACTCGCTCCGAGTCAGCGCGGTCAGGCCCGCCCGGGCGGCGGTCGGGTCGCCGGCCAGCACCACGGCCCGGTGTTCGAGGGCGGCGCGGGTGGTGGCGAGCGCGTGCCCGACGTCGGCCGGGTCGGCGTCCGCCCCGGGCCCGTCGAGCCAGCCGAGCAGGCGGGCCGCCTGGTCCCGCAGCGCCTCGCCGGAGGCCGCGGCGAGCAGCCACGGTACGGGCGGACGCCGGGTGCCGGCGGTGGCGGTCTCAGCCGACGGCTGCCGGTCGGCGGTCCCGGGTCCGGACGGCAGGTCGGCTGGCGCCTCGACGATGACGTGGGCGTTGGTGCCGCTGATGCCGAACGACGAGATGCCGGCCCGGCGGGGCCGGCGCACCTCGGGCCACGGGCGGGCCTCGGCGAGCACCTCGACCGCGCCGGTGGACCAGTCCACCTCCGACGTCGGGGCGTCCACGTGCAGGGTGCGGGGCAGCACACCGTGCCGCATAGCGAGCACCATCTTGATCACCCCGGCGGCCCCGGCGGCGGCCTGGGTGTGGCCGAGGTTGGACTTCAGCGAGCCCAGCCGCAGCGGCTCGGCGTCGCCGCGTCCCGCCCCGTACGTGGCGAGCAGCGCCTGCGCCTCGATCGGGTCGCCCAGCCGGGTGCCCGTGCCGTGTGCCTCGACGACGTCCACGTCGGCGGTGCGCAGGCCGGCGGCTGCCAGCGCCCGGCGGATGACCCGCTCCTGGGCGGGCCCGCTGGGGGCGGTGAGCCCGTTGGACGCGCCGTCCTGGTTCACGGCGGAGCCGCGTAGCACGGCGAGGACGGGGTGTCCGCGCCGGCGGGCGTCGGAGAGCCGTTCCAGCAGCAGCACGGCGACGCCCTCGGACCAGCCGGTGCCGTCGGCGCCGTCGGCGAACGCCTTGCACCGCCCGTCCGGGGCGAGCCCGCGCTGCCGGCTGAACTCCACGAACGCCTGCGGGGTGCCCATCACCGCCACGCCGCCGGCCACGGCGAGGGAGCAGTCACCGGCGCGCAGCGCCTGGGCGGCCAGGTGCAGCGCCACCAGCGACGACGAGCACGCCGTGTCGACCGTGACCGCCGGTCCCTCCAGCCCCAGCGCGTACGCGACCCGGCCGGAGACGACACTGCCGGCGGTGCCGACGCCGAGGTAGCCCTCGGTGCCGGGCGGGGCCTGGCGCAGGTTGGCGGCGTAGTCGTGGTGCATGACGCCGGTGAAGACGCCGGTGGCGCTGCCGCGCAGGGAGGTGGGGTCGATACCGGCCCGCTCGAACAGCTCCCAGGACGTCTCCAGCAGCAGCCGCTGCTGCGGATCCATGGCAAGCGCCTCGCGCGGGCTGATCGCGAACAGGGTGGCGTCGAAATCCGCGGCGTCGGTCAGGAAGCCGCCCGTCCTGACGTACGAGGTGCCGGGCCGGTCGGGGTCGTCGGAGAACAGGTGCGCCAGGTCCCATCCCCGGTCGGTGGGAAACTCCGTGAGCCCTTCCCGGCCCTGGTCGACCAGGGCCCACAGGTCCTCGGGGGAGCCGATCCCGCCGGGGAGCCGGCAGGCCATGGCGACGACGACCACCGGATCGTCCATCGTGGACGGGAGGGGAGGCCGGTCCAGCACCGTACCGGCCTGCGGGGTGACGCCGCGCAGCCGGTCGGCGAGGTGTCGGGCCAGGGCGTCGGGGCTGGGCCGGTCGAACGCGGCCGTGGCGGAGAGCCGTACCCCGGTGGCCCGGGCCAGCCGGTCGCGCAGGGCGACCGCGCTGACCGAGGTGAAGCCGAGCTCCTTGAAGGCCCGGCCCGGGCGGACGGCCGCCGCTCCGGGCAGGCCGGCCACCTCGGCGGTCGCGGCGCGGACCAGGTCGAGCACGAGCCGGTCGCCCTCGGCGGTCGTCAGGCCGGCCAGCCGGCGGCGCCATTCGGCGGCGTCCCGGTCGTCCTCGGCGGCGCGGGCCGCCGCGACGGGTCTGCGCCAGGCGGGGTGCGCGGCATCGGCGTGGCCCGCCGGACGGGCGAGCAGCACCAGGTCGTCGCGGTCGTGGGCCACGTCGAACGCGGCGAGGTCAGCGCGCAAGGCCGGCACAGCGAGGTCGGCGCGCACGGCCGACACGGCGGTCGTGCCGACGAGCCTGGCCGGGAAGCCGGCGGCCCGGCGGCGGGCGGCCAGGGCGTGCAGGGCGCCGATGGCCGAGGCGGCCCGCTCCTGGCCGGCGGCGCCCAGCAGCAGGGCGGACGGGGCGAGGACGGTGAACGCGGCGGCCGGGTGCCGGGTCCCGGCGTCCAGCGCGGCGGCGAGGCCGAGCAGCCGGACGACCGCCTCGTCGTCGGCCAGGTCGTCCTCGGACGGGCAGAGGAAGACCCCGCCGAGCGGCTCGTCACCCGACTGGTCGGCGGGCAGCGCGGCGGCCTCGGCACCGGCGGCGGTGAGTTCGGCGACCAGGTCCGCCAGGCCGGTCCCGGCCGTGGCGCCGGTGGGCAGCAACCGCAGCCGGCGGGCGCGGTGCGCCGCGACGAGGTGTCGGGCCAGCGCCGCGCCGGTCGGCCCGTCGGCGCCGGTGATCAGAACAGGGCGGGCCGGGTCGACCACCGTGGCCGGCCGCGCCGGCATGGCCGCCGGGGCGGGTACGAGGACCGCGTGCAGGGCGGTTCCGGCGCGGAGCGCGACCTGCGCGGCGCCGGCGTCCAGCACGGCCGGCAGCAGGGCGATCGAACTCTGTTCGTTGTCGCGGTCGACCAGCACGATCCGGTCCGGGTACGCGGCCTGCAGGCTGCGCCCGATCGCCGAGACCGCGCCGGCCGCTGGATCAGGCCCGGCCCATTCGGCGGCGTCGCCCGCGCCGGGGCCGGTGGCCGCGTTGCCGGCCACGCCGGGCGCGTCGCTCGCGCCGGGCTCGGTTGCCGCGTAGGGCTCAGTTGACGCGCCGGGCCCGGTTGCCGCGTCGCTCGCGGTGGCGTCGCCGGCCGGGCCGGTCAGCAGCAACAGCCGGGTGCCGGCGAACCGGTCGTCGTCGAGCCAGCCGCGCAGCCGGTCGGCGAGGTCCGCCGCGACGGTGTCGGCCGGGTCGACCAGCAGCACCGTCACGTCGGGCAGGTCCGGGGCCTCGCGCAGTGCGGCCAGGTCGCGGTGGGACCGGAACCGGTCCTCCGTCGACGCCGCGCGCAGCGGCGCCACCAGCACCTCGCTCCCCCGACCGACGATCGCCCAGCGGCGGGCCGGGGCGACGGCGGCCTGGGCGGCCGTCGGGACGGGCGCCCCGACCGGCGGTACGGGGGTCAGGTCCAGCGGCTGCCAGGCAAGCAGGCTCAGCGCCTCGTGGTGACTGCCGTTGACCGCCCGCAGCCGGGCCGGCCGGCCGAGCAGGAGCCGGCGGGTGGCCTTGCCGGAGGCGGTGCGGGGCACCTGCGCGATCTCGTACAGCTCTTCCGGGACCTTGTGGTAGGAGAGCTTTTCGCGACAGGCCGCGTACCCGGCCCGGGGGTCGAAGCCCTCCGGGCCGGGCACCACGAATGCCACCGGCACCTCGCCGAGCACGTCGTGCGGGCGGCCGGTCACCGCCACGTCGGCGACGCCGGGCACCGCGCGCAGCGCCTCCTCCACCTCGGCCGGGTGGATCTTCTCGCCACCCCGGATGATCAGCTCCTGGTGCCGCCCGGTGACGAAGATGTTGCCCTCGGCGTCACGGCGGGCCAGGTCTCCGGTGCGGTACCAGCCGTCGCGCAGCGCGGCGGCGGTGACCTCCGGCAGGCCGTGGTAGCCGAGCATGACGCTCGGCCCGCGGACCCAGACCTCGCCCTCGGCGCCGGTCGGCACGTCCAGGCCGGTCTGCGGGCTGACCAGGCGCACCTCGACGCCGGGCACCGCGAGCCCGCAGGAGCCCTCGACCCGGGGCCGGTCCGGCCGGGTGACGGCGATCGAGCCGCAGGTCTCCGTGCTGCCGTACGCGTCGAGCAGCGGCGCGTCGAAGACCTCCTCGAACGCCCGGCGCAGCGCGCCGGTGGTGATCGCCCCGCCGACCAGGCAGACCCGCAGGGCAGGGGCGCGGAAGCCGGTCTCCCGGGCGGCGGTGACGAGGTGGTGGTACATGGCCGGCACACCGGCCAGCACGGTGGCCTCGTCCTCGTCGACAGCGCGCAGCACGTCCTCGGCGGAGAATCCGTCGACGAGCCGGGCCGTGGCCCCGACCGCGGTCACGCTGAGCACGCACCCGATGTGGGAGAGGCTGTGGAACAACGGCAGCGGCCAGACCACCCGGTCGGCGGCGGTGAGCTCGGGGATCGGCACGTAGCAGGCGGCGACGGACCAGAGGCAGGTCCGCTGGGTGGAGAGCACGCCCTTGGGCCGGCCGGTGGTGCCGGAGGTGTAGAGCATCCAGGCGACCTCGTCGAGGCCCAGGTCGTCACGGGCGTCCACACCCGGTTCGGTGTCGACCAGGTCACGCCACGCGGTGACGCCGTCGGGCACCGGGCCGTCCCCGGTGGACACGACCCGCAGGGCCGGCCGGTCGGCGCGCAGCCGCAGCAACTGGTCGAGGCGCTGAGGGTCGGTGACCACCAGCACCGCGCCGGAGTCGTCCAGCAGGTGTGCCAGTTCCGCATCGGTGCTGTGCGGATTCACCGGTACGCCGACCGCGGCGGCCCGGGTGACGGCCAGCCAGGTCTCCACCGTCTCCACCCGGTTGCCGAGGCAGAAGGCCACCCGGTCGCCCCGCCCGACCCCCGACGCCGCCAGGTGACCGGCCAGTCGGCGGGTCCGGGCTGCCAGATCGGCGTATCCGACGGCCCGGTGGTCGTCGCGGAACGCGACCTTGTTCCCCAACCTGGTGGCGTGGGCCTCGATCAGATCGGGCAACGGCTGGATCAGGTCGCTCCGAAGCATGTCACCACATCCGTCCGTCGGCGAGACTCCTCATCCGCGGCGTAGACCTCGCTCGCCGTAGCGGCCCAAGTCTTCCGAGCACCCTGCCGGCAACCTACCCCTGTCACCCCCTAAGTCGTCCCCAGTTCAGAGCACTGATCCGGTGGTGGGAGGCGCCGCAGGTCGATGATGGGGCGACCCCCGCGGACCGTCGAATCCCGTGCTCCACCCGCCCGTCAGCCGAGGTGCCGTCGTTGGAACGCTGCTGGTTGTTCGCCCGTTTGGCCGTGCCGGCCGACGGATGCCCGGACACGCGGGTGGTCGAGCTGGTCGGAACGGTACTCACCGATCTGGTCGCCGCCGCCCGCCGGGGCGATCCGGGCACGGACTGGTTCTTCGACCGGGACGACTCCCCCGTCGGTCCGGGACTGAGCCTCGGCTTCCACGCCGCCCCGGCCGCGCTCGACGCGGTACGGGCGCGGCTGATCGCGTACGACCTGCGGGTCTCCTTCGCCGCCGACCCGTACGCGGTACGCGACGCCGCCCGGGGCGGCCCGCTCGCCTGGGCGGGCAGCGACCTGGCCCTGTCCCTGCTCGGCGGGAACGCCCCCTGGCTGGCCGGCGTCGAACTGCCGTTGGCCGTGGCGCACCTGCGGCACCTGACCGGGCTGGTGCCGGCGGGCGACCGGTTGACGTTCCTCTTCCTGCACTGGCAGGACCGCAGCCAACTGCTCACCGGAGCGCACCGGCGGAACCTGGCCGCGCAGGCGGACGCCGGGGCGGAGAAGATCGTCCTGGCGGCCGGCGACCTGCCGCTGGGCGGGGAGGTCGCCGCCGCGTGGCAGCTCTACCTGGACCGGGTTGCCGACGTGGTCAGCCGGGAGCAACCGGCGACGCCGCGCGGCTTCCTCCTCGCGCACCACGCCCAGCTCACCCACGAGCGGTGGGGCATCGGGCCGGACGTCGACTCGCTGGCCGCGCTGGCGCTGCGCCTGTCGATGGTCCGGGACCACCCGGTCGTCTCCCTGCCGATCCCCGTCCCGCAGAGAAGGCAGCAGCAACATGCACGCGTCGGCACCTGACCGTCCCGCCCCCGCCGAACCGGTCCGGGTCGAGGTGGCGCTCGGCGAGCGGGCGTACCCGGTGCTGATCGGCCCCGGTGTGCGCCACCGGCTGCCGGCGGAGGTGGCCCGGATCGGCGCGCGCCGGGTCATGGTGGTCTCGGCCCGACCACCGGAGTGGACGCCCGACCCGGGCGTGCCGCACCGGGTGGTGCCGGCCCGCGACGGCGAGCACGACAAGAACCTGGCCACGGTGGAGCAGCTCTGCCGGGCCTTCGCCGAGTTCGGGCTGACCCGCGCCGACGCGGTGGTCTCCTGCGGCGGCGGCACCACCACGGACGTGGTCGGGCTGGCCGCCGGCCTCTACCACCGGGGTATCGCGGTGATCCACCTGCCGACCTCGCTGCTCGCCCAGGTGGACGCCAGCGTCGGCGGGAAGACCGCAGTCAACCTGCCGGAGGGCAAGAACCTCGTCGGGGTGTACTGGCAGCCCCGGGCGGTGCTCTGCGACACCGAGCACCTCGGCACGCTGCCGGAGCGGGAGTGGCGCAACGGGTACGGCGAAATCGCCCGGGCACACTTCATCGACGCGGGCGAGCTGCGCGACCGACCGGTGGCGGAGCAGATCGCCGCCTGTGTGGCGCTCAAGGCCCGGGTGGTGGCCGCCGACGAGCGCGACTCCGGCCTGCGGCACATCCTCAACTACGGCCACACCCTGGGGCACGCGCTGGAGCGGGCCACCGACTACCGGCTGCGGCACGGCGAGGCGGTCGGCGTCGGCACGGTCTTCGCGGGCCGGCTTGCCGGCGTTCTCGGCCGTATCCCGACTGATCGGGTGGCCGAGCACCACGACGTGGTGGCGGGCTACGGCCTCGACACCACGGTGCCCTCCGGTGTCGACGCCGACGAACTGGTCTCGCTGATGCGGCGGGACAAGAAGGCCACCTCGGGACTGTCCTTCGTCCTGGACGGCCCGGCCGGGCCCGAACTGGTCGCCGGCGTCCCCGAGGCCGCCGTCCGGGTCGCCCTCGCCGGCATGTGAGGGCAGCGGGCGCGTCCCGGGCGTGGCGGCGGACGATCGGTTTGCGCAGCGGGTCGCCCCCCGGGCCGCCACCGCGGCCCGGGGGATGCGCGTCAACTTCCCAGCGCTCGCTGGATCTGCGCGATCAGCACTCCGCAGGCGTAACGGTCAGCGGCGCCGACCATGCCGAGGATGGTCGCCGGCTGCGGGCCGTTGTCCGTCTCCGCCGGGTCGTGGTGCATGAACACGACCAGCTGCCCACGGTCGATGAACGGGGCGAGGATCGGCTCGGCGTCCACGCCCGGAGCGAGCGAAAAGAACGTGGTCATGGCGCACGGGTGCTGACCCAGCAGCGAACTGCGGTGCAGCACCGACGTGGTGGCTCCGCTGACCCGGAAGTTCGGGTCGATGACCCGCAGTCTGCCGTCCCGGCTGATCCCGGCGTCGAACGAGCAGTACCCCCGGTAACCGAGAGCACTGGCCTTTCGGACCCCTACGGTCAGCGCCTCGATCAGTTCCGCCGGTGGCTGGTCATCGTCCATCACACAACCGACCCACGTCGAAGTGGGCTGCGGCAGGTGTACGGACGCTCCGAAGTACTGCACCGCCCCGCTCTCCGTCACGCCGAACTGGAGTCCCCAGATCGTCCGGAAGGGGATCTCCTCCTCGATGATCCACCGATCGCTCACCTGTTCCAACTGGTTGAACAGTGACCGGTTCAGTCGGTCCTGCAACCGCCTGGTGAAGATCGCGATTCCGCTGTACACCTCGACACCGGCCGGTTTGATCACCGCCGGACGGCGGTCCTGCTGCACGATCCGGCGCACCTCGGCGGGGGTGGCGACCTGCCGGCGGGGCAGGTACTCCGGCGCGACCAGTGCCTCCAGGACGGTCTTGTTGTTGAGGCGGGCCAGCAGGTCCGGCGACACCCGGGCTCGCGCGGCCCGCAGTTCCGGATCATGCGGAGGGAACTGGAACTCCAGCATCTCGCCCCGCTCGGCAGCTTCCCGGGCGAACCGCACCGCCTGCGCGCCGGAGCGGAACTCGCGCAGATCGCTCGGCGTCTTGAGACCGCACCGGCTGAGCAGACGCAGTGACTTGTCCGCGCTGGATCCGGTGCTGCAAATGGCCGCCGACTGGTGCGGCAGGGTCAGGTGAAGACCTGTGATCATGTCCAGCCCGTTGTACAGGGCCGTGCCCGCACCGGCGAGATAACGGCTGTCGGCGGTCGTCACCGGATCGGGCGGCCGGGCCAGCAGCACCCCATCGTGAGCGAACACCTGTACCTGGATAGGCCTGTCCATCGGATCTCCTGACATGCCGGCCCGCAGGGGGCCTCGGGGTGGCGCAGATTCCGGGTGCGCCACGACCACGAACAGCGGAGAACGTGGACGGGTGCGTGGGCTCCCGGTCCTGGTGAGGCAGCTCGGCCGTGAGGGTCGGGCGTGCCGTGTGCACCGACCGGACGGCCTCAGGCTGGACCGGCCAGGTAGCGGGCTGACTTGTGACCAGCGCTGCGTCGACGCGGCGCACACCAACAGCCGGTGTCTGATTTGCCAGTCACCGACTGGATTGCGATCGGGAAAGCATAGTCAGTTCTCATTGCCCTGGGATGGGCCGGTCAGCCGAACACAGCCCGCCCTTTCGCGACCGGAGTCGCCAATGCTCCGACCTGCCCTCCCGACTCGGGTTGACCAGAAAGGTGTTTTCGGCGGCACCAACGGGATCATCCGCCGTCCAACCAGGACAATCGCCCACCGACCCTCTCGGAGAGCATGAACCATCTGCTATAGAAAAACTGTGGGACCGTGTGCTTTCACCGAAGACCTGCGGTATCCAATCGACATACATACAGGCGATCCCGGGCCGTACGCCGCACCGACCAGCCAACCTGGCCGATCCGGCGGCGACGACACCGCGCGCGACCCGGCTCCGGTCACCACGCCGGACAAACCCCGGCGGCGACTCAGCCGGGATCTCCGGCTGGCGCACTAGGGGTCGACGCGCACATCTCTAGGGGTGTACGCCACTCCACGAGGCTTCGTAGGGTCGGGCCCCATCGGTTCGTCGTTCCCTTTTCATCGCTACGGATCGGGGAAGAAATGTGGGTGCGCGGCGCACTGATGGACAGGAGGTGCCGGTGATCGGATCGGGCACCGACCTGCTCCTCCCGATCAGCGCCGTGGTCGCGGTGCGGATTCCGGACGGTGACCCCGCCCCGATCGCACCGCTGTTCCCGCGCCACGGCCACACGAGTCGGCCGCCGGGCCCGCAGACCGACCAGGGCGCTGCGCCGGCCGGAGCCCACCCGGTCGCGCGGCACCGGGGCCACGGCGGACCGGTGGATCCGCCACGGGCCCCGGGCCGCCGTCCACCGTCCCCCGCGCGGGTGCGGTACGACGGGGTTCGCGGCGCCGAGACGCCGGTCGACCACCCCCGCGAGCGGTCTCGGCGTTCCGCACCGCCCCGCATCCTCGCGTCACACCATTCCGTCCGGCGTACGGCACCTCGGCTGACCGGCCGCTCCGGCCACGTGCCTTCCGGTCATCCCCTTTCGATCGGAGGTTGAGTTCATGTCTGTCGGGTTCGATGGCGCTCAGGCCGTGGCCGGTGCGGTTGACGCCGAGGCTCTGGATCTGGTGGGTGACCTGCGTCGGCCGGCGGTGTGGCCGGCCCGGGCGGCCTCGGTGCACCGGGTGCTGCCCTCGTGGCCACCGGATGCCGGGCCGGCCGGTGAAGTCGTGGTGGCGGGGCTCGTGGCGGTGCTGGCCCGGTACACCGGCCAGGATGAGGTGGTGGTGGGGCTGTCCGCTGGTGGCGGGTCGGTGCTGCGGGTGGACGTGGCGGATGATCCGGGTCTTGCGGAGTTGGTGACGCGGGTGGGTTCGGCGTTGGGGACGCCGACGGCGGATCGGGGCCGGACTGGTCCGGTGGCGGTGGGGTTGGTCGACGGCCCGGTGGCGGAGACGGGGCCGGAGGTGGTGGACGTCGACCTGATGGTGAGTGTGGCGTCGGACGGGTCGGCGGCGCGGGTGGACTACGCGGTGGAGGAGTTTTCCGCGCAGTGGGTGCGGGGCCTGGTGGATCAGCTCGTGGTGCTGGTCTCCGCCGGGGTGCGGGATCCCGGGGTTGGGTTGTCGGGGTTGGTGTTGTTGGGGGATGTGGAGCGGGAGCGGTTGTTGGGGTGGGGTCGGGGTGTGGTGCGCGCGGTGCCGGGTGAGCCGGTTCATGAGCTGGTGTTGGGGTGGGCGCGGCGGTCGCCGGAGGCGGTGGCGGGTGTTGCGGGTGGTGAGGTGTTGACGTATGGGGAGTTGGATCGTCGGTCGGGTGTGTTGGCGGCGTATCTGCGGTCGTTGGGTGTGGGTGTTGGTGATGTGGTGTCGTTGGTGTTGGAGCGTGGGTTGTGGTCGTTGGTGGCGACGATGGGTGTGCTGCGGACGGGTGCGGCGTACACGCCGATGGATGTGTCGTGGCCGGTGGAGCGGATGCGGGTGTTGTTGGCCGATCATGGTGCGCGGGTGGTGTTGACGGTTGGTGCGGTGGCGTCTCGGGTTCCTGTTGGGGACGGGGTGTCGGTGGTGGCGTTGGATGATGACTGGTCGGTGGTGCAGGCGTGTGAGCCGGTGGGGTTGCCGGTGGTGGAGGCGTCGGAGCCGGCGTTCGTGATCTACACGTCGGGTTCGACGGGCACGCCGAAGGGCGTGGTGTTGACGCATGAGAAGCTGACGAACTTCCTGTCGTGGATGACCGACGAGTGCGCCATCGGCCCCGACAGTCGCATGCTGCACTCGGCGGCACCGGTCTTCGACGCCGCATTCGGCGAAATCTTCGCCACGCTCACCGGTGGCGGTTGCGTCGTCGTCTGTTCCCGCGACGACCTGCTCGACGCCCGCCGGCTCACCGACCTCGTCAACCGGCACGACGTCACGCACACCTTCGGACCGGCCACCAACATCGCCCCGCTCGACCCAGCCGCCTGCCCCGGCCTACGCTGCATCATCTTCGGCGGTGAGGCCGTCCCACCGCAGCTGGCCCAGCGGTGGTTGACGGCGGGCACCCGGGTGGTGAACGCGTACGGGCCGGCGGAGATCGCGGTGGCGTGTACGTGGTTCGACGCGTCGGCGGGGTGGGCTGGCGCGTACGTGCCGATCGGATGGCCGATGCCGAACCGGCAGATCCGCGTCATCGACCCGAAACTGAACCTGATGCCCGCCGGAGTCCCCGGGGAAATCCTGATCACCGGCTTCGGCGTGGCCGACGGCTACCTCAACCGCCCCGAACTCACCACCCAACGATTCGTCACCGACCCGTACGGCGGCGGAATCGCCTACCGCACCGGCGACCTGGGCCGGTGGAACACCGCCGGGGCACTCGAAATCCTCGGCCGAATGGACCACCAGGTCAAAGTCAACGGCATCCGCATCGAACTCGGCGAAATCGAAACCGTCCTCGCCCAACATCCCGACGTGGAAAGCGCCGTCGTCGTACGCCGCGAAGACCGAGGCGTCGCCCGCCTGGTCGGCTACGTCACCGGCCGCGACGGCCGACCCCCGGCCGTGAGCGAACTACGGGAACACGCCGCGACCGTGCTGCCCTCGTACATGGTCCCGGCCGTGATCATGATCCTCGACCGCTTCCCTCTCGGAAGCACCGGCAAAATCGACCGACAGGCACTCCCCGAACCCGACTCACAACGCCCCGACCTCGACATCGAATACACCGAACCGACAACCGACGAGGAACGCCTCGTCGTGGGGGTGTTCGCCACCGTCCTCGGGCTGGACCGGGTCGGCACCCACGACAGCTTCTTCCATCTCGGCGGCACCTCGTTGCAGTCGGCGGCCGTGGCCACCGGCATCGACGAGGCCGCGGACGCCGTCGTACCCGTCTCGCAGATCCACCGCACCCCCACACCGCACGCGCTGGCCCAGTGGCTGACCACCGCACCCCGCCGTACGGACACCGGCCCGACCGCCGGGCAGACCCGTCAGCGCCCCGGCCCGGTTCCGCTCGCGCAGCAGGTGGCGAAGTGCCTGATGTCGCCGCTGGAGGTCGTCGTCCCGGTCACCTGGTGGATCGAGGGCGAGCTGGACCTCCGTGCGCTGATGGCGGCACTCGGCGACGTGCACCGGCGACACGAGGCACTGCACGCCCGCTACCGGCGGGTCGACCCGCCGGTGGCGCTCGTCGCGCCGAACCCGGGAATGCCCCAGCTACGACTGCTGACCGACGCCACCACCGAACAGGAGGCCCTGGACCAGCTGGCCGAGGCGGTGCAGCAGCCACTGGACTACACCCAGGGCCGCAACTGGCGGGCGGCGTTGATCCGGGACAGGTCGACCGGGCGGGTCCTGTTCGGAGTCGGCGTCCACCACATCGCCTTCGACGGATGGTCGTACACGCTGCTGGTGCGGGACCTGAGCCACGCCTACGCGGCGCGGTTGTCGGGAGCTGCTCCGGTCTGGGCACGGCCCGCGCCGACACTGCGCCAGTCGTACGACGAGTACACCCGCCTGCGGAACGCCGCCGACCTGGAGACGCAGCGGGCCTACTGGCGCGAGGAGCTGCGCGGCCTGCCCCGACAGGGCCAGCCCCAACCCCAGGCGTCGTTGGAACAGGCGCTGGCGTGGGGCCCGAAGGCCGGGCACACTGTCACCGTCGCCCCCGAGGTCGTGCAACGCTGGGACCGGGCCGCCCGGGAACAGCGGTTCAGCCGGTCCAGCTACTTCGTCGCGGCGTTCGCGTCCGCGCTGCGCGCCATCCACCGGCAGGACGACATCGGCCTGCTGATGGTCGTCGCCAAGCGCGGCAGCCGCGTTCTCGACTCCGCCTTCACCACCCGGCTCAACCTCAACTGCGTCCGGGTCCGGTTCGACGGGCCGGAGGACGACAAGCTCGTCCTCCGGATCAACGAGACGATCAGCGACCTCATGCGGGCCCAGGACGTCCCCTTCGCGGAGACCGCCGACGATCCCGCCGCCGGGCTCTCCGGCGAGGTGGTCGCCAGCCTGCCGACCTTCGTGTTCCAGGACAACGTCGTGCTTCCGCTGGAGTTGCCCGGCTGCCGGGCCGAGGAGGTCGTCGACCCGTACGCCCGGGAGGTGCCCAACGGGCTCACGGTCGAGGTGCTGCCCCGCACCGACCATGCCCTACTGCGCGTCACCATCCGCACCGACTACCTGCCGTACAGCTTCGCCGAGGAGCTGAACGGGCACATGCTGCGTTTCCTCGAAGCCGGGCCCGCGACGGGCCCCACCGCTGACTGACCGTCAGCCCCGTCCACACCGAACTGCTCCACATGCCATGGGTGCGCGAGGCCGCGTCCACAGGTTCCTGGTTCCACTGACCGCCGTACCCGTACAGGTGGCGGTCCTGATCGGAGGTTGGCTCATGTCTGTCGGGTTCGTTGGTGGTCAGGCCCAGACCGCGGGTGTCGCCGGGCCCGGTGCCGACTTCGAGGCCCTCGACCTGATGGGTGACCTGCGGCGGCCGCTGGTGTGGCCGGCCCGGGCGGCGTCTCAGATGCGCACGTTGGAGTTGCCCGACCTGGCGGGCCCGGAGCCGGCCGGGTTGGTGGTGCTGGCGGGCCTCGTCGGGGTGCTGGCCCGGTACACCGGCCAGGAGGAGGTGGCGCTGGGCCTGTCCTCGGGTGGATCGGTGGTGCGGGTGGGTGTGGCGGACGATCCGGCGTTCGGTGTGCTGGTGAGCCAGGTGGGTGCGGCGTGGGCCGCGCCGGTGGTGGCTGCGGGCCTGGTGAGTCCGGTGGTGGTGGGCCTGGTGGACGGCCCGGTGGCCGAGGTGGGCCCGGAAGTGGTGGACGTCGACCTGGTGGTGACCGTGGCCTCGGACGGTTCCGGGCTGCGGGTGGACCACGCGGCGGAGGGCTTCTCCGCGGACTGGGTGCGGGGCCTGCTGGACCAGACCGTGACGCTGCTGTCGGCCGGGGTGCGGGAACCCGGGGTCCCGCTGTCAGGGTTGCCGTTGTTGGGCACGGCCGAACGGGATCGGCTGCTCGCGTGGGGCCGGGGCCCGGACCGCCCGGTGCCGGGCGAGCCGCTCCACGAACTGGTGCTGGAGTGGGCACGCCGGACGCCGGACGCGGTCGCGGGCGTCGCCGACGGCGAGGTCGTCACGTACGGAGAACTGGCCCGCCGATCGGAACTGCTGGCCCGCTACCTGCGCTGCGCCGGTGTCGGCGACGGGGACGTGGTGTCACTGGCGCTGGACCGCAGCATGTGGACCCTCGTCGCCACCCTGGCGGTGCTGCGGGCGGGGGCGGCCTACACGCCGATGGACGTGTCGTGGCCGGCGGAGCGGATGCGGATGCTCCTGGCCGACCACGGCGCCCAGGTCGTGCTCACCGTCGGTGAGGTCGCCCCACGCGTCCCCCGGCCCGACGGCGTACGGGTGGTCGCCCTGGACGACGACTGGCCTGCCGTGGAGGCAGCCGAGGCGATCGACCTGCCGGTGGTGGACGCTTCCTGGCCCGCGTTCGTGATCTACACGTCGGGATCGACCGGGACGCCGAAGGGCGTCGTGCTGACCCACGACAAGCTGACGAACTTCGTCACCTGGATGCGCGACGAGTGCGCGGTCGGCCCGGACAGCCGGATGCTGCACAGCTGCGCCCCGGTCTTCGA
Organism: Micromonospora peucetia; assembly: GCF_900091625.1. Taxonomy (NCBI): domain Bacteria; kingdom Bacillati; phylum Actinomycetota; class Actinomycetes; order Micromonosporales; family Micromonosporaceae; genus Micromonospora; species Micromonospora peucetia. The sequence goes on from NZ_FMIC01000002.1 coordinate 6,278,182, forward strand.
CGTGGCCCTGGGCGAGATCTACACCGCGCTGACCTCCGGCGCCCGCGTCGTGGTCTGCTCGCGGGACGACCTGCTCGACGCCCGCCGGTTGACGGAGCTGATCGCCAAGGAACAGACCACCCACGCTTTCTGCCCACCCACCAACCTCGCCGCCGTCGACCCGGCCGACTGCCCGAGCATGTCCTGCGTGACCCTCGCCGGGGAACCCGTCCCGCCGCGGATGGCCCAACGGTGGATGGCCGCCGGCACCCGCCTGATCAACGCCTACGGCCCTGCCGAGGCATCCGTCGCCTGCACGTGGTTCGACGCCGAGGCCGGCTGGGGTGGCGCGTACGTGCCGATCGGCTGGCCCATGCCCAACCGCCAGATCCGCGTCGTCGACGCCGCACTCAACCTCGTCCCCATGGGTGTCCCCGGCGAAATCCTCATCACTGGCGCGGGGGTCGCCGACAGCTATCTCCATCGGCCCGAACTGACCGCGCAACGATTCGTCACCGACCCGTACGGCGGCGGGATCGCCTACCGCACCGGCGACCTGGGCCGGTGGAACGCCTCCGGGGCGCTGGAGATCCTCGCCCGGATGGACCACCAGGTCAAGGTCAACGGCATCCGCATCGAACTCGGCGAGATCGAGGCCGTCCTCGAACAGCACCCGGACGTCGGCACGGCCGTGGTGGTCCGCCGCGAGGACCGAGGCGTCGCCCGGCTGGTCGGCTACGTGACCGGCCGCGACGGCCGGCCCCCGGCCGTGAGCGAACTACGGGAACACGCCGCGACCGTGCTGCCCTCGTACATGGTCCCGGCCGTCATCATGGTGCTCGACCGGTTCCCCGTCGGCGGCACCGGGAAGATCAACCGGCGGGCGCTGCCGGAACCAGGCTCGCAGCGCCCGGACCTCGGCGTGGCCTACGTCAAAGCCGCGACCGACGAGGAAAGCCTGGTCACCGGCATTTTCGCCACCGTGCTCGGCATCGAACCCATCGGCACCGAGGACAGCTTCTTCGCCCTCGGCGGCACCTCCCTGCAATCCGCCGCCGTCGCCGCAGCCATCGACGAGGCCGCCGACGTCGTCGTACCCGTCTCGCAGATCCACCGCACACCCACCCCGCACGGCCTGGCCCACTGGCTCACCACCGCACCCCGCCGTCCCAGATCCGAACCGGAACCGCCCGTCACCGGACGCCCCACCCCGACCAGGCCCGTCCCGCTGACCCCGCCGGTCGCCAAGTGTCTCGTGCTCCCGTTCGAGCTGGTCTGTCCGACCACCTGGTGGGTCGAGGGCGAGTTGGACCTGCGCGCGCTGATGGCCGCCCTCGGCGACGTGCACCGGCGGCACGAGGCGTTGTACGCCCGCTACCGGCGGGTGGACCCGCCCGTGGCCATCATCCCGCCGAACCCTGGCATGCCCCAGCTCCGGCTGCTCACCGATGCCGCGAGCGAACAGGAAGCGCTCGACCAACTCGCCGAGGCGGTGCAGCAACCGCTGGACTACACCCAGGGCCGCAACTGGCGGGCCGCCCTGATCCGGGAGAAGTCCACGAACCGGGTCCTGTTCGGCATCGGCATCCACCACATCGCCTTCGACGGCTGGTCACACGCCCTCCTCGTCCGCGACCTCAGCCACGCCTACACCGCACGGCTGTCCGGCGAGGCACCGGTGTGGGCGCGACCCGCGCCCACCCTCCGTCAGTCGTACGACGAGTACACCCGGCTCCGCGACGCCGCCAACCTTGACGCGCAGCGGGCCTACTGGCGCGAGCAGTTGCGCGGGCTCGCCCGCCAGGGCGAGGGCCGGCCCCAGGAACTCCTGGAGCAGACCCCGACCTGGGGCCCCAAAACCGGGCACATCGTCGCCGTCTCTGCCGACGTGTTGGACCGTTGGGACCGGGCCGGCCGCGAACAGCGGTTCAGCCGCTCCACCTACTTCGCCGCCGCCTATGCCTCCGCGCTGCGCTCCATCCACCAGCAGGACGACATCGCCCTGCTGATGATCGTCGCGCAGCGCGGCAGCCGGATCCTCGACTCCGCCTTCACCAGCAGGATCAGCTCCAACTGCCTCCGGGTCCGGTTCGACGGGCCGGAGAAGAACCTGATCCGGGCCGTCCAGCAGAGCGTGGACGCACTGATGGCCGCCCAGGACGTCTCGTTCCTGGAGATGACCACCGACCCGGCCCTCGGGATGTCCCGCGAGGCGGTCAACAGCCTGCCCTCCTTCGCCTACCAGGACAACCTCGTCCTCCCGCTGGAGTTGCCCGGCTGCCGGACCGAGGAGGTCGTCGACCCGTACGCCCGGGAGTGGTCGGGCGGCTGTGTCGCCGAGGTGCTGCCCGGTAACGGGGACGCCCTGCTACGCGTCACCATCCGCACCGACCTGGTACCGACCCCGGTCGCCGAGATGCTGGCCACCGGCATGCTGCGCTTTCTGGAAGCCGGGCCCGAGGGCGCCGACCAGGCGCACTGAGACTCCCGCCGGACGCCGCCCCGGCCGGCCAGCGTCACGCCGGCCGGCGCGGTCCGGTCGGCGTCGACCAGGGCACGGCCTGTTGAAGCGCGGTCACCTGCTCCCGGTCAGTTGCGGGGCCAGACGCGGACCGGCACTAGAAGCTACTGACCAGCTTGACGAACGCGTCGTCGATCTTCGCCGGGTCGCGGGCGTCGAACGCCTTGCCCGCGGATGCCTTGGCGATCCGGTCCAGCGTCGCGAAGTCGGACCTCTCGTCAAAGGCGACGCAGAAGATCTTGATCGGCCGGTCCGGATCCAACGCGACATCTTTGAGCAGCCGGGCGAGATTGTTGTCCTTGTTGTACTCGTTTGTGCCGTCGGTCAGGACGACCACCGCGTTGATCCGGGACTGGTCATAGCGATCGAGCATGTGACGGTGTGCCGCCCGTACGGTGGCGTACAGCGCGGTGCCGCCCTCGACGTGGAGATTGTTGATCTCCTTGGTGAGCACCTCCGGCTTGAAGGCCGACAGCCGGACCTCCTCGCTGTACGGCGACTTCGGCCGCTGTCCGGTCTCGGACGAGAACGACCAGAGCGCCACCTGGTCCTCGGAGTTCAAGAGGCCGAAGCCCTTGACGGCGGCCCTGGTCGCCACCTGGAACCTGGTCAGGTCACCGATCTTCGCGTTCATCGAACCGGACGTGTCGACGGCCACGAGAATGTTCGCCTTCTTGCGCAGTGTGCCCCAGCCGGTGAGGATCGCCTTGACCACGGTGGGATCCGGCGGGTCGAAGTAGGTGAGGTCCCCGCCCCCGCCCCCGCCGACGGAGGCGGCCAGTGGGTCGGACGCCTTCCGCTCGTGGTCGCGGAACCCGTGCCGACCGAGGCTCTGCTGCTGCGGCGACTCCTGGAGGAACTTCAGGAAGTCGGCAGCGGCGTCACGTTGCTCCGGGCTGGCCGAGGGAAGCACCACGTACGGGTGGTCCAGGTTGAACGTGCCCTCCTTCGGATATATCGCGACCAGCGGGACCCTCGGCTTCTCGCCCCGGGTCGGGCTCAGCTCCCCTTCGTTGTACTGGTAGACCAACTCCTCCTGCGTCACCACCGCGCTCATGTCCGTCGGGGTCGCCGTGCCGGCGGCGGACAGGTCCGCCTCGGCGCGGTCCTTCAGCAGATCCACGATGTCGTCGCTGTAGTGGGACACGTTGGCCTCGATGCGGCGGACGAACTGGGTCACCGCCGGATTCGCGACGTCGTTCTCGGTCAGGTCGCTGGCCCGGTTGATGGCCGCGTAGTAGCTCGCGATCGTGGCCGCCAGCCCCGAGGTGGACAGGTTCGGGTTGACCTTGCCGAAGGTGAACCGCCCCCACTCGGGGCGTCCGAAGGCGGCCCAGCCCGTGCGCCCGGACGAGCCCAGGATCTCACCCCAGCCGAGTGGGCCCTGCTGTTGGAGCACCTTTCCCTTCGGCTGCGGCATGGCGATGACCAGCGGGCTGTTCGCGATCGACGGGTACTGGCCGGGGGTCTGCGCCGGACGTCCGGCGGCCTCGTCCAGCAACCTCAGCTGCCCGGTCCAGAGGGTCGACGTCGGCAACCACACCTGCGGCCGTGGCAGGCTGGGCTGCTTGGCCGCCCAGTCGCCGGCCAGCGCTTCCGTCGACGCACCGGAGGCGAGGCCATGTACGGTCACCACGGCGCACCGGTCGCCGTACCGCCGATCGCTCTTGTTGTAGCGTTCTGCCAGCTCGCCGAGCAGCACGTCCTTCTCGATCGACGAGCTGACCTCCAGCGGCGTGCACCCGACATCCGCTGCCGGCCGGACGATCAGGTAGGCCGCCGCGATGACCGCGAATCCGGCCACGATGGCTGCGGTGTACGGCAGCCACGGCCGGGCAGTCGGTCGACCTGAAACCATCTGGTCCCTCCAGGGTGTCGGCTGGCGGCGTCGAGATCAGCCACCCGTCCCTGCCCCGGTGGACGACGCCCTGGCCGCCCGCACCCGACCGCCCGACGAACGGCGTCGATGCGACGGACGACAGAGGCATGGTGTCACGCCCCGCCGGCACGAAGGTCACTCGCCTTCGGCGTGTCGTATCGTCTTGCGCCGTCAGAATCGATCCGGATCAGGTCACGCTCAGCGTCGCCGCGAGTTGGATGATCCTGCTCGGGGCCACCGGATACCGGGCGACCTGGGCGACGGCCTCCCGGGCGGCGGGGCGGTGGTGGATCTCGGTGGGTGCGGTGCGCTCCGCCTCGACCAGCGCTCGGCCGGCACTCACCGGATCGTCGGCCTGAAGGTACGCACGAGCCGCGTTGATCAGATGCTCCGCCCGGTGCTCGGCGGGCAACCATCGCCACGCGGGCCGATCGCCCGGTCGGCCGCCAGCCACGCCAGGTCGGCCTCACCGAGCTTGACCAGCAGTGCGGCGGTGACCCGGTAGGCGTCGACCAGCGGAGCCCGCCCCGGACCGGGGTACCGAGCATGGGCGCGCTGCGCGTGGGCGAGAAGGTCCGGCACGAGGGCCGTCAGGCTCGGGTACCGGGCGTGCTGGTAGGTGGTCCAGGCGTGCGCGACCATGCCCGCCACCCGCTCGACCGGCGCCACGACCCTTCCGGCCACCGGCGGGGCCAGGGCGATCTCGTACGTGCTCAACGTCGCCCGGACCTGGTCGACGCCCAGCATCCGGTGGCCGACGTCGGCCGGTTGCAGCTCCCGACCGAGAAGCGCTGGCACCTCGACCCGCAGCACGGTGGCGATCTCCTGAATGATGGACAGCCGGTCGAGGGACCGCACATCGGGTACATCGTGTACCCCACGTACGTGCCGCGACCGGGGGCGGGGAAGAACTGTCACACGGTGGGTTGTGGACGTAGCCTGGGATCTGGCGATGCCGCGTGCCACAGCGTGGCCTAGGGCCTCGTCATGCAGCCTTGAACGGGGAATCCGCGTTCCGTGGGGCGGTGGTGGCCGCCGGGCCGGCCCCGCGGGTGGAAAGGGTCGTACGACGCCGTCGAGCTGAGTCGTCTGCGACATCAGACGGCATCCGGCGCCATTGTGTGGGACCAGACGGCCCTGAATCGTCTGCGACATCAGCTCGACAGGTCCGGCGCGGAGATCCTCCGCCAGCCGGCACCGTGGCGGATCCTGCCGCTCACCGCGAACCCAGATCTCGGTCGGGGCATGCCGGCCGCGCCAGAACAGTGGATCACCCGGTCAACGTTCTCAATCAAACGAACTCGACAGCCAGTATGGCGTCCACCGTTCGGCCATCTGGCGCAAGGTCCACTCGGCTGATCGAATCTGAGACTCAGCTGGGACGAGACGGCCTAAGGAGTTCAACGCATGGCAACAGATGCCCACGACAGACCGGTTCCAGAAGCAGGCGTACGTGGGCAGCAGGTCCTCGACCTCCTGCATAAGGCAATCGACATCCAAGGCCCACTGGTGCGCAAGAACATCGCCAGGGCCCGTCAGCGGAACCCAGAAGCGACACCAGCAGAGGTAATCCGCAATCTGGAGCGGATGTACGTCAGCGCCTTGACCGGGACGGGTGCTGCAGTTGGCGGAGCTGCAGCAGCGCCCGGCGTCGGCACGGGCGTCGCACTGGCACTGTCGGCCGGCGAGGCCTTCTCATCTCTTGAGCTGAGCGCCCTCTTCGCGCTCTCGATCGCCGAAGTCCACGGAGTCCCCATCGACGAGATCGAGCGCCGCCGAACGATCGTGCTGGGAATCATGCTCGGCGGCTCCGGCTCCGCCACCATTACTAAGGTCGCCGAGCGTACGGGGCAACACTGGGCACGTCAGGTTGTCGCCAAGGTGCCTGGCGAGACGTTGAAGCAAATCAACAAGATCTTGGGGAGACACTTCATCACGAAGTACGGGACCAAGCAGGGAATCATCGTTCTCGGTCGGGTGGCACCGTTCGGTATCGGCGCTGTGATTGGTGGTGGCGCCAACGCTGCCCTCGCCACTCTGGCTGTGCGGGCCGGTCGTCGCGCATTTGGCCCACCCCCGACGTCGTGGCCATAGCTGACTCGCAGCACACTCCAGTCAGGACAGATGGGGCGCGGACGCCGGTGGGGACAGCGGCTCAAGCAGTTGCGGCGGCGGCTGAAAAGTGTCGGTGCCCGGCACTACGGTGACCCGATGACCGATGTATCCGTCGCGCCCGTGGTCCGCAGCCGCCCTCCAGAGGACGGCGGCGAGCGCGAGATCCTGTCCGGCCTGCTCGACTTCCTGCGTGCCTCGGTCGTGAACAAGGTCGCCGGGCTCACCGACGAGCAGGCGTTCGGCCGGCCGGTGCCCGCGTCCGGGCTCACCCCCGCGGGGCTGGTCAAGCACCTGACCGGGGTGGAACGGTACTGGTTCAGCATCGACTTCGCCGGCCACGATCTGCCCCCGCCGTGGACCGACGACCAGCCCGGCGCGTTCGCTCTCGTCCCCGAGGACTCGCTGGCTGAGATCGTCGAGGCGTACCTGGCTGAGTGCGCGCGGTCCGCCGCGGTCGTTGTGGGCGCGACGCTCGACGACCGCGCCCGGGCCGCCGACGTTTCCTTCACACTGCGGTACGCGCTGGCGCACATGGTCCAGGAGACCGCGCGTCACTGCGGCCACCTCGATCTGCTGCGCGAGAGCATCGACGGGCAGGCCGGCGAATAGTCGGGCTCCCCGGTGCGGGTCAGTGGACGAGGGCCGCCGGGCAGTGCGCGAGCAGCTCGGTCGGGGCGTGGATGACCAGGTCCGGGCCGGCTGCGAGCAGCGCGGCGACGTCCCCGCCGTGCCAGGTGGTGGCGACCGAGGTCGCTCCGGCGTCCCGGCCGCTGAGCAGGTCGATCACCGCGTCGCCGACCATCATGGCCTCGTGCGGCGGCACGTCGAGGTGGCCCAGCGCCTGGAGCACGATGTCCGGGGCGGGCTTGGGGCGGGCCACCTCGTCGGAGCCGATCACCTGGTCGAAGAGGTAGAGCACGCCGAGCTGGTCGAGCAGCGAACGGGCCCGGGGGCCGGCCTTGCCGGTGGCAACCGCCATCCGGATGCCGCGCGCGTGCAGGGCCTCCAGGGTCTCGCGTACGCCGGGGAAGAGCGGCACCAGGTGCGCCATCCGGTAGCTCTCCCGGACGAAGGGCTCCTCCATCGCCAGCGGCAGGCCCATCAGCCGCATGATGTCCGGGAAGTACCGGCCCATGTGCCGGTTGTACTCCTCGAACGGCGCCGGACCGTCGCCCACCACCTCGGCGTACGCGATGCTGAACGCCTCCCGCATGACGGCGGAGCTGTCGACGATGACGCCGTCGAGGTCGAACACGACCGCGCGGATCGGACCACGGGCCGGCGACTGCGGGGTCACCTCGACGGTGGCTGGTGGATGGCTCATGGCTGCTCCCGGAAGCGAGTGAGGTCGACGGTGGTTCTCACCGGTCGCGATGGCCCGCCAGCACGTGCTGCCGCTCCGGCTCGGTGGGCCGGGCGGACTGGTAGATCCGTTCGATGATGTCGATGGTCCGGCGCGTCTCGGCGACGGCCGCGCCCCGGCGTGTCGGGTCGGCGAGCAGCCCGGGGAGGGCGTCGAGTTGGCGGTCGTACTCGACGCCGATCGGCTCCTCGGGCAGCGGCAGCCGGACGGTCTCGCCGTCGCGGGTGCGGGTCAGCACCGGCGTCGGCTCCCGGTTGGGGCTGAACCCGAACGTGCAGCGCAGCGTCGCCGACCCGGTGGCGCCGTGCACGGTGATGGTGGTGCGGTCCAGCGACTCGTGCGAGGCCCAGCAGGCGTGCAGGGCGACCGACGCCCCGTCGGCGGTGAGCAGGAAACCCCGGGCGGTGTCCTCGACGTCCCCGCGGGCGCGGCCACCGGTGCCGGCATCGCTGCGCCAGGCGGCGTGCGCGGCGCTGTCGTTGACGAAGTCGTCGGAGACGCTGCCGATGGCGTGGGTGACCCGGGTCGGGCCGAGCATCGGCAGCACCGTGTCGAGCAGGTGCCAGCCGAGGTCCACCAGCGCACCCCCGCCGGAGAGGTCGCGGCGGGTGAACCAGCCGCCCGCGTCGGGCACGCCCCGGGCGCGGACCCAGGCCACGTCGACGTGCCGGATCGGGCCCAGCTCGTCGGCCGCCTCGGCCAGCGCCCGGATGTCGGCGCGCCACCGGGCGGCACTGCCGGCCAGCAGCAACGACCTGCCGTCACGTTCCGCGTCGGCGAGCACCTCCGCCTCGGCGGAGGTGAGGCAGACCGGCTTCTCCAGGAACACCGGCACACCCCGGCGCAGCAGCCGGGCGGCGACGGTCGCGTGCAGGTGGTTGGGGACGGCCACCACCACCAGGTCGACCGCGCCGACGGGCAGGTCGTCGACGTCGGCGTACGCGAAGGGCACCGCGTGGGTGTCGCGGGCGGCGTCCCGGACGGCCGGTTGCGGGTCGACCAGGGCGGTCACCTCGAAGCCCGGATGCGCGGCGAGCCGGGGCAGCCAGATCTCGCGCCCGGCCCACCCGAGGCCGGCCACCGCGACCCGTACCGGCCGGTCGGGCGCGGCGGCCGGGGGCAGGGCCGTCATCCGGCGAGGATGTCGGCCAGCACGGCGGCGATGTCGTGCATCTGCTGCTCGGTGCCGAGCAGCGTGCGGTGGTGCAGCCAGATGCAGTCGGAGTGGATCAGCTCGGTGTTGGGGCAGCGGGCGGCGACCGACTCGACCGACTCGTCGGGCGCGCCGGCCTTCCAGAAGCCGTCGCAGCGGTAGATCGCTCGGAACGCCACGAACGCCGGCACGCCCCGGGCGATGAGGGCGTCCACGACCTCGCGGCGGCGCGCGACGTCCATGCCGGGGACGCGGAACATCGCCATGTAGTGCGGGTTGCGGTCGGTCCGGGGGTCGGCGGACTGCGGGACGACGCCGGGGATCTCGGCGAGCAGGCTCGACAGCAGCGGCCAGCGCTGCTCGCGCAGCGCGATCTGCTCATCGAGGCGGGCCAGTTGGGCGCGCAGCACGGCGGCGGTGAACTCACCCATCCGGTAGTTCGAGCCGGTGGTGCTGTGCAGGTAGTCCCGGTCGGTGCGGGGGCGACCGCAGCTGTGCACGAGGAACGCCCGCTCGCGCAGCTCCTCGTCGGGGAAGAGCACCGCCCCGCCCTCACCGGCGGTCATCAGCTTGCCGTTCTGGAAGCTGAACGCGGCCACCGAGCCGAGCGCCCCGGCCCGCTTGCCCTGCCACTGCGCGCCGTGGGCGTGCGCGGCGTCCTGGAGCAGCGCCACCCCGGCGTCGGCGGCGAGCTTGTCCAGTGCGTCCATGTCGGCGAACTGGCCGGCCATGTGCACCGGCATGATGACCCTGGTACGGGGGGTGATCGCGGCCTCGACGGCGGCCGGGTCGATGCAGTAGGTGTCCAGGTCGACGTCGACCGGCACGGCGACCGCACCGAGGCGCTGCGCCGCCAGCGAGGACGAGATGAACGTGAAGGCCGGCACGATGACCTCGGTGCCCGGACCGACGCCGAGCACCTCCAGGGCCACCTCCAGCGCGTGCGTGCCGTTGGTGACGGCGAGCGCGTGCGGCGTGCCGTGGTACGCCCCGAACTCCGCTTCGAAGGAGTCGACCTCGCTGCCACCCATCCGCCACCACTGGCCCTGCTCGAGGGCGCGGATCAGGCCGGCGCGCTCCTCGTCGCCGAACTGCGGCCACGCGGGGAACTCCGGCACCGTCGAGGGCTGACCACTCATGACTTCCCACTTCCCAACTCGGGCAGACCAGGGGCTTCGCCGGACCATCGGGCGGGACGGCCCGGGACCGCCGGTACGCGGTCCGGGCGCACCGGGGCGTCGGATGGCCGGTTCGAGGTAGGTGACGCACCGGTTGGAGCCGGCGGCATCGCTTCAGCAGGGAGGACGGTAACCGAAGCGGACACACGGTCACCGCCCCTAACAGCCCCTAGCCACCCCTTAGTCCGCCCGTGCCACGGCCGCCGCCGGGTCGCCCGACGCCGTAGGCGTAGTAAGACTGCGGTGGACCAGTCATCGGTCCTGCCGCGACAGGACCGCGCCCCGCGAGGTGAAGCGTGCCGGACGTGCTGCTGTTGAACGGCCCGAACCTGGGCATCCTCGGCCAACGGGAGCCGGAGATCTACGGCACCGACACCCTGGACGACATCGAACGGGCGGTCGGCGAGGAGGTCGCCGCCCGGGGTTGGCGGGTGGTGGCCGAGCAGCACGACTGCGAGGGCGCGCTGATCCGCGCGATCCAGAACAACTACGACACCGTGGGTGCCATCGTCAACCCGGGCGCGCTGATGATCGCGGGCTGGAGCCTGCGCGACGCGCTGGCCAACTATCCCCGGCCCTTCATCGAGGTGCACCTGTCCAACGTCTGGGCCCGGGAGAGTTTCCGCCACGACTCGGTGATCGCCCCGCTGGCCAGCGGTCTCATCGCTGGGCTCGGGGCGCTGGGGTATCGGTTGGCCGCCCGAGCCCTCGTCGCGACCGTCCGATGACGACCCACCACGTCACCGTCCGGCTCCGTGGGAGTCGATCCGGCACCGGTATGGTCGTCCGCACCCTCCGCCTCTTCCCGAAGGACCTCACGTGCGCATTCCCATCCTCGTCCTGACCCTCATCCTCGCCGCGGTGTTCCTGGGCACCGCCGTACCGAAGCTCACCGGGCAGACGCAGATGCGCGAACGGATGGACCACCTCGGCGTCTCCACCGGGCTGACCCGCCTGCTCGGGGTGCTGGAGATCGCCGCAGTCGCCGGGTTGCTGCTCGGCCTGCTCTGGCCGCCGCTGGGCATCGCGGCGGCGATCGGTCTCACCCTGCAGATGGCGGGTGCGGCGGTCTACCACGCCCGCGCGAAGGACCCGGCCGGAATGACCCTGACGCCGGTGATCTTCGCCGTGGCCACCGTGGCGCTCGTGGTCCTGCACGTGCAGCAGGGCTGAGGCCGGCGTGCCTGGTCCGCAGTGGCGCGACGGCGTGCTGGGCGTCGACGTCGGCGGTACCAAGGTGGCGCTACGCGCCGAGGCGGGCGGGCGCCCGGCGTACGACCGGATCTTCCGCTGGCCACGCGGTGCCGACCCGGCCGCCGACCTGGCCGCCCTGGCCGCCGAGGTGGACCGGCTGCGCGACGAGTGGGGGCCGGTCGGCGCGGTCGGGGTGGCGATGCCGGCGACCACGGACCCGGCGGGCACCGTCACGACGTGGCCCGGCCGGCCGGGCTGGGCAGGCCTGGATTTCGCCGGCGCGCTGCGCCGTATCTTCCCCGACGCGGTGACCGCGGTCGCCGACGACGGCGACCTCGCCGCGCTGGCCGAGGCCCGGCACGCCGGCCGGGACGACGTGGTCTATCTGGGCGTCGGCACCGGGATCGGTGGCGGCGTGGTGCTGGCGGGGCGGTCGGTGCCCGGCCGCTCCTCCGCCGAGGTCGGACACATGGTCGTCGCCCTCGACGGCGAGCCCTGCGACTGCGGCCGGCGCGGCTGCCTCCAGTCGATCGCGTCCGGCCCGGCCACCCTGCGCCGGGCGGGTGCCGGTCGGGGCGCCGAGGTGAGTTTCGACGACCTGCGGGCGGGGCTGGACGGGGGCCTGCCCTGGGCGGTGGCGGCGGTCGACGCGAGCTGCCGGGCGCTGGCGGCGGCGGTGGTCAGCCTCGGCGAGCTGCTGGACCCGACGCTGGTGGTCGTCGGCGGCGGGTTCGCCGCCGGGCTGCCCGGCTTCGTCCCGCTCGTCGCCGAGCGGGCGCGCTCCGCCGGCCGGCCCGGGCGGCCGGCGCCGCCGGTGCGGGCCGCCGCCCTCGGCGCGTTGTCGTCCCTGCACGGCGCGGTGGAGCTGGCCCGCAGTCTGACCGAAGCGCCGTCCACCGTACATCCCATCCCCACCCCCTAGAGGAGATCAACCATGGTCAGGATTGGTGTCATCGTCGGCAGCACGCGGCCCGGCCGCAAGGCCGACGCCGTGGCCCGTTGGGTGACCGACGTCGCCGCCAAGCGGAACGACGCCACGGTCGAGCTGGTCGACATCGCCGACTACGAACTGCCGCACTTCGACGAGGTGCTGCCGCCGTCGATGGCGCCGTCGAGGCGTCCCGCCGTACGCCGGTGGGCGTCGACCGTCGCCGGGTTCGACGGCTTCGTCTTCGTCACCCCGGAGTACAACCACTCGATCCCGGGCGCGCTGAAGGACGCCGTCGACTTCCTCTTCCAGGAGTGGCAGCACGCGTCCGCCGGCTTCGTCAGCTACGGCGTGCACGGCGGCACCCGGGCGGCGGAGCACCTGCGGCTGGTGCTCGGGCAGCTCGGGGTGGCCGACGTCCGGTCCCAGGTCGCGCTCTCCCTGATGACCGACTTCGTCAACTTCCGCGACTTCCGGCCGGCGGCACACCACGAGCAGGCCCTCGGCACCATGCTCGACGAGGTGGTCACCTGGGCCGGCGCGCTGCGGACGCTCCGCCGGGGCTGACGCCGACCCCGCCCCTCCCGATGCCGGCCCGCCGGGCGTGACGACGACCTTGGCTCGGGAGGAGGAACCGGGTGCGGGTCGTCGTCAGTCGGCCCGCTCGGCCCGGAGCAGCAGCGCGGCGGCGACACAACCGCCCGCGAAGACCGCCAGGGCGCCGACCGTCTGACCGGTCTCCAGGGCGGAGCGGAACGAGTCGGAGACGATCGCTCGCTCCGACTCGCTCCGCGCGGCGGCCAGCGCGGCGGGGAACGATCCGGCGCCGGCCAGGGCGGCGGGCAGCAGGGCGGCGAACCGGGCGTTGAGGATCGCGCCCAGCACGGCGATGCCGAGGCTGCTGCCGACCTCCGTCATGGTGCCGTCCACCCCCGCACCGGCCCCGGCCTTCTCCGGCGGGATCGCGCTCATCACGGCCTCGACGATGGCCGGGTTGGCGACGGCGCAGCCGGCGCCCATCACCAGCAGACCCGGCAGCAGCACCCCGTAGCCGTCCGACGGGGCGTGGGTGATCAGGGTGAGACCGCCGGCGAGCAGCGTCATGCCGAGGGCGATCGACCAGGCCAGCCCGAGCCGGCGGATCACCCGTGCGGCGACGCCGCCCACGTTGAGCAGGACGATGGAGAGCGCGAACGGCATCATTCGCAGCCCCGCCTCCCAGGCCGGGTAGCCGCGTACGAACTGCAGGTGCTGGGTCAGCAGGAACAGTGCACCGGTGGCGCCGAAGGTGATCAGGACGACCCCGGAGACCGCGCCCACGAAACGGGGGTTGCGGAAGAAGTGCATGTCCAGCATGGGGTCGGCTGTCCGCCGTTCCCAGACCACGAAGGCGGCGAGCAGGAGCACCCCGGCGACCGCCGCGCCGAGGACCGGGGTGGCCAGCCAGCCGTGCTCCGGCCCGGCGATGATCGCGTAGACGACCCCGGTCAGGCCGGCCGTGGAGAGCAGCACCCCGCCCAGGTCGAGGCGGCCACCGGCCGGCTGGCGTGACTCCGGCACCAGCACCCACGCCGCCACCAGGCAGACCAGCACGATCGGGACATTGACCAGGAAGATCGCTCCCCACGGGAGGTGGGCGAGGACGAGCCCACCGAAGGGCGGCCCGGCCGCGAACCCCAGTGCGCTCGCCGCCGCCCAGAGGCCGATCGCCCGGGACCGCTCGGCATCGTCGAAGACCTGCATCGCCACCGCCAGGGTGGCGGTGACCAGGAGCGCCCCGCCGATCCCCATGCCGGCACGGGCCGCGATCAGCTGACCGCCGGACTGGGCGAGCCCGGCGGCCAACGATCCGAGCCCGAACAGCACGAGGCCGGCCAGCAGCATCCGGCGGCGGCCATACCGGTCGGCGGCGCTGCCGGCGCTGAGCAGCAGTCCGCACTGGACCAGCGCGTACGCGTTGATCATCCACTGCACGTCGGCGGTGCTGGCGGCCAACTCCGTCGTGAGCACCGGGATCGCCACGGTCAGCACCGTGTTGTCGAGCACCACGGTGACCTGGGCGAGGCAGAGCACGGCGAGGATCAGCCACCGACCCGGCACCCGGGTGTCCGCGCCGTCGGCCGGTGCCCCGGCGGGAGGCTCGATCGCCGCGGTCGTCATCGGGGCGGGGCGAAGCGGGCGAGCGGGTTGGTCAGGGTGCCGACCAGTTGCAACGCGGCCGACGGGTCGGCGAGGTCGACCATCTGCTGGTTGTTGCGCAGCTGGAGCCGGTTCAGGCAGGACAGCGCGAACTCCGGGGCGAAAAGGTCGTAGCGCCGCAGCCGATCGGCGAGGTGCGGGACGCTGTCGGCGTAGTCGGCCGCGCACTCGGCGACCGTCCGCCAGAAGGCGTCCTCGTCCAGGACACTCTCGGTGACGAGAATGGCGCTGAGGTAGCGCAGGAAGCAGTCGAAGACGTCGGTGAAGATGGACAGCAGCTTCATGTCCTCCGGCACCTCGGCCCTGACCCGCCGGACCTGCGGGGGCAGGTCGGCGTCCGGGTCCATCACCACGATCTCCTCGGCGATGTCCTTGAAGATCGCCCGTTCGACCGTACCGCCGTCGAGGACGAGGATGACGTTCTCGCCGTGTGGCATGAAGGCCAGGTCGTGGGCGTAGAAGCTGTGCAGCAGCGGGGTGAGGTAGGCGTCGAGGTAGCGGCGCAGCCACACCCTCGGAGCCAGCCCCGACTCCGCGATCAGCGCTGCGGCGAACGAGCGGCCGTCGCGGTCGGTGTGCAGCAGCGACGCCATGGTGGCCAGTCGCCGGCCCGGCTCCAGGGCGGGCACCGGGCTCTCCCGCCACAGTGCGGCCAGCATCTTCCGGTACGGGGAGTACCGGTCGGTGGCCGCCTCGTACTCCAGGTGCCGGTAGCCGACGGCGGCCCGCTCGCGGATGATCGTCAGCCCGGTGCGCTTGAGAACCTCGTCGCCGTCGATGAGGTCGGCCAGCCAGTCGTTGATGGCCGGGGTGGCCTCCATGTACGCGGCCGACAGCCCCCGCATGAAGCCCATGTTCAGCACGGACAGGGCCGTCTTGACGTAGTGCCGGGACGGGTCGGTGACGTTGAAGAAGGTGCGGATGGACTGCTGGGCGAGGTACTCGTCGGGGCCGGGGCCGAGGCACACCAGCCGGTGCTGCGCCACCTCGGCGGCGAAGGTGACGGAGATCTTGTTCCACCACTGCCACGGGTGCACCGGGATGAGCAGGTAGTCGGCCGGGTCGACGCCGAGCCCGGTCAGGGTCTCCGCGAACCCGGCGAGGACGTCGTCGCCGAGTTCGGCGCGGATCAGCGTGTCGTAGTCGAGGTCGGCGGCGCAGGTGAAGGTCGTCCGGTCGCGGTGCGCGGCCAGCCAGATCAGCCGTACCGGGTTGCCGGCCTCCGGGGCGTACCCGTGGTATTCGTGGATGCCGAAGCCGATCCGCCCGTTGTTCGCGACGAAGCCCGGATGGCCCTCGGTCATGCCGGTCTCGATGGCCTGGAAGTCCGCGCCGGCAAGCTCGGCGGCGCTTACCGCCGGCTTGTCGAGCTTGTACGCGGTGCTGGCCAGGGTGGCGCTGATCTCCTCCAGATAGACGGGGAGGATCTGGTCGGTGAGGCCGAGCGCGCCCCGCAGGTCGAGGCAGAACTCCAGGGCGTCCAGCGGCAGGTCGGTGTCGCCACGGTGGCGGGTGATGCTGTCGGCGTCGATCCGCCAGTGGTCGAGGGCCAGCAGGCTCGCGGTGAACCGGTAGACGACCTCGCCGTCGTCGCCGCGGACCTGGTACCGCCGCTCCCCCTTGGCCGGGCCGGCGGTAGCGGGCTCACCGTCCGGGTTGGCGGGGACGGGCTCACCGGCCGGGTCGGCGGGGACGGGCTCGGGCGCGAGGAGACGCTCGTGGGCGAACTCGGCCAGCGCCTTGCGGACCAGCAGCCGGTTGGCGTGGGCCCAGTTCGCGGGCGTCAGGTGGGCCACGGATGCGAGCGGGTTCACGCGGGCACGTCTCCTCGGGTTGCGGCGTGGAACTGGTCACGGGTGCAGACGCTGAGCAGCGCGTCCTTCTCGGGCTTGCGGATCGGGCCGACGACGGTGAAGCCGACGGCCGCGTTGAGCGCGTGCACCGCGGTGTTGTGCACGTCCGGCTCCACGACGACCCGCCGGGTGGCCGGGTCGGCGAAGAGCCACGCCATCACGGTGGTGATCACCGCAAGGGTGAAGCCGTGCACCGGCTCGTCGGCGGGCGCGCAGAGGAAGTGCATGCCGACGTCGCCGTCGGCCGCGTCGTGCAGGCCGACGAGTTCGACGTGGGCGGGGTCGTACCGCTCGGCGAGGAACGCCGGCCGGCCCTCGTGTAGGCCGAGGAACGCGTCGTGGTGCGGGTGCGCGGCGATCCGCCGGTACTCGTCGGCGACCTGGGCCACGTCGGCGTCCTGCATCAGCCAGAACGCCGCCTTCGGGTGGGTCACCCAGCGGTGCAGCAGCGCGGCGTCGCCGTCCGGGTCGAGGGTACGCAGGGCGAATTCGCCGAGCCGGTCGTCGACCCGACGGTGGACCACCTCGGTCACGAGCCGGCCCCGGCCGGCACGCCGAACTCCTGGAAGGCGATGCCCTTCTCGATCGGGTAGTGCTCGCGACCCAGCATCTCGCGGATGATCCACGAGTTGCGGTAAGGGCCCATGCCCAGGTCGGGCGAGGTGATGCTGTGCGTGTGGGTGCCGGCGTTCTGGAGGAAGATGCCCCGCCCGGTGTGGTCGATGCTGTAGTTGCGGGCCACGTCGAAGCGCCCGTGCGCGTCCCAGCGGATCCGGTCCCGCACCGGCGCCAGGAACTCCGGGACCCGGTAGTGGTAGCCGGTGGCCAGCACCAGCCCCTCGGTGTCCAGCGTGAAGTCGCGTTCCTGCTCGACGTTGCGCAGGCCCAGCGTGTACGTCCCGCTCGGCTCGTCGTAGGCGGCGGTGGTCAGCGTGGTGTTGGTCAGCAGCCGGGTGCGGACCGGACCGGAGATGCTCCTGGCGTAGAGCAGGTCGTAGATCTCGTTGATCAGGTCGGCGTTGATGCCCTTGAACAGGCCCTTCTGCTCGGACTCCAGCCGGTAGCGGGTGGGCTCCGGCAGGGCGTGGAAGTAGTCCATGTAGTCCGGCGAGGTCATCTCCAGGGTGAGCTTGGTGTATTCGAGGGGGAAGAACCGGGGCGAGCGGGTCACCCAGTTGAGCTGGTAGCCGCCGGCGTCGATGTCGCCCAGCAGGTCGTGGTAGATCTCGGCCGCGCTCTGTCCACTGCCGACCACCGTGATGCTCCGCTTCGCGCGCAGCGCCGCCCGGTGCTCCAGGTACCGCGAGTTGTGGATCACGTCGCCGCCGAGCCCCGCGCAGGCGTCCGGCACGTACGGCGGGGTGCCGGTGCCGAGCACCAGGTGCCGGGCCCGGTAGGTGACCGACTCCCCCGTGGCGGTCACCGTGACCCGCACCGTGTAGTGCTCGTCGGCCGGGTCGAACCCGACGTCGGTGACCCGCTGTCCGAACCGGACGCCGCGCAGCTTGCCGGCCGCCCAACGGCAGTAGTCGTCGTACTCGCTGCGCAACGGGAAGAAGCTCTCCCGGATGTAGAACGGGTACAGCCGCCCGGACTCCTTCAGATAGCTGAGGAAGGAGTACGGCGAGGTCGGGTCGGCGAGCGTGACCAGGTCGGCGATGAACGGCGTCTGGAGCCGGGTCGCCTCCAGCAGCATCCCGGGATGCCAGCTGAAGTTGTCCCGCGCCTCCAGGAAGAGCCCGTCGAGCTCGTCGATCGGCTCGGTCAGGCAGGCCAGGCCCAGGTTGTACGGGCCCAGCCCGACAGCGATGAAGTCGTGCGTCGACATGTGGTTCTCCAGAGCGGGGGGCGGATCGTCAGCCGACCGGGCAGGACAGCTCGGCGGTGGCCCTGGTCTGCGCGTACCAGCCGGCGTGTTCGGCGATGAGGTCGAGGACGTGGGCGATGTCGTCCAGCGTGGTCTCGGGGTTGAGCAGGGTGAACTTGAGGTAGTGCGCGCCGTCGACCTTGGTGCCGGCGACGAGGCCGGCGCCGGAGGCCGCCAGCGCGTCGCGGGCGTACAGGTTGGCGTCGTCGACGACCTCCCGGCCGGCGGCGGTAGGCAGGTAGCGGAAGACCACGGTGCTCAGCTGCGACCGGGTCACCACCTCGAAGCGGGGGTCCTCGGTGAGCATCTGCCAGGCGCCGGCGGCCCGGTCGACCACCTCGTCGAAGAGCGCGCCGATCGCGTCCGGCCCCATGATCCGCAGGGTCAGCCAGAGCTTGAGGGCATCGAAGCGGCGGGTGGTCTGGATGCTCTTGTCGACCTGGTTGGGGATCCGCTGCTCGACCATCCGGGCCGGGTTGAGGTAGTCGGCGTGCCAGGTGGCGTGCCGCAGCACGCGCCGGTCGCGCACCAGCAGGGCGCTGGAGCTGACCGGCTGGAAGAACGACTTGTGGTAGTCGACGGTGACCGAGTCGGCCCGCTCGATGCCGTCGAGCAGGTGCCGCCGGGTCGGCGACACCAGCAGCCCGCAGCCGTACGCGGCGTCGACGTGCAGCCAGACGCCGGCCGCCGCGCAGATGTCGGCGATCTGCGGCAGCGGGTCGATGGTGCCGAAGTCGGTGGTGCCGGCGGTGGCGACCACGGCCATCACCACCAGCCCGTCCTCCCGACACCGGGCGATCTCCCGGGCCAGGTCGGAGGTCCGCATCCGTCGGTCGGCGTCGGTGGGCACGGTGACCACCGCGTCGGCGCCGAAACCGAGCAGCTTGGCCGCCTTCTGCACGCTGAAGTGGCCGGCCGCCGAGGTGATGATGCGCAGCCGGGACAGCAGCTCCGGGCGGGACTGCCGCTCCGTCGCCCGCCCGACGAGGTTCGCGCAGGTCTCCTCGCGGGCCAGCAGCATCGCCTGGAGGTTGGACTGGGTTCCGCCGCTGGTGAAGATGCCGTCGGCGGCCGGTCCCAGGCCGATCCGGTCGGCGGTCCAGTCGACGATCCGGCGCTCGATCAGCGTGCCGCCGGCGCTCTGGTCCCAGGTGTCCAACGAGGAGTTGACGGCGCTGAGCACGGCCTCGGCGAGCAGCGCGGGGATCACCACCGGGCAGTTGAGGTGCGCGAGGTAACGGGGGTGGTGGAAGTAGACGGCGTCGCGCAGGTAGACGTCGTGGAGCTCGTCGAGCGCGGCGTCGCTGTCGCCCAGCGGGCGGTCCAGGTCGATGCCGGCGATCCGCGGCGCCAGCTCGTCCGGTGTCACGCCCGTGAAGGGCCGGTCCACCTCGGCCACCCGGGCCGCCACCCGGCCGACCCCGGCGGCCAGCACGCGCCGGTAGTCCTCGACCGTGCCGGCGGTGAACAGGTGGGCGCGGGCGCCGTCGGACCCGGGGGTCACCCCGGTCGAAGGCACCTGGACGGTGGATCCGGGCAGGCTCATGCGGGTCCTCAACGGTCGGGAGTGGACGGTGGGGCGGGGACGTCGGGACGTGACCATCCGCCCGCAGTCCGTGATCGAGCTAGATTAGGTTACCCTAACCTAAGGATCTGTCAACATCGCTGCCCCG
Source organism: Micromonospora peucetia (assembly GCF_900091625.1). Classification (NCBI taxonomy): domain Bacteria; kingdom Bacillati; phylum Actinomycetota; class Actinomycetes; order Micromonosporales; family Micromonosporaceae; genus Micromonospora; species Micromonospora peucetia. The sequence continues at coordinate 6,298,084 of NZ_FMIC01000002.1, forward strand.
GGTGTGAACGAGGTCGCTCAGCCGGGCACCTCCGCCAACTTCCGCCCGCCCGGCAGCACATCGGACGGACGCCGGAACCGCCGCTGGTGCCCGAGGCCCAGCAGGACGCCGAGCGCCACCAGGACGACCGAGGCCACCGCGACCGTGGGGTAGCCGAACGCGTCGGCTGCGGCCAGCGCGACGGCGGCCGCCACGAACGAGCAGACCAGCCCGAACGAGGACAGCACCGTGAAGTCCGTGCCGCCCGTGCCGGGCCGGGAGTAGTCCATGTTGACCGTGTAGAGCACGACGTTGGCGATCGTGTAGGCGGCCATGAAGCAGCAGAGGGCGGCGACCGTGCCGCCGAGCGGGGCCCGGCCGTTCATCAACGGCAGCAGCATCGCCGTGGACAACGCGAGCGCCACTCCCCCGGCGACGAGCACCCGGCCGCGCCCGAGCCGGCCGATCGCCGCCCCGGCGACCAGACCGGCCACGATGGCCGGCAGGCTGGTCACCACGCCGGTCACCACACCGACCCGCGCCAGCGACCAGCCAGCGTCGACCAGCGCCGGCGTCACGAGGGCGTACGTCGCGCCGGCTCCGACGTAGACCAGCGGCACCACGCCGAAGGTCCACCGGCGACAGCCGGGCTGACCGAGCACGGACAACAGCGCCCGGTAGGCCTGCCCGGCGCTGGCGACCCGGTCGGTGCGCTCCGGCTCCCGGAACCGCCACACCACCAGCAGGCCGACGGCGGTCAGCCCGGCGAGCAGCAGGATCGCGGGCACCCAGCCGAACCGGTCGTAGACGACCACGCAGGCGCCGCCACCGAGCAGGTTGCCGACGTAGCTCGCGGCGACCTGGATGCCGTTTCCGGTCCCCCGCGACCGCTCGGACAACAGCCGGACGGCGACGGCGTCGACGGCGATGTCCTGCGTCGCGGAGAGGAACACGTACGCGACGCAGATCGCGACGACCGGGCCGAGCTGCCCGGCCGGGCGGTCGAACGGCAGCAGGGCCAGTAGGGCCAGCACCAGGCCACCCTGAAGCGCCAGCAGCCACGACCGGTAGTGGCCGCGGTGGCGGGAGCCGTACCGGTCGAGGAGCGGCGCCCAGAGGAACTTGACCGGCCAGACCAGGCCGACGAACTGGAGCAGCGCCAGCGTGTCGAGGGAGGTGCCGCCGTCGCGCAGGATGGCGGTCAGCCCGACGGTGATGAAGCCGATGCCGAGGTACTGCGTGACGTAGAGCGCGGTGAGGGTACCGAGCCGACCTCTCACCTGGCGCTCCAGTAGGCGAGCGAGGTGAGCTGGTGCTTGCCGACGCCCAGGTTCCGCCGTACGTGCCTGGTGATGCCGCGCGTGCTGGCCGCCTCGCAGGCCACCCAGTAGTGGGCGTCCTCGGCGGCGGGCAGGGCCGCGCAGACGGTCTCGACCAGGTGCTGGCCCTCGTCGCGGCGCGGCACCCAGGTGACGTCGTGCCCGGCCTGGGCACGCGGCGCCAGCTCCTTCTCGCCCTCGTGGGCATACTCCAGCCAGACCGTCGCCGGGACGTCCGGGGCCGCGGCGAGCAGGCTGTTCACCGCCGGAAGCGAGGCGGCGTCGCCGATCAGGTACAGGTGCCGCGGGGCGGGGTCCGGCAGGCTGAACGTGGTGCCCTGCACGGTGGCGTCGATGGTGTCGCCGACCTGCGCGGCGGCGGCCCAGCGGGCGGCGCACCCGTCGTGGATGGCGAACTCCAGGTCGAACCGGCCGGTCTCCGGGTCCGGGTCGACAAGGGTGTACGCGCGCTGGTGCGACCTGCCGTCGTTGTCGAACCACAGCCGGACCCACATGGTGGGGTGCACGCCGCACGCCTCCAGCAGCCCGCCGCCGTCCACCCGCAGCCGGCGGTAGTGCTCGCCGACGGCCTCGGTGCCGAGCACCGTCAGCCGGAAGTCGCGGCCCCCCATCGCCTTGAGCACCAGGGCTTCCCAGTTTCGCTTCACGCACCCCTCCAGGTAAGGTCTGCCTAACTTAAGGGAGGGTAACCTAAGTTGACATTCCCTGTGGCAGGCGGCACGACCGCCCATCCGCCCCACGCGGCGACGACCGGTATCCATCGTGACCGGTGGGGAATCCCGCACCTGCGCGCCGGCACCGTCGACGGCCTCGCCCGATTGCAGGGACGGGTCGCCGCCGTCGACCGGGCCTGGCAGATCGAGGTCGAGCGGTGGCGCTCGGAGGGCCGGCTCGCCGAACACGTCGGCCCCGCCGAGCTGGGCTGGGACAGGTTCGCCCGCCGGGCCCGCCTCGACGACACCGCCCGGCGCTGCTTCGAGCGGCTCGCCCCCGCCACCCAGCGGTGGGTCACCGCCTATGTGGACGGGGTCAACGACGGGCTCGCCGAGGGTGCCGCAGCGGCACCCGAGTTCGCCGCGGTCGACTGCACCCCGGGCCGGTGGCGGCCGTGGTCGCCGCTTGGTGTCTTCCTCGTCCAGCACGTGCTCTTCTCCACCTTCCCCAACAAGCTGTGGCACGCCCACGTCGCCGCCGCCCTCGGCCCGTCGGCGACCGAACTGTTCGCCGTCGAGGGCCCCGGCGGATCGGGCAGCAACGCCTGGGCCGTGCCCGGCGACCCGGCCACCGGGCGGGCGCCGGTCGTCGCCGGCGACCCGCACCGCATCCTCGAACTTCCCGGCATCTACCAGCAGGTGCGCCTCGCCTGCCCCGAGTTCGACGTGCTCGGCTTCGCGTTCCCCGGGGTCCCCGGCCTCCCCCACTTCGGACATGCCGGCGAGGTCGCCTGGGCCGTCACCAACGCCATGGCCGACTACCAAGACCTCTACCGCGAGGAGTTGCGCCACGACGGCGAGCGGGTCCTGGTCCGCGAGGCGGACGGCTGGGCGCCGGCACACCGCCACGTCGAGCGGATCGAGGTCCGCGGCGGCGAGCCGGAGTCCGTCGAGGTGATCGAGACGCCGCGCGGCCCGGTGGTCGACCACGACCGGGGCACCGGCGAGGCGATCAGTCTGCGCACCCCCAGCCGGGTCGAGCAGCGGCTGGGCTTCGACGCGCTGCTGCCGCTGCTGCGCGCCCGCAGCGCCGACGACGTCGCCGACGCGCTGCGCGACTGGGTCGAGCCGGTCAACAGCGTCCTCGTCGCCGATCGGGGCGGAACGGTCCACCAGTTGGTGGCCGGGCTCGTCCCGCTGCGCGACGACCGGTGCCGCCGGGAACCGGTGCCCGGCGGGGATCCGCGGTACCGGTGGCAGGGCGGCTACGCCGAGCCACGGCGCACCGCCGTCGACGGGCTCGCGGTCTGTGCCAACGACCGTCGCCCCGACGTCACGGACCTCGGCACCGGCTTCGCCCCGCCGCACCGCGCCCGCCGCATCCGCGCCCTGCTCGCCGACGGCGCCCGGGCGGACGCCGTACACATGGACACCCGGCTGGAGGCCGGGGCGCTGCGCGGCGTGCTCGACCGGGTCGACCCCGACGGGCTCAGCCAGCCGGCGCGGCGCCTGCGGGACCGGCTGACCAGGTGGGACGGGCACATGCGGGCTGACAGCGCCGACGCCGGCGCCTGGGCCGCCTGGCGTGCGGCCCTGGCCCGCCGGCTGTACGACCACCCCTGCCTGCGCCCGCTGCGCGACACCCCGAGCGCGTTCGACGGCCTGTTCGCGCCGTGGACCGACCCGCTGTCCCGCATCGGCCACGCCCTCGACGGGGTGGCCACCGGGCTGCACCGCCTCGGCGGCGACATCGGCCCGGTGGCGGCCGGGGCACTCGAGGACGTCGCTGCGGGCGACCCACCCGGGCCGTGGGGCGGGCGACACGTGCTGCACCCCGTCCACCTCGGGGTGGAGGCGGCGGTCGACGAGGCGGTGCGGGCCATGCGGGAGCGGGTCAAGCTGGCCGGCGACTCCGACTGCGTACTGGCCACGTCGAGCGTGCCCGGGGTGTCCGACACGTGCTGGCGGGGCCCGGTGGCCCGCTACGTGTGGGACCTGACCGACCGCGCGGACAGCCGCTGGATCGTCCCCTTCGGTGCCTCCGGGCGCCCCGGCGACCCGCACTTCGACGACCAACTGCCACTGTGGGCCGACGGCGAACTGGTCCCGGTGGTCACCGACTGGCGAGAACTCACCCGAGAACCAGGAGACGCGACACCGTGACCCACCAGGAGAAGATCCCCGACTTCGGCGAGCTGTCGCTCGTCGTGCTGGACCCGAAGGCCCACGCGGAACTGGTGCACGGTTGGGTGACCGAGCCCCGGGCGGCGTTCTGGGGCATGGGGTCACACTCGGTCGACGAGGTGCGGGAGATCTACGAGTTCGTCGACAGTCTCGCCACCCACCACGCGTACCTGATCATGCTCGACGGCACACCGATCGGCCTGTTCCAGACCTACCAGCCGGAGGCGGACCCGGTCGGCGAGCGCTACGTCGTACGGCCCGGTGACGTCGGGATGCACCTGCTGCTCGCCCCCGGCAGGCGCCCGCCGAAGGGCCTCACCACGGCCATCGGTCCCGCGCTCGCCCGCTTCCTGTTCGCCGACCCCACCCGGCTGCGGATCGTCGTCGAGCCCGACGTGCGCAACGAGCGCGCGCTGGAGCGGCTGCGGCGGGAGGGCTTCACCTTCGCCGACGAGATCGACATGCCCGACAAGCGGGCCCAGCTGGCGTTCCTGACCCGGGACCGGTTCGAGTCGGACCACACCGTACCGGCCTGAGGCGACCTTCCCGGTGCCCCCGCGCAGGCCTGATCGGGTGGTCCTGCTACGCCGCGTGATCAGTGACGCACTGCGGTCGAGGGAAGCCGGGACCACGGGCGAGGCCCCGCCGGGGGCGGCGGGGCCTCGCGCGGGGACGGGGTCGATCAGGCGGTGGGGAAGTTGTCCGGGGTGCGGATGCGGTCCCGGATCAGGGCGCCCGACTGGGTGAGCACGTTCGGGCCGGTGTACGTGCCGCCGGCGCAGGTGCCCGGCCGTAGCGCGGCGCTGCCCTCGGCCTTGTCCGAGTAGGTCCAGTTCGCATAGCTGATCTTCAGGCGGTCCAGCAGGTCGAGCCAGGCGTTGCTGCTGGCGACGTCGACCCCGCCGTCACCGGTGTAGTCCACCGTGCCGAACTCGGTGACGAACAACGGCAGCCGGGCGGCGGCCCGCTCCACCTCGGCACGGTAGTTGTCCCGGTGGGACGCGGCGTAGAAGTGGAACGTGTACATGACGTTGGCGGCGTTCACCGGGTTGTTGATGATCTCGTTGGCGTTGGAGCCGTCGGAGACGCCCAGCGAGGACCAGCCGCGGGTGCCGACCACGACCACCGCGTCCGGATCGTTGGCGCGGATGACCGGGATGACCTGCTCGGCGTAGCTCTTGATGGTCCCCCAACTGACGCCGTTGGGCTCGTTGGCGATCTCGTAGATGACGTTCTTCTTGGCGGCGTTGCGGGCGGAGACGGCGGCGAAGAAGGTCTTGGCCCGGTCCAGGTTGTGCATCGGGTCGCCCGGCGTCAGGGTGTGGAAGTCGATCAACGCGTACATGCCCCGCTGCTCGGCCTCGTCGACCAGGGCGTTGACCCGGTTGGTGAACCCGGCCGGGTCGGTCTCGTAGCCGTCCTCCTGGACGTACATGGCGATCCGCAGCAGGTCGGCCCGCCAGTCGTCGGCCAGCGCGTCCAGTGAGGCGTCGTTGTAGCAGCGGGCGAACCACTGGATGCCGTGGGTGCTCATGCCGCGCAGTTGGATCGGCCGGCCGTACTGGTTGCACAGGTTGACCCCGCACACCCGCAGTTGTCCGTTGATCGCGACCGGGGTCGCACCGCCCGGCGGCGGAGTGGTCGGCGGCGGGGTCGTGGGGGGTGGGGTCGTCGGCGGCGGCGTCGTGGGGGCCGGCGGGGTGGTCGGCGTGGTCGCGCCGGTGCACGCGGTGCCGTTGAGGGTGAACGCCGTCGGCGCGGGGTTGGCGGCGGTCCAGGTGCCGTTGAACCCGATGCTGGTCGACGCGCCGGTCGCCAGCGTGCCGTTCCAGCTCACGTTGCGCGCGGTGACGGCGGTGCCGGTCTGGCTCCAGGTCGCCGACCAGCCCTGGCCGACCCGCTGGCCGGCGTCGGGGAAGGTGAAGCCGAGCGTCCACCCGTCGACCGCGTCGCCCAGGTTCTTGATCGTGATGTTGGCGGTGAAGCCGCCCTGCCACGAGTTGGCGCTGTACGTGACGGCGCAGCCGCTGGCGGCCTGCGCGGCAGGGGCCGGGACGAGGGACGACGCCGCGATGGTCAGCGCGCCGACTGCGCCGACCATGACCAGGTTGCGCCGGGACAGGCGCGGACGGAATTCCATGTGGGTGCCTTCGCTTCCGATCGGGGGTCAGGTGGTGGTGCGGCGACACAGGACGGGACGCCACGTCCGCCCGGACAGGTCGGCGGCTGGCGCGTCGGCGCCCGACGCCGGTCAGCCGCCCGGAGGCTCACGGAAATCCCTGCCCACAGGACCGGGAGCGCTCCCACAGCTCGCAGCTTATGCCTGCCACCAGTTCCCCGCAACATGGACACCCATCAAACTCCCCCACTCCCCCACCGCCCGCCCCCGCACGCCTGTCAGACAGATCTTGGTGCGGATCGGCCCCTGGCTGGGCCGAACCGCACCAAGATCTCCAGCGCCGCCGGCGGCGAGCCGCAGCGCGCCGCGGCGCGGTCGAGCGCGGGCGGTTTCGGCGCAATGGTGGCGGCGCACCGGCCCCCGGGCAGGGTCACCCGGGGGCCGGTGCGCCGACGGAGTCGGTCAGAAGGTGGGAGCCAGGTAGAGCAGGCGGTTCGGCGAGCCGGTGCCGGGGCTGGTGATCACGTTGGGCGTGGCCTGGCCGACCAGGTACGAGTGCACCTGGGCGGGCGTCCAGCCCGGGTTGACGCTGAGCACCCGGGCAGCCGCACCCGCGACGTGCGGCGCGGCCATCGAGGTGCCGCTGATGGAGTTGGTGGCGGTGTTGCTGGTGTGCCAGGCCGACAGGACGCCCACGCCCGGCGCGAACATGTCGGTGCAGGTGCCCCAGTTGGAGAACGAGGCCCGCGCGTCGTTGTTCTGCGACGCGTTGACGGTCAGCGCCGTCGGCACGGAGGCCGGCGAGAAGTTGCAGGCGTTGGCGTTCGAGTTGCCGGAGGCCACGGCGTAGCTGATGCCGTCGGCGATCGAGTTCGCCACCGCGGTGTTCAGGGCCGTGTTGGTGGAGCCGCCGAGGCTCATGTTCGCCACCGCCGGCTGACCCGCCTGGTGGTTCGACGTCACCCAGTTGATGCCGGCGATGACCTGCGCCCAGGTGCCGCTGCCCTGGCAGTTCAGCACGCGGACGGCGACCAGTTGGACGTTCTTCGCCACGCCGTAGGTGTTGCCGCCGACGGTGCCCGCGACGTGCGTGCCGTGGCCGTTGCAGTCGGCGGCCGGCAGCGCGTTGTCGATCGCGTCGTAGCCGTCGACGGCCTGGCCGGCGAAGTCGGCGTGCGAGGTCCGGATGCCGGTGTCGATGATGTACGCCGTCACGTTGGCGCCGGTGCTGTTGTAGGTGTAGCTACGGCTGAGCGGCAGGGCCCGCTGGTCGATGCGGTCCAGGCCCCACGGCGGGTTGTTCTGGGTGGCCATGGTCGACACGCTGTGGTTCTGCTCGACGTAGTCGACGTCGGGGTGCGCGGCGAGGCGCTTGGCGGCCCGCTCCGACAGCTTCACCTCGAAGCCGTTGAGCGCGTCACCGTAGACGTGGCCGACGCTGCCGCCGAAGCGGGCGGCGAGCGAACCCGCGGTGCTCTTCACCTCGCCCTGCCGGGTGCCGGCGCTTCCGCCGACGCTGGTGTCCTTGAGTACCACGATGTAGCTGTCGGCCACGGCGGTCGCGCCACCGGCGCTGAGGATCTCGCCGGTGGCCGAGGCCGCCGCCGGGGCGCCGATCATGGTGGTGACCATGGCGGCGCTGGCGAACACGCTGGCCGCAGCGGCGAGAGTACGCCGATGAGTGCGGGGGAATGTCATACCCCGGTCCTCCTACTGTGGTGGCCCCCGGGTGGCTCGTGGCGCACCCGACAGGCGGTCTGGACGATGAGCAAACCTTAGCCGCAACATTCATGGTCGTAAATTTTGTTGATGTTCACGATATGAGGACGATGTTGGGAAAGACTGCCGTGAATGCCTTGCGTGAAAGGTGATTCCATTGAGATAGGTCGACTTTTCTGGTTGACTGCCGGGGGAGCACCGGGCCGTCACACCTCGCACCTCGACCTGTGACAGGAGTTCCTCCACCATGCTCCGAAGGCCCCTGATCCATGCCCTGCTCGCCGCGCTGGCGGCGCTCCCCCTCGCCCTCGTCGTCGGGCTCACCGCCCCCTCCCCCGCCCTGCCGGCGTCCGCCGCACCGGTGCGGGTCATGCCGCTGGGCGACTCGATCACCGGCTCGCCCGGCTGCTGGCGTGCCGCGCTCTGGAACCGCCTCCAGTCCACCGGCCACACCGACGTCGACTTCGTCGGCACACTCGGCCCGCAGGGCTGCGGCCAGCCGTACGACGGCGACAACGAGGGACACGGCGGCTACCTGGTGACCAATGTGGCCAACCAGAACCTGCTACCTGGTTGGCTGGCCGCCACCCGGCCCGACATCGTCCTGATGCACTTCGGCACCAACGACGCGTGGAGCGACATCCCGCCCGCCACGATCCTCGCCGCGTACGGCAGGCTGGTGGAACAGATGCGGGCCAGCAACCCGGCGATGAGGGTCCTCGTCGCGAAGATCATCCCCATGGCGCCGCCCACGTGTCCGGCATGCGGCCAGCGGGTGGTGGCGCTCAACGACGCGATCGACGGCTGGGCGGCGGCGACCGGCACCCCGGCCTCGCCGGTGGTGGTGGTCGACCAGTGGACCGGGTTCAGCACGGCCACCGACACCTACGACGGCGTGCACCCGAACGCGACCGGCGACCAGAAGATGGCTGACCGGTGGTACCCGGCGCTGGCCGCGGCGCTGGGCGGCGTCACCCCGACCCCCACCGCGAGCCCCACGCCGACCCCCACCGGCCCGTCCATCGGTTGCACCGCCAGCTACCGGGTGGTCAACCAGTGGCAGGGCGGATTCCAGGGCGAGGTGACGGTCCGCAACTCCGGCGCCACGCCGGTCTCCGGCTGGACCGTGCGTTTCGTGTTCGCCGACGGCCAGCGGATCAGCCAGTCGTGGAACGCCCAGCTGGCGCAGAGCGGAGCCGAGGTCACCGCCCGCAACACGGCCTGGAACGGCGCCCTCGCCCCCGGCGCGCAGGCCACCTTCGGCTTCCTCGGCAGCACCGCCGGGAGCACGAACGTGGGGGCGGTGAGCTGCACCGCCACCTGAGACCGGCCAGCCCCGACCGCCCGGGCGGCGTGGTCTGCCCGGATACCCACGTCGGGCGTCCGGGCCGACCGGCCACCACCCGCCGACGGTCGGATCAGGGCCCAGCGGCCAGGTGTCACCCACGTCTCGGTCCACCAGCACGTGATCTTCGCCACACGCGGTGGCCCCTTGACCCCTCGGACCCACACCCGGGGCGTAACAACAGAATTCCCTTCCGGCGGCCCGGATTCGGGCCGCCGGCACAACGGACCATCCAGCGGCCCCGGACACGTACCGAGCCGTAACTCGTACTGAGAGTGATGTGTCGCCCCGTTGGTGCGGGGCATCGGGGCCAGCCGGTTCGACTGCCCATCGTCGCGGTTTGCGGCGCTCACTACCCTGATCGTTGATCCCGTGCCTGGGCACACGTCGACAGCGATAAGGGCTTCACATGAGCGACAGTTACCCTCCGTACGGAGGGCAGCAGCCGGACCCGAACGTCACCCCCTGGAGCGGGCCACCCGCGCCGCAGCAGGGCGGGTACCCGGGATACGGGCCGCCAGCGCAGGCGCCGCAGTTCGGCGCCCCTATCCCGCCGCCGAAGAAGTCGAACAAGGGCCTGATCATCGGGCTGGCCGCCGGCGCGGTGGTCCTCGTGCTCGCCATCTGCGGCGCCGGCATCGGCCTCGTGCTCGTCAACGGTGACGACGACGAGCCCACCACGGTCGCGACCTCCGGCCCCAGCCCCGATGCCGGCGGCACGCCGGGCACGGACGCCTCCCCCACGCCGGGGCAGGACGACACCGAAAAGCCGAGCAACAACGCGGTGACCGCCCGCTACTCCAGCGACCTGTCCAACGTCTGCGAGGGCGGCCAGATCCTCAACGCGGCGGCCTACAACGGCCCGTCCGGCGCCAAGGCGTACACGTTCTCGAACAACCCCGACCGGCCGACCTCCTGGTCGTCGAAGTCGGTCGGCTCGAACAAGCCGTACTACGCCAAGAGCGCGGACTTCGAGACGGTGTCGGTGGTCGGCTGCCTGAAGTTCGTGGAGGGCAGCGAGGGCGCGCCCAAGGCGTGCCAGTACAAGGACAGCTCGGACAAGCAGGTCACCGTCAACTACATCTCGTCGCGCTACACCCTGACCTTCTACGCCGCGAAGACCGGCGAGAAGATCGGCGACGGCGGCACCGTGAACGCCCCGGCCGCGAAGTGCCCGAGCTTCATCTCGTACAACAAGACCACCATGAAGTCGTACGCGGCGCCGGACTCCGGCAGCATCGAGGCCGCCCTGGACAAGTTCCTGTCCTGAGCGGCTCCGTCGACGGCGGGGAGGGACGGAATGCCGTCCCTCCCCGCCGTCGTCTCTGCTCCGGACGCCCCGACGCGACGGTGGTAGAACTACACGCCTTGTACACGCGAAGTACAGGCGCCCGACGGCCGATCCGGGCCTGCCGCGCGGCTTGGCCCGGTCAGCGTGGCCGCCGGCCGCCGCTTCGTCCGCCGTGCGGAGATCGACGACGGCAACGACGCCGCCGCGCCGTCCCCGGCATGTGCCCGCCTTGTATCCACCCGCCCGTACGGTGGCCGGGTCTGCCAGAGCAGACCACAGGGAGGTGGAGGATGACTGTCACCGTGGGTGTGGTGGACGACGGCTCGCTGGCCTTCCGAGGCGTCGTCGAGGTCCTCAACGGCGCCCCGGACGCGACCCTCGTGGGCGTCTTCCCGTCGCTGGGTGCCGTGCTGGCCCTGGAGGTCGTGCCCGACGTGCTCATCACCGACCGGTACTGCGCCGACGCGGCGCAGCAGGTGCGGCAGGCGCGGCAGGCGCGGCAGTTCGTCGCATGTCCGGGCGTCCTCGTCGTGTCGGGGTCCGCCGACCTCGGTCCCGCGCAGGTGGCGCTCTCCGCCGGCGCCCTCGGCTACCTCGGCCCGTACGCCAGCGCGGACACCCTGCTCAGGGCCGTCGACACCGTCGGCAGCGGGGACTGCTACGTCACCGGCAGGTACCGCGAGGCCATCCACCCGCCCCGCCCCGTCCCGGCGACGCGCGACGACGCGACGGTCGGCGCGCGCCCGCTGAGCGAGCGGGAGCGGGACGTCCTGACGCTGGTCGCACAGGGCCTGACGCACAAGCAGATCGCCAGCCGGCTCAGCCTGTCCAAGGCGACCGTCGACACCTACGTGCACCGACTGCGGCAGAAGACCGGCATGTCGAACAAGGCCGGCCTGACCCGGGTCGCGATGGGTTTCGACGCGCCGGGTTGAGCCGCCACGACCGGCAGCCGACGGAACCCGGCCAGGTCGACCGGGTCGGGCCGTCGACGGGCCCGGTCCCGGGAGTTCAGAGCTGGCCGAAGTACTCGACGTACTGCGGCTCCCGGTAGCCCGGCAGCGAACTGATCGCCTCCCGCGCCTCGGCCTCCAGGGCGGACGCGGCGCTCCGGTCGCCGGCCGCCCGGGCGATCCCGCCCCGGGCCTGCCGGGCAACGGCCAACAGGTAGCGGTCGCCGATCCGGACGGCCGCCGTCCCCGCCTCGTCGGCGTCGCGGGCGGCGGCGGCGTGGTCCCCCAGCCGGAGGTGGGCCGCCGCGCGGGACAGCAGGGCCTCGCAGCGCGACGGCAGGTCGCCGGACCGGCCGGTGGCCACCATCGCCTCGTCGAGGCACTCGCGGGCCTCGGACCAGCGGCCGGTGCGGCACAGCAACTGTCCCCGCATGCTGAGTGCGGCGCCTTCCAGGCCGATGGCGTCGATGTCGCGGGCGATGCGCAGCGCCTCCTCGACGTCCGCGAACGCCTCCTTCTCGGCCCCCGCCGACAGGCGCACCTGCGCGGCGTTGCTGAGGGTCGCGCCGACCGGGAGCGGTCGGCCCGACTCCCGGCGTAGCGCGAGCGTCTCGTCGTGGTAGGCGAGCGCACGCGGCACGTCGCCCATCCGGTAGCGCAGGTTGCCGAGGGCCTCCAGGCAGCTGGCGATCCGGTTCCGGTCATCGAGCGGCTGGAGCAGGTCGAGGCAGCGCAGCAGATCCGCCTCGACCACCGACGGATCAGCGGTGCCCTTGTTGAACGCCGCCCGGTAGAACAGCGCGGCGCAGTGTTCGAGGGTCAGGCCGAGCCGCTCGGTGGTGGCGACGGCGCCGTCGACGAGGGTGAGGGCCTCCTGCAGGTAGCCGTGCCGATGCAACGAGGCGACGCTCGCCCAGGCCAGTGTGGCGGCGAGCTTCGCGGTGGCCGGAGCGGAGGTGCAGGCCTGCCGGAAGGCCGCCAGGATGTTGGGATGTTCCTCGGCCAGCCACCGGGCCGCCTGCGCGAGGTTCTCCGGCAGGTCGTGCCAGGCGGGCCGGGCCTGGTCGCCGGGTCCGATCGGCGCCCAGCCGGCGTTGGTTATCCGCTCGAGTTCCCGGGCGCCCTGCACGTACATCTCCAGCAGCCGCCGCAGCGCGGTCTCCCGCTCGTCCGCCGGCTCGTCCTCCGCCCGTTCGACCGCGTACAGCCGGACCAGGTCGTGGATGCCGTAGACGCCCGGTTCCCGCGGCTCCACCAACCGCTCGTCGGCAAGCCGGTCGAGGGCGCTCTCGGCCCGCGCGAGCGACTCGCCGAGGAGGGCGGCGACGGCGCGGACGGTGACGTCGGGCAGGCGGGTGCTGCCGATCATCCGGAAGACCCGGGCGCAGAGTTGCCCAGGGGCACCGCCGTCGCACAGCGCGGCGTAGGTGAGCGAGATGGACGGCCGGACACTGAGGTCGTCGAACTCCAACTCGCTGAGGCGCAGCCCAGGGTCGGCGAGACGCTCGACCAGCCGGGCGATCGGCCAACCGGGCCGGCTGGCCAGCCGGGCACCGACGATCCGAATCGCCAGCGGCAACATGCCGCAGAGCTCCACCAGGCGGGCCGCCGCGTCCGGCTCGGCCGCCACCCGGCCGGCCCCGCACTCGCCCGCGAGCAGCCCGACCGCCTCGGTACGGGACAGCAGCCCCACCGCCAGGTGCCGGCCGTTGGGCAGCGTGGCGAGCATCCGCCTGCTCGTCACCACGACACCGCACGACCCGTCCGCCGGCAGCAACGCCCTGACCTGGGCGGCGTCCCGGGCGTTGTCGAGGACGACGAGCACCCGCCGGCCCGCGATCTCCGACCGGTAGGCGACGGTGGCCTCGCCGACGTCGGACGGCACGGCACCGCCCGGCACGCCGAGCGCCCGGAGGAACCGGCCGAGGACGTCGATGGGCCTCAGGGGTGGCAGGTCGACGTCCGACCCCTGGAGGTCCACATAGAGGGTGCCGCCCGGGTACCGGTCGGCGAGATGGTGGGCGAGCCGGACGGCCAGCGCCGACTTGCCGGCCCCACCCGGACCGTGCAACGCGACCACCGGGCTCGTCGTGGGTCCGTCGAGCCAGCCGCGTACGGCGTCGATCTCTTCCCGCCGACCGACGAAGGTGTCGACGGCAGGGGGCAGCCCACGGATCACCACCCGCGCGGGCAGCGACCGCTGCGGCTCGCCGGTCAGATGAGGGCTGTGGTCGAGGATGTCCCGGTAGAGCGCCTCCAGCCAGGGGCTGGGATCGATGCCGAGCTGGTCGGCCAGCACCCGGCGGGCCCGCAGGTACGCGTCGACCGCGCCGGCGATGTCGCCGGTGCGGTAGAGCGCGGTCATCAACTGGCCCCAGCCGCGTTGCCGGAGCGGATGGGTCTCGACGTGCCCCCGCAGCCGTCCGACCAGTTCGGCGGACGCGCCCAGGTCGAGTCTGGCCTGGACGTGTTCCTCCTCGACCATCAGCCGCTGCTCGTGCAGGCGCGTCAGGCGCACGGCGATCGTGCGGGGCAGGGGCAGCCCGGCCAGCGGCGAGTCGCGCCAGAGGGTGAGCGCGTGGGCCAGGCTCGCCTCGGCCTGCCGCAGCTCACCCCGGGTACGGGCGTCGCGGCCCTGCTGTGCCGCCTCCTCGAACTCGTCGAGGTCCCGTTCACCCGGGCGCACCTCGAGCAGGTAGCCGCCGGTGCCGGTGTGCAGCCGGCTCGCGCCGTCCGGCTGGTCGCGCAGGCCCTGACGCAGCCCGTGGGCGTACGTCCTCAGGTTGGCCGCCGCGGAGGCCGGCCGGGGTTCGTCCCACAGCATCTCGGCGAGGTGTTCGGTGTGCAGCACCTCGTTCGGGTCCAGCAGCAGGGTGGCGCAGAGCAACCGTTGCTTCACCGTGCCGAGGGGCACGCGCCGGCCGTCGGCCCACACGTCGAGCGGCCCCAGAAGTTGGAATCGCATGGCGGCCACCGGGGGTTTCTATCACAGGGACGACGCCGGCATCCGATCGTCGCCGGCTTCGTCCCGGCAGACGGAAACGGCGCGCGCGATGTCACTCCGGATGACTTCTCCGGCTACTACGCACCGTGATCATCCTGACACTCCGATTCGGTCGTCATCCGTGGCGCCTGGGCGGCACGTGGGTGTCGCTGCCACTCCCACCGGTCCGCAGGCTGATGACGAAGATCCATGGTGGCCGGTGCCGCCGGCACACCGCGTGACGGCACGACGCCATTGATGGATCTTCACAGGGGAGAGCCAGGTGGGATAGCTTCTCGATCCACTAGGTACCAGGAGGTGTCAATGTCCACTGTGCAGGTGGCGCGTTTACTCGTCGCCGCTACGGCCGGCGCAACGCTCGTGCTGACCTCGACGCAGATCGCGGTCGCTTCGCCTGATTCACCCGCTCCTACAGGTGATCGAACACCGTCCGCCACATCGACCCCGAAGGCCACCCCCGAGGAGGTCGGCACACACCGGGTGCCGCTGCTGACCGGTGACACCGTCACCGTGACGACCGGGGCCGACGGCCGGTCGACCTACGCGGTGGACGCCGCCGACGACCCGAACCGGTCGGTCACGTTCACCACTCAAGGCGACGGCGACGACCTCTACGTCATCCCGTCCGACGCCGCGCGGTACGTCACCGCCGGGGTCCTCGAACGTGACCTCTTCAACGTCCGTGAACTGGTCCGTCAGGGCATCACCGGCACGGCCAAGAGCCTGCCGGTGATCGTCACCTTCGACGGCGACCCGACCGCCAAGGCGCTCACCCGACAGGCCGACGCGCTGCCGGCCAGCGACAACGTCCGCACCTTGACCAGCATCGGCGGGGCGGCACTGAGCGTGTCGACGGCGAACGCCCGCCAGTTCTGGGACTCGCTCGAACCGTCGGCGAACACCCGCAGCGCCCGGAGCGTGTTCGGCAAGGGTGTCGAGAAGGTCTGGTTGGACCGCAAGTTCAAGGTCAACCTGGCCGAGAGCGTGCCCCAGGTCGGCGCGCCGGTGGCCTGGCAGGCCGGTGTCACCGGCACCGGCATGAAGGTCGGCGTGATCGACACCGGCATCGACCCGACCCACCCGGACCTGGCCGGCAACATCGCCGGTATCGCGAACTTCACCCCCGAGGCTGATGGCGTCGACCGCCACGGTCACGGCACCCATGTGGCATCCACCGTGGCGGGATCGGGCGCGGCCTCCGGCGGACGCCACAAGGGCGTCGCACCCGGTGCCCAGGTGCTGTCGGCGAAGGGCCTCGACACCGGCGGCTCCGGCCAGGACTCCTGGATCATCGCCAGCATGGAGTGGGCCGCCGCTCAGGGCGCCGACGTGGTCAACATGAGCCTGTCGTCACCGATCACCACCGACGGCAGCGACCCGATGAGCGAGGCGGTCAACAGCCTGACCGAGGCCACCGGCACGCTGTTCGTGGTCGCGGCCGGCAACAACTACGGCGACATGGCGATCGGCGCCCCGGGCGCGGCGAGTTCGGCGCTGACCGTGGGCGCGGTGGACGTCAACGACGCGCTCGCCGGGTTCTCCAACCGAGGCCCCCGCTACGGCGACGCGGCGGTCAAGCCGGAGATGACGGCACCGGGTGCGGCGATCGTGGCAGCCCGCGCGACCGGCACCGCTCTCGGGCCGATCGTGGATGGGCAGTACACCCGGATCGGCGGCACCTCGATGGCCACGCCGCACGTCGCTGGTGCCGCCGCCCTGCTCGCACAGGCCAACCCGGACTGGACCCCGGCGCAGCTCAAGGACGCCCTGGTGTCCGCCACCAAGCCCGGCAACTACGCCTGGTGGCAGGGCGGCACCGGGCGACTGGACATCCCGCGCGCACTCAACCAGCACGTCTACGGCCCGGCCACGCTGAACGTGGGCCGGTTCGTCAGCGGCGACCAGACCCCGAGCGACCGGAAGGTCACCTACCGCAACACCGGCAGCACGTCCGTCACGCTCCAACTCGCCCTGGATGTCAAGGCGTTCGACGGCAAACCGGTGCCCACCGGCTCGGTTGCCCTCTCCGCGACCAGCGTCGAGGTGCCGGCCCGGGGCAGCGCCGAGGTGACCCTCACGGTCGACCCCGGTGTCGGACCGCAGGGCGGATACGGCGGGCTGCTGCTGGCGAAGTCCGGCGACGGATCGGTGTCGGTGCGCACGGGTGTCTCCTGGTACAAGGAGACCGCGACGTTCCCGGTGACCGTGCGGCTGATCGGTTCGCGGGGTGACACGCCCCGCCCGCAGTCGGTCGGCGCGATCCGGATCGACAACCCGGTCGACAACGACCCGATGACGCAGCCGGCGTACTACGACACCGCCCGTAACGGCGTGGTGACGATGCGCCTGCCGGTCGGGGTGTACGACATCCAGGTGGCGATGACCGAGCACGAGGAGGACATCCGGCGGGCGACGCTGATGACGGAGACCGAGTTCGCGGTGACCGGGCCGGCCGAGGTGACCCTGGACGCCCGCAAGGCGGTCAACGTCCGGCCACCCACCTCGGCGCCGACCGACATGCCGAGCGTCTCCTTCGGCACCCTGCGTGGGTTGGCGGACGGCACCGTGCTGCCCTTCTCGATGCTGATCGGCGGCAGCCAGTACGAGGGCTACGCCACCCCGACCAAGCCGGTG
Source organism: Micromonospora peucetia (assembly GCF_900091625.1). NCBI lineage: Bacteria > Bacillati > Actinomycetota > Actinomycetes > Micromonosporales > Micromonosporaceae > Micromonospora > Micromonospora peucetia. Next base: position 6,315,305 of record NZ_FMIC01000002.1, read on the forward strand.
AAGATCGGTTTCTTCGAGTTCCACAACCAGTGGACGCTCTCCGAGGCCCTGGTGGACCTGCGGGTCAGGGGCGGCGGCAGGCTCAGCCCGGACTACGACCTTCTCACCGTCTCGTCGCACCTCGACGGGAAGCAACGCAGCCTGCCTGTGGTGTTCGCCGGTGCCGGTAAGCCGGAAGAGCTGGCGGCGGCAGGGGTCAAGGGCAGGGCGGCACTGGTCCGGATCCAGATCCCGGCCGACATGACGTGGCCCTGGCGACATGTCCAGGCGCTGAACGAGGCGCGGGCGGCGCGGGACGCCGCCGCAGCGGCCGGGGCGGCTCTGGCACTGGTCTACGTGGACGTCGCGAACGCACCCGCGCTGCTGGGCAACTCCGTGCCGAGCACCGACGACATCGTCGCGCTGACCCTGTCCCGCACCGAGGGTGAGGCGCTGCGCAAGCGCGGCCGGACGACCCTCACCCTGGGCGGTGAGAGCAATCCGTCCTACGTCTACCACCTGCGTCGGGACCACCTCGACGGCGTGCCGTCGACGCCGGAGCGTCCGGTGAACCCGAAGGCCATGGTGAAGCTGGAGACGGAGTACCACGCCGACAAGCCGCACATGTTCGACTCGATCTGGGGGGTGCTCGGTCCGAAGGACCCGTTCTCGTCCCAGACGACCTGGCGGTTCCCCGGTCCGACCGCGCGCACCGAGTACGTGGGCGAGGGCGATGACCTGCGATGGCTGCGGTACATCATCCAGGTCGGCACGACGCCGCAGGGCGGCCAGGAACAGTTCTGGTGGACGTCGGACGACTACTTCCGCCAGGGCACGCGTCGGGCGCCCGAGAAGTGGTTCGCCTCGCCCCTGCGCGTCGGTGCGATCGAGGTGACGAGCCCGGTGGTCCGGGAGAACACCTGCGGATTCTGCCGCGACGGCGACTACTTCATCGCCGGGCAGTACTGGCTGGACGGGACCAACGGGCACAGCATGACCGCCGGCAGTGGTGACAGCACCTGGAAGCTGACCCGCGACGGCGTGGCAATTCCGCCGCTGGCCACGTCCCCGCGACGTTTCCAGCTCCCGACCGAACCCGGCGTGTACCGGCTGGAGACCTCGGACACGGCGTACGGACTCGACTCGGTCCGGGCGCTGGCCCCCAGAACGGACACGGTCTACACCTTCCGGTCCAAGGCCCCGCAGCCGGGTCGGCCCAGCGGGTACGCCTGTCCGATGGGCACCGGTTCCTGCGCCTTCCAGCCAGTGTTGGCGCTGGACCACGACCTGAACCTGGACCTGCTCAACCGGGCCAAGGCCGGGAAGCCGCACGTGTTCACCGTCACCGCGGCCCCGCACGGGCTCACTCCGGACAAGGCCAAGGTGAAGGGCATGTCCGTGTGGACCTCGACCGACGGCGGTGCGTCCTGGCGTCAGGCGATGGCAGTACCCACCGGCAACGGTCGGTTCCACGTCGTCGCCGGCCACCCGACGCTGTCCCGCACCGACGGCTTCGTCTGGCTGAAGGTGCACGCCTGGGACGCGGACGGTAACCGGACGGAACAGGTCATCCAGCGGGCGTACGCCCTGAAGTAGTGGATGTCAGGCGGTGGGGCCGGGGACTTGAGCTTTCCGTGCCCCACCGCCCGATCCGTTGGACGCGTGCTCGGCGCCCGGGTCAGAATCCGGCATCCGCCCAGCTCACCAGGGATCGACCAGAGCGCATGTGGTCCGGATTCGTGTGACCGGCTCGTGACCGGGTCGGTATTGACCTCACCCCCGGTCTCGATCACGCTCGCAGCATCCGACGGAAAACTCCCTGGAGGTCACATGCGGACCGTAGTCAACGGTCGCCTCGGTGCGCGGCTGCTCGTGCCGGGCGCGCTCCTGTTCATGGCCCTCGGATCGCCGGCGGTGGCCGGGTCGGCCGCCGACAGCTCCGACAGCCGTACCGTCGCCGGGTCGTCGACCATCGACCTGTCGACCGTCAACGGGGGCGGCCTGCTCCTGCCGCCTTCCGCTACGCCCTGTCCGGACGGACACGGAGTCCCGGGGTTGTGGGACAACCTGTTCCCGATGTGCGGCCGGTAGACCGGTCCGGCGACGACGGGCGGCGGCGTTCCCTGAACGCGTTCCTCCGGTCGGTGCCGTCCTGGTCGTGACACACGACCCGGAGTGCCCAGGCAGAGCGGGGCCGCCGCCGTCGGAGGACGGTGGCGGCCCCGCTCTGTTCGGTCCGGCGTCAGCGGCGCGCTGGCGTCTCCTGCCCGGCAGCGCCCACGCTCACCTGGTCGAAGGCGGGAGCGCCGTCGACGGCGTCGGCGGCCACGGCCGTCGACGTGGCGGTGTCGGGCAGGTCCAGGCTGGCTCGCAGGGCGACCGGCTTGAGCAGCACCGCGGCGATGACGCCGACGACGGCGATCGCGGCGGAGATGATGAAGATGTGGCCGGTGGCGTCCCCGTACGCGGCGCGGACGATCTGCTGGACCGCGGCGGGCATGGCGTCGAGGTTGAGGCTGCCGGCTCCCGCGCTGGCGGAGGCGGGGACACCGGCGGCGGAGAGATCGGCGGTGATCTGGTCGGCGACCTGCCGGGCGAGGACGGCACCGAGCACCGAGACGCCGATGGTGCCGCCGAGCGAACGGAAGAACGCCACGGTCGAGCTGGCCGCGCCGATGTCCTTGAGCGAGACGGTGTTCTGCACGGCGAGAACGAGGTTCTGCATCGTCATGCCGACCCCGACGCCGACGATGAGCATGGCCGCGCCGACCAGCACCAGTGAGGTGTCGTGGTCGATGGTGCCGAGCAGGGCGAACCCGATGACGAGGACGACCGCGCCGAAGACGATGTACGGCTTGATCTTCCCGGTCTTGGTGATCAGCCGGCCGGCGATGATCGACGAGATGAGGACGCCGGCCATCATCGGGATGGTGAGCAGCCCGGCCTCCGTGGGGCTGTAGCCGCGGCCGATCTGGAAGTACTGGCCGAGGAATACGGCGCCGCCGAACATCGCCATGCCGACGGCCAGGCTGCCCAGGATGGCCAGGGCGGTGGTGCGCTGACGGACGAGGCCGATCGGGATGACCGGCTCGTCGGCCCGGGATTCCACCCAGACGGCCAGCACGAGCAGCGCGACCGCGCCGCCCACCATGGCCGCGGTCTGCCAGGAGGCCCAGGCGAACGAGTTGTCGACGAAGGAGATCCAGATGAGCAGCACGCTGACCCCGGCGGCGATCAGGGTCGCGCCCAGGTAGTCGATCTTCACGTTCTCGCGGCGCACCGTCGGCAGGCGCAGAGTGAACTGCAGCAGGACCAGCGCGATGGCGGCGACGGGGACCCCGACGAAGAAGCACCAGCGCCAGCCGAGCCAGGACGTGTCGACGATGAGCCCGCCCAGCAGCGGGCCACCGACCGTCGCCACCGCCATGACGCCGCCGAGGTAGCCGTTGTACCGGCCGCGCTCCCGGGGCGGGATCATCGCGGCGATGGCGACCTGGACGAGGGCCTGGAGCCCGCCGACGCCGATGCCCTGGAACGCGCGGGCGGCGATGAGCTGGCCGGCGGTCTGGGCGAAGCCGGCGATCACCGAGCCGACCAGGAAGACGACGATGGCGACCTGCACCAGGAGCTTCTTGTTGAACAGGTCGGCGAGCTTGCCCCAGATCGGGGTGGTCGCGGTCGCCGTGAGCAGGGTGGCGGTGACCACCCAGGTGTACTGGTTCTGCGACCCGTTCAGCGCTCCGATGATGTTCGGCAGCGCCGTCGAGACGACGGTGCCGCTCAGCATCGCGACGAACAGCACCAGCAACAGACCGCTGAGGGCCTCCAGTGTCTGCCGGTGCGTCATCGGCGCGTTGCCGGCCGTGGTGGTGGGTGCGCTCATCGCGCGGCCTCCAGGTTGTCGTGGTGTCCGAGGGCGGTCTCGATGTCGCGGGTGAAGCGGCCGAGCGCGGTGGACAGCGCTGCCACCTCCGCGGGGGTCCAGTCGGCGAGCGCGGTGTCGAGGACCTGGCCGTACCAGTCGTAGGTGTCGGTGAGGGCGGCCTGTCCGGCCGGGGTGACGGTGAGCAGGCTGGCCCGTTTGTCGGCGGGGTCGACGCGCCGCTCGACCAGGCCGTGGCTGACGAGCGTGGCGACGGCGCGGCTGACGGTGGACGGGTCGAGCCCGCTGCGGGCCGCCAACTCCCGGGCGTGGCAGTCCACCGGAAGCTTCTCGATCTGCATGAGGAGGCCGGCCAGGCCGACCGGCACGCCCGGCCGGACGTCGGCCCGGCGCCGTTTGATCAGACGTACGCTCCGGACCAGCTCTGACAGCCTCGCACCAAGCTCGCGGCCGACAGTTTCCACCCTGTTCTCCCCCGTCTCAGATGGTTGCCGCATGCAAGCATCTGCCGATCTTGCCCAGAGTGCAAGTTTGCGCGATGAGAAATGAGTCACCGACCCGTAGGCTGTCGCCATGGAGGAGACCACCGGCCTGCGGGAGCGGAAGAAGGCAGCCACCCGCCTCGCCCTGCACGAGGCGGCGCTGCGCCTAGCCACCGAACACGGGCTCGATCGCGTCACCGTGGAGGCCATCGCCGACGCCGCCAACGTCTCCCGCCGGACGTTCTCCAACTACTTCTCCAGCAAGGAGGAGGCGATCTTCCACGGCGACGCCGTACGGCTGGTCCGACTGCTGGAACTGGTCCGCCGGCAACCGGCCGACGCGCCGCCGTGGGCCGTGCTGAGCGGGGCCGCCGAACGCCTCGCCGTCGAGGCGTACGGCAACGCCCCGCCCTCCTGGCTGGTCCGCCGCCGGCAGCTACGCGGGCACCCCGGCCTCGTCGCGCACCAGATCGCGGCCTACACCACCATCGAACGCGAACTGGCCGACGACATCGCCCACCGGTCGACCGGTCCCGACCTGGCGCTGCGGTCCCGGGTCCTGGCAGCGACCTTCCTGACCACCCTGCGCGTCGCCATCCAGCACTGGATCGACCACCCCGAAGGGCCGCTGCTCGACATCCTCCGGACCGCGCTCGCCGAGATCGCGTCCACCCCCGCCGTCACCTGTGCGCCATCGACGAACGGCAGCGGCACCGGCTGACGCCCGTCCACCGCGCCAACCGGATGCATACCGCCGCCGGTACGCGGGCGCTCCCCGCCGGGCGGTCGTCGCCGCCCGACGGGGAGCCCTGCTGTCAGGGCAGGTCGGGTGCGCTCACATAGGTCCAGGTCTCCCCGTCGGCGGAAAACCACAGGCCGGAGGCGTTCGGCCAGGTCTTCTGCACGTAACCGCTCGTACCGGGCACGGGATCCGCCGCGGCGCCCGGCGCGGGTGCCACCGGGGACAGGCTCTCCCCCTCGTCGCGGCTGGTGAACATCAGCGGGCGGTCGCCCGCGACGACACCGGCCTGGACGACCAGGGCCCCGTCGGGTCGGACGGACGCCCGGACCGACCGCTCACCCACGACCGCGGTGCCGGCGGTGCGCCGCCAGGTCCGCCCTCCGTCGGCGCTGCGGTGCACGACCAGTGCCGCGCCGACGCGGCCGACGGCGTAGACGGTCCGCCCGTCCCGCGTCGCGATGTCCAGCGCGACGTCGTCGCCGGCGGTGAGCGCCCCGGCGAAGACGTGCCGGTCCCAGGTGCGGCCTCCGTCGCGGCTCACCGCGACCGCGCTGCCCTGACCGACGAGCCGGCCACCGGAGACCGTCCGCTGCTCCTCGTACCCGCTCGCCCAGATGCCCGCCCCGGCCGGCACGTCACCGGTGAACTCGGACATCTTCAACCCGGAGGTCTGCGGCACCAGCACGACGTCACCGGTCACCGGGTCCGCCGCCACGATCTCGTCGAACCGGGGCCCCAGCCAGTGGTTCACCACCCGCCATCCCTCGGGCACCCGGGCAGCCGTGCCGGGCGTCACCTCCCGCCACTGCTCGCCGCCGTCGACGCTCGCGAGCCAGCCCTGACGGGTCGGGGCGGCCCTCCCGTCGCCGTACTGGTAATTGACGACAAGGGTCCGCTGTCCCGCCGCTGCCAAGACGAACCCCGCGTTGCGCGGCAGCGGAAGGGGGAAGGTGCGCCAGGTCGCCCCCCGGTCGGCGGTGCCGCCCACCTTCATCGCGCAGTCCTCCCCCTGGCAGTCGTACCAGCGCAGGTAGAAGTGGTCGAGGTCGCCCGCCACCAGCGGACCGCTGTGGGCGTTGCGCCCCACGCGGGGGCTGGGAGACGCGGTCGCGCTGGGCCCCGGGGACGGGACGAAGGCCGGCGTCGGGATCACGTCGGAGCCGGGCACCGGCACCGGTGGCTCGCCGGTGCGCAGGCCGACGGTCCCCGCTGCCGCGACCAGCGCCAGCGCCGTCAGCGACACGGCGGCCGTACGGGTCCGCCGACGACGGCGTGCCCGGTGCTGCACCGCGGCGAAGTCGGGCTTGAACGCCGCCTGGGCGGCCCGGTCGAGCCCGGCGAAGTCCAGATCAGGCATGGCGACGTCCTCCCTCGTTCACGGTTGCTGGCAGGACACTCGTCAGGTGGGCGGTGTCGTCGAGGTCGGCGGCGAGAGCGCGGCGGGCCCGGACCAGCCGGGTCTTCACCGCCTCCACCGAACACCCCAGGGCCGCCGCCACATCGACGACCGAAAGGTCCGCGATGTGGTAGAGGACCACGGCCTCACGGGCCGGTCGCGGCAGCCGCTGGAGGGCGGCGACGAGGGCGACGTGGTCGGGCGACAGGCCCGCGCTTCTCCCCCGCTCGGGATCGAGCCGGCCGGAGCGCGCCAGCCGGGCGAAGACCGCCTTGCGGCGGTACCGGCTGCGGGCGATGTTCAGGGCCACCGTACGCAGCCACGCCTCCGGATGCTCCACCTCGCCGAACCGGCCCGGCCGGGCGAGTGCCCGCACGAAGGCGTCCTGCACGACATCCTGGGCTTCCGCGTGGTCACCGGTGATGGCGAACAACTGCGACACCAGACGCGGTGCCGCAGCGGCGTACAACTCCCGGATCTGGTCCTGGGTCGTCACATCGTCTCCTCCTCCTCGACCTGTGCACCCTTAGGACCAACCAGCCCCCGGCCCGGTGACACCCTCGGCCCGCCGAACCGCAGCGACTGTGGGGCTGCGATCGCGGTCGGCCTCTCCGGGCTGCGGGCAGTACGCCGCGATGCAGCAGGTCAGACACCCGGCGGCCCCTCAGGCCATCCGCGACGGCGCCTTGTCGTCGCCGAACTGATCGGCGAGATCGAGCCAGCCGCCGGCGCAGGCGCGTGCGACCGCGTCCAACGAGCGCCGGCAGTGCTCGGGTGCCGCGTCCACCATCGGGCCGGACTGTTCGAGGAAGGCCAGCGTGGCGGACACCAGTCGGAGCAGCGCCCGGCCGCGATCGGTGTAGCGCAGGGTCGGCTCCCGAGCCAACCACTCCAACTGCTCGCGAATTCGCTGCACGGTCAGTTGCCCGGCGTCTTCCTCGGCCCACTGCCCTGCCGCGGGCCGGGCCGCGCCGCTGGTGTGACTGATCATCTCGGGGATCCCGGTCCCCAGGCGCCGCCGTACGTCCAGGGCGGTGCCGACGGACACGCCAGCGCGGCGAGCCACCTCGCGCAGGCTGGCGTCCGGTTCCTCGCACATGATCTGCTCGGCCATCCGGCGTCCCTCCCGGGCGGAGAGCGGATGGCGTCGGCCGTCGCGGCCGATCCGGGTGTCGAGCCGTGGGCTGTCGTCGGCCGAATCCTGTCGTAACGCGGCGACAGTGCGCGGCGCGACCCCGCACACCGAGGCGATCCAGCGGTCCGAACAGTGCGGATGCGTGGCGAGAATGCGCCGCACCGCCGCCGCGCGGTCCTTCGCGCGCAGCGCCTTGCCGTGGATCGCGTTGAGCCGTACCGCGACGACGAAGGCCTGCTCGGAGGTGCCTTCGAAGTACACCACGGGCACCTGCCGCTGACCGCGGCTGCGGGCCGCGGCGAGCCGGTGCAGCCCGTCCATCACGCGCATCGTGGCCCGATGCACCACCAGGGGCGGCAGATCCTCCGCCAGCTTGGCCAGGTGCCGCGCGTGGGAGCCGTCGATCCCGTCGATCCGGGGAGACAAACCATCCCGCAGCAGGGCGACATCCACCCACTCGACCTCGCCGGGGATGCGCTCGAGCACCTCCTCGATCCGCGTTCCCGCCAGCTCGTTCTGCCGTGCCGCGACAGTGTTGGTCGCCCCCGGTTCAGGACGCATCGTCCCTGCTCCCATCAGACAACAGCTACCCGAACGACCGTGTCGGCCAGGTCGGCGGACAGAAGTTACCGCTCCATCGACAGGCATGGGTACAGGCGACGTACACGGTGCGTACATGCCGCTCACCGCACGGGGTCGATGCCACGGTCACCGTTCGCCGACCTACCGGCACGCCACCGGTCGACGCCTTCGCACGACGCGAAAGGGGCCCGCGGGCTACGAACCCACGGACCCCTTCGCGGCCTTCGATCAGTCGGAGACGGGAGGCGGTGGGGGAAGTACGTGCCGACGGAAGACCGGACTCGGGACCGATCCGCTGCTCAGGCGGGCACTGTTCGCGCCGGCCGTCCAGGAGGCCGGCTCCTGGACGGTGTACAACCGCAGCGATCCGGCGGGGGTACGGGCGAGGTAGGCCACGTTCGGACCGTTGGCGTTGACGAAGCTGAACGCGGTCGGGTCGGTGGCGTAGGTCTCGAACGCGTCCTGGGCCGGAATCCAGTTTCCCCAGGTGCCGCTGCCCTGCGCCGTCTCGGCGGCGTAGTGGATGTAGCCGTCGGTACCGCGCACGTAGACCCCGATCCGGCCGGTGACCGGGCTCAACAGCGCGCTCGGCACACCCGCAGGAACGACGGCGGAGCCGCCGACCGGCGTCCACGTCCCGGTGAAGGTGCCGTCGACACGACGTTCCGTGGCCACGATCCGGCCTGCGCCGTTGCGGGCGAAGATCCGCAGCCGGTAGCCGGGCAGCAGCACCACGGCCGGGGTCCCGGTGAAGCCGCTGCCGCCGAGGCTCTGCCACGCCTGCAGCGTTCCGCCCGCGTACCGTGCCGCTCGCAACGTCCCGGCGCTGTCCGCGACGACGACCAGGGCGCTCGCGTCGGCCAGCGGCACCGCCACCGGGGTACCGGTCAGGTTGCTGCCGCCGAGCTTGCGCCAGGCCAGCAGGTCCGGGTGCACCGGGTCCTGCCAGCGGGCCCACAGGGCACCGCCCGCGTCCACCGCGAACATTGCCTCACGTTGGTTGGACAGGCGCACGGTGGCGGGTGCGGACGCCATCCGGCCGCCCAGGTCGGCCCAGCCGCTCCAGCCGGGGCTGCCGGCGGCGGACTGGGTACGGGTCCAGACATCGCTGTTGATGTTGCGAGCCGTGATCCGCACCAGGTTCTGCGTGGTCTCGGACAGTGCCGGCACCCCGCTGAACCCCTCGCTGCCAGAGACCGCGGTGAGCTGCAGCGAGCTGAAGTTGTCCGGATTCATCCGCCCGTGCAGCAGCCGGCCGATGTTGTCGGAGTGGGCGAGCTCGATGTTGTTGGAGGTGGCCTGCGTCACGGCTGCGGGCGCGTGCTGGGCCACCGGTACCGGCGGTCGGGCCGGCACGTGCGACGCGGTGAGCCTGCAGGCGTCGGTGATGGCGACCACGTTGCTGAAGACGTTCCAACCGCTGCCGACCGTCCGTCGCAGGATCGCCCAGGTGCGGGTGTCCTCGCGGAAGCGGTACTGCGACAGGATCCCGCTGTTGTCGATGCCGAACAGAGTGTCGCCGCCGGCCGAGAAGATGCCCCTGCTGAAGGCGTTCCAGCCGGTGCCGAGGGCCTCGTGGTACTCGAGCCAACGCTGGCTGTCCGGCTCGTAGCGGTAGCGGAACAGCCGGCCGTCGGTGGCGTCCCGGGCGTACAGCACACCCGGGCCGGCGGCGACGACAAGGTCGAAACGACCCCAGCCGGTGTCGAGCAGCCGGCCCGAGAAGAGCCACTTGCCCGCAGCCTCGTCGTACCGGTAGACGCGCAGCCTTCCCTCGCCGTCGACGAGGTAGAAGTCGCCCCGCTCGTCGACGGTGATCTTGTTCCGGAACCCGGCGGTGGCGTACTGGGTGAAGCTGGTGCTGATCCGCTGACCGCCGACGCCGTTGGTCGTCTCCCAGCCACTGCTGGTCCAGCGGTAGCGGTACAGGCCGTTGGCGTTGATGCCGTAGAGCCGGCCACCCGGGCCGCCGATGACCCGGCCGAAGGCCTGCCAGCCCGTACCGCCGGAGACGGGAGCCGACCAGGTGGAGTTCGCGCTGCCGGGCGCGTTGAGGGGGTAGCGATAGATCGTGCCGCCGGCGTCCGCGCCGAAGACCGACGTCTGGGCGACGCAGCTCACGGTGTCGGCAGCCCGCGCGGGTGCCGGCTGGGCCATCGCAAGCAGCGTCGCTGCCAGCGCCGCGACCTGCGCGGCGGCCAGCCGGGCACGCCATCGTGACCGATTCATAGCGATCCTTTCGATCATTCCGGCGATGTGGTCACCGCCGGTTCCCCAAGGGAGCGACGATCCGGTCGACGGTCAGCTGATCAATGTCGAGCAGTGGCGTTACCGGTGTGTCGGTGTCGGGTGGGCGCGGATCTGGCCGCGCCCACCCGGGTGGTGTCAGGCCGGTGGGGCGGGGAGGGTGTGCGCGGCGAAGGCGCCGCGCGCGGCCGAGGTGGGGGCGGCGGCCCCGGTCTGGTCCGCCGCTGCGGTCGAGTTACGGCTGGCCACGGCGAGGCCCGCCACCGGCTGCCGCTCGTAGATCCGGCTCGCGTTGTTCGCGTTGCGGAACAGGATCAACCACGTCTGCCCCGCACTGTTGGTCACCGGAACGATCGTCGGATCCGTCGCCGCCGACTCGAACAGATCCGGAATCGCCGTGGACCATCCGCCGAACACTCCCGAACCCTGTGCCGTCTCCCACGACAGCATCACCTCGCCCGACGGGCTACGGGTGACCACCGCCGTACGACCCAGCACCGGATCCAGGACCGCCGCCGGCGCACCCGCCGACACGTACGACCCCAGCGTCGTCCAGGCCGCCGGGAACGTCCCTGCCGCGTCCTGGTACTTCGTCGCGATCGTCCCGTCGAGGGACTGCACGAACACCCGCATCCGATACCCCGGGGACACCACCACCGACGGCAGGCTGGTGCCGGTGCCACCCAGGTTCGTCCAGGCGGACAGGGTGCCCTCGACGTACTCGGCCGTTTCCACCGTGCCGGACGAGGTACGAAGGAACAGCCGCACACCGGTGCGGGTCTGCGCCACGACCGGGGTGCCGGCGAAGTTCCGGTCGACCAGAGCCCGCCAGCCCGGGATGGTGCCGGTCTGCTGGTAGACCCACAGCTTGCCGTCGACGTCCACGGCGAACACGGCCATCGTCCCGGACGGCAGCCGGGTCACCGCCGGAGCCGCGGCCATCGAGCCACCGAAGTCCGACCAGGCGGCCCACGTCGCCGAACCCACCGCGGTCTGCGTACGCGCCCACACGTCCGAATCCGAGTAACGGGCCGCCACCTGCACCCGGCCGTTATCCGACACGCCCAGCGAAGGCCGGCCCGAGAACGCCTCGTTGCCCGACACCACGGTCCACTGCACCGAACCGAAGTTGTCGACATCGGTCTGGTGCCCGATCAGCACCCGGCCGATGTTGTCCGTGTACGCGTACTCCACCATGCCCAGCGACGCACCCGCCACCGGGCCGGCCTGCACGCCCACCGACGCCGCGTACGGCTCCACCGGAGCCACCGGGATCGGGTCGGTGAAGTATCCCTGGATGTCCACGATGAGCCGGGCGGACCCGCCCAGGGTGTTCTTGAGCCGGACGTGACCGTTGGTGCCGGGCCGAACGATCACCAGGCCGGCCGCGGTGATCGGCCTGCGTGCGTGCACCTGACCGACGTTGGGCTCGACGCCACCGGTCGGCCACACCCTGACGCCGCCGGTGGCGGACGGGTCGGCGACGGTCACGTTGAGTACCACGCCGGCCACCCCGCGGGTCGGCATGCCGAGCTTGCCGGTCACCTGCACGTCGACCACGCCGCCGTTGGCGATCAGGCTTCCGCTGTCGTAGAGCCGGGTCGCCGCGAGGTGCCGGAAACCGGCCCCGCTGCCGGTGGTGCCGGTGAGGTATCCGTACGGGGCGACGATCAGGTCGATGGCGCCACCACTCCTGTTGGTGAACGTGACCTGGCCGGCCGAGGAGAGCGGCAGCGACACCGTGTGCGAGTGGTGCCCGCTCTCCTCGAAGTTCAGCGCCGAGTGCGCCGGCGCGGCGCCGCCGCCCGGCATCACCCCGAGCCAGCCCTGCGCGGTCACGTCGACAGCGACCACGTTGGCCAGCACGGCGGTCGCGGTCGCCGGGATCACGCCGCCGGTCATCGTCACCGTACGGGTGCCGAACGCGGGGATCTTCGCCTTGGTCGTCCCCAGGCCGAGCTGGGTGTCGATCAGCTTGTTCTGCGACACCGGAACGAAGCCACCGCCGCTGCCCGGGCTGGAGCGGAAGTAGCCCTGCGCGGTGACGATGACGTGGGTGCTGCCGAACTCGTTGCGCACGGCGATCCGGCCGTTGCCGCCCGGGCGGACGACCATGGTGTTGGAAACCTGCTCACCCTGGGAGGGGTTGAGCATCGAGACCCCGTTCGGGGTGGTGCCGTCGGGATACGCCAGCAGAACGGTGGCGGCGGACCCGTCCACGGGCACCAGCCGGACGAGGACCCCGCTGACCCCGGAGGAGGGGATGCCGCCGACGCCCAGGACCGGGAACGTCACCACGCCGCCGGCCCCGACCACGCCGGTGCGCCCGCCGGTGCCGGTACGGGTGTCGAGCAGCGCGGCGCCGCTGGGCAGAGGCACGTAGTCGCCGCCCAGCCCGGCCGCGTCCGCGGCGACCGGCGACGGGCGCGAGACGGCCACACCCAACGCCGCCACCAACAGCACCAGCACCGTCAGCAGCCGGACCGGCCGCCGTCTGTATGTGCCTTCGGTCAACACGTCATTTCCCTTTTCGTCATGGCATGTAGGTGATTGGTACGTATGGCGCCGGGGCCTCAGAAGCCGGGCGGGAGCCACAGATCGGCAGCGGTCTCGAGAAGGTTCTCGGCCTCACCGAGGACGCTGTTGGGTAGGTCCGCCCGACTCTTCCGCTCCTCGAACACCTTCTTCAGGTCCTCCATGCGGTCGTCACCGCGGTGATAGCCGGCGCCGTTGGGACCTCGCCCCACCTCGGGGAGGTTGTTGTCCAGCTTCGAGTCGCCGCAGTTGCACCTGCCCGGGGGCCGGGTGCCGGTTGTCGATTCGGGCAGGATGGAGGGACCGTGGACCGGGCATCCGGCGTCGGTGTTGTGCACCAGCAGGTCCAGCGCGCCGGCGAGCACGTAGAACGTGTGCGTCGTGTCGACGGTGAGGTTGTAGACCCGCTTCCGCTCGGTCCGTTCGCGGGTGGCCAGCACGGTCCCGGTGCCCCCGGCGGAGGTCCGCAACTCCTCGCCGGCGGCCAGGTCGCCGGCTTCGACCCAGGTGTTCCGCTCGGTCGACCAGAACGGGTGACCCTCGGTGGCGGTGACCGTGGCGGTCGCCGAACCGCGCACACCGTCGGTGTCCACCTCGACCTCGACCAGTTCCTTGCGCCCCTCGCCGACGATGACGGCGGTGACCGCGAAGGCGCCGGCGCGACCGGTGGTGGGATCGGTGGAGAGCACCTTCTCCCCCACGTCGACCTTGCTGATCGGCTTGGTCGAGCCGTCCGCCATGCGGACCAGCGTGTCGCCGGTGAAACTGTTGCCGGTGGCGCAGGAGGCGACGTCGGCGGCGTCGTCCACCCGCCGCGTGGTCGGCAGCCGTGTTCCGCCGCGGAGGGCGCCGGCGACCTCGTCGCCGTGCTGGGCGACCAGTCGCGCCGCGCGCGCCGCGCGCACCGCGCCGCCGCCGACGCCACCGAGGGCGAAGCCGGCGACGGTCGCCGCGGTCCAGGCACACGCCTCGAGGTCACCCTTGGTCACGCAGTCGACCAGGTCGGTGACACCGACGGCGTCGGCGACGACGTTCAGTGCGTCTTGCACGTACGGCGCCGCAGCCTCGGCGAAGTCCACCACCGCCTCGGTCGCCGTGGAGACCGCCTCGACGACCGTGCCGGCCGCCTCGACGGCCGCCTGATAGATGATCTCGGCCGCCTGGACCGTGTCGGCCACCACGTCCCGCACGGTGGCCACCACTGCGGCCGGAATGTGTACCGCGACCGACACCACCGTCCTGATGGTCGACACGACCGGCTTCAGCACGGCGGCCAGGGTCGGAATCGGGTTGTACCGCACCACCTGCTCGATGACCTCACGCGCCCGCTGGGTGATCCGCTGCTGTGCCACACGGAACGCCGCCTGCGCCTGCTCGGCTTTCTTTCTCGCCCAAGTCGCCGCCGCCGCGACGCCGCCCTTCACCGTCTTGATCACACGGGAGACCTTGCTGGCGATCCAGACGGTCGTGGTTCTGATCTTCTTGCTGATCCAGTTCACCGCCGTTCGGGCCTTGTTGTAGAGCCACCTGGCGCCGTTGGAGATCGTGACGGCCGCGCTCCGGATCACCGAGCCGACCCAGCTGGTCACTGACCTGATGCCGGACACGACGGCGGAGGCCCCCGTCCGCACCACGGACCAGGCCCTGGAGCCCAGACGCTTCGCCCCGGACCAGACCGTGGAGGCCACCTTCTTGACCTTGTTGACCACGGATTTGCACCAGCTGCACGAGGGCCAGTACCCGTCCGGGTCGATGTGTGCCAGCGGGTCGCCCGCCGCGTAGGTGTACCGGTTGGCCAGGATCGCGTCGCCGGTGCTGTAGTTGACCGGGTCGCGGGAGACGAACGCGCCGGTGCCGGGCTCGTACCAACGCGCGCCCATGTCGACCTGACCGGTGGTCGGGTCCGTCCAGTCACCCTGGAAGCCCAGGTCACCCGGGTCGCCCTCGGTGGCGACGACCTTGCCGAACGGGTCGTAGGCCTTCGAGTCGGCCAGCTTGCCCAGCGTGCTGTCGGCGGGGTCGATGCCGGCCACCACGTCGCCGTGCCCGTCGGTGAGCGCCAGCAACTGCTCGGTGCCCTGGCCGACACCGAGGACCTCACCGGTCGGCCCCCGCGAGTAGCGGCCAGCGCCGTCGGTGACGACGTCGTCCGTCATGCCCGCGTAACCGAACGAGGAGCCGCCACGGGCCGCCACCCGGTTCAGCGCGTCGTACGCGTACGTCACGCTGCCGGCGGCGGTGAGCCGGTCGAACGCGTCGAAGGCGTACTTCTCGGTCAGTCCGGAGCTGGTCCGCGAGGCGAGCGTGCCCCGCGCGGTGTAGGTGTAGGTGTAGTCCGAATCGGACAGCAGGCGGTTGCGCTCGTCGTAGCTGGCCGTCTTCGCGCCGGCCCGGATCCGGTTGCCGGAGGCGTCCCAGGCGTACGCGACGGTGCCCTGCGGGCCGGTCCACGAGGTCAGCCGCCCGGCCAGGTCGTAGGCGTAGGTGTTCTTGCCCGCCCCGGCCGTTCCGGTCGTTGTCTTGCCGACCAGCTTGTCGTCGACGTCGTAGGCGTAGCTGACCGAGCTGACCGACTGCCCGGCCTGGTTGCGGGTGACGTCGGTGGTGACCCGCGCCAGGTTATCGTAGGTGAAGGCGCGGGTGCGGCCGGAGCCGTAGTCGATGCTGGTCGGCTGCCCGGCGGCGTCGTAGGTGTAACGCTGGGTGACACCGGTGACACCGTCGCGGGCCGCGGTCAGTCGCTGCTTCGTGTAGGTGTAGGCGGAGGTTCCGGAGCCGTCGATCCGGCTGACCAGCTGGCTGTCGGCGTCGTAGCTGAAGCTGGCGGTGCCGGCCCGGCCGGCGGAGCCGAGCAGGTTCCCCCGGTCGTCCCAGCTGTACGTGTCGGTGCCGACCAGCGCGGTGGCCCGGACCAGCCGGCCGGCCAGGTCGTAACCGAGGGCACGCTCCGGGGTGCCGGCACCGGTGCCGGTCTCGCTGGTCAGCCGGCCCGCCGTGTCGTAGCTGCGGATCCGGGTCACCGCGCCGGGCGAGGTGAGCCTGGTCGGCTGCCCGGCGATGTTGTACGCCACCGTCCAGGTGCGGTCGGTCGCGTTGGGGTGGGCGGTGGTCGCCGGCTCGATCTGCGACTCCAACAGCCCCCAGCTGTTGTACGTGGAGATGGTGCGGTTGCCCCGCCCGTCGGTGTAGCGGGTGGGGTTGCCGGCCACGTCGTAGCCGAAGCTGGTGCTGATCGAGGTGCTGGCGGTGGCCGGCTCCACCTGCCGGGCCAGGCGCCCGAGCGCGTCGTACTCGTAGCTGGTGGTCGCGCCAGCGGGGCTGACCGCCGAGGTCAGGTTGCCGGCGGCGTCATAGCCGTAGGTCTGGCTGCGCAGGAGCGAACCGTCCGGCGCCACGTCCGACTCGGCGATGATCGACCCGAGCTGGTCGTAGTCGATCCGCTCGGTACGGCCCAGCCCGTCGCTCACGCGCACCTGCCGGCCGGCGTAGTCGTAGCCGTAGCTGGTGGCCACCCCGGCGGGATCGACCACCCGGGTGAGCTGACCGAGCGCGTCGTACACGTTGGAGGTGGTGGCGCCGCTGGGTGACACGACCGACGTGACGTTGCCACCGTCGTCGTAGCGGTAGTTCGTGGTGAGCGCGCGGGCGGTCGGGTACCGCTCCAGCACCGTCGCGGTCACCTGCCGGTCGAGGTCGTCGTAGGTGGCCTCCGACCGGTTGCCGGTGGGACCGGTCATCGACAGCAACTGACCGGTACGGGTGTAGGTGTACCGGGTCACCGCCCGGTCCGTGGCTCCGCTCGGCGCGTCCCGGCTGACCAGCCGCCCCAACTGGTCGTACTGGTAGCGGGTGGCGCTGCCCCGGGCGTCGACGGTCTCGACGACGTTGCCGGCGGCGTCGTAGCGGGCCGTCGTGGTGGGCTTCAACGGGCTCAACCCGGCGGGTGGCGAGTACGTCGGGGCGGTCCTGCCGACCGGGCGGCCCACTCGGTTGTAGGCGAAGCTGGTGACGTTGCCCCGGGCGTCGGCCGTGTGCGCGGTCTCGTCGAAGGTGTTGTAGCCGGTGACGGTGGTCGGCGTGACGTTGCTCGGCGTGCCGCCGTTCTCCTCGGCGGCGACCGACGGGGCGGTCACCCTGATCCGGCGGCCCAGCTCGTCGTGGTCATAGCGGATCGTCCGCCCGAGCGGGTCGGTGGCGGCGGTCAGCATTCCACGCTGGTCGTAGGTGCTGGTGGTGACCCGGTTGACCGTGCCGGCGACGGCCGTCTGACGGATCGGGTTGCCGCTGTCGTCGTAGGCGTAGTCGACCTGCTCCGGGGTGGTGGAGAGGGTCCACGGCACGTTGGACCCCCGGCCGGTGTGTGTCACCCGGGTGACGTTGCCCATCGCGTCGTACGTGTACGACGTGGTCAGCGCGGCGCCGCCGGGGTTGACCACGATGCTGGCGACGGCGCTGGTCCTGGTGTACGTCTGCTGGGTGACCGAGGTGCCGTTGGCCGCGACCTGCCGGGTGCGGTTGCCCGCGCCGTCGTATGTGTTCTCCTCCACCACGTAGTCACGCGTACCGCCGTCGGGTTTGCGGAAGTTCTTCAGTACGAGGCGGTGCAACTGGTCGTCGCCGTAGTACTGGTATTCCAGCCGCCGACCCATCGCGTCGGTGTCGCTGGCCATCCGGCCGGCGTGGTCGTACGCGTAGGTGTGCAGCACCAGGTAGTCGCCGGTGGTGGGGCCCTCGTCGCCGGCGTACGCCCGCAACCGGACCTCGGCCAGCGCGTTGCGCGCGGTGTAGGCGTAGTCGTACCGGTTACCGTTCGCGTCCACGACGGAGGTCTCGTTGCCGAACCGGTCGTAGTTCTTGACGGTCTCGTTGCCCTCCGCGTCCGTGATCCTGGTCGGCCGGTTGGACTGGTCGTACTCCCAGGTGCTGGTGCGGGTCGGATCGTCGCCGCGCACGTCGTCGACCTCGACGCGGGACACGTTGCCGTCCACGTCGTAGGTGGTCCCGGAGCGCTTCTGGTGCGCCTGGCCGGTGACGGCGTCGGTGGTGGCCGGCTCGGTGGTGCCGACCACCCGCGACAGCGCGTCGTAGGTGTGGCTGGTGACCACGCCCGCCGGGTAGGCGTCGGAGGTCTCCGTGGCGGTGAGCATCCGGCCGAGCGCGTCGTAGGTGTGGGTGGTGACCAACCCGGACGGCTTCGTGACCCGGTAGAGGTCGCCGTTCTGGTAGTAGGCGTAGCGGGTGATCTTGGCCCGCGCGTCGGTCGTGGTCAGCAGCAGCCCGGCCGGCACGGTGCCACCGCCGTACGCCGCCTCGCCACCGGTGGTCCAGGTGTGCCTGACGGTGCTGCCGTCCGGGTTGACCTGGGTCGCCAGCTCCCCGAACGAGGTGTGGGTGTAGCTGGTCCGGTAGGTGCTGTCGGTGGCGCTGGCCGAACGCCCGTCCCGCGACTCGGTCGGCAGGTCGTTACGCGGGTCGAACTGGTCGGTCACCGTCGCCGGATAGGTCGTGTAGGTGGTGTGGCAGACGCCGGCGGTGCGGCAGGTCTGCTTGGAGATGACGTTGCCGCGCTTGTCGTGGCCCATCCGCACGGCGTCGCCGTTCTCGTTCGTGACCACGGTCTGGTTGCCGCGGTCGTCGTACTCGAACGTGCGGATCGCCATCCCGTCCAGCGGGTGCCGCACGAACACCGGTCCGCCCGCGTCACCCGGGATGACGGTGCAGAAGGACGGGTCGCCCGGGTCGGGGGTGGAGCACACCTCGGTCGGTGGCGGTGGTGGTGGCGGGGTGGGCGAGCCGGGCCGGTCCTCCTCGCGTGTTTCCAGCCCGAGTGGGGTGCCGGAGCGCAGCAACTGGCCGCTGATCGCGTCGTACTCGTACAGGTGCGGCCGGTTGCCCGGGTCCAGCACCTGCACGCTGCGGCGCAGGTCGGTGTCGCCGCCGTACACCAGGGGCGCGCCGATGTTCCACGCGCCGCCGTGCCGGTCGGTGTGCTTCGTGACCCGGCCGGTCGCGGTGTCGTACGTGAACTGCGCCGCGGTCTTGCCGCTCGGCAGGGTCACCGCGGTCAACTGGTTGGTGCCGGTGGCGTACTGGAAGTGCGCGGTGACCGCCGCCTGGCCCAACGGGTGGGAGTAGACGGCCACCTCGTCGATCGCACCGGTGAAGTACCGGCGTGCCGTGGTGCCCCAGCCGGGCCAGGACGCCGGCGTCGTCGCGTACGCCGCGCCGAGCTGGTTGAAGGTGAGCAGCGAGTGCTCGATCGTGGTGCCGGCGCGCTCGGCCATCTTGGCGCCGTCGAGATAGAGCGTCTGCACGCCGCCCATCGCCGACAGCACCACGTGGTGCCAGCGTCCGTCGTTGACGGCGACGGTGGAGGTCAGCGGCGCGATCGCGGGGCCACCGAACTGACCGCGGAGCAGGCCGTCGGTGCCCACGTACAGCACCGGCACCCCGGTGGTGGAGGTGGCGCTGAGGGCCTTGTCCTGATAGCCGAGCAGCGGGCCACCACTGCCGGTGGTGCTGGACTTGAACCACAGCTCGACCGCGCCGTCGCGGGCCTTCTTCACCGCCCCCTTGGGCAGGTCGACGGCCGAGGAGGTGCCGTTGAAGGTGGCCGCGGTGTTGGCGGTGCCGGTCAGCGCGCCCGCCACGCCGAGGGTCACGCCCGTGTGGGTGCCGGCGTCCTTGCCCAGGTTGACGGCGACCTCGCTGCCGGCGGCGGTGCCCTGCGGCTCGCCCAGCCGCCAGTACGACTCGGGCTTGGCGTCGAGCACTCCGGTGCGGTAGTGCGAGCCGGCCGCGTAGGCGTACCGGGTGCAGGCGTTGCCGGGGGCGCAGACCGAGGTGAGCAGGTCACCGCTGTAGGTGTAGGTCCACGTGGGCGCGGTGCCGTTGACCGCGTCCGCGGCGACGCTGCTGACGTGCGCCCCGGACCAGGTGAAGGTCAGCGACCGGCCGGCGGTGTTGGTCTGGCTGTTGGAGACCCGCGCCCGGGCCAGCTTCCCGTCGGCGGCGTTGTAGGTGAGCACGATCGACCGCAGGGCCGCGTCGGTGATCTTCGTGAGCCGGCCGGCGGCGGAGAACTGGTACGTCATCCTCGACTTGTCGACCAGTGTCCAGGTGGTGCCGCTCCAGATCAGCGACGCGGTGCGGCCCGACGGGGCGGCGAAGGTGCCGTCGGGGTTCCTGCCGAAGCGCACCTGCTGCCCGTCCGGGTAGGTGACCAGCACGTTGCCGGAGCCGTCCGCGTCGGCGACGACACGCATGTCGTAGTGGGTCGACCAGCCGGCACCGAACGCGCCGTCACGCCGTGGGTCGAGGCTGTTGTAGGTGCGGGCCAGGTTCAGCTGAGGGCCGACCGTGGTGACTGTGGCGTCCACCGCACTGGTGGACACGTTGCCGGTCTGGGCATCGAACTCGCGGTTACCCGCCGCCGTCGTCGCACCCGCGATCCGCGAGGTGATCTCCGGCTGCGGCACGGCGGTGCGCAGTACCGAGCTCGGTGACGAGACCTCGTTGCCGGCGTCCTTGACGATCACCCGCCACTGGTAGGTCTTGCTCCAGTGCAGCCGGCCGGCCGGCACGGCCCAGGCGGTCCTGGCCTGGAAGCCGGAGTCGAAGCACCCGGTGGTGCCGCCGGACTCCGTCCGCTCGCACACCTCGAACTTGTAGGACAGCGACAGTCCCGGGGGCGCGTCGATGTCCACCGCGCGGGCCCACAGCTGCGGGGCCAGGGTGGGCGCGGCGTAGCCGTTCGGCGGGTAGAGCTCCTGCACCACCGGCGCGATGTCGATGACCTCGAGCACGATCCGGCCGGGCGGCACCTGATGGTCGGTGAAGACGGCGCCGCCGGTGCGCACCATGGTGAAGTCGAGGAAGTACCGGCCCGGTGGCAGGGCCTTGATTGTCGCGTCCAGGGTGACCTTGGCGCCACGGGCCACCGGGGCGGCCAGGTTGGCCGCACGCTGCTGGGTTACCGCCGCGCCGGTCCGCGAGTTGTAGGCCCGGTAGGCCAGATAGTAGGCACCCGCCGCCCATGCCTCGGCACTGCGGTTGGTCACCGTCACGGCGACCTTGCCGTCCTGGTTCTGCAACACCGGCGGGTTGGGCACCGGCTTCGGGATCTCGTAGGAAGCGTTGTACGGGCTGTGCGTCACGTACAACCTCGGCGGGTTGGCCGTCGCGGGGCCGGTGAACCGCTTGCCGCTGAGCGGATCGGCGGAGGCGCGCAGCGACAGGCCGTGGTTCGGCTGTTCCCCGTTGACCCACCGTTGCACCAGGCCGCCCCCGGCGCCCCCCAGATCGAACGCCTCGGCCGCGGCGGGGCAGGCCGAGGATCCCTCGCCGAACGCGACGAAGCCGTGCGCGAACGACTTGCTGGCCAGCGCCGCACCGACCGCCGGGCCGGGATAGGAGTAGCCGGTGCCGGCCGACCACGAGGCCGTCACCGGGTGCACGGTCACCTCCCGCGCCCGGCAGGAGTCGGCGTCGTAGTTGACCACCTGCAACTGCGCGCCGTAGATGGTGTGGTAGCGCAGCCGGTCCACCAGGCCACCGAACCTGACGTACGAAGCGGCGTTGGCGCCGTCCACCGTGCCGACCCGCAGTTCGCTGCTGCCCGAGGCGGAGCCGGCGCCGTGCACGTACATGGCCGAGTCGGCGGCACCCTCCGCGACCGGCAGCGCGACCGTCGGGTCCAGACGCACCGGGTAGACCCGGGCCGGGTCGCGCAGCCACCCGTCGTCCGCGGACACCCGCAGGGTCGGCTTACCGCCGACGGTGAGCAGTTGGTAGCTGACAGCCGTCGAGGTCACCGGAACGGGCGCGGAGTCGATGACGTAGCCCGGCGGGATGACGGCCCGCACCGTCCCGGAAGCGTCGGACAGCCGCACCGCGCCGTCGTGCAGCGTCGCGGTGAGCCCTTCGAGGCGCAGCGGGAAATCGTACACCCGCGGCGCATCCGCGGAGCGCAGCACCAGCGTCTCCTTCAGGGCCCCGGGGCGTGACTCCAGTTCGAGGTCCACGCCGGGCAGCACGCCACGGTAGGTGACCAGCGCACCGTCGGCCCGACCGGGCACCGGCGCGGCACCGGCCAGCCCGTACGACACGGCCTTGCCGTCGGCGAGGGCGAAGCGGGCCACGGCCGGGGCGTCGGCCCGCGCGGCGAGCCGGACCTGCATCGCGTCTGCCTTGTTTCGCCAGCCGGAATTGGCGTCGGCGGTCAGCTTCGGGTCGATCGGCGCCCAGCCGCCGCCGGGGGCCGGGTAGTTGACCGGTGCGGTGGAGAACACGGTGGTCTGGGTGCCGTCGGCGTTGGCGTAGACCTGCCGGCGGGCGTCGCGCTCCTGCGCCAACTCCTGGCTGGTGCTCGGCTGGTAGCCACGGCCCTGTTTCGCCGGTGGCTGCTGCACGGAGGCCTTGTTGGGCGGGACGGTCGGCTGCTGCGGCAGCGAGTGCTGCGGATGGCGCGACCGCTGGGAGGCGGGGATCTTCCGGTTCGCCTGCTGGCGCGAAGCCTCGCGGGTGTCCGACGCGCCATCCCACCGCTGCCGTGGTGCGGCGCCGCCGTCGCTGCCCCGGGCCCCGTCGGCCGCCACGTCCCAGCCCGCCACGGGGGATTCGAGCGGCGGCGGCAACTCCCCCACCACGGTCACCGCCATGACGAGGGCCATCGCTCCCGCCAGCGCGGTGACCAACGTCCGGCTCAGGGGTGGTCGCGCGCGCCACAGACCAGGTACCAGGTCCATGGCCTGGTCACCTGACGCGCTCTTGATGCCGTCATGCATCGCCGACCTCCGTGACGCACAGCTTGCTCCCCCGCATCGCGGCGCGCGATGCCGCCAGATGGATATCGCGACACGATGCGGCGAATCGGCGCCGATACGAAACCGTTATCCACGGTGGACGTTCAACCGCTGCTGGTGATCGGCTGAACGGCAGCCCGGTCACCGCGTCGGTGACCCTGCCGGAGATCCGGCCGGGCGGATCGAGCCGGGTCCGGGGGCGGTGCTGGTGGCGCCGGCGCCGACCGAAATGACGTGCGGACCGGCGCATGGTCAAGCGGGGTCGCCGGTCGACCGGCGACCCCGCCCATGGGCTCAGCAGGGACCGTTGTCGGTCCAGACGCTCTGGGTGTTGGCTCCCGGCACGTCACCCTGGGTCCACCACTTCGCGGTCCACCGGTGGCCGTTGTGCGAGACCACCGTGCCGCCGGCATAGGCGGTACCCGCCGACCAGGCCGGCGCCGTGCAGGTCCCGCCGGTCGGGGTCGGGCTGGCCGTCGGAGACGTGGTGGGACTCGCCGTCGGCGAGGTGGTCGGAGACGGCGAGGCGGCGCAGGGCCCCTCGTCGGCCCAGACGGCGGCGCTGCCCGGGGTTTCCCCCTGGGTCCACCACTTCGCACTCCAGGTGCGCCCGGCATGGGACACCCTCGCCCCACCGGAGTAGGCGGTCCCGGCCGACCAGGCCGGCGCGGTGCAGGTTCCGCCGGGGGTGGAACCGCTCGGGGTGGGCGTCGGGTTGACCGGCACCGCCCCACGGGCGTGGTCGCTGGTCAGCGAGTACGTCTGCCCACCGAAGGTGAGGGTGTAGTTGGCCGGTCCCGCGATCGGCAGCTGGTAGTTGAGAGTCACCTCCGCGTACGCGCCGGGGGCGATGGCTGCCGGGACGGTGAGCCGGACCCGGTGGTAGTCACCCCTGAGCCCGCCCACGTTGCTGCCCGTGTGACCCGTGGACACGACGGTCAGGGCCCAGCCGGACTGCTGGGTGAGGGTCGGTGTGGTGGTCGGGTAGTCGAACTCCAGCTGCGCCCCGGCCGGGATCGGGCTGCCGGTGTTGTTGGTCAGCCGCAGTTCCGGGTTGATCGGGTAGTTGTTGTCGCCGAGGGCGAAGCCCCCGACTGTGGCGGTCACGTCGATGGTCTGGGTCGGCAGGGTGATGGCAGCCCTGCGGGCCCCGTACGCGGGCGCCGCCCGGAACCTGTCGTAGAGCAGGGTGGTCAGGGTCTCGCCCATCCCGTACTGGCCCTTGGCCTGGTCGTACGCGTAGTCACCGGCGAGTTCCCAGATCATCACGCCGCCGAGGCCCTTGTTGACCACGTAGTCCGCCTTGGCGCCGAGGGACTGCTCGTCCTCGGTGGAGAGGAAGACGTTCTTCTGCGCGTTCCACAGCCAGGGCGCGACCAGCGCGGCGGAGTAGTTACGGGCGTAGCTGCCGCTGATCCGGTCGGCCGGGTCGGTGGCCGGGGTCAGCCCGTACGCGGACAGGTAGTCCGGGGTGATGCCGCGTTCCAGGTTCTTGGCGTGCCACATCGGGTTCGCCCCGGCGGGCACCTCCCTGCCGGCGTTGTCCAGGTCGTGCCAGAGGTTGTCGATGCCGACCGCACCGTTTCCGCAGGGGGTGGTGGAGCCGACCGAGGAGCCGGTGCCCGGTGGGCACTTGGTCTGGTCCGGCAGGGCGGCCCGGCCCCACAGCCCGTTGGTGCCGCCGGTGACGCCCTGCCAGCCGCGGGTGTAGTAGGGCACGCCGATGTTGACCCGCCCGCTGGGTAACGCGGCGCGGAAGTAGTGGTAGGCCCAGTCGGTGTTGAGGTAGCCGATGTTGCTGTAGGCGCCGTAGACGCCGCCGGCGACCAGCTCGGCGTCGTCGCCGTTGTCGTAGAGGGCGGCGTTCGGACCGACGTGGTGGTTCCAGGAGCCGTGCAGGTCGTACGACATGATGTTGACGTAGTCGAGGTACTGCAACGCCTGGTGGGACTCCATGCCCCGCAGCAGCCACCCTGAGGCGGGTGCGGCCACCGTGAGCAGGTAGTGCTTGCTGTCGGTGGCGGCAGCCGCGTCGAGCTTCTCCCGCAGCGTCTTCATCAGCACCTGGTAGGAGGCGTTCAGCCCGGCCCGCTTGGCGTCCGCCTGCGCGAAGTCGAGGGGGTTGCCGGCCTTGTTGTTGGAGGTGGGGTACTCGTAGTCGATGTCCACCCCGTCGAAGCCGTAGGTGCGCAGGAAGGCGACCACGGAGTCGGCGAAGGTGTTGATCCCTGCGGTGTTGACCGTGTTCGCGCCGCTGGTGGTCATCCGGTAGAAGCCACCCGCGTCGACCCGGTCGCCGTTGTCGTCGAAGAAGCCGCCGGTCTCGGCCCACCCGCCGACGCTGATCAGCGTACGCACGTTCGGGTTCTGCTTCTTGTACTTGTTGAGCAGGTTGAAGTGTCCGGTGTAGGCGTACGCCGGGTCCATCTCGGCGCCGGCGACGCCCGGCCACGTCATGTTGGTGGCCGGGTTGTCCGCCGCTCCCGGGTTGCCGACCGAGATCTTGTTGCCCGCGTCGACGTGGGCGAAGGCGTAGTTGATGTGGGTGATCTTGTCCCAGGGGATCTGGTTGGCCAGGTACGCCGGGGATCCGTTGCGTCCGGTGCGCCAGCTGGTGAAGTAGCCGATGATGCGGCGGGAGTGGTCGGTGCCCAGCTTCTCCCGGCCGTTGGTGTCGTAGACGGTGCAGTACGGCACCGCCGTGCCCGGCGTCCGATACAGCCCGTCCGGCCGGCACGCCTCGTCGGCGCTGACGGCGGAGTGCGCGGCGGGGGCCACGGTCAGCGCCGTCGCCGCAGCCAACAGACCGACCGCACCGCCGACGAGGAGCTTGCTCAACTGCTTCCGCAACTCGCCCACCTCCAACACTTAACAAACTTTACTATTCAGGTCGATGAATGTATACCTGGCCACACCCCGCCAGCGCAAGGGCACGATCCGGCCCCGGCGAGATCCCGCACCAGCGCCAACGCCGAAGCGCCCTGCCCGCCAGGGACATGCTCCTGGTCAGGCAGGGCGTTCGGGGCGACCGATCCCGCGTGCGGGACGGGCCCGGCGACCGTCAGCCGTCGGCGCCGGCGGTCAGGTCGAAGTCGGCGGTGACCGGCGCCCGGCCCACCCACACCGGGAGGCCGTCGGTGAACCCGCTGCCGGCCGGATACCAGCGGCCAGGGCCGAAGGAGCAGTCACACCGCAGCCTGACCAACTGTCCGGGGAGCATCGGAAGGTCGTACGACGTGCCGACGTCCACCGCGCCGGTGACCTCTGCGGTGACGGCGTCGAAGGCGACGACAGTGCCGTAGGCCGCCGGCTCGTCCACCCGGATCGATCCACGCACGGTGGTCGGGGGGCGGAGAGCCTGGTCGAGCGTGGCGGTGCCGCCGGGGCGCACCCGGACCGTCCGGGCCAGCAGGGCGCCGCCGACGCCACCGGACCACTGCGCCGCGATCCGCGGGCCGGAGAAGCGCAGTGCCCAGTCGTACGGCCCCAGCCCGGTGACGGTGTAGCGGCCGGTGTCGTCGCTGATCGGGGTGTCCGGGGTGTACTTCGGATGCGGCACGAACGGCACCACGGCGACGTGCGCGCCCGCGACCGGCAGCCCGGTCACCGCGTCGGTGACCCTGCCGGAGATCCGGCCGGGCGGATCGAGCCGGATCCGGGGGGCGGTGCTGGTGGCGCCAGCGCCGACCAGGACCACCCACGCCCGGTGCCGCTGCCCGGTGCCGCCGTGCCCGCCG
The DNA here is from genome assembly GCF_900091625.1 of Micromonospora peucetia. NCBI lineage: Bacteria > Bacillati > Actinomycetota > Actinomycetes > Micromonosporales > Micromonosporaceae > Micromonospora > Micromonospora peucetia. The sequence continues at coordinate 6,341,826 of NZ_FMIC01000002.1, forward strand.
ACCCACTGCCGCCCGTACCGCTCGGTCTCGTAGGGCTGGGCGAAGAGCCGGTAGCGTCCCGGTTCCACCCCGGTCACCTCGATCCTGCCCTGCTCGTCGGTGCAGCCGCCGAACCTGCCGAGCTGACTCTCGCCGATGTACACCCTGGTCAGCCGTTCGCGGTCCAGCGGGACGAGACTCACGCAGGCCCGGGCCGGCTGACCGGTGCCGGCGTCCTGGACCGTCGTCCTCACGCTGCCGGTGGCCGTTGCCGCCGCGTGGCCGGCTGCCGCCGGACCGAGGGCGGCCGACAGCAGGAGAAGCGTGGCGGCCAGCGCGGCAGTCACCCGCGCGCGTGGTCGGAGCAGAGAATCAGGCATCGATGACTCCCGGGGGATGCGGCGGCGACGGGTGACGGCCACCGTAGCCACCGTTCACCGCCGCGGCTGTCGGATCTGGGACCGGCTACGCCGTTCGGCGACATCAGGCATCGCGGACATGCCACGGGTCGGATCGAACGGTAGGGTCCATGATGGACGGACAGCCGGGTGTGTGGTCCCATATGTCATGATCAATCCCACACCTTTGATGCGTCTGGTGGCCGGCGTCTGGGGATTCAAGACCCTCGCGGTCGGCGTCGAACTCGGCCTGTTCACCCGGCTCGCGAACGGGCGGACCCTCACGGTCGACGAGGTCGCCACCGAGTTCGGGCTGGCCGAACGCCCGGCGGACCTGCTGTTGGCCGCGAGTGCGTCCCTCGGCCTGCTCGAGAAGGCCGGCGACGGTTACCGCAACTCCGAACTCGCCGAGCAGTTCCTGGTCGAGGGCCGTCCCTACTACTTCGGCGCGCAGATCCGCTACTCCGACCTGCGCACCTATCTGCCCTGGCACCGCATCGGTGAGGCCCTGCGCACCGACCGGCCCCTCACCTGGGACCCGCAGGCCCAGCAGTCGATGTTCGACACCACCGACCCGCAGATGCTGCTGGAGTTCTGGGACGCCATGTACTCCACCTCCAGCTTCACCGCCCGCGCGCTGGCCGACGCGTACGACTTCGGCGCGCACACCCGGCTGCTCGACGTCGGTGGCGGGGCCGGAGCGTTCCCGATCGAGTTCTGCCGCCGCCTGCCCGACCTGCGGGCGACCATCCTCGACCTGCCGCACGTGTGCGTCCGCGCCGAGGAGCGGATCGCGGAGGCAGGCCTGAGCGGGCGGATCGGCACGGTCGGCGGCGACTTCCTGGCCGACCCGGGACTGCCGGACGGGCACGACGTCATCCTGCTCAGCATGATCCTGCACGACTGGGACGAGCCGACGAACCGGGCGTTGCTGGCCAAGTGCCACGCGGCGCTGCCGGCCGGCGGGGCGATCGTCATCTGCGAACTGCTGCTCAACGACGAGCGCACCGGCCCGCCGGAGGCCGCCCTGATGGGTATGAACATGCTGGTCGAAACCGAGGGCGGCAAGAACTACTCCGGCGCCGAATACGCGGCCTGGCTCGCCGACGCCGGCTTCGTCGACGTACACACGGTGCCGTTCGACGCCCCGGGTGCCAACGGGGCGGTGGTGGCCCGACGGGCCTGAGCCGGACGGTGGTGGCCCGACGGGCCTGACCGCCGGCGTGTCACGCGCGGTGGGCCCCTTCCGCCGGTCGACGGAAGGGGCCCACCCGGATGTCAGCCCTTGACCGGAATGGCCCGGGGCAGCGACTGGTCGATCGAGGCGCCGCTGGCGTCCTCGGCGGTGATGCGGAAGCCGAGGAAGCCGCCCGCGACCAGCGCCGTACGCGGTGCGGTGAAGACGTGCTTGCCCTTGCCCCGACGCGACACGTCGACCTCGGTCCAGGTGGCACCGCCGTCGGCGGTCACCCAGGCCCGCACCTTGCGGAGCTTGTCCGACTCACCGGTGATGCTGGCCTCGAGGGTCAGCTTCCGGTTCGGCTTGGCCCGGTTGTGCAGGTCCAGGTCGGCGGTGACGCTGGTGTTGAGCAGCCGGACCGGGGTGGCCGTACCGGACGACCCGTCGGTGCGGAAGGTCCACCGGGTCTGGCCTTCGCCGCCCATCGGGAAGATGCCGCCCGAGGTGAAGGACCGCTCCAGGACGTAGGACGCGGGGCCGTTGTCCTCGAAGGTCTTGTCGATCTTGGAACCCCGGTCCACGACCAGCGCCCCGTCCCGGTAGAGCCGGGTGGCGGACGACCACTTCTGCGGGTAGCTGAAGTCGATGTAGTCGACGGTCCGGCCCGTCGTGTTGACGGCGTCGTTCGCGCTGAGCTCCAACCGGGCCCCGGTGACGGTGCCCTGGGCACGGGTCGTCAGCGGGCCGGCGAACCAGGTGTCACTGGTGGTGCTGCCGGGCCGGTAGGTGGTGATCGGCCCGGGCATGTTGCGCAGTTCCACCCGGTCCTTGCTGCGGTGGGTGAACCGCATCCACTGGGTGTCCCGCGCCTGGATGTACTCGGTGCGGACCCGGGGCACCGACAGGTACGACGGCGAGGTCACGTTGAGCCCGAGCAGGCCGGGGCCGTAGACCGTGCTGCCCTCCTGGTAGCGGAAGTCCTCGTTGTAGCCCTTGTAGGTGGTGCGGACCTTGGCCAGGTCGCGGACGTCCCGCCTGGTCAGCCGGTGCGCGGCCTCGGCGGGCACCTCGTCGTCGGCGAAGGTGAGGTCGAAGAGGAGGTTGCTGTCACCGGTCAGGTGGTCGCTGTCCGCGTCGGCCAGCCGCCAGCGCTCCGAGCGGGCCACGGTGCCACCCATGGTGCCCTTGGTCGGGCTGATCCAGAGCGCGTCGCGGCTGAACGGGCCGTACGCCCCACCGAACAGGACGCTGTGGCCGGTCCAGTACTTGCCGTCCGGCGTCATCCGACGCAGGTTGGCGGCGACCAGTTCGGGCCGGGTGTCGAAGCCGTCCACCGTGACGGTCCAGCGGCGGGTCTGCCGGGCGTCCAGCACGACCGTGTCGGAGTCCGCCGGGTTGTCCAGGGTCAGGATCGCGCCGGCGTGGTTGTCCCCGATCTTCATCGCCACGGTGCCGACCACCACGTACGGGCCGTCGGGGACCCGGACGTCGGCGGTGCCGGGGTTGGCGGGGATGTTCGCGTTGATGGCGGCGCCGCTCTCGGTGTTGAGCAGGGTCACCTGGGCGGCGGCCGGGTTGCCGTCGCGGTCCAGCGCGGAGACCTTCACCGTACGGGTCCGGTCGAGCATCAGCGGGACACGCAGCGTCTGGCTGCCGTCGGCCGGGGTGGCGGTGAGCGCACCGCTGTAGGTGCCGGTGGGGGTACCGGTGCTGTCGACGGCGAGCCGCACCTCGCCGGAGCCACCGGCGGGCAGGGTGAGGGTGGCCGGGCTGACGGTCAGCAGCCCGGCGGGCGTGCCGGCCCCGCCGCGGCCGAGGGTGCCGGCGAGGGCGACGGTGGTCTCCGCCGTACCGGTGTTGGTGATGGTGATCGTGCGGGTGGCGGCGCCCTCGGCGCCGGGGAAGGCGACCGACCCGGCGGAGGCGACCAGGCGCTGCGACAGCGCGGCCCTGGCGTCGAGCACGCCGGCGCCCACCTCGTGGATCGACTGCGCGGCGGGCGGGGCCACCGCTGTCCCCATCAGCACCGACTTCAGCCGGTCGGCCTTCCAGTCCGGGTTTTCCTCGGCGAGCAGCGCCGCGACGCCCGCGACGTGCGGGGCCGCCATCGACGTACCCGACATCGCGAGGTAGTTGGGGTCCGGCTGGACGGCGCCGTTGGTCGAACCGGCGGCGCGGGCGGCGACGATGTTCACGCCCGGCGCGGCGATCTCCGGCTTCATGAGTCCGGCCGCCCGCGTCGGTCCCCGGCTGGAGAAGCTGGCGGTGCCACCCACGTAGTCCACCGCGGCGACCGACAGGGCGCTCGGGGCGACCGAGGGAGCGGCGACGGAGCCGACCCGCGGTCCGTCGTTCCCGGCGGAGACCACGAAGAGCGCGCCGGACTGGGCGGTGAGCTTCTCCAGCGCGGTGGACACCGGGTCCGTGCCGTCACTCGGACCACTGCCCAGCGACATGTTGATGACCCGGGCGCCCTGCTCGACGGCCCATTCCATGCCCGAGATGATCATCGAGTTGGTGCCGTCGCCGTTGTCGTCGAGGACCTTGCCGACGATCAGGTCGGCCTGCGGGGCGACCCCGGAACGGATGCCGACCGCGCCCGCGCCGCTACCCGCCGCGATGCCCGCGACGTGGGTGCCGTGGCCGTGCCCGTCGGACGGGCTGCCCTTGCCGGTGAAGTCCGCGGAGCTGCTGATCCGGCCGGCCAGGTCGGGGTGGTTCGGGTCGGCGCCGGTGTCCAGCACGGCGACCTTGACGCCCTTGCCGCTACGCCCCGTCGCCCATGCCTGGGGTGCCTTGATCTGGGTCAGGTTGAGGTCGAGGGCGTCCACCCTGACCTTGGCATCCAGCCAGATCCGGCTGAAGCTGTCCAGCGTCTCGCCGAGCTCGTCGGCGTCGTCCTTGTCCAGGGTGGCCGCGCTGGCGCCGATCGACGGCAGCGCGCGTTCCCCGGAGAGCAGCCCGTCGGCCGCGCTCCGTGCCCGGGCAGCCGCCTTCGGGTCGGACTTGACGATCAGCGGGAGGGTGTCGCGGCGGGCGTCGTCGTAGCCGTCGCGTAGCAGGCCCGTGACGTTGAACAGCTGCGGGTCGAGCCGGTGGCCGACCTGCCCGATCACGTCGCTGGGATAGAAGAAGGTGTCGCCATCCACATCGGTACGCGCCAGGAATGTGCCCGGCGGCGAACCGGATGCCGGTTCCGCGCTGTAGGAGCGGCTGCCGTCGGGGGTGGTGGTCACCGTGACCCGGTCGCCCGTGACCAGGGTGATCGTCGTGGCGGTGGCCCCCGTCGGCGCGGTGGCTGCCTCCGGCGCGGTGGCGCCTGCTGTCCCAGCGGGCTCGGCGGACGCAGGAAGCGCCGGCAGCCCGAGGATCGCCAGGCCGGCCAGCCCCGCGATCCATCGTGAGCGGATGGGTTGTCTCATCAGTCCTCCAGGTTCCATTGCCTGTGCTGCGATCCCCCGGTCCGGATCCGGAGCACCACGGGAACCCCGGTCTCGTCCGTGGCGAGCAGTTCCGCACCGCCCGCCGCGCACCATGCGCCCACCTCGCCGGGGACCACGGGGTCCTCGGTGAGCAGTTCCACCACGCAGCCGGGTGGCAGGCGATGGCAGTGCCGTTCGAGAACGTCCCGCACTCGTGGCCAGGACTCACCGCCGGCGTCGACGACGGCATGAACGGGTTGCATGGCTTACCTCGGGGTTGAAAGCGTCTTGGCTCCACGCACGGTAGGAGGCGGCAATTACCACGGCCTTACCGCTGCCGGACAGGCCCGCGCCGCCACCGGTCCGCCGACTCCTGGCCGCTTCCCGAGGCCGAGCCCCGGCCTTCCGCCGGGCCGCCGCCGCGCCTCAACCCGCCGCCGGGCCGGCAGTCGCGGCGTCCGCCGCCGCCAACTCGTCGGTCAGCGCGCGGATGCCGTCGAGCACCTGCGTGTCGCCGGAGTCCCGGGCCGCCCGCTGGCAGGTGGCCAGCGCCACCCGCGCCTCATCGGTACGGCCGGTGCGCAGCAGGATCTCGGTGAGGTTGGCCAGGGTGGGTGGCAACGCCCACGAGTGGCCGAGCGACCGGGCCAGCCGGACCGCGGACCGGGCCAGGGCGTGCGCCCGCCGATGCTCGCCCAGGTGCAGCTCGATCACCGCCAGGTTGCTCTGGTCGATGGCGAGCACCGCCGGGTCACCCATCCGCCGGGCCGCGGTCACCGCCCGCCGGGCACAGTCCCGCGCCACGTCCAGCCGGCCGTCGATCCGGGCCAGTTCGCCCATGGTGGAGAGCGCTCCGGCCAGCAGCGGCAGGTCGTCGCAGCGTTCGGCCAGCCGCAGCGCCTCCGCGCAGGCGTCGGACGCCCGCTGGAGTTCCCCGGTGAGCATCAGGCACCCCGCGCGGATCGACTCGACCCGGGTGAGCCGGGGCAGGATCGCCGCCTCGTCGAGCCCGACGGCGGCCTGTTCCGCGCGGGCGAGGGCCGTCAGTGCCTCCGCGTACTGTCCGCAGCCGAAGTGCATGGTCCCCGCGGTCAACTCCAGGTCGACGCGTTCGGTGGCGGTGCCCCCACCGGGCACCTCCGCCAGCCGGTGCCGGACCGCGTCCAACTCGGCCAGGCCGTCCTGTGGCCGGGACAGCCGGCCGAGCACCTCCGCCAGCACGATCGCCACCCGTACCGTACTGCGCGCGTCCGTCGACTCCTGGTAGGTCCGCAAGGCCGCACGCAGCACCTGTTCCCCTTCCTGGTAGCGGGCGCTGCGGCGCAACACGATCCCCCAGTCCAGGCGGGCGGCGGACGCGGCGGACGAATCGGCGGCGGCGTCCAGCCGGGCCACCAGGTCCATGTAGTAGGCGCAGGCGCTGTCGTTGGCGAAGAGGCTGGCCGCCCGTTCGGCGGCGCGCCGCAGCCAGTGCACGGCCCGCGGGTCGTCGGCCCGGCCGAGATGGAAGGCAACCGCTTCGACCGCGTCGGGGCGCCGGACCAGCATCGTGTCGGCGTACGTGCGATGCAGGTGGCGCCGGCTCGCGGCACCGAGTCGCTCGGCGCAGGCCAGCTCCACCAGAGGATGGCGGAACGCGTACCCGAGCACGGGCCGGCCTCCCGTGGTGACCTCCCGTTCCACGACCAGGCCGGCGGCGACAGCGGTGTCCAGCGCCGCCGCCACCGCCGGACCGCCGAGCGACGGGTAGAGCCCGGCCAGCGCGACCGCCTCCAGCTCACCGAGGGAGACCGCGCCGCCCCCGCCGACCGCGAGCGCCCCGAGCACCGCCCGGGCCTCGTCGGAGAGGCGGGTCAGCCGGCCGCGGACCAGCCGTCGCACCCCGTCGGGTACGCCTCGCACGTCACCGGCGGTGACGAGTTCCAGGGCGAACAGCGGGTTGCCCCGGGACAGCTCGTAGATGCGCCGGGCACGCTGCGGCGCGACGCCGGTGAGCCGGGCACAGTCGGCGAGGCTGAGCCGGAGCAGGGCCACCTCCACGGCCAGCCCCTGTTCCACGGTGGTGTCCAGCACCAGACGCCGCGGGTCGCAGCCGGGCAGCTCGTCGTCGCGGAGGGTCGCGACGAACCGCCAACGCCGGGACCGGGTGGTACGCAGCAGGTGGTGCAACAGGCGCAGCGAGGCGGGGTCGGCGGCGTGCAGGTCGTCGAGGACGATCAGCAGCGGCCGGACGGCGGCCAGGTCGGTCAGCAGCGCCGCCACCGCCCGGAAGAACCGGGCCTGTTCCTCCTCCGGACTGGCGGCGTTGTCAGGAGCATCCCCCAGAGTGGTCAGTACGGCGGCGAGCCCCGGGTGTTCGGCCGTCACCACCGCCCGTTCGGTCGCGGGGCAGGTGGCGAGATACCCGTCGAGCGCCTCGGCGAACACCCCGTACGGGGTCTGTCCTTCTGCCGGGTGGCTGGTGCCCCACAACACCTGGGCACCAGCCGAGGCGGCCTGCCGAGCCGCCTCCGCCACCAGCCGGGTCTTGCCGATACCCGCCTCGCCGGTCACCAACGCGAGCGGCACCCCACCCGGCTCGGTAGCGGCCCCGGTACCGGCCGTGGCGTGCTCCACCAGCAGGGCCAGCGGGCGGGCCCGGCCGATCAGAGGCTGGTCGTGCGGGCGCCGGATCGCCGACGGCAGCAGCGTCGCAGTGCTGTCCGCCGGCGCGGTGGGCGGAGCGGCCAGCAGGTCCAGTGCTTCCCGCAGCAGCGCCTGGAGCTCGGGGGCGGGTGGGATCCCCAGTTCCTCGGCCAGCACGTCGCGCGCCACGTGGTACTGCCGCACCGCCTGCCTCGGCCGCCCCGCGTCCACCAGCACGCGAGCCAGCAGCAGATGCAGTTCCTCGGCGGCGGGCACCCGGTCCAACTCGGCCCGCAGCACCTCGACGGCCAGGTCCGGCTCCGCCGCCGTCACCAGTACCCGGGCCAGGGCGGGCACCACCCGGGCACGCAGCGCCACCCACTGCCGCCGCCGCTCGTCGGCCCAGGTGGCGTACCGGTCCTCGGGCAACAGTTCGCCGCTCAGCAGCTCCAGCGCGGCGGTGAGCGCCGTCCGGTCGCCGGTGTCGAGAGCGAGACCGGCCGCCCTCGTGGCCTCGTCCGCGTCGACCACCGTCGACACCGGGTCGAGACTCAGCAGCTCGCCGTCGCTGTGCAGGTACGCCGACGGGATCCGCGGGGGCAGTTCCGGTTCCAGCGCGTGCCGGGCACTGTGCAGGGTCACGTGCAGGTTGCGCAGGCCCGCCTCGCGTGGCGCGTCCGGCCAGATCGCCTCCAGCGCCTGGTCCCGGTGCAGGCGGTTGCCGGGTGCGACGGCCAGAAGCTTGACCAGGGTCCGGGCACTGCTGCGCCGCCAGTTCCCGGCGACCGGCAGGTGTCCCTCCCGCTCCACCCGGAACCCGCCGAGGAGACGGATGCGCAGCCGGCGGGGCCGTCCGACCTCCGGTTCACCCGGCTGAGCTGGCCCTGGCATGCGCGAAACCATATCCATGGTCAGCTGCCCGACGACCGGTAGGGCCGGGTCGAGCCAGCGGGACTCCGGAATGTGCGGTCCCGCAGGGCGGCCTCCACCTCCGCAGCAGCGGGGACTACCGGATGGGCGGATACGACCGGTAGGCGGCCATGGCGGCCGATGCGGGCCAACCGGATACGCCGGATCCGTGTCACCCGACCGGGCCGACAGGGGTTTCCTCGCCCTTGTCGTGCATCCGTGGGCTGAACCGATCACCAAAGCATGCGCGGGCGGGTGGGTTGCATCGGTTGAACGGCCTCTTCTCTTCGCTCAGATAGATCGCTATATCTACATGCGTGACTACCGTCACGTGACCCCCAGGAGGGCCAGTGAAGAGATCCCTCGCCGCCGTCAGCATCGCGCTACTCACCAGCGGCCTGCTGACCGGCGTCGCCACCACGGCGTACGCGGCACCGGCCGCCCCCACCCCCGAGGCGAGCGCTGTCGCGCGGGCCGAGGCGGCTCTGCGCGCGAATGGCGCAGCCGTGCGGGCCGCAGCAGGCGAAACGTACGCCGCCTACAGCTCCAAGGTCGACCCGAACGGGGCGGCACACACCCGCTACACCCGCGCCTACCACGGCTTGCGGGTCGCCGGCGGCGACTTCGTGGTGCACACCGCCCCGAACGGTAGCTTCGCCGGCTCCTCGGTCGGTCTGGTCACCCCCCTCACGGTCGGCACCACCCCCCGGATCAGCGCGGGGAAGGCAGCCGCCGCGGCGAAGACGTTGTTCAAGGGGACCCTGACCGCCGTCGGCACCCCGGAGCTCTTCGTCGACGCCAGCTCGGGCAAGGGCCGGCTGGCCTGGGAGACGGTGGCCACCGGGTGGCAGCCGGACGGGCAGACCCCGTCGAAGTTCCACGTCATCACCGACGCCGCGACCGGCAGCCTGATCGGCTCGTACGACGAGATCGAGATGGTCGCCGGCACGGGCAACAGCGTCTACTCCGGGACCGTCACGGTCGACACCACCCTGTCCGGCAGCACCTACTCGATGATCGACCCGGTCCGGGGCAACGGATCCACCTGCGACATGAACAACGGCACCTCCACCTGCACCACCCTCACCGACGCCGACAACACCTGGGGCACCGGGGCCCCCTCGAACCGGCAGTCCGCAGCGGTCGACGCGCACTTCGGTGCTGCCAAGACGTTCGACTACTTCAAGAACGTGCACGGCCGCAACGGCATCTTCGGCGACGGCCGGGGTGTGCCCAGCCGGGTGCACTACGGCAACAACTACGTCAACGCCTTCTGGGACGGCTCCCGGATGACCTACGGCGACGGCTCGGGCAACGCCAACCCGCTGGTCTCCATCGACGTCGCCGCCCACGAGATGAGCCACGGCGTCACCGAGAACGTGGTCCCCGGCGGCCTGACCTACTCCGGCGAGTCCGGCGGCCTCAACGAGGCCACCAGCGACATCTTCGGCAACATGGTCGAGTTCTACGCCAACACCGCCGCCGACCCGGGCGACTACCAGGTCGGCGAAAAGATCAACATCAACGGCGACGGCACCCCGCTGCGCTACATGTACAACCCGACCCTGGACGGCTCGAGCGACAGCTGCTGGTCCACCAGCACGAAGAACAAGGACGTGCACTACTCGTCCGGCGTGGCCAACCACTTCTTCTTCAACCTCGCCGAGGGCACCGGGGCCACCCCGTACGGCACCTCTCCGATCTGCGGCTCCGCTCCCGCGGTGACCGGCATCGGCCGGGCCACGGCGGAGAAGATCTGGTTCCGGGCGCTGGACGTCTACTTCACCTCCAACACGGCGTACGTCAACACCACCAACCCGGCCAACACGGCGCGGGCCTACAGCCTGCAGGCCGCGACCGATCTGCACGGCGTCTGCAGCACCCAGTACAAGGCCGTCCAGGCGGCCTGGACCGCGGTGAACGTGGCCGGTAGCGACACGGCCTGCCCGGTCGGCAACGACTTCTCGGTCTCCGTCTCGCCGGCCGCCGGTTCGGTGAACCCGGGCGGTTCGGTCACCGCGACGGTGGCCACCGCCATCACCAACGGCAGCGCGCAGACCGTGACGTTCTCCGCCACCGGCCTGCCGACCGGCGCGACCGCGTCGTTCAGCCCGGCCTCGGTGACCTCCGGCGGCTCGTCGACCCTGACGATCAGCACCTCGGCCAGCACTCCGGCGGGCACCTACTCGGTGACCGTCAACGGGGCCGGGGCGGCGGTGACCCGTTCCGCCACCTACAACCTGACCGTGAACGGGCCGCCCGGTTGCTCGCAGACCAACGGTACCGACGTGACCATCGCCGACAGCAGCACGGTGGAGAGCCCGATCACCATCTCCGGCTGCACCGGTAACGCCGGTTCGGCCAGCACCGTCGCGGTGGGCATCGTGCACACCTACATCGGTGACCTGGTGGTCACCCTGGTCGCCCCGGACGGCAGCACCTACGTGCTGCACAACCGGACCGGCGGCTCGACCGACAACATCAACCAGACCTACAACGTCAACCTGGCCGGGGAGGTCGCCAACGGCACCTGGAAGCTGCGCGTCCAGGACGCGGCCAGCGGGGACACCGGGTACCTGAACACCTGGACGCTCAACCTGACCGGCTCGGCGCCCCCGTCCTGCGGCGGCAGCAACGCCACCAACGTGACGATCAGCGACAACGCCACGGTGACCAGCACCGTCCCGGTCAGTGGCTGCACCGGCAACGCCTCGTCCACCAGCACGGTGGCGGTGCAGATCGTGCACACCTACATCGGTGACCTGGTGGTCACCCTGGTCGCCCCGGACGGCAGCACCTACGTGCTGCACAACCGGACCGGCGGCTCGACCGACAACATCAACCAGACCTACACCACCAACCTCTCCAGCGAGGTCCGCAACGGCACCTGGACCCTGCGGGTGCAGGATGCCGCCAGCGGCGACACCGGCTACATCGACAACTGGACGCTGACCCTCTAGTCGGTCGGCAGGACGACCGAGCGGGCCGGCGCCTCCTGACGGAGGTTCCGGCCCGCTCCGGCGTACGGGTGAGAGAAGCGGTGTCTGGGCGAACCGGGCCGCACCGACCACCGGTCCGCCGGCCACCTGGGCCACCCCGGCGTCAGGGGCGGAACCGGTAGCCCATGCCGGGTTCGGTGATGAGATGACGGGGGCGGGCGGGGTCGTCCTCCAGCTTCCGGCGGAGCTGGGCCATGTACTGGCGCAGGTAGTTGGTCTCGTGCTGGTACTCCGGACCCCACACGTCATGCAGGAGCTGCCGCTGGCTGACCAGCTTGCCGGGGTGGCGAAGCAGCTGGTCCAGCATCGCCCACTGGGTGGGGGTCAGCCGGACCTCCGTCTCGTCGTCCCGGATGACGGTGCGGTCGGCGAGGTTGACGGTGTGCCGGCCCACCCGGGCGGTCGCGGCGAGCGGGGCCGTGCCGTCGGCGGACGCCGCGGCGAGGCGTCGGGTGACGGCGCGGATGCGGGCGAGGAGTTCGTCGACGCCGAAAGGCTTGGTGACGTAGTCGTCGGCACCGGCGTCGAGGGCGGCGACCTTGTCCGCACTGCCGGCCCGGCCGGAGAGCACGATGATCGGAATGGTGGTCCAGCCGCGCAGCCCCTGGATGACCTCGGTGCCGTCGATGTCGGGTAGGCCGAGGTCGAGCACGACCAGGTCGGGTGGACGGCTGGCGGCGGCCTTGAGCGCGGCGACGCCGGTGGCGGCGACGTCCACGTCGTAGCCGCGGGCGCGCAGGTTGATCCGCAGGGCACGCAGGATCTGTGGTTCGTCGTCGACGACCAGGATGCGGGTCATCCCTGCGCCCCTTCCGACCTGACGGGCTGCGCGGCGGGCAGCCGCAGCACCATCGTCAGTCCCCCGCCCGGGGTGGTCTCCGGGGTGATGCTGCCGCCCATCGCCTCGGCGAGACCACGGGACAGCGCGAGGCCGAGCCCGACGCCGGTGGTGTTGTCCCGGTCGCCCAGACGCTGGAACGGCAGGAAGACGTGCTCCCACTGGTCGGCCGGGATCCCGGGGCCGGTGTCGATGACCCGAAGCTCGACCTGGCCGCCGTGGGCGCTGGCGGTGATCGTGGGCGGCTGACCGGGCGGGCTGTGCCGTAGCGCGTTGGCGACGATGTTGACCAGGACGCGCTCCAGCAGGCCGGGATCAGCCTGCGCGGCGGGCAGGTCGGCAGGCAGGTCGGTGGCGACGTCGGCGGCCGGTGCCCCCAGGTCGTCGAGGGCCCGGGGTACGGCGTCCTCGAGGCCGATCGCGGTCGTGGTGACGCCGAGGACACCGGCCTGCAGGCGGCTCATGTCGAGCAGGTTGGCCACCAGCCGGGCAAGCCGGTCCAACGACTCCTCCGCGGTGGCGAGCAGCTCCGTCCGGTCGTCGGCGTCGAACTCGACGTCGGGGCTGCGCAGGCTGCTCACCGCGGCCTTGGCGGAGGCCAGGGGCGTACGCAGGTCGTGGCTGACCGCGGCGAGCAGCGCGGTGCGCATCCGGTCGGCCTCGGCGAGCGGCCGGGCGGTGGCGGCCTCCTCGGCCAGGCGCTCCTGTTTGAGGGCGACCGCGGCCTGTGCGGCGAAGGCCTCGACGATGCGCCGGTCGGCGGCCTCCAACCGTCGGCCGCTGAGCACGACGGTGAGCCGTTCGTCCACCGGCACGGCGGTCTCCCCCGCGCTCGGGCTACCCGCCGGCCGGTCGCCGACGCTGGCCACCACCCGCCAGGCGCCCTCGTCGCGGGCCCGGTCGGGCCGCCCCTCGGCCTCGGCGGAGAGCTCCAGGACGCTGACCGCGCGCAGTCCGAAGGTCTCCCGCAGCCGGTCCAGCAGCGCCGGCAACGGCCGTTCGCCGCGCAGCACCCCGCCGGCCACGGTGGCCAGGGTCTGCGCGTCGGCGGATGCCCGGGCGGCCTCCCGGGTCCGCCGGGCGGCCACGTCGACCACCCAGCTGACGGCGACGGCGACGCCCACGAAGACGCCGAGGGCGAGCAGGTTGTCGCCCTCGGCGATGGTCAGCGTCCGGAACGGGGGTGTGAAGAACCAGTTGAGCAACAGGGAACTGCCGAGCGCCGCGACCAGCGCCGGCCACAGCCCGCCGACCAGCGCGACGCCGACCACTCCGGCGAGGAAGAGCAGGATGTCGTTGGTGAGGCTCAGCTCCGGCAGCACCCGGAGCAGCAGGGTGAGCAGCGGCATGCCCAGGCCGGCCAGCGCGAAGCCGAACAGCCGCCGGCGCCGGGACAGCGCCGCCGGCACCCCGGCCGTCCGCCGGCCCCGGCCGGCCTCGGGATGCGTCACCAGGTGCACGTCGATCGGCCCGGAGAGCGCGGCGGTGGTCACGCCGACGCCCCGGGAGAGCAGCTGCGCGAACCGGCCGCGCCGGCTCGCGCCGAGCACCAGCTGGGTGGCGTTGACGCCCCGCGCGAAATCGAGCAGCGCCGCGGGGATGTCGGTGCCGAGGACGTGGTGGTACGTGCCGCCGAGGCTCTCCACCAGGACCCGTTGCCGGGCGAGCTGGGCGGGATCGGCGCCAGCGAGTCCGTCGCTGCGGGCGACGTGCACGGCGAGCAGATCGGCGCCCTTGCTGCGGGCGGCGATCCGGGCGGCGCGGCGGATGAGCGTCGCGCCCTCCGGGCCGCCGGTGAGTGCCACCACCACCCGTTCGCGCGCCTCCCAGGTGTCGGAGATGCCCTGCTGGGCGCGGTACGCGTCGAGCTGGTCGTCGACCTTGTCGGCCAGCCAGAGCAGGGCCAGCTCACGCAGCGCGGTGAGGTTGCCGACCCGGAAGTAGTTGCCCAACGCCGCGTCGATCCGGTCGGGCCGGTAGATGTTGCCGTGCGCCATCCGCCGGCGTAGCGCCTCCGGGGTCATGTCGACCAGCTCGACCTGTTCGGCGACGCGGACCGCCTCGTCGGGCACCGTCTCCCGCTGGATGGTGCCGGTGATCTGGGCCACCACGTCGTTGACCGACTCGAGGTGCTGCACGTTCACCGTGGACAGCACGGTGATTCCGGCGTCGAGGAGTTCCTGGATGTCCTGCCAGCGCTTCTCGTTACGCGAGCCGGGCACGTTGGTGTGCGCCAACTCGTCGACCACGGCGACCTCGGGACGACGGGCCAGCACGGCGTCCAGGTCCATCTCGGGAAACTCGGTGCCCCGGTAGGTGATGGTGCGCCGGGGCACCTGCTCCAGGTCGCCGATCATCGCGGCGGTGTGCGCGCGGCCGTGGGTCTCGACGAACCCGATCACCACGTCGGTGCCGCGTTCGGCCCGCCGGTGGGCCTCCTCCAGCATCGCGTACGTCTTGCCGACGCCGGGTGCTGCCCCCAGGTAGATGCGCAGTTCTCCTCGTGGCACGGACACCATTCTTCCTGCTGCGGGTGTCGCCGGTCAGCCGGCGGTGGGGTGTGCCGGCGGGCCGGGCCCGTCACGGCCCGGCCCGGTGCTGTCGATCAGCGGGCGGGAAACTCCTCGTCGAGGGCGAGGTTGAGCTTGAGGACGTTTACCCCGGGCTCACCCATGAAGCCGAACGCCCGGCCGGTGGTGTGCTCGGCGACCAGGCGCCGCACCTCCGCCGGGTCCGCGCCCCTCTCGCGCGCGACGCGGGCCACCTGGATCTGCGCGTACGCCGGGCTGATGTGCGGGTCGAGGCCACTGCCGCTGGCGGTGACCGCGTCGGCGGGCACGGCCGGCTCGGCCGGGGCATCGCCCCGGACCGGGGTGACCAGAGCACCGGCGGCCACGTAGTCCTCGCCGGGCTGTGCCAGCGTCACCGGCACCCCCTCGTACGTGGTGACGAACGGCGTGCCCGGGGCGATCTGGTTGACGCTGACGACCCGGGTCACCTGGCCGGTCAGCCCGCCGGCGCGGAACACGGCCAGCACCGCGCCGACCCCGTCGGTGGTGCAGTACGGGCGTCGCCCGTCGACGCCGTTCAGCTCGCCCACCGCCCGGCTGCGGGCGCAGACCTGGGTGAGCAGACTCGGCGTGGACTCCTGCGGGTCGGTGGCGATGGTGTCGACCACGCTCTCCGGGCCGAGGTTGCTGGCGGCGGTGGCGGTGGGGTCGTAGCCGTCGCCGGCGGCTGAGGGACGGGACTGGAAGTAGCGCGGGACCGGGTTGCCGTCCGCGTCGGTGAAGGACTGGCCGAGCAGCGCGCTGCCGACCGTTGTCCCGTTCGCGGTCAGCAGGGAGCCGTCGGCCTTGCCGGAGAGACCGGGCAGGGTGCCGGCGCCGACCAGGGCGAGCGGGTAGGCCAGGCCGAGCAGCACGGTGAATACCAGCAGCGCGCGCAGCGCGGCGAGGTGTTGGGACAGCCAGCTGGGTAGGCGCATTGTCAGATCCCCGGGATGAACTGGATGAGCAGGTCGATGAGCTTGATGCCGATGAACGGCACCACGATGCCGCCGAGGCCGTAGCGCAGCAGGTTGCGGCTGAGCAGCTTCGAGGCGCTGGCCGGCTGGTACCGCACGCCCCGCAGGGCGAGGGGGATCAGCGCGACGATGACGATCGCGTTGAAGATGACCGCGGAGAGGATCGCCGAGGAGGGGCTGGCCAGCCGCATGATGTTGAGTGTGTCCAGGCTCGGGTAGATGCCGGCGAACATGGCGGGAATGATCGCGAAGTACTTCGCGATGTCGTTGGCGATGGAGAACGTGGTCAGCGCGCCCCGGGTGATCAGCAGTTGCTTGCCGATCTCCACGATCTCGATCAGCTTGGTCGGGTCGGAGTCGAGGTCGACCATGTTGCCGGCCTCCTTCGCGGCCGACGTGCCGGTGTTCATCGCGACGCCGACGTCTGCCTGGGCCAGGGCGGGGGCGTCGTTGGTGCCGTCGCCGGTCATCGCGACCAGCCGGCCGCCCTCCTGTTCCTTGCGGATCAGGGCGAGCTTGTCCTCGGGGGTGGCCTCGGCGAGAAAGTCGTCGACCCCGGCCTCGTCGGCGATGGCCTTCGCGGTACGCGGGTTGTCGCCGGTGATCATCACGGTGCGGATGCCCATCCGGCGCATCTCGTCGAACCGCTCCCGCATGCCGGCCTTGACCACGTCCTTGAGGTGGATCACGCCCAGGGCGCGGGCCGGCTGGCCGTCGAGGTGCTCGGCCACGACGAGCGGGGTGCCGCCAATACCGCTGATCTCGTCGACGATCTGGCCCACCTGCTCGGTGGGGTGGCCGCCGTTCTCGCGTACCCACTTCATCACCGCGGCGGCGGCCCCCTTACGGACCCGCCGGCCCGGCCCGGTGGCGCCGGCGTCCACGCTCGCGTCGGGGGTCAGGTCGACGCCGCTCATCCGGGTCTGCGCGGTGAACGGCACGAAGGTGGCGTGCGGGATCAGGCCCGGCTCACGCTGCCGCAACCCGAACTCGTTCTTCGCGAGCACCACCACCGAGCGGCCCTCGGGAGTCTCGTCGGCCAGGCTGGCCAACTGGGCCGCGTCGGCGACCTCGGCGGCGCTCCGGCCCTCGACCGGAACGAACTCGGCGGCCTGCCGGTTGCCCAGGGTGATCGTGCCGGTCTTGTCCAGCAGCAGCGTGTTGACGTCGCCGGCGGCCTCCACGGCCCGGCCGCTCATGGCGAGGACGTTGCGCTGCACCAGCCGGTCCATGCCGGCGATGCCGATGGCGGAGAGCAACGCGCCGATGGTGGTGGGGATCAGACAGACCAGCAGCGAGATCAGCACCACCCCGGAGACCCCGGCGTCGGTGATCGCGGCGGTGTCCCCCGCGGCGGCCTGGTAGCCCTTGGCGAAGATCGCCATCGGCTGGAGGGTGACCACCGCGAGCAGGAAGATGACGGTGAGCGCGGCGAGCAGGATGTTCAGCGCGATCTCGTTCGGGGTCTTCTGCCGGTTGGCGCCCTCGACGAGGGCGATCATCCGGTCGATGAAGCTCTCCCCCGGCTTCTGGGTGATCTTCACGATGATCCGGTCGGAGAGCACCCTCGTGCCGCCGGTGACCGCGCTGCGGTCCCCGCCGGACTCCCGGATGACGGGGGCGGACTCGCCGGTGATGGCGGATTCGTCGACGCTGGCGATGCCCTCGACGACGTCGCCGTCGCCGGGGATGGTCCCGCCCGCCTCGACCAGGACGATGTCGCCCCGCCTCAGCTCCGGCGCGGGCACGGCCTCGTCCCGACAGCCGTCGGCGCGGGTGCCGGGCGTCCAGCCGACCAGGCGGGTGGCGATGGTGTCCTTCTTCGCCTGTCGCAGGGTCGCGGCCTGGGCCTTGCCCCGGCCCTCCGCGACGGCCTCGGCGAGGTTGGCGAAGAGCACGGTCAACCAGAGCCAGACCGTGATCGCCCAGGCGAACACCGTGGGGTCGACCACCGCGAGGACGGTGGTGAAGGCGGCGCCGATCTCGACGATCAGCATCACCGGGTTGCGCCACATCGTGCGGGGATCGAGTTTGCGCAGCGCGTCGGGCAGAGAGCGGAGCATCTGCTTCGGGTCCAGCAGCCCTCCGCCGACCCGGTTGGCCGGGGCGGCCGGGCTCCCGCCGGTCGGCTGTTCGCCGGTCGGGGATGTCGCGGGCGTGACGGACATGTCCTCGTTCCTCATCGTGGTCACAGCCCTTCGGCCAGCGGGCCGAGGGCGAGGGCGGGCAGGAAGGTCAGCGCGACGAGGATCACCGTGACGCCGACGACCATCCCGACGAAGAGCGGTCGGTGGGTGGGCAGGGTCCCCTCGGAGGCCGGGGTGGGTGCCTGCTGGGCCAGGGAGCCGGCCAGGGCGAGCACGAAGATGATCGGCAGGAACCGGCCCAGCAGCATGCACAACCCGAGCGCCGTGTCCCACCACGTGGTGTTGACCGTGATGCCGCCGAACGCGGAGCCGTTGTTGTTGCTGGCCGAGGTGAAGGCGTACAGCACCTCGGAAAGCCCGTGCGGCCCGACGTTCAGTGCCGTCGAGTGGTTGCCGGTGGCGAACGCTGTGGCGGTGCCGGTCAGCACCAGCGCCGGGGTGATCAGGAAGTAGAGGGAGGCGAACTTGATCTCCCGCGCCCCGATCTTCTTGCCGAGGTACTCCGGGGTGCGGCCGACCATCAGACCCGCCACGAAAACGGTGATCACGGCCAGGATGAGCATGCCGTACAGGCCCGAACCGGTGCCGCCGGGCGCGACCTCGCCGAGCATCATGTTGACCATCGGCAGCATGCCGCCGAGCGCGGTGTACGAGTCGTGGAACGAGTTCACCGCGCCGGTCGAGGTGAGCGTGGTGGCAGCGGCGAAGGTGGCCGAGTTCGACACGTCGAAGCGCACCTCCTTGCCTTCGAGGGCCGCGCCGACGGCCTGCGGCACGGTGCCGCTGCCGGTCAGCTCGAACACGTTGGTCAGCGCCACGCTCGCGATGGCCAGGATCGCCATCACGGCGGCGATCGCGTAGCCCTGCCGGTTCTGCCCCACCATGCGGCCGAAGACCCGGGGCAGGCTGAACGGGATCAGCAGGATCAGAAAGATCTCCAGCCAGTTCGTCCAGGCCGTCGGGTTCTCGAACGGGTGGGCGCTGTTGGCGTTGTAGAAGCCGCCACCGTTCGTGCCCAACTCCTTGATCACTTCCTGGCTGGCCACCGGCCCGCCGGTGATCGTCTGCGTGCCGCCGGTCAGGGTGCTCGCCGCGGTGCCGCCGGAGAGGTTCTGCACCACGCCGCCGAGCATCAGCGCGAGCGCGCCGAGCACCGCGATCGGCAGCAGGATCCGCAGCACGATCCGGGTCAGGTCCACCCAGAAGTTGCCCAGCTGACCGGTGCGGCTGCGGGCGAAGCCGCGCACCAGCGCGACCGCCACCGCGATGCCGACGGCGGCGGAGACGAAGTTCTGCACCGCCAGACCGGCCATCTGCACCAGGTGGCCCATGGTCGACTCACCCGAGTACGACTGCCAGTTCGTGTTGGTCACGAACGACACCGCCGTGTTCCACGCGCCGTGCGGCACCACCGGGTCGAAGCCCAGCGACAGCCACAACCTGTCCTGCACCCGCTGGAACGCGTACAGGAACAGCACCGACACGGCCGAGAACGCCAGCACGCTGCGCGCGTACACGCCCCAGGACTGCTCCGCCGCCGGGTTCGCCCCGACCAGCCGGTAGATCCCCCGCTCGACGCGGGAATGCCGGGCGCCGGAGACCACCCGGAACATGTAGTCACCGAACGGCCGGTGGACGGCGACCAGGGCCACCAGCAGAGACAGGGCGAAGACGACGCCCGCTGTTGTCATGGTCATCAGAACCGCTCCGGGAACAGCAGGGCGACCACCAGGAAGACTCCCAGGCCGATCGCCAGCACCAGGCCCACGGCGTTGACGGCGCTCACAGCTTCTCCACCGCCCGCACCACCAGGGCGAGCGCTGCGAACAGCGCCACCGTCAACACCACGAACACCACGTCAGACACGGCTGACTCCTCTTACCGGAAATGAGTTCGTCACGACCGACAGCCGGCCGCGCCGGGCAATCACAACGCCTCATCCGGCAGATGGACAGGGGTGTTGACGCAACCATGACGGCGCCCGGTGGATTCTTGACGCCCTTTTCACGCGAGCCGGTGACCAGGTGAAACGGATCACCGACGGTGCCGGCTGCCGATCACCACCAGCGAGATCTCCTCCGCCTCGACGATCTCCGTGATCTCCTCGGCCGCGTCCCGCCCACGCATCAGCTGCCGGATGGCGTGCGGGATCCCCTCGGCGGTCAACTCGCGGACCACCCGGGCCAGGTCGCTCTCCTGGGCGAAGCGTGGGTCGGCGTAGGCGTCGCCGCGCGAGGTGTTCACCACCAGCACCGGTTCGTCGCGGAACCGGGCCTGCTCCACGACGGCCCGTAGGGCCGCCTCGCCCAGGGCGGAGGGGACGTATCCCAGCAGCACGGTCATCCGGTCACCAGCCTTCCCCGAACTCCTCGAATGACGAAGCGGCCGAGCACCGGCCAGAGCAGCACCACCAGGACCACGGCGTAGATCGTCCAGGACACCCAGCCGCCGAGCAGGCCGTGCAACTCGCCGCCGGAGAGCTGCAACGCCCGCCGGCCCTGCAACTCGGCGCGCGGGCCGAGGATCACTCCGACGATCAGCGGCAGGATCGGCAGCCCGAAACGCCTCATGCCGAACCCGAGCAGGCCGAGGGTGAGCAGCAGGAACAGGTCGAACGGCTGGGCGTTCACCGCGTACGCGCCCATCGAGGCGAAGAAGAGGATCCCGGCGTAGAGATACGGGCGGGGGATCCGTAGCAGTCTCGCCCAGGCGGGCGCGAGCGGCAGGTTCAGCACCAGCAGCAGCAGGTTACCCACGAAGAGGCTGGCGATCAGCGTCCAGACCAGACCCGACTCGCGTTCGAAGAGCAACGGGCCCGGCTGGATGCCGTACTGCTGGAAGGCGGCGAGCATCACCGCGGCGGTGGCGTTGGTGGGCAGGCCGATGGCCAGCATCGGCACCAGCGTGCCGGCGGCGGAGGCGTTGTTGGCCGCCTCCGGCCCCGCGACGCCCTCGATCGCGCCCCGGCCGAACTCCTCCGGGTGCTTCGTCAGCTTCTTCTCCGTGGCGTACGACAGGAACGTCGGGATCTCCGCGCCGCCCGCCGGCAGCGCTCCGAACGGGAACCCGTACGCGGTGCCGCGCAGCCACGGCTTCCAGGACCGTTTCCAGTCCTGCCGCCCCATCCACGGCCGACCGACCGGGATCACCTCGGCGGCGCGGCGGCGCAGGTGCGCGGCGATCCAGAGCGCCTCGCCGACGGCGAAGATGCCGACCGCCACCACGACCACGTCGATACCGTCGGCGAGCTGCGGAATCCCCAGGGTGAGCCGCTGCTGGCCGCTGACCGCGTCGATCCCGATGGTGCCGATGACCAGGCCGATCAGCAGCGAGGCGAAGCCGCGTACCCGGGACGCGCCGAGGACCGCGGTGACCGCCACGAACGACAGCAGCATCAGCGCGAAGTAGTCCGGCGCGCCGAGGCTGATCGCGAACCGCACCACCGGCGGGGTCACCACCACCAGCAGCAGAGTGGCGATGGTGCCGGCGACGAACGAGCCGATCGCGGCAGTGGCCAGCGCCTGCGCAGCACGGCCCGCCTTCGCCATCTTGTTGCCCTCGATCGCGGTCACGACGGACGACGACTCGCCGGGGGTGTTCAGCAGGATGGAGGTGGTCGAACCGCCGTACATGCCGCCGTAGAAGATGCCGGCGAACATGATGAACGCCTGGGTGGGCTCCATCCCGTAGGTGACCGGCAGCAGCAGCGCCACCGTCATCGCCGGGCCGATCCCGGGCAGCACGCCGACGGCGGTGCCGATGGTCACCCCGAGCAGCGCGATCAGCAGGTTCATCGGGGTCAGCACGTTGGCAAACCCGTCGAGCAGGCTTCCGAGGTTGTCCATCACAGGATTCCTTGCAGCACGCCCGCGGGCAGGTTCACGCCGAGCCCGATGGCGAACGTGTAGAAGGTGGCCAACGACAGCGCGACGGCGATCAGCAGACTGCGCACGTGGTGCCGGTTGCCCAACGCGAACGCCGAGCCCCAGAAGAGCAGCGTCCCGCTGATCACCCAGCCCAGCCGGTCGATGAGCACCGCGTTGACTCCGAAGGCACCGATGAGCAGCAGCACCGTCCGCCAGTCGATCGGGGTGGTGGGGTCGACGTCCTCGCCGGCCTCCGGTTCGCCGGTGCCGCCGCGGGCGACGTCCACCGTGTAGATCGTGGCGACGAGCAGCAGCAGCACGCCGAGCAGGATCGGCACCGGCTTCGGGCCGATCGCGTCGGCGGCGCTGATCGCGTGGCCGGTACGGGCCGCGTCGATGATGACCAGCACGCCGACCAGGGCGAGGAACGCGCAGACCGCGTACTGTGCCCGGTCGCGGGGCGGCGTCGCCGCCGCGGATACCGGTTCCGTCGCAGGCTCCACGTCCGGTGCGGGAACCGTCGCCGTGGCGTCAGACGCGGTCGGGTCCGGGCCGGTCGGCTGCCCCGGCACCGGCACGGTGACCGGTCCGGTGCCGGGGCCCGGGCCGGGCGGCGGGTCGCCGCCCGGCTCCGGTCGGGTGGTCATGCCGGTCATGCCAGTCCTAGCTGCGTGAGCAGGGCGGCCACCGACTTGTCCTGCTCGGTCAGGAAGGTGGCGAACTGGTCGCCGGTGATGAAGGCGTCGGTCCACCCCCGCTTGGCCAGTTCGGCCTTCCACCCGTCGGACTCGTGCATCTTGGTCAGCGCGTCGATCCAGACCTTCTTGTCGGCGTCACTGATGCCGGGCGGCGCGACGATGCCCCGCCAGTTGGTGAAGACCAGGTCGATGCCGGACGACTTCAGCGTCGGCACGTCCTTGAGCGCGCCGATCGGCGCCTCGCTGGTGACCGCGAGGACCCGAATCTGGCCGGCCTCGACCTGGTCGAGGAACTCGCCGAAGCCGCTGGCACCGAAGGCGACCTTGCCGCCGAGCACGGCTGGCAGCAGCTCGCCGCCGCCGTCGTACGAGACGAAGTTGACCTGGCGGGGGTCGATGCCGACGGTCTTGGCGAGCTGCATCGGCAGCAGGTGGTCCGGGCCGCCGGGAGAGGATCCGCCGCCGACCGCGATGCCCCTGGGGTTTGCCTTCCAGGCCGCGACGAGGTCGGCGATGGTCTTGTACGGCGAGTCCTTCGGCACCACGATCGCGCCGGCTTCCTCGATCAGCTTGGCCAGCGGGGTGGTCTGGGTGAGGGTCGCCGACGACTTCGAGGTGTACGAGGCACCGACCACGCCCAGCCCCATCTGCATGGCGAGCTTGCCGTTGCCCTTCTCGTTCACCGTGCGTTGCAGGCCGACGGTGCCGCCCGCGCCCGGCAGGTTGAAGACCTGCACACCGGTGGCGATCCTGGCGTCCTCCATCACCTTGGCCGCCGTACGGGCGGTGGTGTCGTACCCGCCGCCGGGGGTGTTCGGCACCATGATCCGCAGTCCGGTGGCCGGTCCGTCCTCGCCGCCGGAGCCGCCGTCGTTCTTCTCCGCGGTCGCGCCGCAGGCGCCCAGCGCCAGGGCCGTGGCGGTGGCGACGCTCATGAACAGCAGTTTTCTCCGAGTTGCCATCTTTGTTTCTCTTCCGTTTCGAAGGAGTCCGGCGGCAAGATGATGGCCCCGGGACGAACCCCGTGTCTGCGTTCTGTCACCAGCGGAAATTGAGGTCTTTGTGGTCGCGGTCACTCCTCGCCGCACGTTGGCCGGGCAGTTGCTCGTGCTCCAGCTCGCGATCATCGTGGTCGTGCTGGTGGCGGTGGCCGCGGTCTCGCTGGCGCAGTCCGCGGCCACCTTCAACCGGGTGGAGGGGCGGCGGGTGACCGCCCTCGGCGAGCAGCTCGCCGGCAACCCGCTGCTGCGCGAGCGGCTCAACCAGCCGGCGCCGGCCGAACTCGTCGCCCCGCTGGTGCAGAGCCTGCTGGCCCAGTCCGGGGTGACCTCGGTGACCGTGGCCGACGCCCGGGGCCGGGTGGTCAGCTCCACCGACCCGACGCTGGTGGGAAGCCCGCTCGTGCTCGGGGACCCGGGGGTGGCCGGGGGCCGGAGCTGGTCCGGCGAGCTGGCGGTCGGCGACTCGCGGGAGCTGGTCGCCCAGGTTCCGGTCCTCGGCGACCGCAAGGACAACCTCGGCCGGCACCTCGGCGTGGTGATGATCGGCGAGGCGTCACCCAGCTGGTCGCAGCGACTGGTGGGCGCCTCGTCGTACCTTTTCACCTATCTGGGCATCGCCAGCCTGCTCGGGGTCGCCGGTTCCTGGCTGCTGGCCCGCCGGATCAAGCGACAGACCCTGGGCCTGGAGCCCCGGGAGATCGCCGGCCTGGCCGAGCACCGGGAGGCGCTGCTGCACGGCATCGCCGAGGGGGTGCTGGCGCTGGATCCGCACCAGCGGGTCACCCTGGTCAACGAGGTCGGCCGACGGCTGCTCCACCTGCCTGAGCACTGCCTCGGTCGCACCCTCGCCGAACTGGAGATCTCCGGCCGGCTGCGGGACGTGCTGGCCGGCGCCGACGACGATCCGGAGGCCCGGGACGAGGTGGTGGTGCGAGCCGGCCGGGTGCTGGTGATGAACCGGATGACGGTCAGCAAGGAGGGCCGCCGGCTCGGCTCGGTCACCACCCTGCGGGACCGCACCGAGTTGGCCCGCCTGGAGCAGGAGATCGGGTCCTTCCGCAGCACCACCGAGCTGCTGCGCGCCCAGACCCACGAGTTCGCCAACCAGCTGCACGTCATCTCCGGGCTGATCCAGATCGGCGAACACGCCGAAGTGGTCCGGTACGTCGAGGCGCTGAGCCGGCACCGGGCCTCCCTCGACCTCACCGTCACCAGCCGGATCCAGGACACCGCGGTGGCGGCCCTGCTGATGGCGAAGTCGGCGCTGGCCGCCGAGCGCCGGGTGGAGCTGCGGATTTCCGACCGGACCGGCCTGGACCGGTTGGAGCCGGCAGTCGCCGTGGATGTCGCGACGGTGCTGGGCAACCTGGTCGACAACGCCGTCGAGGCCGTGGCCGGCGGTGGGGAGAACCGGAGCACGATGTCGTCCGGCAGTTTGGACGGCTCCGGACCGGACGGCGGCGACGTCCCGGACGGGCCGGCCTGGGTGGAGGTCGAGCTGCGCCAGGACGCCTCCTCGGTGGAGATCGTGGTCCGCGACTCCGGGCCGGGAGTGGCCCCGCAACTGGCCCAGGAGGTCTTCACGCACGGCTTCACCACCAAGGCGGCGCGGGGTGGCGAACGGGGCATCGGACTGGCGCTCACCCGGCTGGTCTGCCACCGCCGCGGCGGCGAGGTCGCGGTGACGAACACCGAGGAGGGCGCGATGTTCACGGCCCGGATGTCGGTGACCGGGGCACTGGAGGCGAGCCGGTGATCGACGTGCTGGTGGTCGACGACGACTTCATGGTGGCCCGGATCCACCGCGGCTTCGTCGAGCGGATCGACGGCTTCCGCGTGGTGGGCACGGCCAGCACCGGTGAGGAGGCGATCGCCGCCGTCAACGAGTTCCGCCCCGACCTGGTGCTGCTCGACCTCTACCTGCCGGACATGTTCGGCCTGGACGTGGTGACCCGGCTGCGGGCCGCTCGGCACGACTGCGACGTGCTGGTGATCAGCGCGGCCCGGGAGGCCGAGGCGGTGCGTCGGTCCGTCCGCTACGGAGCGGTCAACTACCTGCTCAAGCCGTTCGGCTTCGACGAGCTGCGGTCCCGGCTGGAGCAGTACGCCGCCCGGCGCAACTCGCCACGCGTCACGGTGGTCACCGACCAGGCCGACGTGGATCGGGTGCTGTCCCGCAGCGGCGCACACACCGCCACCTCAGCGCTGCCCCGGGGCCTCAGCGCGGAGACCGCCGAGCTGGTGGAGCGCGCCCTGCGGGAGCACTCCGGGACGCTCTCCGCCGCCGAATGCGCCAACGCGGTAGGTATCTCCCGGGTCAGCGCGCGGCGCTACCTGGAACACTTCACCGACACCGGGCGGGCAGAGGTCGGCCTTCGATACGGCTCCGCCGGCCGCCCGGAGCGTCGCTACAGCTGGGTTTCCTGACGGCCTGCGGCTCAGTCGCGGTCGCGGCCTTCCCCTCCCCCAGGCACGTGTCGAGGCCGTCAGGCCGTCCCGTTCGGCAACTGCCCCGCCGTCATTGGTGGGAAGGTGGTGGATGAGCCACCCTTCGAGGCCCCGGCGTGTCGGGCGATCACATCCAGGGAGACCGAGACCCCGTGAACGGCAGCTTGTCGCCTCGGCGCCGCTGGGCGGCGTTGTCCGTCCTCGTGCTCGCGATCCTGCTGCTGGCCATCGACGGCACCGTCCTCTACCTGGCGGTCCCGTCCCTGACCGAGGCGCTCGCCCCCACAGCGACACAGGTGCTGTGGATCGGCGACATCTACTCACTCGCCCTGGCCGGGCTGCTGGTCACGATGGGCAATCTCGCCGACCGGGTCGGACGCAAGAAGATCCTGCTGTACGGCGCGGTGGCGTTCGGCCTGGCGTCGCTGCTCGGGGCGCTGTCGACGAGCGCCGAGATGCTGATCGCCGCCCGCCTGCTGCTCGGTGTCGCCGGCGCCACGCTCATGCCCTCGACCTTGTCAATCATCCGGAACATCTTCACCGAACCCGCCGAGCGCACCCGGGCCATCGCCATCTGGTCCGCCGCCGCCGGCGGTGGTGCCGCCCTTGGTCCGCTGGTCGGCGGTGCGCTGCTCGAGCGCTTCTGGTGGGGCTCGGTCTTCATGATCAACGTGCCCGTCATGCTGGTGCTCGTCGTGGCCGGCGTGTTCCTCCTGCCCGAGTCGAAGGACCCGGAACCGGGGCGCTTCGACCTGATCTCCGCGGCACTGTCCCTGGCCGCCGTCGTCTCGCTCGTCTACGCCGTCAAGCACGCCACCAACACCGGGGTCGACCTGCCCGGTGTCGTGGCCCTGCTCGCGGGTCTGGTCGCAGGAGTGACCTTCGTCCGCCGCCAGCGGCGCCTCGCCGCCCCGCTCATCGACGTCGACCTGTTCCGTACGCCGGCATTCTCCGGCGCGGTCTTCGCCAACTTCGTCGCAGTGTTCGCTCTCACCGGACTGCTGTTCTTCTTCTCGCAGTACCTGCAGCTCGCACGCGGCTTCAGTCCGCTGCGCGCCGGGCTCGCGGAGCTGCCCGCGACCCTCGCGGCGATCGGCGTGGTGGCCTTGGTCGGGGTGGCCCTGGCTCGGCTGGGCCGCGGCCGGACGATCGCCTGCGGCCTGCTGTTGACCGCGGTCGGCCTGGTCTTCGTCGCCGTGGCCGAGGGCGCCGAGCAGTACGTGTGGCTGGCGCTCGCGCTGGTTCCCGTCGGCCTCGGCGTCGGCCTGGCGCAGACCACGACGACCGACGCCGTCGTCTCCGCCGTACCTCCGCGCAAGGCGGGCGCGGCCTCGGCGATCTCCGAGACCGCCTACGAACTCGGCGTCGCGCTGGGCATCGCGGTCCTCGGGTCGCTCGTCACACTCCTGTACCGCAACTCGGTCGACGTTCCCACCGACCTGTCGGGTGCCGACCGGGCCGCCGTCCAGGACTCCCTCGCCTCGGCGCTGACGGTCCTGACGCCCGGCTCCGACGCCGCGCACGCCGCACAGGATGCCTTCACACACGCCATGCAGGCCGCTTCGCTCGTTGCCGCCGGCATCACCGCCTTCGCAGCCGTCATCGCATGGCGTGCGATCCGCTCCGACCACGAATGACTACGGCGGCAGCGGCCAAGGTCCATGGCCCTGGATCACCGCGCCGCCCTCAGACCTGCCGTACGGCCAGCAGGCTGAGGGCGACCACGAGCACGACGCCCGCCGTGACGGTGATCGTCCGAATCCGTATCCGCAGGTCGGCGTCCCACCTGTCGCCGGTGCCGGCGGCACGGCGGGCCAGCGGGGTCAACGCGCGCCCGACGCCGAATCCGATCCCGGCGAGTATCGCGACGTGCAGGCGCTGACCGCCGAGGAGAAGGGCAACCACCAGCACGTACGGAGCACTCGCCGAGACGTAGGTGCGGACCCCGGTGCCGAGTTCGAAGCCGAACTGCAGCGCCCCGCGCCGCAGGCTGCGCTGAAGTACGTCCTGCGGTACCTGCCGGGCATTCTGCGGTAGCCGGATCGGCACCAGGCCCAGCTCGCGCAGCAGCCCCAGCGCCGCCACCGCCACGATGCCCGCGTACCGCCACGGGCCGGGCACGGGAGCCGACAGCCCGGAGAGCAATCCGAGCACCAGCCCACTGAGCGAGCCACCGACGATCAGCCCTGTGACGAACAGGGCGAGGACGACGCTCTGCCGATCTCGATCTCGCCACCCGGGCGAGGCCAGCGCGTGCGCGCTGTTGTGCGTTCAAACCGAGCCGGAGAGCGTGTAACCGGCGAGCCCTCCGATCATCGCCCAGGTGAGCACGTGCCCGTACGCGGCGGCGGCGAGCGCGCCGACGGCGAGCAGCAGGAAGGGGGCGAGCGGATCCGCACCCCAGCGGCGTGCCGCCCGCGCAGGGCCCGGCAACGTTCGGGTCATACGGCGGCGCCGGTCAGCGTCCGCCAGGAGTTGACCCCGATCACCCCGTCGGCCGTCAGCCCGTTCTGCCGCTGGAAGTCGCGCGTCGCGCTGTCGCTCGCCGGGCCGAACACGCCGTCGACGACCAGCCCGTAGCCGCGCCTGTTCAGTTGGCGCTGCGCGGCGTGGACGGCGTCGCCGGTGACCCCGGAGCGGACCGTGATCACGAGCGCCGGCCAGGTGTTCGCGTTGACGACACCGGTGGCCGCGAGGCCGGCCGCCGCCTGGAAGCTCTTCACCTTCGTCTCGGTGTCGGCACCGAAGATCCCGTCGATCTCGGTCGCGTGGCCCCGGGCGGTCAGCAGGTGCTGCACGGTGTAGACGTTCACTCCCGTGTTGCTCCGCTGGGTGGTGGGCCAGAGGGCCTTGCCCAGGCATCCGCACTTGGTGTTCCACCGGCAGATCGACTTCACCCAGCCCGAGCTTGTCTTCCGGTATCCGTCGTGGCATCGGCGTTCGACCGAGCAGGCGCAGGCGCCGCACGCCCCGTTGTAGGCCCACAACCAGCCGTCGTACGTCCCGCCGTAGCACTGGTTCGGCCGCAGGATCCAGGTGACGCCGTCGTTCTTGTGGAATCCGGTGTATGTCCCGCTGGTGTTGCAGGAGTCGGCGAAGATCGTGCTCGGGCCACACCCCGGTGAGCAGTTGTGGTCGCTGGCGTACGTCGGGCACCCGGCATAGATCGTGTAGCCGTCGGCGTATGCGCGGCGGGCTGCCGGAAACACGCTGAGCGCGGCCATCCCCACCGCGGTGCCCGCCCGGAGCAGGGTGCGTCGCGACAACTCCCAGCCCGTGCGCTTACGGCCGCCGGTGTGTGCCGGCGCCCGCCGGACGGCGGGCCCGGTCCCCGGGTCGGTGCCGCGCAGCCAGGGCACGGTGTCAAGATCCGTCATGCCCGACCTCCCTGATTCGTGACGACCGCCGATGCGGAACCGCCGGGTAGGCTGTCGATTTCGTCGAGCAGGCGGCGCAGTGCCGCGCGGGAGCCGAGGGGCTCGGCGCGCAGTACCCGCCCGGCCTGGTCGACAACGGTGGCGAACGGGGTGGCGAGGGCGTCGTACCGCTCGAACAGTTCCGCCTGCCCGCCGAGCACGGTGATCGGCAGTCCCGCCGCCCGCTCCGAGGGGGCGTCCCGGTAGAGGACCCGGAACTCCAGGCCGGGACGGTCGACGTGGTCGTTCGCCTCGGCCAGCACCTCGGTGCAGGTCCCGCAGTCGGGCTCCAGGAAGAGCAGCACCAGCGGAACCGCCGGCGCCACCGGCGCCAACCGGGCGAAGCCGGGGGCCGGTGCTCCCGGCCGCAGACCGACCGACTCAGGACGACGCTGGACTGCCCCGCTCGACAGCGCGTGCACCTGGCGTACCAGGCCGGAGACCGTGAGAGCCAGCAGGAGGATCGCAATCCAGCTCAGGATCAGCGCGCTGGTCTGGAAGCTCATCCGGGCAGGCCTCTCTCTGTGATGCCGATGGACCGGCCCTTCGCGGACCGCTCGGCCGGTGCCGTGGCCGGCTCGTACATCGCGGCGGGCAGATGCCACAGCAGCGCGGTGAACGTGGCGGCGGCCAGCAGCACGACGGCGAGCGAGGCGTCGATCCGACTCGCCGGAATGATCGAGCCGGACAGGAACAGCGCGACCAGTGCCAGCCCGGCGAGGATCGACGCCCGTGCCACCACCCAACCGGTCATCGGCAGTTCCACCCGGGAGCACCCGCACGGCCCGGTGCGCCCGGTCGACCTCAGGTGCAGGCCGTAGCCGGCGTACAGGCCGAACAACGCGGCGCCGCCGGCCATGACGGCGATGAGCAGGCCTTCGCCGCTGCCCTGGAGCAGCGCCACGATCCCGGCGCCGGCGAGCAGACCTTCGCTCGCGATGGCGAGAGCGGCGACCGCGGCCGGAGCCGGCAGCACCCGGTGCGCGGCCAGCGCCTCGGCGAGCGCCGCCGGTCGTGACAGGTGCTCGGCGGTGCTGACGAGCAAAGTCAACAAGACGGTGTACGTGGCCACGCCGGCCAGCAGTGCGGACATCCCGACCTACCCGGCCGTCCGGACGCGGAGCCGGTTCACCAGAGCGGGCACCTGTTCCAGGTCCGTGTCGGCGAACGGCACCAGGCTGAGCCAGGCGTCCGCCGCGGCCAGCACGAAGTAGGGCTGTCCGTCGGGGAGGACGTCCCGGAAGAGCTCGCCCGCCTGTGTCCGCAGGCCCCGCCAGGAGGGCAGTTGCCCGGCACGCTGCTTGGTGAGCGGTGCGATCTCCAGCAGGCCGAGCCCGGAGACCTCCTTGAGCACGGTGGCCGGTGCGGCGAACTCGGCGCCGGTCTTCGAGGTCGGGCGCAGGGTCAGGCCGTCGTCGTGCTCCTCGACGCGCAGGGTCCGCAACACCCCGAGCAGATCGGTGGTCGTCGCACCGTACATCTCGGTGAAGAAGCAGCGTCGCCGCCCCCGCCAGACCGCCACGAGCCGGTCCTCGGTCAGCTGGATCTGCGCATCGTAGGGTCGGATGCGCGCGGTCAGCAGCGTTCCGCCCTGGTAGGTGAGTTCCTCGTCGAACTTCTCGACACCGAGCGTCCGGGCCACGTCGTCCGCGAGCCCGATCGAGCCGGCCGTGAACTCGTGCAGTCGGCCACCGATCGTCACATCGGCCACGGATGTGAACGGTGCGCTGAGGTCGAGTGAGCCATCGAGCAGGAACCGGCTTTCGTCTATCGCCCGATGTGTCACCGGCACCCCTGTGGCTGCCATGCGACCGCCCTTCGTCCGGCTCGGAAACTTAACACCGGGCACGATATACGGATGTGTAAATATCTGACAAGGCCGATCGACTGATCGTGGTGGCCTCAGCCCGAGCGCGCCCACGCCCGCCCCACCGGGATCGCCGCCAACACCGCGTCGACGCCGCACCCACCGGCGAAAGCCGACCAGCACCGTGGTCACACTTCGGCGGACCGTTGAACCCAACCTCCGGCGCCTGCGTAGTGGCCGGTAAGCCACCGCCGGCCTGTCCGCGGTGACCGACAACTCGGTATGCAACAGGGAGCGATCACCGGCGTGGCGAAGCGCGACAGTTCTACGACCGAGGGGCTCCGACCGATCCGGGCCGTCTGGCTTCGGGCACAGCCCGGAGCGGAAACGGACGGCCAACGCGATCTTCGAGTACCTCGAGATCTTCCACAACCGGCAACGCCGTCACAGCTCACTGGGCATGCTCAGCCCGATCGAGTATGAGAGAGCCCGACCGATGTCCCTGTCCGTGGCATGAAACCAACCACGACGACTCCGTGAAACCCGGGGAACATCAGAAGCTCCATGAAGCGGGGGTAGCTCAGGGCACGATGAGCACCTAGGCCGGCTGGTGAGCAGTCCGGGGCACGCAGGTAGGTAAGCGCGGCGTCGGGTCGCTTCCGGTCGACGCGGCGATATCGCCGTCAGGTGTCGCCACCGCCGCCGCCTCGAAGCCGGCGGTGGTGAACAGCAGGTTGAGCCGGCCGCCGGATGACGGCAGCGCGCGGGCAGCCCCGATCGGCGAGGATCGGCGGGCACCGCGCAGCCGGCCGCCGACCCCGCACTCACGGACCGGCTCGTAGGCCGGGCCCGAGCCAATGTCGAGGAAGCCCTGGCCGAGCCGCGCGGGGTGATCCGAGGCATCGAACTTGCCTACCGGTACGCGTGGCGCGCCCGCGACGAGGCAGCGGACGCGATCTCCACCGGTGGTGACTGAACGTGCGGGTGTGCGATTAGATGGGTGGTCGCCGATGGTAGGAGAGTGTACGGGTGTGGCGATCGTGGCGGCTGTTGCTGGTCGTGGTGTTCGTTGTGGCGGCTGCGTGGGCGGCGACAGCGGCGTCGGTGTCGGTGAACGTGCTGACGGAGACGTTGCCAAGCTGGCTGAGGTTCGTTGAACGCTCGCCATGGTGGTGGACAGCAGGGTCGTCGATCGGTGCGGGCCTACTCGGGGCCGCGGTGTGGTGGTCACAGCGGCGGTACGAGCTTGGTCTGGCGGAGTTGGTGCCGGCGGAGCAGCGTCCGGAGCGTTGGATGGTGGACCGGCCCGCGGAGGTCCGGGAGATCGTGCAGGCAGTGCTGCATGGGCGTGGCGCCGAGACGGTGGGCATCACCACGGCGGTGCATGGTGCTGGTGGGTTCGGCAAGACGACGGTGGCGCGGCTGGTGCGGGCGGACCGACGGTTGCTGCGCCACTTCGACGGCCGGGTGTTCTGGGTGACCCTGGGGCGAGACGTGCGCCGGGGTGCGCTGGTGGAGAAGGTCAATGATCTGGTTCGGCGCATCGACCCCGGGCGGGCGCAGCCGTTCACGGATGTGCGCCAGGGCGCGGAGCATCTCGCGGCGGTGCTTGCGGATGGGCCGAGGCGGTTGATCGTGCTCGATGACGTGTGGTTCGACGACCAACTCGCGGCGTTCCCGGTGGCGGGCAAGTGCGCTCGGCTGGTGACCACGCGGATGCCGTCGCTGGTGGCCGGCCAGGTAGTGCCGGTGCGGGTGGACCAGATGTCGCTGGAGCAGGCTCTGCGGGTGCTGACCGCCGACCTGCCCCGACTGCCGTCGACGGTGGTTGATGCGTTGCTGGTGGAGACGGGGCGGTGGCCGCTGCTGTTGCGGTTGACCAACCGAAACCTGGTGGCGCAGGCGCAGTCACATGCCGACATCGCCGTCGTGGCGGGTGATCTGTTGCAGAGGCTGCGACGGGAGGGCCCGCTGCGGACAGTTGGGCAACTGCCCGAGGTCGGTGACGTGGAGCAGCTTGACATCAACGACCCGGATCAGCGGAGCAAGGCGGTGGCGGCCACAATCGAAGCCAGCGCCGGCCTGCTCACTGATCGTGACCGTAGCCGGCTGACCGAGTTGGCAGTCTTCGCCGAGGACGAAATCATCCCAGTGCCTCTGGTGGCGGTGTTGTGGCATGCGACCGGTGGGCTTGACAAGACGCAGACCCGCATGGCGTGCGCGAGACTGGCTGACTTGGCGTTGGTGACGCTGACCCCGACTGACAACGGCGGCGCCGTCGGCCTCCACGATGTCGTCCGGGACTATCTGCTCGAACACCTCGGCGTCCGGGTACGGCAGGTTCATCGGGTGTTCCTGGACGCGGTTGCTGCCGATCTGCCCCCTGCTCTAGATGCCTGCGGTAACGGGTCTGCGGAGGCGGCGGCCTGGTGGGAGTTGCCGGAGCGGGCACGGTATATGCGTGAGCACCTGGTCGAGCACCTGCGTGGCGCTGGCCGTGACGCCCACGCCGAGGCCCTCGTCACCGACCTGCGCTGGGTGCAGTCCCGGTTGCAGGAAACCGGACCCGCCGGCCCTTTCACCGACCTGGGGCAGATTTCCACACCACGAGCAGCGCGGCTGCGTCGGCTGGTCGGACAGACCGCGCATCTGCTGGCACGCACGGACCCGGCACACTCGCTACTGGACATCCTGTACTCCCGTGTCGCGCACGACCCGGACTGGGGCCCTCAAGCACAGACTCTCGCTCGAACGCGCACCATGCCGGCATTGGTCAGCACCTCGCCGCTACCCGACGTCCCCCACGCCGCATCACGCCGCGTCCTCACCGGACACACCAGGCCGGTGAATGCGGTGGCGATCACGCCGGACGGCACCTGGCTGGCCACCAGCGACGACGACGGGGTGGTGCGGGTGTGGGATGCCGTGACCGGCGCTGAGCGGACCACGCTCATCGGACACACCGGGCCGGTGACCGCAGTGGCGATCGCGCCGGACGGGACCTGGCTGGCCACCGGCGGCGACGGTGGGGTGGTGCGGGTGTGGGATGTCGTGACCGGTGCTGAGCGGGCCACGTTCACCGGCCCTACCTGGTCAGTGAAGGCGGTGACGATCGCGGCGGACGGCACCTGGCTGGCCACCGGCCACAGCGATGGGTCGGTGCAGGTGTGGAGTGTCGTGACCGGCGCCGAGCGGGCCGCGTTTGACAAACGCACCTGGTCGGTGGTGGCGATCGCACCGGACGGAACCTGGTGGGCCGACGGCCACAGCGACGGGGCCGTGCGGGTATGGGATGCCGTGACCGGCGCTGAGCGGACCACATTCACCGGATGCGGTTGGCCCGTGAAGGCGGTGGTGATCGCGCCGGACGGAACCTGGCTGGCCGCCGGCGGTGACGATGGGGTGGTGCGGGTATGGAATGTCGCGACCGGTGCTGAGCGGGCCACGCTTCCTGGATACCCCAGGGCGGTGCACGCGGTGGCGATCGCGCCGGACGGGACCTGGCTGGCCGCCGGCCACAGCGACGGGGCTGTACGGGTGTGGGATGCCGTGACCGGCGCTGAGCGGACCACATTCACCGGACACCGCTGGCCGGTGAACGCGGTGGCGATCGCGCCGGACGGCACCTGGCTGGCCACCGGCGACGCGGGCGGTGCGGTCCGGGTATGGGACGCCGTGACCGGTGAAGAACCGGCGACGCTCACCGGACACACCAAGCCGGTGTACGCGGTGGCGATCGCGCCGGACGGGACCTGGCTGGCCACCGGCGGCGAGGATCGGGCGGTGCGGGCGTGGGATACCGCGACGTCCGCTGGGCGGGCCACGCTCACCGGACACACCTGGCCGGTGAGGGCGGTGGCGATCGCGCCGGACGGCACCTGGCTGGCCGCCGGCGGCGACGATGTAACGGTGCTGATGTGGGATGTCGTAACCGGCGCTAAGCCAACCGAACTCTCCGGACACATCAAGCCGGTGTACGCGGTGGCGATCGCGCCGGACGGCACCTGGCTGGCCACCGGCGACGCGGGCGGTGCGGTCCGGGTATGGGATGCCGTGACCGGCGCTGAGCGGGCCACATTCACCGGACACACCTGGGGGGTGTATGCGGTGGCGATCGCGCCGGACGGCACCTGGTTGGCCACCGCCGGCAACGACGGCGCGGTGTGGATGTGGAATGTCGTGGGGGGCGAGTTCCTCGGTCAGGCCGACGGTGAGGGTGTCGTCACCGGCACTGCGCGGGCCGTGTTCACCGGACACCGATGGCCGGTGAACACGGTAGCGATCGCGCCGGACGGCACCTGGCTGGCCACCGGCGACGAACGTGGGGTGGTGTGGGTGTGGGATGCCGTGACCGGCGCCGCGCGGGCCACGCTCACCGGACACACCGGATCGGTGACCGCAGTGGCGATCACGTCGGACGGAAACTGGCTAGCCACCGTCGGTGACGACCAGACGGTGCGAATCTGGCGCGCCAGCAACGGCGAACTGGTCGCGATGATGCGTACCGACGAGCATCTCTCATGCTGTGCCTGGAACCCGCACAGCCAGCAACTCATCCTGGGAGGACGCGCCGGTCTGTACCGCTTCGAGTTCAAACCACCGACCAGCCAGTTGAGCCCGGTCTGGCTGGAGGCGTCAACGCCCAGGCCCTACGAATCCCCACCCGCCTGGAAACCCGCCCCAACGACACTGGGTGCGCCCACCGGCTGAATCCCACCCACGCCACCTCCGCAGCGGCTGCGAATACCCGCGGGGTGGCCGCGATGACCGTTCCGCCATGCCAACTGAACCGTGCTCGGCATAGCGGTCAGCGCACCGCTTCGCGGTCGGCCAGCGCTGTGACGAGGTGGTCGAGGGCGTCCCAGCTTCCACCGGCGGCACGGGAGATCGCCGCGACGACCGTGGATCTTGGTGCGTAGGTGGGGACGGTTCCCGCACCGGGGACGACTGTGGACGTCGCGCACGCCACAGGGCGGCACAATCTCACGCTGGGTGAGACAGCCAGCGACCGCAACGGCGGGGTGGGGTCAGCCGGTCGATTGCTAATACGTATTAGCGCCTACATTTCTCGAATACTGCTCGACCCGGTCGGGTCTTGTCAAGGGGTCAGTCGCCGGCCCCGGCGAGACGGCGCGACGGCCTCGCCCGGAGCCGTCCGCCCGTGAAGCCGGGATCGCCAGAGCAGTGCTAATTCGCATTACTTCAGGGACTTCATCTCGAAGAAATCTCTGCGCCCACCCCTTGACACACACCTGTTCGGCCCGCCAGGCTCCTCCCCAACGCCGAGCGCTAATACGCATTAGCCGCACCGGAAGGACCTGTTGTGCCCTCTACACCCCGACGCGTCACGCAGCGTGACATCGCGCGGCTGGCTGGCGTCAGTCAGGCGACCGTGTCGCTGGTGCTCAACAACCGGGCCGACGCCGACGTCCGCATCGCGCCCGAGACCCGCGACCGCGTGCTGCGGACCATCGCCGAGACCGGGTACGCCGCCGATCCCGTGGCCCGCCGGCTCGCCGCACGGTTCAACCGGATCATCGGCGTCTTCACCTACGAGCCCGCCTTTCCCAGCGGCAGCCGGGACTTCTTCCACCCCTTCCTGCTGGGCATCGAGGAGTACGCGGAGCGGGCCGGCTGCGACCTGCTGCTGTTCACCAGCGCCCCGGTGGTCGACGGCCGGCGACGCATCTTCCACCAGGACAACCGGCTCCGCCTGGCCGACGGGTGCATCCTGCTCGGGCAGGAGGTCGACGCCACGGAGCTGCACCGGCTCAACCGCGACGGTTTCCCGTACGTCGCCGTCGGGCGCCGCGACGACGCCGGCGGGCCGGTGCCGTACGTCGGTGCCGACTACGCGGCGGCGGTGGGCGAGTTGGTCGCCCTGGCCCTCGCCCGCGGCCACCGGCGCCTGGCCTACCTGAACACGGACATGACCGCGGAGTCCTCGGCGGACCGGCGGCGCGGGTTCGTCGAGGCCGCGACGGCCGCGGAGAGCGCCCGCCACCTGACGACCGTCGCCCGGGACGCCGAGGCGATCCTCGACGACCTGCTGGCCGACCGGACCACCGTCGCCTTCGTCGAGGACTTCGCCACCGCCGTGGCGCTGGAGCTGGCCACCCGGCGGCGCGGCCTGACCGTGCCCGGCGACCTGTCGATCCTGACGCTCGGCGACCCGACGGTCCCGGTTCCCACCGACCTCGCGTTCACCGGATTCCGCATCCCCCGCGAGGAGATGGGCCGGCAGTCGGTCGAGGTGCTGGCCAGCGTCATCGACGGCAGCGCCGTCGGCGTCCAGCAGCGGCTCCTCCCCTGCGAACTCGTCGAGGGCGAAACCCTCGGCACCCCTGATCGGCGGTCCACCGCAGCTGAGCGGTGACCGTGCAACCCGGAAGGAAGCAAGTGGTACAGATGCGTGCGGACGTCCTCGTCGTCGGAGGCGGGCTGGGCGGGGTGGCGGCGGCACTCGCCGCGGCCCGGGCCGGCCGGTCGGTCATCCTGACCGAGGAGTTCGACTGGCTCGGCGGACAGCTCACCAGCCAGGCCGTTCCGCCGGACGAGCACTCCTGGATCGAACAGTTCGGTGCCACCGCGAGCTACCGGGCCCTGCGCACCGGGATCCGCGACTACTACCGCCGGCACTACCCGCTCACCGAGCGGTCCCGGGCCTGGACGGACCTCAACCCGGGAGCCGGCTGGGTGAGCCGGGTCTGCCACGAGCCCCGGGTCGCCGTCGCCGTCATCGAGCAGATGCTGGCGCCGTTCCTCGGCTCCGGCCGGCTGACCGTGCTCCAGCCGTACCGGCCGGTCGCTGCGGACACCGACGGGGACCGGGTGGTCGGGGTGACCGTCGCGCACCGCGATCGGGACGAGCGGATCGACCTCGTCGCACCGTACGTCCTGGACGCGACGGAGACCGGCGAGCTGCTGCCGCTGACCGGCACCGAGTACGTCACCGGCTTCGAGTCGCAGGCCGACACCGGCGAGCCCAGCGCGCCGGCCGAGGCGCAGCCGATGAACATGCAGGCCGTCTCCGTCTGCTTCGCCCTCGACCACGTCGACGGCGACCACACCATCGAGCGCCCGGCGAACTACGACTTCTGGCGCGACTACAAGCCCGACTTCTGGGGTGACCGGCTGCTGTCCTGGCGGTCGCCGCACCCGCGCACCCTGGAGGTCGTCGAGCGCAGCTTCACCCCCAACCCGGACGACGACCCGCTGGCCGTCAACGCCGACCAGCG
Source organism: Micromonospora peucetia (assembly GCF_900091625.1). NCBI lineage: Bacteria > Bacillati > Actinomycetota > Actinomycetes > Micromonosporales > Micromonosporaceae > Micromonospora > Micromonospora peucetia. The sequence continues at coordinate 6,380,323 of NZ_FMIC01000002.1, forward strand.
GCTCAACCCCGGCGACGGCAACCTCTGGACGTTCCGGCGCATCGCCGCCCGGCGCAACTTCACCGACGGCGCGTACGACAGCGACATCACGCTGGTGAACTGGCCGATGATCGACTACTTCGAGGGCCCGGTCATCGACGTGCCGAACGCGTCGTGGCACCTGAGCAAGGCCCGCGAGCTGTCGTACTCGGTGCTCTACTGGATGCAGACCGAGGCGCCCCGGACGGACGGCGGGACCGGCTTCCCCGGCCTGCGCCTGCGCGGCGACGTGACCGGCAGCCGCGACGGCCTGGCGCAGGCGCCCTACATCCGGGAGTCGCGCCGCATCCGGGCCGAATACACGGTGGTCGAGCAGGACCTGTCGCTGGCCGTGCGCGGCGAGCACGGCGCGGTCGCCTACCCGGACTCGATCGGCGTCGGGATGTACCGCATCGACCTGCACCCCTCCACCGGCGGTGACAACTACATCGACGTCGGCTCGTGCCCGTTCGAGATCCCCCTGGGCGCGCTGATCCCGCAGCGGGTCGAGAACCTGCTCCCGGCCGGCAAGAACATCGGCACCACCCACATCACCAACGGCAGCTACCGGCTGCACCCGGTCGAGTGGAACGTCGGCGAGGTCGCCGGTCTGCTCGCCGACTTCTGTCTGGCGCGGGGCGAGTCCCCGCGCGCGGTCCGCGGCACCCCCCGCCTGCTGGCCGACTTCCAGGACCGCCTCTCGGCGGCCGGCGTGGAACTGCGCTGGCCCCAGGTCGCGGGTTACTGAACACCCCCGTTGAGGAGAGATCATGAAATTGGGAAAGGCTGTGCACGGTGTCGCGGCGACACTGGCCGGCGTCCTCGCGCTGACCGCCTGCGGTGGCGGTGACGAGGCCGGGGACAAGGGTCCGGCCAGTCTGCGGATGACCGTCTGGTCGGCCAACGAGGCGCACCTCAAGCTGTTCAACGAGATCGCCGACGAATACCGCAAGACCCACCCGGACGTCGCGGCGATCACGTTCGACCCGCTGCCATTCGAGAACTACACCACGACGCTGACCACCCAGATCGCCGGCGGAAACGCGCCTGACCTGGCCTGGGTGTTCGAGAACTCGGCCCCCGACTTCGTCGCCTCGGGCGCGCTACTGCCGCTCGACGAGACGCTGAAGAAGACCGAGGGCTACCAGTACGACGACATCTCCCCGGCCACGCTCAAGCTCTGGCAGAACGAGGGCAAGCTGTACGCGTACCCGTTCTCCACCTCGCCGTTCGGGGTCTTCGTCAACACCGACCTGCTCAAGAAGGCCGGGCAGAAGACCCCGGCCGAGCTGATCGCGGCCGGACAGTGGAACTGGGACACCGCGCTGACCGTCGCTGGCGCCACCGCGGGCGCGACCGGCAAGGCCGGCCTCGTGATCCGCGACTTCGACTACAAGGGCTGGGACAACCTGTCCACCTTCTGGACGGGTTGGGGCGCCCAGGCATGGAGCGAGGACGGGAAGTCCTGCGGCTTCGCCGCCCCTGAGATGGTCGAGGCGATGACCACCCTGCACAAGGCGATCTTCACCGGGAAGGCGCTGCCCGGCCCGGGCACGACCGCCGACTTCTTCGCCGGTGACGCGGCCATGACGGTCACCCAGATCTCCCGCGCCTCGCTGCTGAAGCCCGACGGCTTCGGCTGGGACCTGGTTCCGCTGCCGGCCGGGCCGAAGGGCAACTACTCCGTGGTCGGCCAGGCCGGCGTCGGCGTGATGAAGAAGAGCAAGAACGCCGACGCGGCGGCGGGCTTCCTCGCCTTCCTGACCAACCCCACCAACTCGGCCAAGCTGGCCCAGTTCTTCCCGCCGCCGCGCCAGTCGCAGCTCACCGCGGAGACGCTGGGCAAGACCAACCCGACGCTGAAGCCCGAGCAGTTGCAGAAGGTCGTCATCGACGGCATCACCAACGGCGTGGTCAAGCCCAGCCACGCCGGGCAGGCTGAGCTCAGCCAGCAGGTGCGCGCCGGGCTCGACCCGCTCTGGAAGGCGGACGCGGACGTCAAGGCCGTCCTCGACGGCGTCTGCACCAAGATCCAGCCGCTGCTGGCGAAGTAGGGGCAGCCTGACCATGTCCCAGACGGACACGACGGTGGGCGGGGTCGAGGCCCCGCCCACCCGGGACCGGTCGCGGCCATACTGGACCAGCCGCCGCCGCGACCAGCTCGCCGGTTACCTGTTCATCGCCCCCCAACTGCTCGGCAGCGCCGTCTTCGTGATCCTGCCGCTGATCCTGGTGGTCTGGTACAGCCTGCACGAGTGGAACGTGCTGGCCGGCACGTTCGACTTCGTCGGCACCGAGAACTACGCGACCCTCGCCGAGGACACCAACCTGGGCTCGGTGCTGCGGGCCACCGGCCTCTTCTCGGTCGGGCTGGTGGTGTTCAACCTCGGCCTGGCCCTGCTGCTGGCCGTACTGCTAAACCAGAAGCTGCGCGGGACGATCCTGTTCCGCACCCTGTTCTTCTCCCCCGTGGTCGTCTCGCTGGTCGCCTGGACCATCGTGTGGGGGTTCCTGCTGCAGGACAACGGCGGCGTGAACGGCCTGCTCGACACGATCGGCGTGGACGGGCCGAACTGGCTGCGCGGTGAGGGCACCGCGATGTTCTCGGTCGTCGTGGTGCAGGTGTTCAAGAACGTCGGCCTGAACATGGTGCTATTCCTGGCCGCGCTCCAGGGCGTGCCGGCCGAGCTGTACGAGGCCGCCGAGGTGGACGGGGCGAGTCGGCTGCGCCAGTTCTGGCGGATCACCGTGCCGCTGATCAGCCCGACCATCCTGCTCACGTCGATCATCACGGTGGTCGGTTCGTTGCAGGTCTTCGCGCAGATCGCGGTGCTCACCCAGGGCGGCCCCGGCACCTCGACCACGGTGCTCGTCTACTACCTCTACCAGCAGGCGTTCCAGTTCCATCACTTCGGCTACGGCGCCACCCTGTCGATCGTCCTGTTCGGCATCGTGCTCGCGCTCACCGTGCTCCAGTGGCAGATGCGTAAGAGGTGGGTCCACCATGAGTCGTGAGCTGTCACGCCGCACCAAGCTGCTGCTCTACGGGGCGCTGATGGTCCTGGCGGTCCCGTTCGTCTTCCCGACCTGGTGGATGGTCACCTCGTCGCTGAAGCCGGTGGCGGACATCTTCGCCTTCCCGCCGAAGCTGCTGCCGGTCGACCCGGGGCTGGACGCGTACCGGCGGGTGTTCGAGTTGCAGCCGTTCGGTCAGCAGTACCTGAACAGCCTCTACATCGCGCTGGTGGTCACCGTCGGCACCCTGGCGGTGGCGGCGCTGGCCGGGTACGCCTTCGCCCGGATCCGCTTCCGTGGCCAGAACGTGCTCTTCCTGGTGATCCTCGCCGGCCTGCTCATCCCGAGCGAGGTGACGATCGTGCCGCTGTTTCAGATGTTCTTCAAGCTGGGCCTGGTCGACACACACTGGCCGCTGATCCTGGTGCCGATCCTCGGGGCGCCGAGCGTGCTGGCGACCTTCATCATGCGGCAGTTCTTCGTCAGCCTTCCCGGCGAGTTGGAGGAGGCGGCCCGGGTGGACGGGCTGGGTCGGTTCGGCACCTTCTGGAAGATCGCCCTGCCGCTGTCCCGGCCCGCACTGGGCGCGGTCGCCATCTTCACCTTCCTGCACAGCTGGAACCTCTACCTGGAACCGATCGTGTTCCTCTCCTCACCGGAGAAGTTCACCCTGCCGCAGGCGCTCACCCAGTTCGTCGACGCCTACGGCGGCCCGATGTGGAACGTCCAGCTCGCCGCGGCGTCGATGACCGCGCTGCCGGTGCTGGTGGTCTTCGTCATCGCGCAGAAGCAGTTCGTCGAGGGACTGGCGCACACCGGGCTCAAGGGATGACGGTGCCGGCTCCCCTGGTGGGCCTCGACATCGGCGGCACCAAGACGGCAGCGGCGCTGGTCGGACCCGACGGGGAGGTGCTCGGGCGTCGCCTGGCACCCACCCCCGCCGGGTCGGGGCCGGCGGCCGTGCTGGACACCGCCGCGCGGCTCGCCCGGGAACTACTCGATCCGGGCGGCGCCGGCCCGGTCGGCGTGGGCACCGCCGGCACGGTCGACCCGGCCACCGGCACCATCCGGTACGCCACCGACAGCCTGCCCGGCTGGTCCGGCACCGCGGTCGCCGACGAGTTGGCCGCACGGCTGGCCCGACCGGTCCACGTCACCAACGACGTGAACGCCGCCGCGCTCGGCGAATGCTGGGTCGGCGCCGGCCGGGACCGGCAGGAGTTGCTGCTGGTCGCGGTCGGCACCGGCCTGGGCGGCGCGATGCTCCAGCACGGCCGGATCTCCACCGGCGCCCGGGGCGGCGCCGGCGAGGTGGGGCACCTACCGGCTCCCGGTGCCGAGCGGCTGCGCTGCGGCTGCGGCCGGTACGGCCACCTGGAGGGCATCGCCTCAGGGACGGGACTCTCCGCCGCGTACGCCCTGGAAACCGGCCTCCGGATCACCGGACGGACCGTGGCCGAGCGGGCGGCGGCCGGCGAACCGGCCGCCCGGGAGGTGGTGGACCGCGCCGCCACAGCCCTCGGCCGGACACTCGCGGGGCTGGTCGCCCTGCTCGACCCACAGGCGGTGGTGCTCGCGGGCGGGGCGGCCGACGCCCTGCTCCCCGGTGCCCGCGCCGCCCTCGCTGCCGAACTGCCCACGGCCTGGGCGGACGTGCCCCTGCTCCCCGCGGCGCTCGGCGCCGACGCGGTCGTCGTGGGCGCCGCCCGACTGGCGGGCCACCCTGGCCACGGCCGGCAGGCAGCCGGCGGCACACCCGCCGTGGTCACCCACGAGAGGACGAGAGCGTGAACGTGTTCGACGAGCTGGCCGGCGGCCTCGTGGTCTCCTGCCAGCCGGTGCTCGACGATCCCGACGACCCGATGCGCGACCCGTACGTCCAGGCCCGGGTGGCCGCGGCGGTGGTACGGGGCGGCGCGGTGGCCGTCCGGGCCAACGGCACCGCCGACGTCAGGGCGATCCGCGCCGCCGTCGACGTGCCGATCATCGGGTTGCACAAGCACGGCGTCGAGGGGGTGTTCATCACCCCGACGGCGGCGCACGCGGTCGACGTCGCCGAGGCCGGCGCGCACATCGTCGCCGTGGACGCCACCGACCGCCCCCGTCCGGACGGGCGGAGCTTCGCCGACACGGTCCGCGCGCTCCGGGAGCGCACCGACGCGCTGGTCCTCGCCGACGTCTCCACCGTCGAGGAGGGCGTGGCCGCCGTGCGGGCCGGTGCGGACGCCGTCGCCACCACCCTCTCCGGCTACACCCCGGCCAGCCCGCCCACCGACGGACCGGACCTGACGCTGGTGGCCCGGCTCGCCGGTGCGCTGGCGGTGCCGGTGATCGCCGAGGGGCGGTATCGCGACGCCGAACAGATCGGACAGGCGTTCGCGGCCGGCGCCCACTCGGTGGTGATGGGCAACGCGGTCACCTCGCCGCTGTGGATCACGCGCCGCCTGGTACCGGCCACCCCGTCGGGCGGTCGGCTCACCTGACGCCGCCGGACAGCCCGGCCGGGCGAGCAACCCGCCGGTCAGCGTCGGCCGGTTGTCGGGCCCGGGGAAGCGAGGGTCTCGCCCTCGACCAGTTCGCAGGGAAGCAGCCGCTGGTGTTCGCCGCCACGGCCGTGCAGGATGTCGTCGAGCACCTCGATGGACTGCCAGCCCATCTCCCTGCGGGCGATGTGGAAGCCGGTGAAGTCGAGGTCGGTCTCGGCCTGTCGGGTGGGGTCGCCGAGTGCCACCAGGGACAGGTCACCGGGCACGGACACGCCTCGGGCCCGCGCCGCCTCGGCCATCGCCGCCGCCTCGACCAGTTCCTCGCAGAAGACGGCGGTGACCCGGGCCGAGCGCAGTGCGTCGAGTAGTTCCGCTGAGGTTCTGCCGCCGACCGGTTCGTGTCGACCGTCGACTCCGGTCTCCCGGAGCGCGGCGGTAAAGCCAGCGAGTCGGTCGACGGCGGACTCGGCCCCGACTCCGGCGCCGACGTACGCCACGGCCCGGTGCCCGAGATCGACGGCGCGGTGGACGAGGGCGGAGGTGGCCTGGGCGTAGTCCGCGCCGACATAGGGCACCGGACCGCCCTCACCGGAGGGTAGATGGGCATCGTCGCGTCGACCGACGGACACGAAGGGCATCTCCCCGGCGACCATCCGGGCCAGCTCGTCGCGAGGAATCTCCCGACCGAGCAGTACGCAACCGTCGGCGAGCCGGATGCGGTTGTTGTCGTGGAAGATCCGCCGGCTGCCGCCGCGCACGGGGGCGCTGGTGAACAGCAACAGGTCGCAACCGATGTTCTCCGCGCATGCCTCGATGCCGGACAGGAACGGGTGGTAGAAGTTCGCGCTGGTGCTCGGGAACACCGACTCGTAGGTGAACACGCCCAGGATCTGGTTGTGCTGTTGGAGCAGCCGTCGGGCGAGCGGGTCGGCGACGTATCCGGTCTCGCGGATGACGCGCAGCACCCGCTCCCGGGTCTCCGGGGCGATCCGCCAGGCCGCCTCACAACGGTCGTTGAGCACGAGTGACACCGTCGTCTGGCTCACTCCGGCCATCCGCGCGATCTCGTGCTGCGTCAGCCTGCCCCGTCCTGCGGACACGGTCATCGGCCACCTTCTGGAGCATCACGTATTGGCGAGGGTTGTCGCGGAGGATGCTGCCCCGCGCGCCGATCCGGTGTCAAGGATCGCCGGAGCCAGTAATACGTATTACTGGCTCCGGCGGTCTTGACCCGGGGTTCTTACTGATCCAAGACTCAACGCATCCCCCGGCAACGCAAGGAGCCGACATGCCTGATCACGCCCTCTCCCGCCGTGGCCTTCTCCGGGCCGCCGGCCTCGCCGGCCTGACCGGCGCCGGCCTCGCCGCCCTCGGCCGCCCGGCGCACGCCCGGCCGGACACCCCACGGCTCGGCCGCATCGCCCTGGTTCCGCTCGACGACCGGCCCTACACCTGGTACGCCCCGCAACAGATCGCCACCGGCGCCGGCTACGACACCCTGTTGCCGCCACGGGAAACTCTCGGGCGACACTTCGCCCCCGGCGACGGTCGCGCCGTCGGCCAGTGGCTCACCTCGTCCACCAAGCGGGCGGACGCGCTGGTCGTCGCCCTACCGATGCTCGCCTACGGTGGACTGCTCAACTCCCGCAACAGCTCCATCCCCGAAACCGAGGTGTTCGCCCGGTTGGCGGCGGTGCGGGCCGTCCGACGGAGCCGCCCGCGTCGGCGGCTCTACGCCTTCGACACCATCATGCGCCTCACCCCCGAAGGGCCGTGGCGCAACGAGCTGCGGGCCTGGGCGACGGTGAAGGACGAGGTCGACAACCTCGCGATGGTGGAGAAGCGCCCTCAACTCGACGCGCTGGAGTCCCAGATCCCGGCCGACGTGCGAAGCGACTACCTGGCCACCCGGGCACGTAACCACCGGGTCAACCTGACGATGATCGAATGGGCGGCCGAAGGGATCTTCGACTTCCTCGTGGTGGGTCAGGACGACGCGACCGGCCACGGCCTGCACCGACCGGAGTCGCAGGCACTCGCCGCCCGCATCGCCGAACTGGGCGTCGGTGATCGGGTGGTGATCTACCCGGGTGCCGACGTGGTGGCAGCCCTGCTCATCGCCAAGATCGCCATCAGGGACGCCGACGTACGCCCCCGGGTGAGCATCGAGTACTCCCGGGTGCCGGGTGAGGCCTGGACCGCGCCCTACCAGAACATCCCGTACGCGCAGCTCATCCGGGGCTACGTCGACATCCTCGGCGGGACGGTCGTGGACCGGCCGGAGCGGTCCGACCTGGTCCTGATGGCCAACACGGGCGGCAGTTCGGCGTCGGTGGCACCGTTCGCCGACCGTCTGGTGGCCCACGTCCGGGCCGGCCGGCCCGTGGCCCTCGGCGACGACGCGATTGCCGGGCACTCCGACCGGCGGTTGCTGTCCCTGCTCAACGGCCGGATCCGGTACGTCGAGCTGGCCGGCTACTCGGGCTGGAACGTCGGGATCAGCCTCGCCCAGGCGACGTCCCGCTGGGCGCTGCGGCAACGATCGGCTCGCGGTGAACTGCCACCCGGCGCGCCGGGCACCGCAGGTGAGCCGGTCCTGGCCGCACGACGGGCACTCCTGCACGACGCGGCGCGGGCCAGCATCGAGCTGTCCGTCTCCGAGCTGGTGCAGACCGACTCGTACCGCAACAACGTCCGCACCGCCACCACCGCCCACGCGTCCTCGCTGGGCGAGCCGGACCCGCAGAACATCAAGACCTACTTCTCCGAGATCAACGCGTACGCGGTCGACAGCACCACCCCGTACGCGGAGAAGCTGTTCGCCGACGAGTTCGCCGGGGCCACGCTCGCCCTCGGCAGTGACGGACGAGCGCCGGTGACGGCCCGCGTGGACCGACTCGACGCCTGGCACCTCCACCTGCCCTGGAACCGCACCGGCGAGATCGCCGCCGAGCCCCGGATCGTCCTGACGCCGGATCGGGGGCACCGGTGAGGGCGCGGGTCGCGGCACTGCTGGCCACCCTCATCGTCGGCGTCGCGGCGCCGGTCCCGACCGCTCCGGCCGTCGCCTCCACCCCGGTCCCTCTCGTCGACAGCTACTTCGACTGGCTCGTGGCGTCGTACGACGGGGTGCGGAACGGATTGCGCCGGGACATCGAACACGTCTACGGCAACCAGCTCGTGGTAGCCGGCAAGACCTGCACCACGGCGAGTCCGTGCACCATCGGCGGGCCGCGGCAGAGTACCGCCGCCTGCACCGCGCTCCAGTTCATCTCGGTCTATCTCGACCAGCGGGCAGCGTACGAGCAGCGGTCACTGTCGAGCGTGGAGACCGGGCTCATCGACGAGTTCGCCAGCGCGGTACTCGCCCACCGGTTGACCAAGGATCCGGCCGCGCCGAAGATCTTCGACGATGCGGTGGCCAGCACCCCGGACGGCCAGATCCGCTACTTCACCTCGTTCGGCAACGCGGCGTGCGGAGAGGCCCTGCTGGCCGCCCACCAGGCGACCGGCGCCTCCGGATACCTCGACGCGGCCACCGGCATCGGCGAGTTCCTGCTCCGTATGCAGGACCCGCGCGCCCACTACCTCACCTACGGCGTGCATCCGTTCGTCGACGGACTCGGCCAGCCCACCACCCCGCCGGGCGGCTACGTGGACCAGATCTCCAGCTGGAGCAACCTCTACTCGACGATCTCCACCTGGAATCTCACGGCGATCGCCTTCATGCAGCGGTTGGAGACGGCCGTGGCGCCGCCGGACAACCGGTACGGCCAGTCAGCCGCCGCCGCCCGGCAGTTCCTCAGCACGGGACTCCAACTCGGTGCGGACTGGTACACCTTCGACTTCGACTCCCCCACCACCAGCCAGAACCGGGTGGTCGCGCAGAGCTCGTACAGCGCGGACTGCCGTGACAACCGGTGGCACCGCAAGGGCTCCTGCACCTACACCAATGGCCAGATCGCTGGCGGAACCCTGGGCACCGACATGATCGAGTACGGACTGGCCGGACTCTACGACCACGAACGCCAGCTCAACGGTGCCAGTTCCGCGGCTGCCGCCGTGACGACCCTCTACACCACCTACACCAGCCTCCCGGGCTGGCACACCGCCTCGGCCAGCGACCCGCTCGACTGCGTCGACGACACCGCGGCCGGAGCCGTGGCGCCGTACTACCCGCCGGGCAACCAGGGTGCGACGCCGTCGGGGGACGCCTGGGACTACGACCCTCACCTGTCCTTCGGTGGGTTCTTCCGCCTCACCCCGCCCAACGAGAACGCCGAGGCGAAGTACTACGACATCGTCGGCTTCGGCATCCTCGCCGAGCTGCGCAAAGAGCTGGTGCCAACCAAGTTCACCGCGGGCTACCAACGGTTGCAGCATGCGGACCGGCAGGACGCGCTCTACGCCCTGCTCGACCGTTCACTGGCCGCGATGTTCCTGCCCGCCCGGGACACCAACGACCTCGACGGTGACAGCGACACCACCGAGTACCTGTGCAAGGGCACCCGGGGCACCCTCCCGGTCGCCCACAACGGGCTCGGCATCCTCAAGGCCGTCGGCTACGCCGGCACCCGGTGACAGCGCCACCGATCTCCGACCGCTGACCTCGTCCACCACCACCCCGAAAGTGAACTGATGCGTCGCAACAGACGACTGACACCCCGCGCCCTCAGCATGATCACCACCACCGCTGTCATCCTCACCCTCGCGGTCGCCCTCCCGGGCACACCGGCCGCAGCCGCCAGACCGCCGGCCAACCTGGGTCAGCTCGCCGTCGTACCGCTGGATGACCGGCCGTTCACCGCGTACACGCCGGTCGCGGTCGCCGAGGCCGGCGGGCACCAGGCGCTGACACCCCCGAAGGACCTGCTCGGCGAGTACTTCACCTACGGTCAGGCCGACGCGGTCGGCGCGTGGTGGCGCAGGGCCGCCGCCGACGCGGACGGCTCGGTCGTCGCGGCCCCGATGCTCGCCTACGGCGGCCTGGTCGCTTCCCGGACCTGCCAGACCAGCCTGGCCGACGCCCGGCGGCGGCTCACCGTGCTGGACGAGGTGAAGCGGAAGAACCCCGACAAGCCCCTCTACGCGTTCGACGTGATCATGCGCCTCACCATCGAGCCGACCAGCAGCTACCCGGGCATCTACTCCGGCCCGATCCGGCGCTGGGCGATCCTGATGGACCAGGTGGAGAACCTCGGGCAGGAGGAGCGCCGGGCCGAGTACGAGCAGGTCGCCAACGAGATCCCCGAGGAGATCAAGGCGGACTTCCGCTGTGCCCGCGCGCGGGACCACCAGATCAACCGGGACATGATCGAACGGGTCGCCAACGGCACCATCGACTACCTGGTCCTCGGTCAGGACGACGCCACCGAGCACGGCCCGCACCGCCTGGAGAAGGCGGGCCTGGCCGCGCTCGCGGCGAAACTCGGGGTCCAGGACCGGGTCAAGATCTATCCGGGCGCGGACATCCTCGGCGCGCTGCTGGTGGCCAAGCACATCACCAAGCGGCTCGGCGCCGCCCCGACGGTCGACGTCGAGTGGTCCCGTACCCCCGGCGACCAGTGGGTGGCGCCCTATCAGGACGTCCCCTACGCCACCCTGGTCGACGAATACGTGCGTACCCTCGGCGCCCGCCCCTCGGACAGTCCCGACGCCGACATCCTGTTGATGGCGAACACCGCCGGGGGCGGAAACCTGGAACCCTTCGCCGACCGGATCCACGAAGCGGTGGCCCGGGGCCGGCTCGTCGCAGTCGGCGACGACGCACTGGCCGGAAAGGTGGACAGTGAGCTACGTTCGCTGCTCGCCCCCCGGATCCGGTTCGGGGAACTGGCCGGTTGGTCCGGCTGGAACATCGGCCTGTCGATCTCCCAGTCGGTGGTCCGCGCGGCGCTGTTGCAGGCGAGCCGGACCGGGCGCCTGCCGGGTTTCCCCGGCAATTCGAAGGGGATTCCCTTCCAGAAGGCGCGCCAGGCCATCCTGCTGGGCGCCGCCACCGCGCACGTCGAGTTGACGCTGCAGGAACTGGCCCACACCGATCTCTACCGCAACCAGGTGCTCAGCCAGGTCCAGGCGTACGCCCGGGACAACGGCGACGATCCGCAGTACATGACGAAGGTGTTCGCGGGCGCCAACCAGCTCGCGGTGCAGCGGACCAGGGCGCTGGCCGATCAGCTCTTCGCCGACGAGTTCGCCGGCACCCCGATCCGAGCCGGCAACGACAGCCGGGACGAGGTGACCGCGGTCGTGCACCGGCTGACGTCCTGGGAGATGACGCTGGCCTGGTCGCGCTACCAGGAGCTGGAAGCCTTCCCCACGCTCGCGCTGAGCACCGCCCCCACCGACCGCGGCGCGCTGCTCACCGTCACGGCGCTGCCCCTGCGGACCACGGTCCGGCCGGACTCGGACGTGGACGAACGGGTCACCGTGGTACTCCGTAACGACGTCGGCACTCCCGTGACGGCACAGCTCAGCGCTGTCGTCCCCGACGGGTGGGTCGCCCCGGCCCCGACCGGGGTACGGCTCGCGCCGTTCGCGGTGGTGGAGGTTCCGTTGACCGTGGGGGTCCGACAGCTCGCGGCCGAGCAGAGCGCCACCGTCACGGTCGAGGCCCCGCACGTCATGCCGCAGAACGGGCACCGCCAGTTCGCCGCGAGCGCGACCATGACCTTCGGGGCGGTGTGGCGCAACGTGGCGCTGGCCGCCGAGGGCGCCACGGCCACCGCGTCGGGCTGGTGGCGACAGTACGTGCCGGCGCACGTGATCGACGGCAACCGCGTCAGCGCAGGTAGTCGCTGGATCACCGATCCGGGCGACAGTCACTGGCTGCAGGTCGAGTTCGCCGATCCGGAGCTGATCGACACGGTACGGCTGTACCAGTACGGCGGGTACGAGCTGACCGCGTACCGGATCTCCGGCCTCGTTGACGGTGCCTGGCAGGTGCTCAGCGAGGTCACCGGAAACACGACCCAGGTCACCACGCACACCGTCACGCCGGTCCGCGCGACCGCCGTCCGCCTCGACGTGCTCGGCAGCCGGGACAGGCAGGCCCGGCTCTACGAGATCGAGGTGACCTGCCGGGCCGCCGCCTGCGGCTGACCGTAAACCCCGCTGACCCGAAGCGCGTCCGCCGCCGCCGGACCGGGCGGCGTGCCGCCCCCGAAGCCGTAATGACTCGGGGGCGGCACGCCGCCCGCAGCACCACCGTGAGCAGCGCGGCGACCGCGAGGTTGCCGGGAGCAGACCGGCCCGCGCGCCGAGCGCGAGCCCGGCCGAGTCGGGCGGGCACCTGCAAGGCGCCGGTCGGTATGCGCTCCGCCGGCCTCAGCGCCGGGCGCTGCCCGGTCGGCCTCGGCCGGTCCCGGAGGCCCGGTGACCGATACGCGGAGCCCGTACCACCGGGGCGTTGCGAGACCCGGGGCGGAAGTCCCGCGCCGCGCCGGCAACCATCTCGTCGGGATCGCGGCCGAGCAACTGCCGGATGTGCGGCGGGACCACCTCCGACGTCGCCATCGCCATCCGTACCTGCACCGAGCGGTCGTCAACCAGGCGTCGCAGATCCGCCTCGTCCAGCTCGACCGCGAGCACCAGGGCGGCGCGGACGTCCACCACGGGATCCTGGGCAAGTGCGCTGCGCTGGGCGGTGGTGGTCCGCGGGTTGCGGGCGAGCCCCTTGCGTACGCGTACGGTGCGATCGGCCATCAGGGCGGTGATCACGCCGGGGTCGTGGGTGTGGGTGGCGAGTCGCTCCCGTACCTCGGGTGAGACGTCGTCGACCAGCCGCGCGGCCAGCTCGGGCTCCAATTCGCGCGTCTCCGCGAGGAGCCCACGAAGCTCCTTGTCGGGAGCCTCCGCCATCACCCGGCGGATCGACTCGTTGCAGGCCGGGTTGCCGGCGACCGCCCAGCGGACCCACCGGTCGGCGTCCTTGACGAGTAGCAGGAGATTGGCGACCGACGTCGAGGGGTTTCTCGCCACGGCCTCCCGGACATGACGATCATGGTCCCGGGTCAGCGGTCGCAGTGCCTGCGCGGGCGCGTCGGTGCGGGTCGCGACCGCCTTACGGACCGCGGCCGACGGATCGGACGCCAGGTCGATGAGGGTCATATGTGGCGTTGCGGGGTCCTGCGCGACGGCGAGCCGCGCGTCGACGCCGCCACCCGTCGCACCGTCCGCGGCGGCACCTGACTCACTGTGACGGTTGGGCCCGCCGGCGTCCTGCTGTTTCCCCATGGGCGCCATCATGTCACGGGCCGATATTGGCACCACGAGCCCTGACCAGAGCTTTGGCGGTGGTCGAAGCGTCACTTCCGCGGATGCCCCAGCAGGGAGACCTACGAGGCCAACCGCTCACGTGCGTTGTGACCAGTGCTGGTCGGTTCAACACCACGTTCGGGCTGGTTGATCTCGGCCCACACCGCATCGAGGGAGAGGCCGAGGATGTCGGCGATCGCCGCGATGGTCGGGAAGGCAGGGGTCGCTACGCGGCCCGACTCGATCTTCCGGAGGGTCTCCGGTGAGACGCGTGCGTCGAGCGCGGTCTCGAGCATCGAGCGCTCTCCCCTGGCGCGACGCAACACGGCACCGAGGCGCTGTCCGCGCTCGACCTCTGCGGGTGTGAGCGGCAACCTGACCATGCTCCGATTCTAGTACCGGGATAATATGGCCGGGATAGTTATTGGCTGCATGAGGAAGGCGCCGCATGATCGAGATCCTGAACCCCACCGACCTGCCCCGAGCGAAGGAGGCAGGCGCCCTGGTCGCCGACATCTTGCAGATGCTGAAGATCCGCAGCTCAGTAGGCACCAACCTCCAAGACATCAACCGGTGGGCCAAGACCATGATCGTCGAGGCTGGAGCGCAGTCCTGTTACGTCGACTACGAGCCGTCCTTCGGACGCGGGCCGTTCGGCCACTACATCTGCACGTCCGTCAACGACGCCGTGCTCCACGGGCTGCCATACGACTACACGCTTGCCGACGGAGATCTGCTGTCACTCGACCTCGCCGTCTCCAAAGGCGGAGTCGTCGCAGACTCTGCCATCAGCTTCATCGTGGGCGACTCAAAGCCCCCGGAGAGCGTCGCGATGATCAGCGCGACCGAACGCGCGCTGTACGCGGGGATAGCCGCTGCCGGGCCTGGGGCTCGCATCGGCGACATCTCCCACGCCATCGGCTCGACCCTCCACGAAGCGGGGTATCCGATCAACACCGAGTTCGGAGGTCACGGGATCGGATCAACGATGCACCAGGACCCGCACGTTCCGAACACCGGACGGCCCGGTCGCGGATACCGACTGCGCCCTGGGCTGCTGCTGGCATTGGAGCCGTGGGTCATGGCGGACACCGCTGAACTCATCACTGATGCCGACGGGTGGACGCTCCGAAGTGCGACAGGCTGCCGGACAGCACACAGTGAGCACACGATCGCCATCACCGACGACGGAGCTGAAATCCTCACCTTGCCGAAGCAGGCGCACTCGTGAGGCCCACGTCCCCATCCGTGGCGTGAAGCCAGCCTCACGACTGCGGTGACGCTCCTAGGCCGGTACGACGTGGAAGAAGTGGGTCGGCAGGTGCACGGCCAGGCCCTCGTGGATCTCGGCGCAGACAGCCGGGCCGTCGGTGGCGAAGGTACCGGGCGGCGGGGTGTCGACGCGGATCGCGGATCGCCCGGCGTCCAGCAGGCGGGCCGCCATCGCGAAGTCGCCCACCACCGCCTCGCCCGGCGCCACCATCCGCGTACGGCTGATCTGGACGCCGTTACGGGTCAGGTCCGCCAGCAACGCGCCCCGCCCGAGCAGGTGGGTGTAGTAGTCCCTCGGGTTGACAATCATCGCGTGCGGGGTGGCGCCGGTCTGCTCGATCTCGTCGCAGGCGGCGAGCAGGCCGCTCAGCCAGTCGTGCCGGTACGGCAGCCGCCCGATCTCCGGGTGCCGCAGCAGGCCGCCCTCGCCGATGGTCAGCGCCTGGTTCTCGGCCGTGGCGAGGCGGACCAGCAGCCGGTAGTCGATGAAGACGGCCAGCGCCTCCGGGTCGTCGGCGACTTCCTCGGGGATGCGCACCCAGGCGCGGATCGGGTGCACCCCGGCGGAGGCGGTGCCGAACCGGAAGGCGGCCTCCCGGCGCAGGCCCGACTCGTGGACGGCGGCGGCCTCGCCCGCGTCGGGCCGGCCCTCGCACCAGAACCGGACCGGCTCCATCCCGACCGACCGCTTGCGGAACAGGTTGCGGACGGTCACCCGGGGGCGTTCCTTCGTCGGCTGGAAGGCGTCCGTGATGGTGTAGTCGAAGCGCACCTCGGCGCCGGCGGGATCGGCGGCGTACGCGCGGGCGAACAGCTCACCGGGCGACAGCGTCGCCGAGGCGCCGGGCGACAGGGTCGCCGAGGCGGTCACGGGCGGTGCGGCGGTGATGGTCATGAGTCCTCCCCGATGCAGATGGCGTGCCGGATCAGCCGCTGGTAGAAGGGCTGGTGGTGGTCGTGGTACGACCGCAGGGTGTCGTTGTTGGCGACGGTCACCTCGAAGGACTTCTCGACCGGCGAGAAGCCCGAGGTGCGTTCGACGTCGAGGTGCCACTTGCGGGTACGCCGCCACTCGGCCCGCTCCCCCGGCGCCCAGTTCAGCGCCTCCGGCCGGAACGGCAGCCCCACGGCGGCGCACCAGGCGGCCACCGTCTCCCCCGGGTGCCGCAGCAGGTCCTCGGCCCGGATCACCACCGGCGGCCGGTGCGCGGTCCGGCTGACCAGGTCGAACAGCTCCCACTGGTGCTCGTAGCCGATCTCCGGGCAGGTCACCGTCGGCTTGATCGCGTAGTGCGAGCTGATCGTGCGGGCCGGTTCCCGGACGATGAAGGTGTGCGTGACGTCCGCGATCGCCCCGGGATCGGCGAACAGGTGCCGGTAGCGGTATTCGAGCGTGTCCTTGACGAAGACGGTCCGGTCCCGGCCCAGCTCGCTCAGGTGCGCGACGACCTCGGCCGCGTCGGTCACGGTGACGGTGCCGCCGTCTGCGGTGGGCAGCTCGACGTTCCCCTCGTCGACGAGGGTGACCAGGGGCTCGTGGACGACCGCGACGTCACCGCGGGCGATCATCATGCGCAGGAACGCGGTGGAGAGCGCCCGGGGGTGCGCCCACATGGCGATCACCGGCATGCCGGCCTCCCGTACCGCGTCGCCCGGCGCTGCACCGCGACCCCGCGCTGCGCCGCGCTCACTGCGACCACGACGTGGGCTTGCGGTCCCACCGGTGCGCGCGCAGCGTGTCCAGCAGCCCGGCGTCCAGCGGCACGCCGTCGCTGACGGCCAGGTTGGCGCGCACGTGCTCGGCGCGGCGCATGCCGGGGATCACCGTACTCACCGCCGGGTGGTGCAGGGTGAACCGCAGCGCCAGCTCCGGCATGGTCGTCCCGGCCGGCACCTCGGCGGCCAGCCGCTCGGCGCGCTCCACGCTGGGCAGCAGGTTCTCCGGCCCGAAGTACGTGCTGCGCCAGTCCTCCTCCGGCCAGGTGCTGTCGGCGGTCAGCGTGCCGGTCAGCGTCCCCTCGTCGAACGGGACCCGGGCGATGATCGCGATGTCGTCGCGCTGGGCGCGCGGGAACAGTTCGTCCTCCGGCGCCTGGTCGAAGATGTTGTAGATGACCTGCACGACGTCGATCAGGCCGGTGTCTAGGGCGGCGTGGCAGTTCGTCGGCTCCCACCGGTTGACGCTGATCCCGATGCCGTCGACCACGCCCTCCCGCTTGAGGTCCGCGACGGCCTCCTGCCAGCGGCCGTCGGCGGCCCACCGGTCCTCCCAGACGTGGAACTGGAGCAGGTCGATCCGGTCCACGCCGAGGTTCTCGAGGCTGCGGTGGGTGAACTCGCGGATGTGCTCGGCCGGGAAGACGTCGTCCAGGCTGTCCTGGGGACCGGGCGGCCACTCGCGGTTCTTCGGCGGGATCTTGGTGGCCAGGTACAGCCGGCGGTCCGGGTGCCGGCGCACCAGGCCGCCGAGGAGTTGCTCACTGACACCCCGCCCGTAGACCCAGGCGGTGTCGAAGAAGTTGCAGCCCCGTTCCACCGCCTCGTCCAGGCAGGCCGGTGCGGTGTCGTAGTCCCAGCCGGTGAAGCCGCCGGGTCCACCGCCGATGCCCCACATCCCGTACCCGACCTCGCTGACCTGCCAGCCGAGCCGACCCATCCTGCGGTATCGCATTCCACTCCCTCCTCCGTGCCGGTCACCGCGTCACGCGCGGCCGTTCACCCTGGTCCCGCCGGCAGCAGCAGCCGGTCGGCCTCCCGCCGCACGTGCTCGCCCAGCCAGGCGCGGTAGGCACCGACGGACGGGCCGAGCCGATGGTCGGTGAAGCCTCCGCGCCGTTCCAGCTCGGCGCAGCCGTCGCGCCGGAAGAGCCGGGGGTTGTCGGTGAGCAGCGTCGCGAAGACCGCGCGCAGCCGCTCCTCGTCGGCGCCCGCGCCGGGCGGAAACAGGGCCAGCAGCACGGCAGCGTCGCGGTCGCCCCCGCCCGCCGCCTCCCGCAGCCCCGCCAGGAACCGCCCGCAGCTCACCCGGGGCAGGGCGTCCGCGCCGGCCAGCGGCAGGTCGGTGAAGTCGACGCTCACCGGGTGCAGGACGTGCAGCGTGCCGCCCCACTGGCGCGGATCGACGACCGTGGCGACGATCCGCCGGGCGGCCCAGTCCACCGGCGTCCAGTCGGAGAGCACGGGCGCGTCGGGCCGCATCCGCAGCCGATGGCAGGCCGCCAGCAGCAGGTGGGTCAGGGCCCGGGGGTTGGGGTGGCCGTCGTCGGCCGCGGGCATCACCTCGCCGAGGCGCAGCACCGTGATGGTCGCGCCCCGCCGCCGGGCCTCGTCGAGGTACCGCTCCGCCACCCACTTCGACCGGCTGTAGCCGCTCGTCGGCCCGACGGCGAGGGCCGGGGCGTACGTCTCGGGCAGCGGCTGCGGATGGCGGGCGGCCTCGCTGTCGAGGACGCCGAGGGTGGAGACGTGGTGCAGCGGCTTCGGTCGACCCGTCAGGCAGAGCCGCAGCAGCTCGGCGGTGCCGAGGACGTTCGCGGCGCGGTGGGCCCGGTAGTCGAACAGGAAGTTGACCAGCGCCCCGGCGTGCAGCACGAGGTCGCAGTCGTGGGCCAGCCGGTCCCACGCCTGCGGGGTCAGGCCGAGGGCCGGGCGGCCGAGGTCGGCCACGTACCCGTGTAGGCGCAGGCCGTGGCCGGGCCGCCACAGGCCCCGCTCGGCCAGCGCGCGCACGACGCGGGCGGTGGCCTCGGCGTCGTCGGCCGCGCGGGCCAGGCACAGCACCCGGACGTCGGTGGTGGCGAGCAGCTCGTGCACCAGGCGCGCGCCGACGAATCCGGTGGCCCCGGTGACCAGGACCGTACGCGGCGCCCGGCGCCGGCCGACGGGACGTACGGGCAGGTCGGCCGGGACCTTCGCGTCCCGCTCCACCAGCTCGTCCTCGGTCTCGGCGGGGTCGGCCGCGCGCAGCCGTACCGCGAGCGCCCGGGCGAGCCGGGCGGCACTGCGGTGGGTGAACAGGTCCTGCACGCCGACGCGGAGGCTCTGGTCCGCGCCGAGGGCGGTGACCACGTCGAGGGCCTGGAGCGAGTCGCCCCCGGCGTCGAGGAAGTCGGTGTCGGGGCCGAGGTCGGGCCGGCCGAGGACCGTCCGGAACACCCCCAGCACCCGGTCGGGCAGCGTCCGCGCCTCGGCGGGCGCGGCCGACGGGCGTGTCCGGTCGACGAACGTACGGTCCAGCCAGGCCTCCAGCGCCCGCCGGTCGACCTTGCCGTTGCCGGTCAGCGGCAGCGCGTCGCGCACGACGACGTGCCGGGGCACGTGGGTCCGGGGCAGCAGCCGCCGCAGGTGCGCCCGCACCTGCGGCTCCGTCACCTCGGGGTCGGCGGCGAGGAAGAGTGCCAACGACCTGCCCCGGTGCTCGCGGGCGAGCAGGACCTTCGCCTGCCGTACGCCGGCCAGCCGGGTGGCGGCGGTCTCGATCTCGCCGGCCTCGATCCGCACGCCGTTGACCTTGAGCTGGTGGTCGCGGCGGCCGGCGAAGTGCAGCCGGCCGTCGGGGGCGATCCGGCCGAGGTCGCCGGTGCGGTAGAGCCGCGGGCCCGGGATGCCGGGCAGCGGGTTGGGCACGAACACCTCGGCGGTGCGGGCCGCGTCGCCGAGGTACCCCTCGCCCAGACACACGCCGCCGATGACGATCTCGCCGGTCTCGCCCGGCGGCAGGGGCCGCAGCTCGGCGTCCACCACGGCGGCGTAGCAGTTGTCGATGGGCCGGCCGATGGGGATGACGTCGCCGTCGGATCGGGCGACGGTGTGGAAGATCATGCCGATCGACGCCTCGGTGGGGCCGTAGCCGTTGGTGACCGCCACCTCCGGCACCAGCTCGACCAGGCGGTGCACCGCCCACGGGTCGATCTCCTCGCCGCCGACGATCACGTTGCGCAGCGACGCGACGGCGCGGCGGGCGGCCGGGTCCCGGTCCAGGACCGAGACCAGCGCGCCGAGCACGCTCGGCACGAAGTCGGTCATCGTGACGGCCTCGTCGGCGATGGTCCGGACGGTCCGCTCGACGTCGAGGAACCCGCCCTCGACCGGCACCACCGTCCGACCGCCGGTGGTCAGCGGCCAGAACATCTGCCACACCGACGAGTCGAAGGTGTGCCGGCTGTTCTGGAGCACCACCTCGTCGCCGGTCGCCGCGAAGTGGCGGGTCATGAACCGCAGCCGGTTGGCGATCCCGTCGTGCCGGTTCAGCGCGCACTTCGGGGTGCCGGTGGTGCCCGAGGTGAAGATGCCGTAGATCAGGTCGGCCGGGCCGATCGGCACGCCGGGCCGGCGGCGTTTCGGGGTGATCTCGTCGAGGTCGACGGGCAGGCAGGGGACGTCTCCGGTGTCGGGACGCGGGCCGGAGCCGCGTACCACCGCGAGCCGGGGCCGGACCACCCGCAGCGAGGCGTGCAGCCGGTCCGCCGGCCAGCCGGGATCGACGGGTACGAAGGCCGCGCCGAGCTTCATCAACGCCAGGTCGACGACGGGCAGTTCGAGCCCGTCGGCGAGCAGGACCGGCACCACGTCGCCCCGCCGGACGCCCCGCCCGGCCAGGGCGGCGGCGACGCCGTTGGCCAGGTCGTCGAGTTCGCGGTACGTCAGCGAGCGGCCCCGGAACGACACCGCCCGACGGTGCGGGTGCCGGTCGACGCGCTCTTCGACCATGCCGGGCACGGCGAGGAAGGGCCGGTCGTCGTACGGCGTCCCGGCAGCCGTCGGAGGGGTGGCGGTGCACCGGCAGGTGGATCCGTCGGAGACGGGAACCGCCGCCACGGATCCGGTGTCGCCCTCCCTCATCACGCCTCCTGTCCCTGTGCCCGCCCGGCCTGTCGTCACGCCGCGGACGGGACGGTTCCGACCCGACGCGCAGCAAGGGAAGTTGGAACTCGGCCGGAGTCAGCGGAATTCGACGTGGGGACGGTCGTCCAGCAGCCGGTGCCGTGGGGCCCGGCGGTCCGGCTCGCTGGTCACCGCGGTCATCGCGCTCAACCCACCCGGCGGTCGTGGCCCTGCCAGAACCGCTCACGCAGCTCGCGGCGCAGGATCTTGCCGCTGGGGTTGCGAGGCACCCGCTCGATGAACTCGTAGTGCAGCGGCTGCTTGAAGCCGGCGAGCTGGCCGCGCAGGTGCAGCGCCAGGTCGCGTTCGGTGAGCTGCTGGCCCTCCACCGGCACCACGAACGCGTAGACAGCCTCGCCCCAGCGCTCGTCCGGCACCCCCACGACCGCCGACTCGGCGACCAGCGGGTGCCGACCGATGACGTTCTCGACCTCGGCCGGGTAGACGTTCTCCGCCGCCACGATGATCACGTCCTTGATCCGGTCGCGGATGAACAGGTAGCCGTCCTCGTCCAGCACGCCCGCGTCACCGGTGACGACCCATCCGTCGACCAGCGTCTTCGCCGTGGCCTCCGGCTGGTTCCAGTACTCCACCATCACGCCCGGCGAACGAAGCCAGACCTCGCCGACCTCGCCCGCCGGCAGCGGGTTGCCCTTGTCGTCCACGACCTTGACCTCGAAGCCCGGGTACGGCAGCCCCGCCGCCTGCATCTTGCCGCTGTCCGGGGTGTGGTCGGCCGGGGGCAGGCAGACGGCGGAGTTGCCGGTCTCGGTCAGGCCGTAGATCTGGGCGAACTCGCAGCCGAAGCCCTCGATGCAGCGGGCCAGGAGCGCGGCCGAGATGGGCGCGCTGCCGTAGACGATCTTCCGCAGGGAGGCGAAGTCCTCCCTGGTGACACCGGGCTCCACGAGCAGCAGGCGCAGCAGCGCGGGCACCAGGATGGCGGTGCGCACGCGCAGCGTCCTGATCAGCTCGATCGCGCCCGCCGTGGTGAACTCGCGCATCACCACGTTCGTGACGCCCGAGATGAAACCCAGCGCCGCCCACCCCAGGCCGGCGATGTGGAAGCCGGGCACGCTGACGAGATTGACCTCGCCCTCGCGCAAGTCGAGCCAGTCCAGGTCGGCCGAGGCGAGCGCGTCGCGTACCGCGAATAGGCTGCGGTGCGCGAGGACGACGCCCTTCGGCAGGCCCGTCGTGCCGCTGGTGTACATCTGCACCAGCGGCGTGTCGGGCGTGACCCTGGCCAGCACGTTCGCGTCCGGCTGCGCCGCCACCCAGGCCGCGAAGCCGGCGCGGGCCACGCCGCCGGAGTCCAGCGCGACCACCTGCCGCAGCATCGGCAGTTCCGGCGCCAGCTTCTCGGCGACGGCGGCCGAGTCGGAGTCGACGAACAGCAGGGCGGCGCCGCAGTCGCGCAGGATGTGTTCGACCTCGCCGGCGGCCAGCCGCCAGTTGATCGGTACGAGCACCACACCGGTCTTGGCGGCGCCGAAGAGCAGGTCGTAGTAGTGCTCGGACTCCCTGCCCAGGTAGGCGATGCGGTCACCGGGGTGCAGCCCGGCCGCCTGGAGACCGCGCGCCACCTGGTTGCTGACGCGGTGCAGGGTGGCGTAGTCGACACGCCGGCCCTCGCAGATCATGGCGACGACGTCCGGCTGCTGGACGGCGTGCCTGCGCGCCACGTCGACGAGGGTGCGCAACTGAACAGTCACCATCGCTATTCCTCCTCTGCGCACGAGTGCGAAATTGAACGTAATAGGCGCGTGTCCATTACCCGGTAACAGTGAAAGAACTGGCCATGAGGGCCCCGCCTAACCACCAATTCATGCTCGCCCTCCACCGCAGCCGGACGCCAAGTCGACGCCTTCCGCGTCTATCGACGCACCCGCGAAGCACTCATTGACGGTCTCGGCAACGAACCCGGCCGCAGCTTGCAAGAAATCCAACAACGCATCCTCGAACACGACACCCGAATTCAGATCCCCGTACTCGTGAGTTGAGGTGTCACCGCACCAACGGCCGGCGTCCCGGCAGTTACCCGAGCGTGGACGGGCTGGGGGCACCATGGGCGCGCGGGCGGTCCCTCCCGCCCGGCGCACCGGATGCCGACAGCGATTCCTTCCGAGCGATCACAGCGAGGACGACATGGCGAACAAGTGCCCGGTGCACGGGCATCGGAAGCTGATGGACGACGACTACTTCGCGAGCCCGTACGCGGCGTACGAGCGCTACGCGACACTGCACGAGCGGGGCACCGTCCACCGGACCTGTCTCGACGACCACGGCCAGGTCTGGCTGGTGACCGGCCACGCGGAGGTCTACTCGGCGCTGCGCGACAAGCGCCTGGCGCGTCCCCGCGAGTACTCCAGCGGCGACTTCACCAGCCAGCGCTTCCCGGAGGGTTCGGCGACCGGCACCATCGTCACCCTCGACCCGCCGGAGCACACGCGGCTCAAGAAGATGATCAACTTCACCTTCCTGCCCCGCAACCTGGAGACCTTCCGCCCCCGCGTGCACCAGCTGGTCGAGGCCCGGCTGGACGCCATCGAAGCGGCGGGCGGCGGCGACCTGGTCGGCGACTACGCGGCCATCCTGCCGATCACGATCGTCTGCGACGTGCTCGGCATCCCTGACGAGTACCGCCAGGGCCTCAAGGAGATGGCCGACCTCGCCTTCGGCAGCGACGACGAGACCAACGCCCGGGTCCGCTCGACCATGTCGAAGCTCATGAACGAGATCCGGCAACAGAAGACGGCGGAGCCCGGCGACGACCTCTTCTCGTACTGGATCCACGCCAAGAACGCCGACGGGGAGCCGGAGCTCGACGTCTACCAGGTGATGGCCCTGGCCCTGCTGACGATGCTGGGCGGCTACGACACCACCTCGGGGATGATCAGCCGGGGCGCGCTGGCGCTGCTCGACGACCCGGACACGCTGGACCGGCTCCGCAAGGACCCGGACCTGTTCGACGAGGCCGTCGAGGAGTTGCTGCGCCGCAACGGCTCCGTGCACCACGGCTTCCGCCGCTTCGCCACCGAGGACCTGGAGATCGACGGCACGAAGATCGGCAAGGGCGACACGGTGCTGCTGCACCTGACCGCCGCCGGCAACGACCCGAAGCGGTTCCCCGATCCGCAGGTGCTCGACATCGACCGCGCCGACAAGGCGCACGTGGCGTTCGGCGGCGGCCCGCACTTCTGCTCCGGCTCCGAGCTGGCCCGGATGGAGGTCACCATCGCCCTCCGGGAGCTGTTCACCCGCTTTCCGAACATCAAGCTGGCCGTACCCCCGGAGTCACTGAAGGTGCGGCACTCGCCGCTGGTGCCCGCCCTGGTGTCCCTTCCGGTCACGGTCTGAGCGCATCCCCACCCACGGTCCGCAACACCACTGCTATCCAACAAGAGGTTGTTGAACCATGCCGCGTACCGATCTGCTCCGCCCCCTGCCCGAGCTGCTCCGGACCGCTGCCGCCAGGTCCGGCGACCGGATCGCGTACGCCGACTCACGGCGTGGCGTGACCCACGGGGAGTTGGCGGCGCGGACGGCGCGGCTCGCCGGACACCTCGCCGACCTCGGCGTGTGGCCGGCGGACCGGGTCGTCGTGCTGCTGGACGGCGTCGCGGCGGTGGAGGGCGTGCTCGCCGTCGTCCGCGCCGGCGGGATCGCGGTGCCGCTGGACCCGGCGCTCGACGACGCCGAGCTGGCCCGGCTGGTCGAGGACGCGGGCGCCGACGCGGTCATCACCGACGCGGCCAACGCGGCGCGGGTGTCCGTGTCGATCCTCGTCGTGGACGGCGGGCACGACGGCGAGGCGCACTCGTTCGAGGAGCTGGCGACGACCGACCCGGCGTCGCCGCCACAGGACGACGCAGGCCTCGACGACCTGGCGTTGCTCACCTACACGGCGGGCACGACCGGCCCCCGCAAGGGCGTGCTGGCCACGCAACGCAACCTGCTGTGGCCCGCCGCCGCGGCGCACGTGGCCGGGCTCGGGTACACCGAGGACGACCGGGTGCTGTGGATGCTGCCCGTGCGCGCCTGGTTCGGGCAGCTCGTCGCCGCCACCGCGGCGGGGGCCTCGGTCCGGCTCGCGGACGACCTGCCCCCGGGCGAGCTGCGGGCCGCGCTCGCCGATGAGGGCAGCACCGTGCTCGTGGGCACCGGCACGAGCCACCGGCCCCTGCTGGACGCGCCGGGCGCCGCCCCGGAGGGCGTACGGCTCGCGCTGGCCGTCGGCCCCGTGGACCCGGCGCTGCGCCAGGAGTTCGAGGCCGCGTTCTCGGCGCCACTGCTCGCCGGCTACGTGACCACCGAGACGTCCGGCCTGATCGCGGTGAGCTGGCCGAACGGCGACGCGGAGCGGCGCTGCCTGCCCCTGCCGGGCCTGAGCGTCCGGGTGGTCGACCCCCGCTCGGGCGCCGATCTCAGCCCCGGCCAGGAGGGTGAAGTCTGGGTCAGCGGCCCGAACGTGATGGCCGGCGGCTACCACGAACTCGCCGCCCGCACGGCCGAGGCGATGAGCGGCGGCTGGTACCGCACGGGCGACCTGGCCCGCCGCGACGACTCCGGGCACCTCACGGTCACCGGCCGGCTGGCCGACGCGGTCGAGGTCGGCGGCGAGCGGGTACGGCTGGACCGGATCGACGCGGTGCTGCGCGGCGTGGCCGGGGCGGCCGACGCGGCGGCCCTCTCCGGGCCCGACGGTCCGGTCGCGTTCGTCGTCGGGTCCGACGTGGACGCCGTCGGCCTGCTGGCGCAGTGCCGCGCGGAGCTTGCCGCGGCGGCCGTGCCGGTCGAGACGTACCTGGTGCGGGAGATCCCGCGCACCGCCCTCGGCAGCCCCGCCCGCCACCGGCTCCCCGAGCTGCCCGCCCGCCTGATCGGCGTGGCCGCGTCGCTGCCCGACCGGTTGCACGCGCTGCGCTGGGAGCCGGCACCGGAGTCCGGCTCCGAGTCGGAGGAGGGTCGCCTCGCCTGGTCGGTCGTGGGCCCGCCCGAGCTGACCGCCGACCTCACCGACGACGACCTCACCGTCGACAGCTACCCCGACCACACCGCGCTGTCCGAGCTGCTGGCACGGGTGCTCGACGAGGACCACCCGGCGGACTCACGCCTGGTCGTACTGACCCGGGGCGCCCTGCACGGCGACGACGCCACGGCCCCCCGGCAGGCCGCCGCCTGGGCGCTCGCGCGGGCCCACCAGCTCCGCCGTCCCGGCCGGCTCGTGCTCCTCGACGCCGACCGGGTCGGCGCCGAGGAGCTGCGCGCGGCCGTGGCCTGCGGCGAGGACGTGCTGGCCATACGCGAGGGCGAACTGCTCGTGCCCCGGTACGCGGCCGTCCCCGCCCTGCCCGGCGGCGCACCGCAGCAGGGCACGGTCGTGCTCGTCGCCCGGTCGTACGACGCGGCGCTCGCCCGCCACCTCGTGGCGGCCCACGACGTACGCGAACTGGTCCTGGTGGGGCCGGACGACGTGCCGGCGGGCGCCCCGGCGGAGCTGGCGGCGTTCGGCGCCGGGGTCTGCGTGCACCCGGGCGTGCCATTCGACCCGGAGACGCTGGCGGCCGTGCTCGGTGACCGGCCGGTCACCACCGTCGCGGCGGTGGACCTCACGGTCGAGGAGACGCTGGCGCTGCACACCGCGACGCTCGGGCGCGCCCCGACCGGCCTCGTGCTGCTCACCGACGGCCGCGACGTCGCCGCCACCGTCGCCGCCGACGCGCTGGTGCGGCACCGGCACGCGCTCGGCCTGCCCGGCGTCTCCGTGGCGTGGAGCGCGCCGGGGTTCGCCCGGCCCCCCACGGCACGACGCAGCGCCCTCCTCGACGCCGCGCTGGCCGCAGGCGAGCCCTGCGTGGTCGCCGCGCGCCCCGTGCTGGCCGCCGAGGGCGGCGCCGACGACGCCCGCAGCGCCCTGGCCGAGCAGCTGCTGGCCCTGCCGGAGACCGACCGGCTCGGCCTGCTGCGCGACGTCGTACGGACCGCGACCGGCGAGGTCCTGCGGGACCAGGCGCCCGCGACGATCGACGGCGAGACGCCGTTCCGCCAGCTCGGCTACGACTCACTCATCGCCGTGCAGCTGCGCAACCGGCTCTGCGCCGCGACCGGGCTGAACCTGCCGGCGAGCCTGGTCTTCGACTACCCGACGCCGGACATCCTCGCCAGCCACCTGCTCGACGCCCTGGGACTGGGCACGGTCGAGGCGGCGCCGAGCGCCGTGGCGGCGTACGACGAGAGCGAGCCGATCGCGATCGTCGGCATGGCCTGCCGCTACCCCGGCGGCATCACCTCCCCGGACGACCTCTGGCGGGTGGTCGAGGACGGGACGGACGCCATCGGCGAGTTCCCCACCAGTCGTGGCTGGGACCTCGCGGCGCTGTTCGCGGGTGACGGGCCGGGCACGTGCAGCGCGAACGCCGGCGGCTTCCTGCACGACGCGGACGAGTTCGACGCGGAGTTCTTCGGCATCAGCCCCCGCGAGGCGCTGGCGATGGACCCGCAGCAGCGGGTGCTGATGGAGACCGCGTGGGAGGCGCTGGAGCACGCCGGCATCCCGCCGGCCTCGCTGCGCGGCAGCGACACCGCCGTCTTCACGGGCCTGCACGTGCAGAACTACGGCCGGCTCGGGCACAGCGAGGAGGACGGGGTCGACGGCTTCCTCATCACCGGCACCGCGAGCAGCGTGGCGTCCGGCCGGGTCGCGTACGCCCTGGGCCTGGAGGGCCAGGCGATGACCGTCGACACCGCCTGCTCGGCGTCGCTGGTCGCCCTGCACCTGGCCATACGCGCGCTGCGCGCGGGCGAGTGCGCGATGGCGCTGGCGGGCGGGGTGACCGTGATGTCCGGCACGGAGACCTTCACCGAGTTCTCCCGGCAGAACGGCCTCTCCCCCGACGGGCGGTGCAAGGCGTTCTCCGACGACGCCGACGGCACCGGCTGGGGCGAGGGCGTCGGCGTACTGGTGGTGGAGCGGCTGTCCGACGCGCGCCGCAACGGCCACCGGGTCCTCGCCCTCGTCCGCGGCTCGGCCGTGAACCAGGACGGCGCCTCCAACGGCCTCACCGCCCCCAACGGGCCCTCGCAGCAGCGGGTCATCCGCGCCGCGCTCGCCAACGCGGGCCTCGCGGCCGGCGAGGTGGACGCGATCGAGGCGCACGGCACCGGCACCGCCCTGGGCGACCCCATCGAGGCCCAGGCCATCCTCGCCACCTACGGCCAGGACCGCGAACAACCGCTCTGGCTGGGCTCACTCAAGTCCAACATCGGCCACACGCAGGCCGCCGCCGGCGTCGGCGGCGTGATCAAGATGGTCCTCGCCCTGCGCAACGGGCTGCTGCCGCGCACCCTGCACGTCTCGGAGCCGAGCCGCAAGGTGGACTGGTCGGCCGGGGCGGTGGCGCTGCTGACCGAGCCGGTCGCGTGGCCCGCCGGCGACCGTCCGCGCCGGGCCGCCGTCTCGTCGTTCGGGATGAGCGGGACGAACGCGCACGTGATCATCGAGGAGCCGCCCGCCGCCGACGCCCCGGACGCCGACGCCCCGGACGCACCGCCGCCGGTGCTGCCGTGGCTGCTGTCGGCGCGCTCCGAGCAGGCGGTACGGGAGCAGGCCCACCGGCTGCACGACCACCTCGCCGACCGGCCCGGGCTGTCGGTCGCCGACGTCGGTCGGTCCCTCGTCACCACCCGGGTGGCCTTCGGCCACCGGGCCGCGGTCACCGGCGCCACCCGGCAGGACCTCCTCGACTCCCTCGCCGCCCTCGCCGCCGGTCAGAGCACCGCCGACGTGCTCACCGGCACCTCCCGCCCCGGCGGGCTGGCGTTCCTGTTCACCGGCACGGGCGCCCAGTACCTCGGGATGGGCACCGAACTCGCCGCCGCGTACCCCGTCTTCGCCGCCGCCTTCGACGAGGCCTGCGCCGAGCTGGACCGGCACCTGGACCGGCCGGTACGCGAGATCATCCTCAGCGACGACCTGCACCGGTTCGCGTACACGCAACCCGCCCTGTTCGCCTTCGAGGTCGCCCTCCACCGGCTCGTCGAGTCGTGGGGCATCCGCCCCGACTTCGTGGCGGGGCACTCCCTCGGCGAGCTCTCCGCCGCATACGTCGCCGGTGTCTGGTCACTCGCCGACGCCGCGAAGCTCGTCGCCGCCCGCGCCACCCTCATGGCGGCCCTGCCGCTGGGTGGCGCGATGGTCGCCGTGCAGGCCACCGAGGAGAAGGTCACCCCGTACCTCGGCGACCAGGTCGGCATCGCCGCCATCAACACCCCCACCGACCTGGTCATCTCCGGCGACGAGGCCGCGACCCTCGCCGCCGCCGAGCAGCTCGCCGCGCGGGGGCACAAGACCAAGCGGCTGCCGATCCCGCTGGGCGCGCACTCCCACCTGATGGACCCGATGCTCGACGACTACCGCGCCGTCGCCGCGTCCATCACCCACCACGAACCCCGCATCGGGCTGATCTCCACGGTCGACGGGCAGCCGCTGCGCTCCACGCCCGAGCACTGGGTCACCCAGGTCCGCCGGGCCGTACGCTTCCACGACGCCGTCACCGCCCTCACCACCGCCGGCCGCGTCGAGACCTTCCTCGAGATCGGCCCCGACACCGTCCTCGCCACCACCACCGGCGACGCCACCGGCATCGCCACCATGCGCCGGGGACAGCCCGAGACGCACAGCCTCGCCCGGGCCGTCGGCCACCTCTTCACCGTCGGGACCGGCCTCGACGCCGACGCCTACTTCCCCGGCGCCCGCGAGGTGCCGCTGCCGACGTACCCGTTCCAGCGGAGGTCGTACTGGCTGCGGCCCGCAGCCGGGGGCGACGTGGGCACGGCCGGCCTCACCGCGGCGCGCCACCCGCTGCTCGGCGCGGTGCTGGGCGTCGTCGACACCGACCGGCTCGTGCTCACCGGGCGGCTCTCCCTGCGCGAGCAGCCCTGGCTGGTCGACCATGCCGTCCTCGACACGGTCCTGCTGCCCGGCACCGCGTTCCTCGAGCTGGCCGCGCACGCCGCCGAGCACACCGGCAGCGGCACGATCGAGGAACTCACCCTCCAGGCCCCGCTGACGTTGACCGAACAGCAGCGGGTCAACATCCAGGTGTGGGTCGGCCGACCCGACGAGCAGGGCCGCCGCGAGTTCGGTGTGTACTCCCAGCCGGCCGGGCACACGCCGGGCGCGGAGTGGACGTGCCACGCCTCGGGCACGCTGGCCGACGCACCCGCGCCGGCTCCGGTGGCCCACGAATGGCCACCACCCGGCGCGGAGCCCGTCGACGTCGGCGACTTCTACGGCTGGCTGCTGGCGCGTGGCTTCTGCTACGGGCCTGCCTTCCAGGGCGTCCAGGAGGTGTGGCGGCGCGGCGACGAACTGTTCGCCCGGGCCACCCTGCGCGCCGAGGACGAGCCGGCCGCCGTGCGCTACGGCGTACACCCGGCGCTGCTCGACGCCGCCATGCACCCGCTCGTGCTGCACCTCGACGGCGGCGGGGACCCGGCGGGCCGGGCCTGGCTGCCCTTCTCCTGGCGCGGGGTGCGGGTGCACCGCCGGGGGGCCTCGACGCTGCGGGTCCGGCTGACCCCGGCCGGCGAGAACACCCTGCGGGTGAGCACCACCGACGACGAGGGCAACCCGGTGCTGAGCGCCGACGCGGTCGCGGTCCGGCCGGTCACGACGGACGGCCTGGCCGGCGCGAGCGGCCCCACCGCCGCGCTGTACCGCCCGGAGTGGGTGCCCGTGAGCGCCCCGGCCGGCGCCGGCACGCCCGACATCGAGGTGTTCCGCGTCGAAGCGGGCGACACCGCCGACGCCGTACGGCAGTCCCTGCACGACACGCTGGCGACGCTTCAGCGGGCCACGGCCGGCACCGCGCGGCTGGCCGTGGTCACCCGCGGTGGCGACCTCGCGGGCGCGGCGGCGTGGGGGCTGGTCCGCTCCGCCCAGACCGAGCACCCGGATCGCTTCGTGCTCGTCGAGACCGACGGTACCGACAAGTCGGAGCGCGCCCTCGCCGCCGCGCTCGCCACCGGGGAGCCGCAGCTCGCCGTCCGCGACGGGGCGCTGACCGTGCCGCGGCTCGCGCGGCACGCCTCCGCCGCCGCCGAGCGCCGGCTGTTCGACCCGGCCGGCACGGTCCTGATCACCGGTGGCACCGGTACGCTCGGCGCCGCGCTCGCCCGCCACCTGGTCACCCGGCACGGCGCGGCGCACCTGGTCCTCGCCTCCCGCCGGGGCTCGGACGCACCGGGCGCCGCCGCGTTGGCCGAGGAGCTGGCCACCCTCGGCGCCAGCTCGGTCGCGGTCGTCGCGTGCGACACCGCCGACCGCGAGGCGCTGGCGACGCTGCTCGCCGGGCTATCCCGGCCGCTGGCGGGGGTGGTCCACACCGCGGGCGTGCTCGACGACGGCATCCTGGAGTCGCTCACGCCCGAACGCCTGGACGCCGTCCTGCGACCCAAGGTCGACGCCGCGCTGAACCTGCACGAACTGGCCGGCGACGTCGAGCTGTTCGTGCTCTACTCCTCCGTCGCAAGCGTCGTCGGCACGGCCGGGCAGGCCAACTACGCGGCGGCGAACGCGTTCCTCGACGGCCTGGCCGCGCGGCGGCGGGCCGAGGGCCAGGCCGCGACCTCGCTGTCCTGGGGCCTGTGGGCGCAGGAGAGCGCGATGACCAGCCAGCTCGGCGAGACCGACCTGGCCCGGATCGCGCGCGGCGGTCTCCTCCCGCACAGCGTCGAGGAGGGGCTCGCGCTGTTCGACGCCGCGTGCCGCTCCGACGAGGCGCACCTGGTGCCCGTCACCATCGATGTCGCCGCGGTACGCGCCGCGCCGGACGCCGCGCCGCCGCTGCACGGCCTGGCCAAGGTGCCGCGCCGGCGGCAGGCCGCGACCCGGCCGGGCGCCACCGCGCTGGCCCGCGAGCTGGCCGGGCGCAGCGAAGAGGAGCAGCGCGGGCTGCTGCTCGACATCGTGCGTACGCAGGTCGCGACCGTGCTCGCCCAGCCGGACGTGGACGCCGTCTCGGTGGCCGAACCGTTCCGCCAGTTCGGCTTCGACTCGCTGATGGCCGTCGAGTTGCGCAACCGGCTCAACACCGCGACGGGGCTGCGCCTGCCCGCGACGTTGACCTTCGACTACCCCACCCCGGAGGCCCTCGTCGAGTACCTGCGGGGCGAGCTGGGTGGCCGCGAGGACGAGCGGGCGCCCGTCGTGGCGGTCGCCGCCCGGCCGACCGACGAGCCCATCGCGATCGTCGGCATGGCCTGCCGCTACCCCGGCGGCGTCAGCTCGCCGGACGAGCTGTGGCAGCTACTGGTCGACGGCGGGGAGGGCATCGGCGGCTTCCCGACCGACCGTGGCTGGCAGCTGGACACGCTGTTCGACCCCGACCCGGACACCCCCGGCACCAGCTACGTCGACCAGGGCGGGTTCCTGCTCGACGCGGCCGGGTTCGACGCGGAGTTCTTCGGCATCAGCCCCCGCGAGGCGCTGGCGATGGACCCGCAGCAGCGGGTGTTCCTGGAAACCTGCTCGGCGGCGCTGGAGAACGCCGGCCTGCGGCCGGACGCGCTGCGCGGCTCACCCACCGGCGTGTTCACCGGCCTCATGACGCACGACTACGCCGCCGGGGCGAGCGCCGTACCCAACGGTGTCGAGGGGTTCCTGGGCACCGGAACCGCGGGCAGTGTCGCCTCGGGCCGGGTGGCGTACACGTTCGGTCTGGAAGGGCCGGCGGTCACCGTCGACACCGCCTGCTCGTCGTCGCTGGTCGCCCTGCACCTCGCCGTGCAGGCGCTGCGCTCCGGCGAGTGCTCCCTCGCGCTGACCGGCGGCGTGACCGTCATGTCCACGCCCAGCCTGTATGTGGAGTTCTCCAAGCAGCGGGGCCTCGCCCGCGACGGCCGGTGCAAGTCGTTCGCCGCCGCCGCGGACGGCACCGGATGGGCGGAGGGCGTCGGCGTACTGGTGGTGGAGCGGCTGTCCGACGCGCGCCGCAACGGCCACCGGGTCCTCGCCCTCGTCCGCGGCTCGGCCGTCAACCAGGACGGCGCCTCCAACGGCCTCACCGCCCCCAACGGGCCCTCGCAGCAGCGGGTCATCCGGTCGGCGCTGGCCAACGCCGGGCTGTCGGCGAACCAGGTGGACGCCATCGAGGCGCACGGCACCGGCACCGCCCTGGGCGACCCCATCGAGGCCCAGGCCATCCTCGCCACCTACGGCCAGGACCGCGAACAGCCGCTCTGGCTGGGCTCACTCAAGTCCAACATCGGCCACGCCCAGGCCGCCGCCGGCGTCGGCGGGGTCATCAAAATGGTCCTCGCCCTGCGCAACGAGCTGCTGCCGCGCACCCTGCACGTCGACGAGCCGTCGCCGAAGGTGGACTGGGCGGCGGGCTCGGTCGCGCTGCTGACGGAGCCCGCCGAGTGGCAGCGGAACGGCCACCCGCGCCGCGCGGGGGTGTCCTCGTTCGGCGTCAGCGGCACGAACGCGCACGTGATCATCGAGGAGCCCCCCGCCGAACCGGACGGCGCCGACGCCGGCACGCCGCCGCCGGCACTGCCGTGGCTGCTGTCCGCCCGCTCGGAGCAGGCCCTGCGGGAGCAGGCCCGCCGCCTGCACGACCACCTCGCGACCCGACCCGAACTGCCGGACGCCGACGTCGCCCGTTCCCTGGCCGCCCGGGTCCGGTTCACGAACCGGGCCGCCGTCGTCGGGTCCGACCGGCGGGAACTCCTCGACGGCCTCGCCGCGCTGGCCGCCGGCCGGGACGCCGCCAACCTGGTCACCGGCAACCCCGGGGCCGGCAGGTTGGCGTTCCTGTTCACCGGGCAGGGCGCACAGCGGCTGGGCATGGGTGCCGAACTCGCCGCCGCCCACCCCGTCTTCGCCACAGCCTTCGACGACGCCTGCACCGCCCTCGACACCCACCTCGACCGGCCACTACGCGAAGTCATCGACACCGACGAGCTGCACCAGACCGGCTACACCCAACCCGCCCTGTTCGCCTTCGAAGTCGCCCTCTACCGACTCCTCGAATCCTGGGGCATCCGCCCCCACGCCGTCGCCGGACACTCCATCGGCGAACTCGCCGCCGCCCACATCGCCGGCGTCTGGAACCTCACCGACGCCGCCACACTCGTCGCCGCCCGCGCCACGCTCATGCAAGCCCTCCCCACCGAGGGCGCCATGATCGCCATCGAAGCCACCGAGGAACAGGTCACCCCCCACCTCAACGACCAGGTCGGCATCGCCGCCGTCAACACCCCCACCAACCTCGTCATCTCCGGCGACGAAACCGCCACCCTCACCGCCGCCGAAGCTCTCGCCGCGCAGGGCCACCGGACGAAACGGCTCACCGTCTCCCACGCCTTCCACTCCCACCTGATGGACCCCATGCTCGACCGCTACCGGGCCATCGCCGCGTCCATCACCCACCACGAGCCCCGCATCCCCCTCATCTCCACCGTCGACGGCCAACCACTGCGGCCCACCGCCGACCACTGGGTCGACCAGGTCCGCCAGGCTGTCCGCTTCCACGACGCCATCACCACCCTCACCAACGACCACCACGTCGACACCTACCTCGAAATCGGCCCCGACACCGTCCTCGCCACGGCCGCCGCCACCGGCGACGCCACCGCCATCGCCACCACGCGCCGCGGACAACCCGAGACCGCGACCCTCGTCAGGACCATCGGGCAGCTCTTCACCGCCGGGACCGGCCCCGACGCCGGCGCGTACCTGGCAGGCGCCCGCGAGGTGGAGCTGCCGACGTACCCGTTCCAGCACCAGCGGTACTGGCTGGTCCCCGACGACTCCCCCGCCGACGCCGGCGGACTCGGGCTCAGGGCGGCGGACCACCCGCTGCTCGGCGCGGTGCTGGCGCTCGCCGACTCCCAGCGGAGCGTGCTCACCGGCCGGCTCTCCCTGCGCGAACAGCCCTGGCTCGCCGACCACGCCGTCCTGGGCACGGTCCTGCTGCCGGGCGCCGCGTTCGTCGAACTCGCGCGGCGGGCCGCCGAACACGTCGACCTCGACCGCATCGAGGAGCTGACCCTGCACGCGCCGCTGGTGCTGCCACCGGACGGCGCGGTGCGGATACAGGTGGAGATCGGGGAACCTGACGAGGTCGGGCGCCGGCCGCTGCGGGTGCACTCCCGACGCGAGGACGCACCCGACGGCGAGCCGTGGACGCAGCACGCGAGCGGCCTGCTCGACATTGCCGGAGAGCCCGACACCGGCTGGGCCGGTGAGTGGCCGCCCGCCGACGCCGTCCCCGCCTCGGTCGAGGAGCTGTACGACCGCGTCGCCGACCTCGGCGTCGACTACGGGCCCGCGTACCGGGGACTGGTGGCGGTCTGGCGGCACGGCGACGAGCTGCTCGCGGAGGTCGCGCTCCCCGTCGACGCGCCCACGGGCCGCTTCGGACTGCACCCGGCGCTGCTGGACGCGGCCCTGCACCCGATCGTCCTGGCCACCGGGGCCGACGGTCCGCTGCGCCTGCCGTTCAGCTGGCACGGCGTACGGGTGCTGACCGCCGGGGCGACGGCTCTGCGGGTGCGGATCACGCCCACCGCCGGGGACGCGTACGCCCTGGCGCTCACCGACGGCACCGGGATGCCGGTGGCCACGGTCGAGTCGCTGGTCACGCGCCCGGTGACGATCGAGCAGCTGCGCTCCACCGCCGGTCCGGACGGGCTGCACCGGTTGGAGTGGCTGCCGGTCCCCACGCCCGTGGCCCCCGCCGGCGCCTTCGACGTGTTCCAGGTCGGGACCGGCACGGACGCCGAGGCGGTACGGGCCGCCGTGCACGACGCGCTCGCGGCGATCCACGAGTGGCTGCCCGGCGACCGTTCCCCGCTGGTTTTCGTGTCCCGGGGTGCGACCGACGGCACGAACCCGGCGGGGGCTGCGGTCTGGGGCCTGGTCCGCTCGGCGCAGTCCGAGCACCCCGATCGCTTCGTCCTCGTCGACGCCGACGATCCGGCTCTCGTCGGCGCGGCCGTCGCGACCGGCGAGCCACAGGTCGCCGTCCGCGACGGGGTGCCGGCCGTGCCACGGCTCGCGGCCTTCGCGGCCGACTCGGACCGCCGCCTGTTCGACCCTGCGGGCACCGTGCTCGTCACCGGCGGCACCGGAACACTGGGCGCCGCGCTGGCCCGCCACCTGGTCACCGCGCACGGTGCGCGGCACCTCGTGCTGACCTCCCGCCGAGGGCCGGCGGCGCCGGGCGCCGCGGAGCTGACGGCCGAGCTGGAGTCGCTGGGCGCCAGGGTCACGGTGGCCGCCTGCGACGCCGCCGACCGGGCCGCGCTGTCGGCGCTCCTGACGTCCCTGCCCGACCTGGTCGGTGTCGTGCACGCGGCGGGCGTGCTTGACGACGGTACGGTCGAGTCGCTCACGCCGGAGCGGGTGGACGCGGTGCTGCGGGCGAAGGTCGACGCCGCGCTGAACCTGCACGAGCTGGCCGGCGACGTCGAGATGTTCGTGCTGTTCTCCTCGGCGACCGGGGTGCTGGGCACGGCCGGCCAGGCGAACTACGCGGCGGCGAACGCCTTCCTGGACGCGCTCGCCGCACGACGTCGGGTGTCCGGCCTCCCGGCGACGTCGCTGGCCTGGGGCCTGTGGCGCAGCGGTGGCGCGATGACCGGTGGGCTGACCGAGGCCGACCTCGCCCGCATCGGGCGCAACGGCGTGCTGGCGCACACCGTCGAGGAGGGGCTCGCGCTGTTCGACGCGGCCTGCCGGACTGACGAGCCGTGCCTGGTCCCGATCAGGTTGGACGTGGGTGCCCTGCGCACGAGCACGTCGGCGCCGCCACCGCTGCGCTCCTTCGCTCGGCCCCGGCGTGCCTCCTCGGCCGGCAGCGCGGTGTCGCTGTCCAGCCGGCTGGCCGGCCTCACCGAGCCGGAGCAGCGCGAGGTGCTGCTGACCCTGGTACGCACGAACGTGGCCGCCGTGCTGGCGCACGGCTCGGTGGAGACCGTCCGGGCGGATCAGGCGTTCAAGCAGCTGGGCTTCGACTCGCTGACGGCGGTGGAGCTGCGCAACCAGCTCAACCAGGCCACCGGCCTGCGCCTGCCGGCGACGCTGACGTTCGACCACCCCACGCCCGCGGCGCTCGTGGAGCACCTGATCGGGGAGCTGGGCGGCAACCAGGCCCAGCTCAACTTGCGCACCCTCGTCGACGGCATCGCCAGGGTGGAGGCGACGCTGGAGTTGGTGGACGCGGCGCAGACGGCGGAGACGGACATCGCCGCGGCCCTGCAACGGCTGCTGACGAAGTGGCGCGACAAGTCCAACCCGGTTCCGGCCGAGAGTGCGGACCTCGCCTCGGTCACCGCGGACGACCTGTTCGACATCCTCGACAGCGAGCTGGACAACGTCTGACCCCGGGCGAGCCACGACCGCCCCCACCCCGACGCACGACCGGGGTGGGGGCTGGTCCGTTCGCGGGACGCACGAGACGTTGCTCGCCGGTGTGCTCCTCGGGTGTGGCTCGACCCCACGCCCGCCGGGGCCGCAAACGGCCCGGACCGGAAACAGTCCCGACCGGAAAAGGCCCACCCACCCGGACCGGGAACGGCCCACCGTCCCCGGGCGTACCGGGGCCGGTGGGCCGTTCGGAATTTCCTGCGATCACCGATGCTTCAGCCGGTCGTCCGCGTGCGGGCTGTTCCCGGGCCGGACCGGTGGTGGCGCCGGGAGCCGGGCGCGGGACCCGGCCGCCGTCACCTCTTCGGGGCGATCTGTGCCCCCGTCCGCGCGTCGAACACCGAGATGGCCTCCACCGGGCAGAAGTCGGCGGCCTCCAGCACCGTGTCGGCCGGCGCCACCACGTCGGCCAGCGGCCGAGAGACCTGCTCCATCGTGAAGTGCTCCGGCGCGCTGCCGACACAGAAGCCCGAACTGACGCATCTGGTGGAGTCCACCCTCAACCGCCATCCGGCCCGGTCGTCCGCGTTCGCGCTCACCGCTGCCCCTCTCGTCTCATGTCGACGTCACCGGGCCGTCCGGCCTCCAGCGGGCAGCCCACGTCAGCTCACCACCGAGTACTTCTGCCAACCCGTCGCGAGGACCTCCGGCGCGGAGAACGTGGCCGAGGGCTGCTCCGGATCGAACTTGCCGTTGTGCAGGTGGACGACGAGCGTGCCGTCGGCGCGTACGGCCAGCAGGTCCGGCCGGCCGTCGAGGTCGATGTCGGTCACCGTGATGATTTCGAACTCCTGCCAGCCGCGGCCGAGCGTGAACCACCGGCCCTCGCCGCGCCACCACGGGCCCTCACCGGTGGTGTCGTGCGCGAACTCGTACAGGTCGAGGTCACCGTTGGCGCGGCGGACCAACAGGTCAGGCCGGCCGGTGCCGGTGACGTCGGCCATCGCCAGCGGGAAGTCCTCGACGTCGACCGTCACCAGGCGGTGCGCGGTGCGGTCGTACGTCTCGTTCTGCCGCACCTCCCGCTGGTTGAAGAACGCGTCCACGTGGCCCGCGTTCTGCTCGCGGCCGAACATGTCGTCACAGCCGTCCAGGTCGACGTCGGCGATGCCGAGGGTCTCCCACTTCTTGTCGTCCCGCGCGCCGGAGATGCGGATCGGCTCGCCGAGGGTGTCGAGACCGTTCAGCCCACCCCTGTTCGGGTAGAGAAAGATCCCGTGCGTTTCGTTCATATGGCTCATGCTCACGCCGATGACGTCGGCGTAGCCGTTGCCGTTGACGTCGATGGGACGGACCAGCCCGTGGTTACGTTGCGGGTGGAAGCCGGTGCCGATCAGCACCGGCTCGTCGAATGTCTCGCCGCCACGGAAGCTGCCGCTGTGCGGGAAGACCAACAGTTCACCCGTGACGTCGTCACGGGCCATGATGTCCATCCTCCCGTTCCCATCGAACGAACGGCAGTGACCATTCCCGCCCATGCGTGCCACAAATTACCTCCACGTACGCCCCGAAATACGACAGTCCGATCATTACGAACAGGAGCCGGGGAGGTAACCCCTACCCGCACCCCTCACCACCCGCAAGACGGCGACCGGCGATGAGGAATCGACGCACGACAGAGCCGACTTACGCTTTTCGGCACTGATCGATGCCTCCACCGCAGGTCATGGACATTAGAATGTCGATCGAAGGTAGGGGAATATCCAACTTTCAGGTACATCGACGTCTATAACTTGAAGTCGAGGCCGCGGCCCGAGCGGCCCTCCGCGCCGACCGTCCGGCGGGCAGCCCTCCCCACAGGAATCCTTCGCGCCCACGCCGACGTACGCGAAGTTTCGACGCGGGGCAGGAGGGCCGGGCACAACCGTCGCCCCAGCTCACGATGCCGACCTGGATCCAGGCGTTGCTCGCGTCCCGCCGAAACATCGGGACACCCGAGTCTCCCTGACAGGTGTCGATGCCGCCGCTGGGTGTCGGCGTGAGCAATGGCATTGGCTGTACGGATAGCTGTACAGCTACAGGGCGGAGTCCTCGCCTCGCAGGACTTGGACAGCGGCCACGACGTCCGTGACGGTGCGATCAGGCGGGGTGAGTTCCGCCGGCCAGTTCTTTCCTCGACTGACCCAAGGTGGCAAGCCCTGCCGCGCGGCCACCCTCGACATCAAGTACAGGGCTGTCACCGATCACCCAGCCCTCACCCAGCAGATCGAGGCCGCACCCCACGGGCTGCTGCCTCGAAGATCTCACGTGCTGGCTTCCGGATGCCCAGTTCTCCCGACACTGCCCAGGCATCCACGCGTTGGTCCAGTCCGGTGCGCCTGATCTTCCCTAGTTGGTTGTCGGCCTGGCCGTTGGTCACGATTGCGACCGTCCAGCCGTCATCACGCAGCAGTGTCAGCGATGCCAGCACCTCTTGGCGGCAGCTCACCAGTTCCGGCCTCCGGCGTCGGCACTGCCTCCATGTGTCGTCCACCGAGGCCGCCAGTCCGAAACGCTCCGTCACCTCGCCGAAGAACCAGTCGCGGGACACGGACCCGTCCTGATCCGTAGCGATCAGCCAGGCCAATGCGTCGTCCGGCAGTTCGTGATCGGCGCAGAACTCGACCGCCCAGCGCCCGAACATCGATGCGATGCCAAGCGGTGTGCGGTGGAACGCCCGGGGCGCCCAGGACGCAGTATCAGTCGTGGGTGATCGAGAAGCCGAGGATCACCGCAGCCGAGACCACTACGTGTCCGGGTGCGAGGTCCTGGGCGGAAGCCTCTCCGCCCGAACCGTGGCCACGGTAGCGTTCGTGTCCCACGTTTTCTGGATCAACGTCGTCGATGTGCACGACAGCACCTAGTCGGACACCGGCCGCGGCGGCGTACAACTCGGCCTTCCGCCTAGCAGCCGCTACCGCCTGACGCCGAGCTTCCGCACGCATGTCGGCCTTCGTCGTGACGTCGAAGTCCACCGCCTCGATCTCGTTCGCGCCAGCGGCTACAACGTCATCGAGCAACTGCTGAACGATGTCCAGACGGCCCGACTCCATGGCAAACGACGCCTGACACTGATAGCCGAGGAACACTCGTTCCGGGCCATAGCCGCTCCACGAACTCTTGAGGTCCAGCCGTGACCGCTCCACGGAGCTGTCGGCAACGCCGTGGTTTCGCAGCGCCTGACGCACCGCGCCCACGGCCTCAGCCGCCGTAGCGAATGCACCTGACGGCGTCTGTTCCACCCGAACGACCCGGAATCTCGCTCGGACCATATCCGGCATGGACTTCACGCTCGCCGCGCCGTACGCGGTAACACCCCATGGCCGTTCGATCAGCTGCATGACGATGATCTTACGAGGGTCTCCTGCCGCGTGTTGTCCCCGATCAGCCCGCAGACCCCACGCTGATCGATCGCCACGACGTTGGAAACTCAAGTCGACGGCGGAGGGATTCCCAACCGATCCGTGACAGACCGCAATGCTCGCTCGGCGGCAGATCCGTGCGTTCCGACCTGAGCGCGGCAGGCCCTGTCAGCGGTCCGCAAAGCACTCGTCAGCTGGGCACGGGCCGTTCATCGGTAGAGCGGCTGGTTCTGGGTGGGGTCGGCGGGGACCACGTCGAGGCGCGGGTCGGTGATGAGTTGGGTGATCAGCGCCCGGGTGCCGCCGATCCCGGCCCAGTGCGGATCGACGTCCTTGGCCACGCACCAGGCGTGATCAGCAGGCCAGGCGAACGCCGGCTCGGCGTTGCTGAAAGGACGCTGGCCCGGCCACCCCGCAGCGGTCTCCCATGTGCCGACGTCGGCTGACGGCCCTCGAAACAACCAGTACGCGCGGTGGGGCACCACAACCTTGGGTGCACGCGGCATCGAGGGCTGGGCAGCGGGTGTGGGCGCCAGTCCCGGCTGGCCGCCGGGCCGCTCGAGCGCGGTGCCGCTGTTCTCCTCATCGATGTACACGGCGTCGTCGTCGGCAGTGACGTCGGCGTTGCCGAAGCCTTCCCAGACGCAGAAGTAACAGTCTTCGGGGGTCGTGGTGTGGGTGGCCAGCACCTCGAAAAGAGTGGGCAGCTGATCCGTGGGCCAGTCCGCGGCGGCGTCGTTCTCGCTTTGGCCGGGGCGTGCCGGATCGGGCAGAAACCGAAGCCGCGCGTAGGCGTCGAAGCCCGCAGGGCCGAAGCCTACAAGCCGCTGCCACGGCAGGTCGCTGTGGGCGATCCAGTCGGCGGCCGACAGTTCCCGACAGAAGTTGAGTGTCACGTTCCGGTTCTACCGCCAAGCCCGTGCCGGCGCATCCGCCACGCCGACGGGCAGATAAGGATTGAACTGCCGCCCAAGGGCAAAGCATGAGCAGGCTTATGGGTGCTGCCCCTGTCGATACGGATGACAGCCCGCCGGGGGGTGAGGCCCTGAGACCGCCGCAGGTTTCTAACGGCGACCAACGCAACTCGCGGTCATCGGCAGAGTCGGGCGGTAGCGGCTGGTGGGCGCGCGCTCGACAGAAGGGGTAGCCCGACTCGATGGCCGGCGTAGCCTCTTTGTCATGGCAGGTCGCTGGCATCCGGAACACGGGCCCGATGGGTTCCTAGGAGCAACTGCGGACCAGGCACGGCTCGTGCTCGATGTCGAAGAGGGCTGGCCCACCTACGACGCGGGTCTCAAGTTTCAGGGGCTAGCCATGAGCGCTATGTCCGAGACCCCCGAAGGCGAGCACCTGCCTGACACGCCGACCGTGCTCAACCTTATCTGGGGAGCACTGACAGATGAGATGGACGCTCCTGGAAGGGGATCGCCCGAACAGGACGCCGCTGCGGTCCGACACATGAGGCAGGCAGCAGCCGAATGGCTTGCGGTCGTGGATTCGCGAGTTGATAGGGCGGCCTACCTTGATCGTTGGGTACACGATGAGTGCGGCTACCAGCGCATGGCCCCTGAATCGTCGATGTCCCCGCAGCCCGGCATCGATGTAGCCGGGTGAGGTGTTTCGCTGGACCAACCACCTGCGGCGGCGCGTGACGCTCGGTCGGCGGCATCTGCGGATGAGCCACTGTCATGACCATGCTCGCTGGGTACGGCGCCATCGCTGCGGGGTGATGCCGTAGCGGTCGCGGAAGCGGCGGACGAGATACGTCGCGTCGCGCAGGCCGGTTCGGTCGGCCACGACGTCGAGCGACAGATCGGTCTCGCGCAGCATCCGCCGGACCTCGGTCATGCGCCGTTCGGTGATCCATTCGAGCAGGGGGCGGCCGGTACGCCGACGGAGCACGGTCGTGAGGTGCCCCGGGGTGTAGCCGAGCGTGCGGGCGACATCGGCGGCGGAGACCGGTTCGCGGAACGTCGCCTCGATCTCGGCGAAGACCCGCTCGACGAGTGGGTCCGGCATGGCCGGAGCGCTGGGTGCCAGTCGCGCAGCTGCGACCAGAAGCCGGGTGAGCAGTGCGGCGACGGCCTCGCGGGCGCCGAGGCGGCCTGGGTCGGCAAGTTCCTCGGCCAGGTCCGCCAGCCACGCCGACCAGTTCGCCTGGTCGGGCTCCGCGATCCGACCGTGCCCCCCGCTGAAGGCGAACAGGGCAAGGAGGGGATGGTGCGTCCAGGTCAGTGGGGAGACCGAGGTCAGGGCGGGGACGGCGTCCGGTGTGAACGCGACCGACCACGCGCGGCAGCGGGCGAGCCCGGCCGCTGCCGCGACGCCGATGACCTGCCCGGGCGATACCGCGTGGACCTCGCCAGCGCGCAACGGCCGTTCGGCCCCGTCGACGGTGAACGATCCCAGGCCCTCCTCGACATAGGACAGGACGAGGAAGTCGTGAGCGTGCCGGTGGTCCGGCGGGAGGCTGACGTGGGCGGCTTCGGTGTCGAAGCGGGTCACCGAGACAGGAGGCAGGCCGGGGCGCTGCCGGTAGCGGTAGACCGGCGTCCCGTCGGGCCGAACCGTGCGCAGCCTCGACGGGACTCCGGGTGAGTCACTGGCCAAAGAATGTCCCATGGTGCCCACGTTAAATCCTGCTTGGTAGCCGCAGAATATCCAAGACTTGGAGGTGACGACACCGGGTCCGTCACGGGCCACCGAGGCAGACCCGCCACCGCGTGCACAGGAGGCATCCATGGCAGCTTCGACCCACGTACGCATCCTCGACCAGCGAACTCCGGAGGATCGGGACCGCCCCTTCCTGCCGGGCGCGGGAAAGACCTGGCTTCTCCCGTTCTACGACGTCTTCACCCGGGTTGCCGGCGTCCGCGCACTGCACGAACGTACGGTCGAGCTCGCAGGCATCGAGCCCGGCCAGACGGTGGCCGACATCGGCTGCGGCACGGGCAACCTGTCGTTCGTCGTGCTCTCGGCCCAGCCGAGCGCGCGGGTGACCGGCCTCGACCCCGACGGAGACGCCCTGCGCAGGGCAGCGCGCAAGGCGCGCCGGCGCAGCGTCGCTCTTACCCTCGTTCAGGGATATGCCGACCGGATCCCCGCTGAGGACGCCTCGCTCGACCATGTGGTCTCGTCGTTGGCGCTGCACCACGTCGATGACGACGGTCGGATCGCGTTCGCGCGCGACGCGCTGCGTGCTCTTCGGCCGGGAGGAAGGATCACGGTCGTCGACTTCGGCGGCCCAGCATCCAACGTCGAGGACGCCGGGCACCCAACACACCGCCATGGCCACAGCCCTGTCCACGCCCTCCGGCACCTGACCCGCCTCATGCGTTCCCGGGCGGCGCACAAGCCGGTCGTGGCCCGCAACCACGGCGATGGCATCGTCACGCTCCTGGCCGACGCCGGGTTCGACGACGCCCGGGAGGTCGCGCACGCCGACCACAGGTTCGGCCGGGTCACCTTCGTGCAGGCGACTCGCCCTTAAGCTGAACATGATGGGGGTG
The DNA here is from genome assembly GCF_900091625.1 of Micromonospora peucetia. Taxonomy (NCBI): domain Bacteria; kingdom Bacillati; phylum Actinomycetota; class Actinomycetes; order Micromonosporales; family Micromonosporaceae; genus Micromonospora; species Micromonospora peucetia. The sequence goes on from NZ_FMIC01000002.1 coordinate 6,424,541, forward strand.
TCGACAGACCCAACCACGCCACGCACTGGCAAAGTCCCAATGCCGCAGGTCGGTACCGCCAACAGCATCCGCTCATCGGCGCGTCCGAATGCACCCGGGCGTTCCCGTCGTCGCCGGTCTCGGGCCGGCCCTGACCTTCGTTCGCGCCCGGTCAGGAGCGACCGCGCGGGGACCGCCGCGTGATGCAGGGGTAGTTCAATCTGCGACTCCGCCAGGGGAGTGTGGATGTAACGGCTCTGTCTCACATTCGGCCCTGTCTCACACTCGGTGATGGCAGAAGGTGGTCGATGTCGTTGAGATCCTGTGTGCAAGATCGATGATCTTACGAAGATGGTGTTCTCAGGGCTGTCCCCGCTGGTGATCGACGACGTCACGGACGAGGGCGAGCGGATTCTGGAGCGGGCTCGGACTCCTGGAGGGTCGGTGGCCTGTCCGGGCTGCGCGGCGGTGACTCATTGCGCGGACACGGCCCAACACCGTGTCCGCGCACGCATTCGATCTGAAGGTGTTCTTCACCGTCGTTATCAAGCAGCCGTTCGACTTGACGACTACCCACGTACTCGATTCATCGAGGCGCAGCGTGCTCCGGGCCGGAGCCGCAAGTGGTCCGGTTGGCTGGCCGGGGAGTACCGCAAGAGGGTGAACATCCTCGACGGCCAGCACACCGACGTCGGGAGGGTGGCCAGGTGAGCGCTGTCGCCACGGATCCTTACGTCCGGGCCGCAGACCGCCGGCCTCGCGGGCGTTACGTCGCCGTCGGGGACACCGGGGCCGCGCGCCCGTGGGCCGGCAATGCCGCCGAGGCGTTCGCGTTACCTGCTCTGCCGGCGGCTGGTGTCCACAACGGCCGCGCCCCGCGTCGGCAGGTGCTCACCAAGTCCAGTGCGGTCGAGGTGGTTGCGCCACGTGGGCCAGCAACCGCAGCACCGAATCCGTCGACCATCAAGACCTGGACAGGGATCGTCAGACTGATCGAATGAGAAACATCGATCAGTCTGGGGTGGCAATGGATCACGATGACCTTCCGCTCGAGGAATGGCCGCTCCGCCAAGCCGCACGGGACCTGGCGAAGGACAGCCCCGAGGGGCGCTCCCTGAAGAGGAGACTCGAAGCCTTCGACGACCTCGATGATGTGGCGAAGAAGAATTCTGCCCAGGACATCCGGAAAGACATCGCCGACATCGTCGCCCGCGCCGTCACCGAAGAGCACCACCGCACCGAGATGCTGGACGCGCTCATCGCCTTCCGGAACCAACCCGGTGTCGCCGAGTCCGACCCAGCTGAGATACAGGACCAGCACCCGCTGGTGGCCGGGCTCCTGGACGTCGCGCAGGACATCATCACTGAACTGGGAAAGGAAGCGCTGATCGAGACACTGCTCCCCGGCGCACACCTCATCCTCCCGCCCAACGACTTCGTGGAGAGCCTCTTCACGGCCGTGGAGTTGCTCGAGATCGCCGAAGACCCCGCCGACTCGCCGTGGTGGCCCTGAACCCTGGGCCGCACCGACGAGGGAATGTCAAGTTAACGGCTGATCTTGGTTGTTGAGGTGGTTAGTGGTTGGCCGGGGTGAGCCGGCCCTCGAAAGGCGATCTGGAACGCGTTCAGGGGTGCTTTCCAGCGCATCGTCCACCGCCTGCGGCCTGCGCCGGTTGGGTCGAGGCTCATCGGCGCCATGTGCAGATGATCTTGCGGATCTCCACGTCGAAGAGCCTGTCGCAGAATGCCGTGTCTTGCGGGGTAGTCCGCAGCGGTTCTGGGAGAATTTGGTATGGTCCGCGGCTATCGTCCCGTACTGCGTGATCAGGTATTTCTCCTGCCACCGGATATGCGGGATTGGTTACCGGAAGATCCTCTGGCGTGGTTCGCCCTCGATGTCGTCGAGACCCTCGACGTCTCCGCGTTCGAGGCGTCCCGTCGCCGCGGTGGGGTCGGCGCCGCCGGGTAATACCCGCGGATGCTGCTGACTCTTCTGGTCTACGCATACTGCCGAGGAGTGCGTTCGTCTCGGCAGGTCGAGCGGCTCTGTCACACCGATGTCGCGTTCAAGGTCCTCTACGCCGCAGATATCCCTGATTACGCGACGATCGCACGGTTCCGGGCAGGCTCCGGGGATGCGTTCGCTGGGTTGTTCGAGCAGGTGCTGATGATCGCGGCGCGGGCAGGGCTTGCTCGGTTCGGCACGATCGCGATCGATGGCACCAAGATCCCCGCGAGCGCGTCGATCGACGCGAACCGGGGACAGGACGGGCTCGGATGATGCAGTCTGCACCACGGTCTGGGACCACACGTTGGTGACCACCTCGGGCAGGCCTTTGAGACCGTCGCAGACGAGGAAGAACACGTCCTTCACGCTGCGGTTGCGCAGGTCATCCAGCGCGATCACGGGCCTTGGCCAACTCGGCGCGCAACCGCTCGCAGCCGCCTGGCTTCCCGCTCGGCGTCGCCACGTGCCAACTTACACTGGATCACCAATTGATCTCAGAGAGTGACAGGCGTCACCCTCTAAATCGGACCAAACTACACGCTTCGAACCCGGAAGGCCCTTGCTGGGGCTGTCTCGATTGGGTTACTTTCAACCAGGAGGAACGGGGGCAGTCATCAATCGAAATCAGCCTGAAACAGACAATACACAAATTACTCATGACCCCGTGGAACACGCACTTCTGCAAGCGCGGAGCCTAATCGATTCCGCAGTTCTTGAAGTCCGCTCTCTTCCCGCACCGCGTTTCGTGGAGTTATCCACCGACCAGCGGCAGGAGGCGCCCGGTGTCGCCCTGACGGACCTGGTGGCCCAGGCCCGGCGCACCCTGCTGATTTCGCTGTCCGGCCGAAGGGGGCAGCTGGCAGCCATACGCACCGCGTTGGGTGACCTCAGGGCACGGCCCAAGACCGGTCCAGGCCGGATTACCGTCCGCGTGCTCGGGTCCGCCTCGGCACTGCGGGAGCTGCCGGCCTGGTTAGGGGCGGCCGACCTGGCGGAACTGCGGGTAACCAGCCGCCCGCTCGCCGAGTCCCTGGTGGCGGACGTCGCGGAGGCGCTGATCCATACGCCGGGCGACAGCACGGGTGGCCTTCTGGTTCGCGACCGAGTCACGGTCCGTGCGCTGGCCTCGCTGTTCATGGGGGCCTGGAACGCCTCGCTGCCCTGGCGGGATTATCAGATGCTGCACGCCTGTCTCGCCACCGACACCGCACGTGGAGTCCTGGCCCGGTTGTATGCCGGCTCCACGGACGCGGTCGCAGCCCATGAACTGGGCCTGTCCCTGCGCACCTACCGCCGGTACGTCGCCAGAATCCTGGCGTCCCTGGGAGCCAGTTCCCGTTTTTCCGGTGGCACCCGAGCAGCCGAATTGAAGTTTCTTGACATGCACTGAATCAATCTCAACGAGGCACGGCAGCCGAGTGGGGATGATACGGGCTTGACGTCCACGGCGGACGGTACTGGATGTGGGCGTAAAGCCATCAACAGACAGGTTCTTGCAACAGAATCCAGTCTCCGAGAGGGCTCGACGTGATCGCCTATTCTGCCAGGCTCGACGCGCCCAGGGAACTCGTACAGCACGTGGCGCGGCTGCTTCACGCCGAGCATCGGGCGATGGGCATCCGATCGGGAACCCGTACGTCGACGTGCTTCCACCAGGCGATCCTGGCGTTGGTGCGGTCCCGCAAGGGTGCGGACAAGACCACTCTCGGCACGGGGTTCGGCGTGTCGAGGGCGACCGTGTACCGGCACGTCGCCGAGGCCGTGCGGGTCCCGGCGGCGCAGACACCCACCCTGCACGACGCGCTGCGCCGGCGCCGACGGCTGGTCGCACGTCATGAACTGCTCGACAGCGACTGCCTCGTCGAGACCACCGTGAGCGCGAAAGTCGACACGATCGACGCGTGGTATTCCGGGAAACACCGCGACTTCGGGGCGAACATCCAAACCGTGACGCGCCCCGACGGACTACCTGCCTGGGCCTCGGACGCGATGCCTGGTCATCTGCACGATCTGATCTCGCCGAACGGTTGGACGTCACCGGGGCCCCCTACTGGGGCGGCCTCCAAACTCGGGTTGCCGACTCGGGCCACGAAGGCGCTGGCCAGGGCATCCGCGCTCGGTACAAGCAGCCCGCCGCCGGCCGCCGCCGGCTCGCGGTCGGCAACCGCGCTTCCAATGCCGCCTTTCGATCGGTGCGACGCCTCCGGGGACGCTGCTCCGCGATTCTCGTCGGTCTTTTGGCGGACCCTGCGTCACAGCACAGCCCGCCCACGACAGGTCGGCGATAGCGTCCACGCCGCTCTCCACCTCACCCACTTCAAATGCCGCTAGCTACCGCAATCCTGCTGGGATCAAGCCATTTGAAAGGAACAAGCGTGTTGTCGACCACGAAAATTCTGGAGCAGGATCTACTCAAGGTCCGGGGTCTGGTGGAATCATTGGCCGCGCAAAGGCGTAGCCAGACGGCGAACGATTCACCCGTCACCCAGCTCTCCATAAGCCGAGAAGCCCTCGGCGAAGCGGCCGAGAACCTCATGTCCCAGGCTTCGGAATCCCTCTGTCTGATAATCGGCGAACGCTCCGAGACGACCACCGTCGTCGTTGCCGCCTGTCGGCGGATCGCCCCGATGCTGGCCGCAGACGTCACAGTGCGGATGCTCGTCCCGCCGGTCACCGGGACCCGGTGCGCGCTCAACGCACTGTTTCCGGAAGAGGCCGAGATGCGGCTCGCCGCGCTCCCGGGGCTCACCGCGGTCGTCTCCGACACGCGGTCGACACTGGTGTCGAACGCCCCAGGGGACCCGGCACTCATACGCAGCACGTCTGTGGCGACGAATCTGCGCGCGCTCTTCGACACCATCTGGCCGACCGCGGCGGCAACGGACCCGCATCTGCGCTTCAGGGAACATTCCCAGGCCGAGGAATTGCGCCGCGTCCTCGACTGTCTCCAGGAAGGGCTCATCGACGACTTCGCGGCCCGCAAGCTCTCCATGTCCGTGCGCACCTACCGGCGCTACGTCGCCTACGTCATGGCACTGCTGGGCACCAACTCCCGCTTCCAGACCGGTGCCCGGGCGATCGAGACGGGCCTGCTGCCACGGCGGTCGATGCGCGTAGCGGACAGGCCTGTCCCGGCGGACATCGTCAACCGCATATCTTGAACGTGCAGCACTTGACGCTGGCACCGCCCTCCCGAGCAGAGGAGGAGGCCGGCGGCCAAGGGCTGCTGCGTGCCTCAGTCGATGGCGAGACCGACAATGCAATGAGGAATGTACGGTGTCTTCAGGCTGTTTCGTCGGGGCCAACCTCCACTCACCGCACCGATAACGCGAATGCCATCACGCGAATGGAGGGACACCCCGACCGTCAGCGGGCTGCGATCCGAGCTTCGACTTCGGTGAGTACCTTCGGCGTGAAGATCCGCAGGAAGGGAACGATAACCACCGTTGTGGCCACGGCGAAGAGGCCGAACGTCACCCGATACCCCAGCCACTGAGCGAGCGCTCCCGACGCTGCGGCACCGACCGGGATGGAGCCCCAGGAGAAGAGCCGGGCGGCGGCGCTGTAGCGGCCCATCAGCTCGGCACCCACCATGGTCTGACTGATGCTGCGGGAGTTGACCACCCACAGGGTGCCCCCCATGCCACCGAGGAACGCGGCTGCTCCAATCGCCCAGACGTTCCTGGTCAATGCCGGGACAGCGACCATGGAAGCGGAGAAGAAGATGTTTCCGAACATGACCCACCGCCGGCCGAAAAGCCGGTTGGCGAGGCCGACGCTCATCGTGCCCACGACACCGCCGACGCCCAACGCCCCCACGAGCATGCCGTAACGGTCCGCGCTCAGGCCCAACTCCTTCGTCGCGATCAGCGGCATGAGGGCGAACCAGGCGGACCAGCAGGTGACGAGCCCGGTGACCGTCAGCGAGAGCATCCGCAGCAGCCGTTGGTTCCACAGGAATCGCAGGCCTTCGCCGATCTGCTGATGGACCGTCAGCCTTGGCTGACCAGACTGCCGTTCAATCCGGAACCGGCCCACCAGGAAGGGCAGGATGAGGATGGCCAACGCGTATCCGGCGATGGTCGCGCCGAACGCGATCGAAGCACTCGCGGCGACGAGGATGCCGCCCACGAAGGGCCCGGCGAACTCGTTGCACAGCGTCTCCGCCCCTGTCACCCAGGTGTTGGCGCGCTCGCGACCGGCTGGTGCCACGGCGGCCGGGACCAGCGCTGCGGCGGATGTCAGTGCTATCACCTCCGCGACACCGAGGATCAGCCCGCCTCCGTAGAGCATGGGAAGGCTGACCACGTCAGTCGCCACGGCAGTGAAGAGACTGAGCACCACGGTCATGCGCATGGTGTTGGCCAGCCACAGGAGCTTGCGGCGATCAGACCGGTCGACCAGCACGCCCACGTGCATCGCGACCAGCAGCCACGGCAGGGTCAGGGTGAGCAGCACACCCGAGACCAGAGCGGGTGAGTCGGTCAATGATGTGGCGACGAGAGGAAACGCCACCTTGGTCACGCCGTCGGTCAGGTTGGTCACGGCGGTGAACGACACCAGCACCCAGGTGTTGCGCGTGCTGGGGTCCGCCGGGGGCGACTGTAGGGACAGATCCGGCGACGTGGTGCTGGACACTGCACGGTCTGCCATAGGATCTCCCGATTCTGATTGGCCCGTAGCCGAGGCACCAGTGCGCCATCAGGTGAGTCCTGAACAAGTGACCCTCCCGATTGATCAAGCGTCAACACCTGGGCGAGTTTAGCGAGTTGGCGACCCGACGCAACGCGTCGAACAACCGCGCATGCAGGGCAGAGGTAATGGAAGGCGCTGAATTTCGCGGGTGCGCAAGCGCCCGACAGCGGCAGCGAATCGACGGCACATTGAGGGAACACCGCCCCCGGCAATCATCTCCCTTTGGAAGCGGCCACCGCCCCTCCGCTTTCTCATATCGACTGCCGGGGTTCAGGCGAGGAGCCCATGCGAGATGGAATCAACGACGGCACTGGCAACCGGGTCGTCATCAAGGTCGGAACTTCGTCCTTGATCACTCGGGGAAAGGTGGACCCCGTCAAGCTCGACACCCTCTGCGCGACGGTGTCGAAAGGAATCGAGGCCGGTTTGGCGCCGGTGCTCGTCACCTCGGGGGCCATTGCACTAGGCCGGACCAAGCACAGCACTTTGGCACAGGACACGACGGAGGCCAGACAGACTGCGGCGGCGCTCGGTCAAGGAGTGCTGTATTCCGCACTCCATGCCCGGTTTACCGCATACAGCCTTGAAACAGGTCAGATCATGCTGACGCCGCACGATCTCATCGCGCCGGAGCGCGGAGGGGGGGTCCGCCGCACGCTCGACCTGATGCGGTCGCTGGGGATGGTGCCCATCGTCAACGAGAACGACGCGCTGGGTGTACGCAACAACGACGTGCTGGCCGCTCTGCTCAGCGGGTTCATTGAAGCGCGGCTGCTTCTGCTACTCACCAACGTGGCCGGCCTCTACGACGGCAACCCGCTGCTCGGCGGGGACGCTGCACGCATCGCCGAGGTGACGGGTCCGATCTCCGAGATCGAGGCAGTGGCCGAGGGATCGACCGGGGACGGCGGAACCGGGGGCATGCTCGTGAAGCTGAGCGCCTGCTGGATCGCCACGCACGCCGGGGTCCGCACCGTGGTGGCCGATGCCATGGACTCCACCGCCCTGATCGCGGCCTTCCGGGGCGACAAGGTGGCGGGGACCGTCTTCCCGCCGCGCACATCCCACTCCGTCTCACCCGATCTACGTCGCCTATGGCGTGCGTTTCGGACCCCCCCTAGCGGGTCCGTGGTCTGCGACGCCGCAGGGCAGCAGGCCATCGAGTCGGGCCGAGCCCTGCGCGGCGGGAACGTCGACGCGATCAGGGGATCGTTCGAAAGCGGCGACGTCGTCGACATCGTCGGCTCGGACTCCCGGATGATCGCCCGCGGCAGCGTCCGCCTCAGCTCGGCGGAGGCCGGGGCTGGTGGTTGGTCTGCCTCTGCATTGTTCAACGACTGTGACTACGTACGGATTCTTGGAGGGTAGTTGTGTCGGTAACCGAGATCTGCCGCGCTGCTGCGGAGGCGTCCGCCGCCGTCAAGCGTCTGACCACGGCCCAGAAGGACCAGGTCCTCCTGGACATGGCGGCCGCCGTCGAGCGCCACCGGGACTCGATCACCAAGGCGAACGAGCAAGACATCGGAGCCGCCCGCGCGGCCGGCGTCATTCCCACCCTCATCGACCGCCTGACCCTTACCGATAGCAGGATGGCCGGCCTGGTGAAGGCCATCCACAAGGTGGCATCGCTGGCGGACCCGGTCGGTGAGGTCGTCAAGGGCTGGACGCGGCCCAACGGGCTGCTGGTCGAGCAGGTGCGGGAGCCGCTGGGCGTCATCGCGGTGATCTACGAGGCTCGGCCCAATGTCACGGCGGAGGTCGCGGCGCTAAGCCTGAAAACCGGCAACTGCGCGGTGCTGCGCGGCTCGTCCATGGCCACGGCCACCAATGCCGCGATCATGGCGGCCCTGGCGGAAGCCATCTCCGAGCACGACGAAGTGCCCGCCGCGGCCGTTCAGCTGATATCAGACCCGTCCCGTGATGCCGCCGTGGAACTCATGCGTGCCAAGGGGTACGTCGACCTGCTCGTTCCGCGAGGCGGCCCGGAGCTGATCGCCTCCGTCGAGCAGAACGCCACCGTCCCCACGGTGATCGACGGCGCCGGCAACTGCCACACCTATATCGACGGCTCCGCCGACCTGGACATCGCGACCGCAGTGACGATCAACGCGAAGACCTCCCGGCCCAGCGTGTGCAATGCGATGGAGACCCTGCTGGTCCACGAGGACCTGGCGGAGTCCTGGCTGCCCGGTGTCCTTGACCGACTGGCCGAGGCAGGCGTGGAGATCCGCGGCGACGAGACGGTGCAGCACGTCTGGCCGAAGGCGGTCGCCGCGACCGAGGAGGACTGGGGCACCGAGTACCTGCGGCTCGTGCTCGCGGTAAAGGTCGTTCCCGATGCCGACGGGGCCATCGCGCACATCCGCCGGTGGGGCACTTCCAACGCGGAGGGCATCGTGGCCAAGGACATCGACGTGGCGCGGCGCTTCGCCCGGGAGGTCGACTCCGGCAGCGTCTTCGTCAACACCTCCACCCGCTACTCCGACGGCGGGGAGTTCGGCTACGGCGTGGAGATCGGTGTCTCCACCCAGAAGCTGCATGTGCGGGGGCCCATGGGCCTAGACGCGCTCACCACCGTCAAGAACGTGGTCTGGGGCAGTGGCCAGACGAGGACGATCTGATGGGGAGACAGCTGCACACCGCGACGAAGCAGCCGTTGCGCACCTCCTTGCTGATGGAGGACATCAGCCAGGCGCTGTCGGTCCAGTACAACAACGCCGTCTACGACATGAAGGCCGCCGGAAGGGACGTCATCACGCTGTCCCTCGGCGAGGCCTTCTTCGATCTGCCGCTGCCGACGTTCGACGGCCTCACGACGCCCGGTCTGCACCACTACTCGCACTCCCGAGGGCTGCCGGAGCTGCGGCGGCTGCTGGCCAAGTACTACGAGACCAGGTTCGCGCTCCCGGTGGACCCGGACACCGAGGTGATCGTCACCGCCGGATCGAAGGTCGGCATCTACATGGCGCTCATGGCCATCCTCGACCCCGGCGACCAAGTGATAGTGCCGGAGCCGTACTGGCTGAGCTATCCGGCGCAGATCCGTATGTGCCGTGGCGAGCCGGTGATGGTTCCCCACGACATGTCGGTCCTCGACTTCGAACGTTTCATCACTGCGCGCACACGTGCCGTCATCATCAACAACCCGAACAACCCGAGCGGGCACATCTACACCCGAACCGAGCTGGAGTACCTGCACCAACTGGCCGACCGTCATGGGCTCCTGCTGATCGTCGACGAGGCGTACAACGAGTTCACGCCGCCGGGCACCGAGTTCCTCGCGGCCGGGGCGCTCGACCCGGACAAGGAGCACACGGTCACGATCAACTCGATGTCAAAGAACTACGGCGTCTCGGGCTGGCGGATCGGATACCTCATCGCCAACCAGCGGCTCACCGACCAGGCTCTGAAGATCAACCAGCACCTGGTCACCTGTGCGCCGACCATTTTGGCGGCCTATCTCGCCGAACGTTTCGACGACCTTCTGGAAATCACCAGGCCGCAGATCCAACGCACCGTCCAACTGCGCAACCGCGTCGGTACCTGGCTCGCGGACAACGGCATCGACACATTGCCCGGCACGTCGACGTTCTATCTTTTCACCTCCCTGGGCGGATCCAGCCTCGACTCCACCGAGTTCGCCAGCCGGCTGCTGAAGGAGAGCGCGATCAGCGTGGTGCCCGGCATCGGGTACGGGGACTCATGCGATCGCTATATCCGGATCTCCGTGGGTAGCGAGTCCGAAGACCGCATCGCCCGCGGCGTGGCCGCGATCCGCGACCTCGTCGAGACCACCACTCCCGCACGCGAGGCTGTCAAACCAACGGCTCTGTCTCACATTCGCTGGTGACCGAAGGTAAGCCGCTGACGCTGCTGCTTTAGCGCCGGCTGGTCGGTTGTCAGGAAGCTGACATGAGGTAACGGCGGGGACGGAAGTGCGCTCAGCGGTGGCGGGAGCGGTCATGGACGTCATGTCGCTCCAGATTCGGGGTGAGCGGGACTGTTCCGGGGGTGCGCGGCACGGTGGTGCCGGGCACCCCGGCGGGCGAGCGGGAAGGACGGACGCAGCGCCCTCGGGTCAGCGAGCCGTGGCCAGCAACTCCTCCATGGGTGGGAACCGGGACGCGATCGCGTCGCCGGTGAAGGCCTCGTCCCAGTCGGTCTCGGCGGCGTAGATGTGCAGGGCGGCGAAGTCGGGCGTCTCCCCCATGTCGAACCAGTGCCGTACACCAGCGGGCGTGCACACCAGGTCGCCCGGCTCGGCGATCAGCACGTGGACGGTGTCGTCGTTGGCCAGCCGCAGATAGAAGCCGCACCGGCCCTGGGCGAAGAACCAGACCTCGTCCGAGCGGTGGGTGTGTTCGTTGAAGTAGCGGTCACGGGTGGTGCGGGCCTTGGCGGCCCACCGCGGGTCGGAGTCGTCCGGTGCCATCCGGACCACCTCGACATGTCCCAGGCCGGTCTCGGCGGAGAACCGGTCCGCCTCCGTCCGGTACAGGCCGAGCACGTCGTCGTCGCCGAAGCCGGCCGTCAGGTCCTTGAGGGTCCACCGCTCGAACCGGGCGCCGTGCGCTCCGAGTTGCGCCGCGATCCGGTCGGGATCCCGGGTGGTGAGCAGCGGCTTCGCCTCGCCCGTGGCGGGCAGAACCTGGAGCAGTGTCATGGCTGTCGCCTTTCGATGTTACGGACATACGGCACGAGCAATAGTCAAGAGTTATGGATGAGAAATCTTGATCAGGCGGCTGCGGCGTCGGTCATGAACGCCATGGCGAGGCCGGCCGCTTTCGGGCCAGTTCCTTTGGTGACCTTGGCGCGGTGCCGGACGGTGGCGAAGGTGGAACTTCGCGCTGTTGGCCAGCTTGAACGCGGCCACCCGCCGGCGGGCGTGCTCACGATTCTCGGCGTTCCACACCTCGGCCAGAGCCTTGACGTTCATCCACAGGTTTCGAGCATTGCTCACAGCACGGTGCCCGGTCAGTGGCCGGGCTCGAAGTGCAGCTGGCTGAGGAAGCAGTCCCGGGGCTGGTTGACGGCGAAGGCAACGCATTCCGCGAGGGACTGCGCGGTCAGGGTGTCCTTCGGGGTGCGCGAGGCGCCCTCCCAGGCGGGCGACAGCGGGTCGATGTTGTCGAAGTCCGGTGGGAACAGGGAGATGACACGGATGCCCTCCGCGCGCAGCCGCTTGGACAGGATGCCGGTGAACGCGGCCTGTCCACCCTTGGCCGCGTAGAACGCCTCGTGGCCCGCGCAGCCGGTGTAGTTTGGCGTCGCGGCCGCCGACACCAGGGTGACGATGTCGGGCCGCTGCGAAGCACGCAGTAGCGGCAGGAAGTGCTTGACCATCAGGACAGTGCCTCCGGCGGACGCGGTGGTGGCCAGGATGTCGGCATCGTCCGCGGTGGTCAGATCCTCGCTCTCCAGCCAGTTGGCCCCGTTGTTGAGAAGTACATCGACGGCGCCGGCCTTCTCCCGGACGCCGTCCGCGAAGGCGCGTACAGACTCTGGATCGGTGAAATCGCAGGCGAAGGCATGCACCCGGTCGCTACCGAGGTCACGGATCTCCTGCGCGGTGCGGCGGGCGCCCTCCAGGCTGCGCGCGGAGAGGAACACCTCGGCGCCCTGCCGGGCGAAGATGATGGCCAGGGTGCGCCCGAAGTCCCGGGCGGCACCGGTGATGACGACGCGGAGGTTCTCCATCGCAGTGGTGCCTTTCAGGTTGCGAGCGGCAGTCCGCTCGTACGGAGGGTGGCCTGCACGGGGCGGCGGTGGCCCCGGATCAGCCGCGGTGCGGGGAGCGTGCGGTGCTTGTCCCGGCGGGCCGGGCTGGCTGGGCTGCGAGCGATTACTTGAAGGGGCATGCTCATCGGCCGAGGGGCCGCTGGGCGTCGGCGGTGACGGAAAAGACGCCTTCCCGATTGCGGTTTTGGCAGAACTCAACGTCGGCGAGCAGGACTTCCTCGTCCTTGTGCCTCAACAGGATGGCGCCCGCGCCGCCTTCACCGGTGGTCGCGGTGATCGACTCGCCCGGAGTTGGCAGGAAGATGTCACCGGCGTAGGAGCGCAACGCCCGGATCTCGTCCAGGCCTTCGATGCGGACCAGCCGGCCCCCTTCGCGAGCGACGAAGGCGTAGTCGGCGACGAAGCCCGGCTCGATCGGCCGTCCGGCCAGTGCCCGGGGGCCGCCGGCGAGCGCGGCCGCCTGGTCGGGCAGGCCGAGCAGGGCGCAGAGGTGCGGCAGGGGGTGGCCCGCAGTCCGGGCCGCGAACTTGACCAATTTCAGGGTCCTGTCGGCGCCCATGACCACCTCAAACGTGACGGGTCCCGAGGCTAGGCCGATGCCCTTCACCACGGACGACAGCCGGTGCGCCAGATCGCGTTCTCGCGGCGAGCCGGGCGCGAGGTTCACCACGCTGGTGAGCAGTGACCTGTGGGCTTCCTCCAGCAGGAAGCACCGCCAGACGTCGGTGAGGTGGAGCACGCCGTCAAGGACGACACCGTTGACAAAGCACGGTGTGCCGGGCACATGGTCGTGGGCGACGATTCGGCCACCTCCGTCCCACAGCCGCCGGATCTCGGGTTCCGGCGGTGCGACTCCGGGCCGGACCAGCACGGCGGAGCCGGTGTCGTCGGAGATCTCCGGCCGCAGGACGACCGTACGGTCCCGGCGGGCCGCCAGGTGGGCGGTTAGCTCCGCCGGGCTGGCCAGGACGTGCAGGTCGAAGGCGAGTTCCGGGTCGACAGCCGCAATGGCCTCGTGCTGACGCACCTTGCTGGCCCACGGATTGGGCACCACGGTTCCGGCTTCGGACACGGTCGTCTCCTTCGGGTCAGTAACCCGAGCCTCTGTCGGGGCCATCCTGAGGGATGGAACTCGGGTACGCGGCCGTCCGGCGGACTCAACCGCCAATGGCGTGATCGAACCCGCGGGCGAGTCGGTGGGAGGGCGGATCGCCTGCCGAGCCTGCGACCGGGCCTACGGCCAAGGAACGGTCAGAGCAGCCCAGTTCGGGATCCTTCGGTACCTGGTGCAGCAGATAGTGGGCCGCCAGGCTTCGGGGCCCGGGTACCTCAAGGCCCCGGATCAGGCCGGAGACGATGACAGGCGTGGTGGTGCTGATGGAAACCCATGGTGTTCATTCAGACGGTTTGTTCGAAGTGGAACGCCTTGATGAAGCAGTCCCGTGGCTGGTCTATGGCGAACATGACGCACTCCACGAGGGAGTGGGCGGTGAGCTTGTCGCCCGCCCTGCGGGGTGCCGTGTCCCAGTCCGGGCCCAGTGGGTCCGGGTTGCTGAAGTCGGGCGGGTACAACGAGATGACGCGCACGCCGTGCGGCCGTAGTTGGGGGGAGAGCAGATCGGCGAGGCCGGCCTGCCCGTGCTTGGCCGCATAGAACGCGGCGTGGGCCTGGGTACGATAGTTTCCGGTGAGCCCGGCCGACGAGATCAGGTTGACCACGTCGGGCCGTTCGGACTTCAGCAGCAGCGGCAGCAGGTGCTTGGTGACGAGGACGGTGCCGGTCACGGTCGAGGCGACCGTGGCGACGATGTCCTCGTCGGCGGCGGAGGCGAGGTCCTCGCCGGGCAGCCAGCGGGCCCCGTTGTTGATCAGCACGTCGACGTGGTCGGTCACCGCGGCGATCTCGTCGGTGAAGGCGCGTACCGACGCCGGGTCCGCCAGGTCGCAGCGCAGGGCGTGGACGCTGCCCGACCCGAGGCCGCGGATCTCGTCGGCGACGTGCTCGGCCGCCGCCAGATCCCGGGCGGAGAGCAGGACATCGTCGCCGCGGCGGGCGAAGAAGAGGGCGAGTGTCCGGCCGAAGTCCCGGGCGGCTCCGGTGATGACCACGCGCCGGCCGCGGGGCTCGCGGCCGGCCGGGCCGGCCTGATTGCCGTTCTGAAGTGTCACTGTGCGGCTTCCATGTTCGCAGTCGGTTCAGGGGCGTGCGGGCTTGGGTCAGCGTCCGGCAGGACCCTCGTACGCCTCAATGCCGGTCAGCGAGCCGTTGGGGTCCAATCCGGCTGCGACCAGAGAGCTACGGGGATCCGCGCCGTCGAGCACCTGGGCGGGCGGAAAGAAGCCGTGCCCGTTGACGAGCACGAAGCCCATGCCTACCGTCTGGGCGGCGAGGAGGTCCTGGCGCGAGTCGCCGAGCAGGACCGCCTCGCCGGGGGCGGCACCCACGTCGGCGAGCGCCGTGGACAGCCGCCGCGCCTTGGGTTCATCGCCGCCGAGCACGGCTCGGAACTCACCGGCCAGCCCGTGTCCGTCCAGGACCCGTTCCGCCTCGGCGGTCAGGGTGCCGGTGGCCACGTACAGCGGCAGGCCGCGCGCGGACAGGCTGCGGACCAGCACGTCGGCGTCGGGGCACAGCGGCGCCTTGGGGTAGCGCTCGGCGAGCAACTCGGCGTAGCCGCCCGCGTAGCGCTGATAGAACGTCTCAAATCTCTCCCCCATGGCCTCTTCTCCGCCCAGATGGTACCGGTGGAAGGAGAGGAAGTGCTCACGGCGGGTGCGGCCGAAGGTCCGGCGGAACTCGTGGATGTAGGGGTCCACCAGTTCCGTTCCGAACTCCGCCAGCGCCTCGCGCATGCACTCCACCTTCAGCTCGTTGGAGTCCACGACCACGCCGTCGAGGTCGAACACGACGAGACGGTGGGCGGCCAGCGCCTGTTCGAGGCGCTCGCCGACATGGTCAGACAGCGGCATGGCGGAGCGCGTCCTCCAGCGACGCCGCGGTGAACGACGTCTTGCGGTTCTGAGCGAGGAAGTCCAGGGCGCGCAGTTTGACCTCGACATCCCGCTCCAGGCTCTCCTCCAGGCGCTGGACGTAGGTCGGGTGGATCCGGCGCATGCCCGCGATGGCGTAGAGCGCACTGGAGCCCCAGCGGTATTTGTGCATCAACGGTTCGAAGCGCCGGGCCACCAGGTCCAGCAACGGCTGCAGCGTCTGCTGGTCCGTGCCGAGCGCCGCCAGGAGCTGTTCGGTCCTGGCGTTGCCGGCCCCCCGGCCCATACCGAGGACGGTGGAGTCCACCCAGGTGGCGCCCGCCTGGGCGGCGGCAAGGGTGTTGTGCAGCGCGAAGCCCTGGTTGTCGTGGCCGTGCAGGCCCACGGGGGCGGCATGGCCGGCCCCGAACTGGTCGACCAGTTCGGTGATCCGGGGGGCGTGCAGGGAGCCCAGGGAGTCGGCGAGGTACACCGACTCCAACGGGCCCAGGCCGGCCACCAGGCGGACCAGGTCCGCCACTTCGGCGGGAGACGCCAGGTCCACCTGCATCAGGTTCAGACAGACCCCGAAGCCGGCCCCGCGCAGGGAGTCGACGGTCTCGGCGACGCCCGCCGCCCTGCTGTGGTGGACGGCCACGCGGACCAGGTCGACCGGCAACGGCCCGTCGGCCAGCAGGCTGCGCAGCCGCGGGCCGGCCTCGGACGCCGGGACCTCGGCCAGCGCCGTCGCGTCCACCATGACGGCGAAGCGCAGCCGGTGGCCGTCGGGCAGGGCGTCGCGCAGCGCGGGCGTGACACCCGACGGGAACCTGCCGTATGGACCCCGGTCGCTCGGGGTGAACTGGGTGTAGCCCAGCTCGACCACGTCCACGCCGGTCGCCGCGCAGGCATTGAGGTACTCCTGGACGAGAGTCGCCTCGAACTCCCAGTTTGTGTAGTAGCCGCCGTCCCTCAGCGTGCAGTCGAGCACGGTGACGTCGGTGCGGGCCACCGCGCTCACTTGTCCTCCAGGTCAGGAAGGGTATTGGTGAAGTCGACGTGGTGGATGCGGCGCATCGGCGCCCAGTTGAGGCGGCCGTCGTTGCCCGGGTGCCGGACCAGGAGGCTGCCCTCGCCGTCGTGCATCATGTCGTCCCACGCCTGGACCCGGGGGTGCAGGTCGTTGGCGCGCAGGAAGTCGTGCACGGGCTCGAAGTGGTCATCGGCCTCGACGTACATGAAGAGCGTGAGCGGGTCGATGTAGAAGATCTGCAGCTTGCGGACGCCGATGGTCTCCAGGGCGCCGCCCGGTCCGACGATCTCGGGCCACACCTCCCGGTGGAGCGCGATGTACTTCTCCGCAGCGGCCTCGTCCCGAAGGCGGATGGTGAAGGCGTAGTTCTTCACGGCGCGAGCTCCTTGGCAAGGGTTAGCAGGTACTGGTAGGTGCGGTGAACTTCGGTCCAGGACTCGTCGTCCAGGACGTGGCGGCTCGGACCCCGGACATGGGTGGTCTTGATCAGGCCGCGTTCTTTCAGAAACCGTTTGGCGATCGACAGGTAGTAGTCGGTGCTGTTCATCATGTGGCACATGAGGTACGACAGCGGGTAACCAATCCGTTCGGCCTTCTCCCGCTCGCCGGCCTCCAGCAGCCGCCACAGGGTCACCACGATCTCGGCGATCTCGGCGGCGGGGATCGTTCCGGCCAGGCCCCGGCGGTGACAGTCGAGGAGCATCATGCCGCCGTCGCCCTCGAAGATGCGGGCCCGTCCGCCGGTGGCGTCGCGCAGCTCGCTGACCTTGGGCGGCGAGGGTTGAGCCTCGGGCTTGAACAGCACCCGGTCGGGGCCGTACCGCTCCAGCATCCGGGCCTGGGCAGCGATGGTCAGGGGCTGCTTGGCCAGGCTCTTGGCGTGGTGGATGATCGCGGGTATCCGGACCGACTCCACGACCCGGGTGAAGTACTCCACCATCCCGTTCTCGTCGAGCGGAATCGTGGCCGGATGCATGACAAGCAGGGCGTCCACTCCGACGGACTCGGCGTGCCGGCTGTACTCGACGGCGGCCTCAGGCGTCTCGGCGCCGGTGCTCATCACGGACACACCGCGTCCGGAGGCGGCCTTCGCGCTCAGCTCGGCGACACGCAGCCGCTCGGTGTGCGTCAGTCGCAGCACCTCGGAGACCTGGCCGACCACGAACCCGTCGCAGCCCACATCGAACATGTGCTCCGTCTGGGCAAGGAAGTCCTCCTCGTCGAGGACGCCGTCGTCGGTAAACGGCATGATGACGACCGGCAGAACCCCCTTGGTCTCCTTGATTCCGTTGGGCCGTCGCAGACTCATCGATGCTCTCCTTCGTGTTGTGCCACCCCTGCGGCGTCGTCCGGCCGGTCATGCCAGACCCGCCAGGCGTGCGATCTCGGCGGCGGCCCAGGGCGCCATCTTGAATCCGCCCCCGTTGAAGCCGGTGGCCAGCAGCAGCGCGGGGGCGTCCGGGTGCGCCGCGACCCGGGCGCGGCCGTCCGGCGCCCAGCACTCCGCGGCGCGCAGCCCGCCGAGATGGCGGCTGCCGGGGAGCCATCCCCAGCGCCGGGTGCCCGCCGCAGCGGCCAGCCGGGACTGGGCCGCGTCCACCTGCTCCCGGCCGGGTGGCGAGGGCAGCCGGTGGTGCGTGGGGTGCCCGACGTAGACCCCGCCGGAGCCCGGATCGGGCCGGCCGTTGACGTCGAACTCATCGTCGGTGTAGGCGGGCTGGTCGGGCACCGGCGCCTCGGGTCGGTACAGCTCGACCTGTACGGCCTGGGCCCACAGGTCGTGTGCCAGGCCCCATGAGGTCAACAGGTGGGGGGTGGCGGCACCGGTGGCCAGGACCACCCGGTCGGCACGGACCGCTCCGGCGCCCGTACGCACCCCGGTGATCCGGCCGTCGCCCGAGCGCGCGAGGCTGTGCACGGCAACCCCTTCGAGGACCGTGCCGCCCCGGCGCCGGCCGGCGCGCAGGAAGCCGCAGGTCACCTCGACCGGGTCCAGCCAGCCAGACTCCGGCTCCCACACTGCCCCGTGGCCGGCCGGCCCGGCCAGCAGGTGGCCGAAGCGCTTGGTCACCTCCTCGGCCTCCAGCCAGGTCACGGGCGTCTGAGCACCGAGCCGGGCCGCCTCCGCGCGTGCGTCGGCCGCGCGGTCCGGGGCCGGCAGGTACAGGAACCCGCTGGTGTGGAAGGCGGCCGGTTCCCCGGTGTGTTCGACGAAACGACGGAAGTACCGCCAGCCGGCCGCCGCCCGGTCGGAGAGGACCGGGTCGTCGTGGTGGCAGCGGACGACGCCGCCGCTCCAGGCCGTCGTGCCCAGCCCGACACGGTCCCGCTCGACCATGGTCACGCGAGCGCCGCGGGCGGCCAGTTCGTGGAAGACGGCCGTACCGACCACTCCACCGCCGACCACGACCACGTCCGCCCGGTGGACAGGGTCAGTCATGCGCGGCACCTTCCAGTGTGAACGGTTCGTCGCTGTACATCGCTGCCTTCCGGTGCTCCAGCACGGAGCGAAGGATCTCGCCGGAGCGGACCGCGACCATCGACAGCAGCGAGGAGGTGATGCCGTGTGTGTGTTCGGTTCCGCCCTGAACGTAGATCCCGGCGTTCTCAAGGCCGTCCACAGTCAGCCGGTAGTCGCGACCGACGCGCAACCGTCCGGCGCCGTCCCGGGCGCAGTACGGAGCCAGGCCGCCGAGCAGCGACAGCGGGTCCTGCTCGTCGTAGCCGGTGGCGAAGACGGCCGCGTCGGCAACGACCTCCTCCTCCGTGCCGGTGGCTTGCGAGCGGACGCGGACGGTGACGCCGGTGCCCTCGTCCCGTATGTCGGTGACCTCGCTGACGCCCCGTATGCGCAGGCGGGTGCGGCCGCGCACCTTCTCCTGGTACGCCCGCCGGTACAGCTCCTCGATCAGATCGAGGTCCACGACCGAGTAGTTGGTGTTGCGGTGGTAAGTCATCAGCCGGTTCTTGGCGGCCTCGTCGGCGTCGTAGTAAACGTCAACGGCCTCGGGGTCGAAGATTCGGTTGGCGTACGGACTGTCGTCGGCAGGGCTGTAGCCGTAGCGGGCGAAGACCGCCTCTACCTCGGCCTGCGGGTAGGTGCGGTGCAGGTACTCGGTCGCCTCGGCGGCGCTCTGTCCGGCGCCGACCACCAAGAACCGGCGGACGTCCGCGGTCCGCCCGGCGAGCCGGGTCAGCAGCTCGCTGCTGTGCCAGATGTTCGCGCCGGCCTTCACCCCGTCGGGCATCCGGGGCCGCAGGCCACAGGCGATGACCACGTTGCGCGCACGGTGCACGGTGCTGCCGCCGGGGCCCGGGACGACCACCTCGAGCAGGTCGCCGGCCGCACGGACCTCGGTCACCTCGCTTGAGTAGGAGACCATGTGGTCGACCCCGACCGCCGCCCACCCGAGGTAGTCGTGGAACTCCTCGCGAGTGGGGTAGAGGATCTTGTGGTTGATGAAGTCCACCAGTCTGCCGCGTGCGTGCAGGTAGGGGACGAACCCGAAGTGGCTGGTCGGGTTGCGCAGGGTGGCCAGATCCTTGAGGAACGACACCTGCATGGTGGCGCCGTCGATCAACATCCCCCGGTGCCAGCCGAAGCCGGGCTGCCGCTCCAGGAAGAGTGCGGTGACCGCCTGGTCGTGCGGAGCGCTCTCATTGTGTTCCTCAAGGGCGATGGCAAGGCCCAGATTGGCCGGCCCAAAACCGATTCCCACAACGTCGTGAACCGGCGAGAAATTGTCGCGCGGATTCCCCATCAAGATATTTCCCTTCCCGTCGGGCCACTGGTTCGACATGCCATTGCCCGAGGCGAGGTCGAAGCTATCTCGAATCCCGTCCGAGTAGCGGACCGATAGCGGAGCGTGGCAGTGAGCTGTCATCCGCGACCCGTCACACCCTGCCGACTCACCCTATATGACCCATTATTCCCCTGTTCGTCGGTGACACCTTCCTGCAAGCTCGCCCGAGTCCCCTGGCTCAACGCCGAGGTCGCCGCCCACAGTTGACGGGACAGAAAAAGGCATGGAAACGCCACTGGTCCCCCGGTCGAGCGATCCTTTACGGGATATGGATGATGCATGATCACCAAATTTCGGATACATGAAGGTGCCGCTGTCGGCGAGTTCGGCATGGCGTGCCAGCGGATCATTCCCTGGCAGGCACAGGAGGGCCAGGAGGAACCGCCGTTCGGCGGCATGGCCTGCTTCTTGCCGGCCGGCGCCTCCTCGGACCCCGACTGCCACGACCAGGACGAGGTCATGGTGGTCCTCTCCGGTTCCGGAAGGCTCGATCTCGGCGGCGACAAGGCCGAGTTCACGACCGGAGACGTGGTCGTCCTGCCCCGCAACAAGGAGCACGTCGTGCACAATCCGGGACCCGAGACCCTGACCTGGCTCTCGGTCTACTGGCCGCTGCACGAGCCGAAGCGGACCGAGGGTACGGAGGTGAGCGCGTGAGCGGTCCAGTCTGGATCACCGCCACCCCACCCACTCCCAACGGCGAGCTGCACGTCGGTCACATCGCCGGACCCTACGTCGCCGGCGACGTACTGCGCCGCTTCCTCGCCGCCGACAAGGTCGAGGTCCACTACACCACCGGGCTGGACGACCACCAGAGCTATGTCGCGGTACGCGGCCTGAAGGACGGCGGGCGCACCGGCGGGGAGGTCGCCGACGGCTACGGCGTGTCCATCGTCCGGGTGTGGCAGCAGGCCGAGGTCGGTTTCGACAACGTGGTGCATCCGCGCAAGGAGGACGGCTACCTCGCCTACGTCCAGGACTTCCTGCACCGCCTCTACGACGCCGGGCACGTCGTCGCCCGTACCCGGCCGCTGCCGTACTGCACCCCGTGCCAGCGCTGGCTGTACGAGGCGTACCTGACGGGGAAGTGCCCGCACTGCGGCTCCTCGTCCAACGGCAACGCCTGTGAGCCGTGCGGCCGCCCCAATGACTGCGCCGATCTGGCCGAGCCGCAGTGCACTGTCTGCGGCACCCCGGCGGAAATCCGCGACGCCGCCCGGCTGTACTTCCCGCTGGCACCGCTCGCCGACCGGCTGAAGACGTTCTGGACAGCGGTCGACATGCCGCCGCACCTGCGGGTCCTGTGTGACCGGATGCTGGCCGACGGGCTGCCGGAGATCGCGGTGAGTCACCCCGGCGAGTGGGGCGTGCCAGTGACCGTGCCTGGCTTCGAAGACCAGCGGGCCTATGTGTGGTTCGAGATGGCGCCGGGCTATCTATGGGAACTGCCCGCGTCGGAGCGGGAGAAGGGCAACTGGCCCGCCCCCGTGCAGTTCTTCGGCTTCGACAACGGCTACTTCCACGCGGTGCTGTTCCCCGCCCTGTACGCCGCCCTGCACCCCGGGGCCGCCCTGGCGCGGGCCTTCGTGGTCAACGAGTTCTACCAGCTGGAGGGGCTGAAGTTCTCCACCAGCCGACAGCACGCCATCTGGGCCCACGAGGCGCTCGCCGAGGCCGGCTCCGACGTCCTACGCCATCATGTACTCGCTGACCGGCCCAACGGCCGCCAGACCAGCTTCACCCGCGCCGACCTGGCACGCACCCAGGAGCTGCTCACCGTCCAGTGGAACGGCTGGCTGGAGCGGCTGTTCGCGGCGGTCGCCCACGACAGCGACGGCCGGGCCCCCGAGGAGAGGCCCGAGGGACCCGCCTGGCAGCGGCTGCGGGCCCGGCTGGAGCGCACCGTGGCGGAGCTGCGCGAGGCCTATAGCGTCGAGGGCTTTGACCCGCGCCGTGCCGTCGCCCTCCTCAACGAGGTCGTCGCCGGCGTGAACGACTTCTGGTACGTCCACGAGCACGAGCGGGACCGCTCGCCCTCCGCCCACCGTGCCGCCCTGACCGCGCAACTGGCCGTCGCTGGCGCCCTGTCGGCGTGGGCCGCGCCCGTCATGCCGGCCGGCGCGGCACGGCTCGCCGCGCTGCTGGGCGAGGACGCGGACCGCGCGGTCGACGCCGCCGCGCTGACCCCGCCCCCGGCGGGCCAGCCGCTGACCTTGCCTGACCGTCCGGTCTTCGGTGACTGAGGTCATGACGCGACAGGATGACACCGAAGTGCGCGTCGCCGTCGTCGGCCCCTTCAGCGGCCCGCGAGCGGCCTGGGGCGAGCTGCTCACCCGGGCCGCCGCCGACCACAGCGATCCTGGCGTCGTCTGGGAGTTTCACGACGACCGGGGTGACGCCGACGCGGCCGAACGCGTCGCGCGTGCCCTTACGGCGGAACCCGAGCCCGTCGTGCGAGCCGTCATCGGGCACTTCAACAGCCTGGGCGCCGCACGGGCCCTGCCGCACTACCGGCAGGCCGGTCTCCCGGTGCTGCTGCCGCTGGCCACTGATCCTGACCTGCTGGCCGGCGGCGGCGGAGCGCTGCGCTGGTGCCCGCACGACCTGGGTCAGTCCGCTGCGATCCGCCGGGCCGCCGATGACCTCGGCATCGGCGCCCTGACCGTCGTCGACGACGGCAGCCCCTACGGGCGCCGGCTCGCCGAGCGGTTCGTCGCCCTGTCCTCGGACCCGGCCGCGACGGGCCAGGCCCTCGTTGTGTGCGGCACCCACCACGGCGCAGCCGACATCGCCCGGTGCCTGCGCGCGGACGGGCACGACGGACCGCTGTTCTTCACCGACGACTGCGCAATACCCGAATTTGCCGATCTGCTCGGCGACGTGGCGTATTCCGCCCGGGTCGTACGGTTGCGCGGCGGCCCCCACCTCCAGGTCGAGGCGGCCTTCGCGGCGCTCGTACGGGCCCTGCACTCCGACCCGGCCGCCACCGGTGACCGGCTCCTCGCGGCCGTCCGCGCGGTCGCCCGCTTCTCCTTCGACGCGGACGGCGATCCTGTCGACGCGGACGACGACGCCGGCTGGGAGGTCGTCCCGGTCACCCTGCTCTCGGCCCCGGCAGCACCACGCCCGACGGGCACCCCGGTCACCGGCTACGACGTCGTGGTCGTCGGCGCCGGTGTGGTGGGCACCGCCACTGCGGCGGGACTGGCCGCGGCGGGCCTCACCGTGGCGGTCGCCGAACTCGGTCCCGACGCCGGGTCGGCCACCCGCGCCTCCGGGGGGCTGGTCCGGGCGTACGAACCGGTGCCCGTCGTACGCGCCCTGGCCGTGCGCAGCCACCAGTTGCTTTGGGGCACCGCCTCGCCGCCTCGGTCGGCCGGCTTCCGCCGCACCGGCTCGGTGGTGCTGCTGGGCCCCGACGACGTCGCCGAGGCCGAACGCGGCATCAGCGAGTTGTCCGCGGCCGGGATCAAGGCGGACCTGCTCACGCCCCGCGAACTGACCGCACGCTGGCCTGACGTGACGGCGGACGGCGTCGCCGCCGCGGTGTGGGAACCGGGCGGCGGCTACGCCGATTCGGCCGGCACTGCCGCGCTGTATCTCGCCCGGGCCCTGCGGCACGGGGCCGTCCTGCTGCCCCCGGGACCGGTGCACGCGCTGGAGCCGCACCGGCGTGGGGTGCGTGTGTGCACCCCGGCGGGCGCGCTGATCGCCCGCTGTGCCGTGGTGACGGCGGGCACCGGAACCCCGGCGCTGCTCGGCGACCGGCTGCCGACCCGCTCTGGCGGCCCGGCCCCGCGCACCAAACGCATCCAATACGCCTTCTTCCGCGGACCCGGCCGACCACTGCCCGCATTCAGCGACCTGACCTGCGGCATCTGGGGCCGCCCACAGCTGGACGGGCCGTTCGCCGGAGGCCAGCTGACCGGCCGACCGGTCGAGGAGTGGGACGTGTCGGCTGACCACGGCGACGACCTCACCGACGAGCAGGTCGCCCACATTCGCGCCGGTGTCGTCCACCGCTGGCCCTGGGTGTCCCAGGTGCCTTACCTGGGTGGTCGGTTCGGGGCCGACCTGTACCATCCAGACGGGCCGTTCCTGGGCCTTCTTCCCGGTGAACCCCCGGTCGTGGTGGCCGCGTGCTGGTCTGGAGCCGGTTTCAAGACGGCGCCGGGTGCCGCCGAAGAGGCGGCGGCCGCCGTGCGGCGCCTGCTGCAGTGGCAGGGCGCCACGCCGTGACCGCTCCGCCCCAGCACACAGCGAAGGTGACGCCTTGAGCACTTCCCCGCGCCAGCCCCTCAGCGCCGAACTTCCGGTCACGGATCGGACGCGTCTGCGCCGCATGAAGGAGAAGGGCCGCACGGCCCGCGCGGACCTGGACGCCGTCCTCGCCGCCGGGTTCGTCTGCCACCTCGGCGTCGTCGTCGACGGTACCCCCGTGGTCGTACCCACCGTGTACGGCACCGCTGCGGACACCCTCTACTTCCACGGCTCCGTCGCCGCGCACAGCCTGACCTCGGCCCCGGGCCAGACCGTCTGCGTGACCGTCACCCACGTCGACGGGATCGTGCTGGCCCGCTCGCTCTTCGAGCACAGCATCAACTACCGCAGCGCCATGATCTACGGCGTCCCACGCCCGGTCACCGACCCGGAGGAGACCCTGGCCGGGCTGCGCCTGATCACCGAGCAGGCCCAGCCCGGTCAGTGGGGCTACGCCCGCCATCCCAGTCGCAAGGAACTGGCCGCGACGACGTTGCTGGCCCTGAGCCTGGAAGAGGCGTCGGTCAAGGTACGCGTCGGACCGCCGGACGATGGCGACAGCCCTGACGCCGCACTCGGCCTGTGGGCGGGCGTCATACCCCTGCGCCTCGTACGCGGCGCCCCGGTGCCCGACCCCGCGCTCGCACCGGACATCCCGCTGCCCCACCACCTCGACTGACGACCCCGCCGGGGTCCGAGACGTAGTACGACGCCACACAGAAAGGCGAGACGCCATGTGCGGTCTGAGCGGTTGGGTCTCCTACGGACGGGACCTGCGAAGGGATCGGGAGCAGGAGACGGTCGCCGCCATGACCGCGACCATGGCCTGCCGCGGCCCGGACGACTCCGGCGTGTGGACCCGGACGCACGTGGCACTCGGCCACCGCCGGCTCGCCGTCATCGACATCGAGGGCGGCCGTCAGCCGATGTCCTACGACACCGGCGGCGGCGAGGTAGCCCTTGCCTACACGGGCGAGATCTACAACTTCCCTGAGCTGCGCGACGAACTGCGCCACCGTGGCCACACCTTCCGCACCCGCAGCGACACCGAGGTCGTGCTGCACGCCTACCTGGAGTGGGGCGAGGCGCTGGCCGAGCGGCTGAACGGCATGTACGCCTTCGTCGTCTGGGACGGCCGCACCGAGCGGCTGCTGCTCGTCCGGGACCGTCTCGGCGTCAAGCCGCTGTACTACTACCCGACCCAGGACGGGGTGCTCTTCGGCTCCGAGCCCAAGGCCATCCTCGCGAACCCCTACGCGGAGAAGGCCGTCGACCTCGACGGGCTGCGGGAGGCGTTCTCCTGGATCCGTACCCCTGGGCACGCCGTGTGGCGCGGCATGCGGGAGGTCCGGCCGGGCACCCTGGTCACCGTCGACCGCGGCGGCGAACGCACCCACACCTACTGGAAGCTGGAGGCCACCGAGCACACCGACGACAGGGCCGCCTCTGTCGCCCGGGTGCGGGAGCTGCTCACCGACATCGTGCGCCGCCAGCTGGTCACCGACGTGCCGCGCTGCACCCTGCTCTCCGGCGGCCTCGACTCCAGCGCCATCACCGCATTGGCGCAGCGGGAGCTCGGCGACAGCGAGCGGATCCGCAGCTTCTCCGTCGACTTCGCCCGGCACGAGGAGAACTTCACCGCCGACCCGTTCCGGGCGGACGCCGACGCCCCGTTCGCCAAGGAGACCGCCGCACACTGCGGCACCGCGCACGAGAACCTCGTGTTCGACGCCCAGAGCATGGCCGATCCGGCTGTACGGCGCGCGGTGGTGGCCGCGAAGGACCTACCGACAGGGTTCGGCGACGCTGACAATTCCCTTTACCTGCTGTTCAAGGCCATCCGGGAACGTTCCACTGTCGCCCTGTCCGGAGAGTCCGCCGACGAGGTGTTCGCCGGCTACAAGTGGCTGCACCAGCCCGAAGCCCAGCAGGCCGGCTCGTTCCCCTGGGTCGACCACACGCATGTGACCAGCCCACACACCGGCACTGGGGTGTACGACAAGGGCCTGCTGGCCGCCCTCGACCTGCCCGGCTACATCCGCCAGCGGTACGCGGAGGCGGTCGCGGAAGCTCCCTGGCTGGCCGGCGAGGACGCGTTCGAGGCGCGGATGCGGCTGGTGTGCTACCTGCACCTGACCCGGTACCTGCGCATCCTGCTGGACCGCAAGGACCGGCTCAGCATGGCCGTGGGCCTGGAGGTCCGGGTGCCGTTCTGCGACCACCGGCTGGTCGAGTACGTCTTCAACACGCCGTGGTCGATGAAGACCTTTGATGGCCGCGAGAAGAGCCTGCTGCGGGCAGCCTCCGCCGATCTGCTGCCGCGTTCGGTGCTGGAGCGCCGCAAGGCCCCCTACCCGTCCACCCGCGACCCGTTCTACACGGCCGCGCTCCAGCAGCACGCCAAGGAGGTGCTCGCCGACCGAGGTCACGCCGTGCACACGCTCACCGACCAGGAGTGGGTGCAGCAGAGCGTGGCCCGGACCGCCGATGAGGTCGACGGCACGACCCGCACCGGCCTGGAGCGCTGGCTCGACTTGGCGACCTGGCTGGAGATCCACGCCCCCCGGCTGGTCCTGTCGGACTGAGAGCCCACGCAGTCGGCCCAACACACCGATCGTCCGTCGGGGCTGGCGAGATCCGAGACAGGGAGGCGAGCGATGAGTCAAGCATCGATCAAGTTCCGCATTCTAGGGCCGGTCGAGTACCACGACGGCGAGAATTGGGTCCCCATCAAGGCCGCCAAGCAGCGCACGCTCATGGCACTACTGCTCCTGAACGCGAACCATCTGGTTTCCGCACAGCAGTTGCACTCGGAGCTGTGGAACGACGGGCCGTCGAGCCACGTGGGCAGCTTGCTGGCCGGCTGCGTGTGGCGGCTACGCGCCGCCATCGGTGACTCCGCCGGGGAGACCCTTCTCACCCGGCCCGCCGGGTACCAACTGGCCGTGCCGTCCGGGGGCCTTGATCTTCACGAGTACGAGTCACTCGTCGCCTCCGGCCGCATGCAGCGCGCCTCGGGGAATCTGGTCGAGGCCATGAGGTCCTTCAGCGCCGCGCTCGAACTCTGGCGGGGCTCTCCCCTCGCTGACGTTGCCCTCACCTCATCGATCATGGCCGAGTCCGCGCGTCTGGAGGAGTCCCGGCTGGCGGTGCTGGAGGCGAACTTCGGCATGCGGATCGCCTTGGGACAACACGAGGACGTACTGCCCGAACTCAAACTCCTGGTCGCCCAGCATCCGTTGCGGGAACGGCTCCACGAACACCTGATGATGGCGCTGTACAGGACCGGGCAACAGGCCGAGGCACTAGGGGCGTACCGGGACCTCCACCACCTGCTCTCCGACGAACTGGGTATCGTTCCGAGCCGGCCACTGCGCGAGCTTCAGCAGCGCATCCTGGAAGAGGATCCGCGTCTCAACGACCACGGTGCCCTACCTGTCGCGACGGCATCCGGTCCCGGGGAGCCTGCCGTGTCCCCGGAGGCGGCACCGTGTCTACTCCCGCACCAACCCTCGCTGTTCGTCGGCCGGACGTCCGAACTGGCCGCGATCGTCGGGCTCCTGGCGGAGGGGCGCCCTGCGGTCGCGATCCACGGGCTGGCGGGATCGGGCAAGAGCGCCTTGGCAATCGCGGCTGCGCATGCCTCCGCCGGTGATTTCCCCGGCGGGCGGGTATATGTGGACATGCGGGGTACGACAGGCAGCTCCGCCCTGCGGCCCGACCAGGCGATGCAGCTTGTTCTGCGTTCGTTCGGAACGGAGCAGGGAAGCGGCGGCGCGGCGGTACCGCATGCGTGGACCGGTCCGGCCGGGGGCAGGGCTTTGATCGTGCTCGACAACGTCCGCGACTCCGACCAGATCCAGGAGTTCCTCTCCGTGCCCCCTGGCTGCTCGCTTATCGTCACGAGCCGATCGCCCATAGGGGGCATGGACGGCCTCAGGCATTTGCGGCTGGGACGGCTAACCGTGTCCGCCTCGATCGACCTGCTCCGGCAGAGCGTTGGCACACCGCGCATCGACACGGAACCCGCCTTCGCTTCCGAACTCGCCAGGTCCTGCGATTACTTGCCCTTCGCGCTCCGTCTTGCCGCCGACCGACTCGCGACACGGCCTGACTGGTCGGTCGCGGACTTCGCACGGTACGTGGCCGAGCCGCACCAGCGGCTCGACTTCCTGGCCGGCGGCAACGTCAGCCTGCGCGACTCACTCCTGGCGAGTCTCCCCCTCCTATCCGACGAGTCCGGCGGGACGGCAGTGACAGCGGTGATGGCACTGCGGAGACTGGGCTTCCTAGATCTGACCATCGTCACCGTCGAGGCGCTGGCAGTGCTCTTCGGTACAAGGGAGGGTGAGGCGCACAAGATCGCCGAACGGCTCGTCGATGTCGGGCTCATCGAATCGCTCGCGATCGACCGTTACCGCGTTCCGCAGAGTGTCCGGGCCCTGGCGCGAGAGATCACAGGATCGGACCACGAGGCCGCCGAGGCTGTACAGCGCGTTGTCGACCACTACGCCATTGCCGCGCGGGAACAGACGAGGCTGACTCCCGGCGCCTGGTACCGCCTAGAACGGGAAACGCTCAACGCCCTGGTCACGCGCGACAGGACCGGGGCCTTGGTCGAATCCCTCGGCAGGATGCGTTCCATGTTGGGCGCGAACGGATCCTGCTCGGCGCACTCGGAGTCTTAACTCTCTTCGACAGCAATGAACTGATGCGCGTCGGTCTGCGTACGCTGCTACTGCGCGGCGGGAGCGGACCGGGTCCGCACCCGTACTCCGCCTACCGGGCGGTCCATGTCCGCCGCGGCCATGACCAGGACGTCATCCATGTCGCGCATCATCCGCAGCACGGTCTCCTCCTCGTACACCTCGGTGTTGTACTCGATCTCGGCGAGGATCCCGTCGCTGCCGTCCCAGTAGCTGACGATCATGTCGCTCCGGGAGGCGCGGTTCGGGGCCTGGAGCATGGTCAGGCCGATGTCGCCGAGCGTCATGTCCTGGCCGATCGACCCGAGGCAATTGAGGATCAGCTTGACGTTGGTCAGGCGTGACCGGGTCGCCTCCGGGAGGGCCGCGTGCACGACCGGCAACGGCACGCCCTGGTGGGAAAGCAGGTTCCACGTCGCGTCCCGTGCCGCGGTGGCTACCTCGCCAATCGACGCCTGATCGTCGACCGCGGCGCGGACCAGGCAAACGTTGCTGAGGAATCCAACCAGCGCCTGCTCGCTGCGGGTGTTCCGGTTCATGCTGCTGACCCCGATGGTCAACTCGCGTTCCCCACCCCGCGCCAGAACGATCTGCCAGGCGGCCAGCATCACGGAGAACTGAGTGGCACCGAGTTCCTGGGCCAGTGCCGCACCTCCCAGGTCGGCCTGAGCGGTGAACCGGTACCGCACGGTCTTGCCGGGATCGCCGACCGCCGTGGGACGGCCGATCTCGCGGTCATAGGCCACCGTGGTGACGACGATCCCGTCGAGTGTCGTACGCCAATGGTCGAGGCTTCGTCGCCATCGGCCCTGTTCTTCCTCCGAGCGAAGCTTCTCGGCGTAACTGTGGAAACTGACGGCGTCGTTGGTGAAGACCGGCTTCTCGCCTCGGACCAAGCTCGCATACGCGGCGGAGAGGTCGTTCAGCAGAACCATCGTCCCCCAGCCGTCCACCACGATGTGATGGACGGTCAGGATCAGTTCTTCCTGCGCGCCGATCCTGACCAGGGCCAGTCGGGCCATGGGGCCCACTTCCAGGTGGAACTCCTGCGCGTGGAGTTCCGCAGCGACGCGCTGGAACTCCTGAGCAGCCTGGTCAACGTCAAGTACGACCGGCTCGATCAGCCGCGCGGTGACGTCCACGGCCGGTGGGATGACCAGGTCCAACTCGCCGTCGCGCGCGACGAACCGGGAGCGCAGGCTTTCGTGACGATTCACCACCGTCTGCCAGGCGGCGTCGAGGGCGTCGAAGTCGACATGTCCGGCACACTCCAGCCGCCAGGTGATGTGATGCACGGAACTGTCCCTGACGCTCTGCAACGTATGCCAACGGGCGGCCTGCTGAACCGTCGCCGGGATGACCAGAGGTCTGGTGGTCACACTCGTCTCCTCGGTCACTCAGTGAGTTGCACAGCTTGCCGGGGTCGGACATCGGACGCACGTCAGGCCGCCAACTCGTCGGTCAGCCGCTTGCGATCCACCTTCCCGACCGTGGTCAGCGGGATCGACTCGCGGTGGTGGTAGCTGCGCGGATGCATATAGCCGGGCAGGGCGGAGACAAGCTTGGTGAACTCGTTCGCCGCGACCTCCTTGCCGGTATACACGGCGCGCAGTTCGTTCTCGCCATCAGCGGCGGGGACGACGAGGGCCACGACCTCGTCGATCAAGAGGTGACAACGCAGCGCCGCCTCGATCTCACCAAGTTCGATTCGATTGCCGCGGATCTTGACCTGTCCGTCGACCCGTCCGAGGTGGACCAGTTCACCGCCATCGAGCCTGCACTGGTCGCCGGTGCGGTAGTAGTGCTCCGGCGTGAGCGCCTCCTGGCCGTCGTGGATGCGGCCACGACCGTGGTTCGAGTCGGAGTCCGATTCCATCAGGACGAACCGCCCGGCGTTCTCCCTGGGGTCCAGATAGCCGGGGAATCGCTGCGGGCCACGCACACACAGCTCACCGTCGTCGGCGGGCCGCAGGTCCTCGTCCAGCAGGAGCCAGTCCAGCTGCGGGTGCGGGAGGCCGATGGGGATGGACCGGTTGGTGGTCTCGGGCCAGTCGGCCCGCTCCCGCGGAACCTCGTACCCGGTGATGACGATCGTGGTCTCTGTCGGGCCGTAGCAGTTGTTCATGACCGCGTTCGGCGCCGCGGCGCACCAAGCCTCGGCCTGGTCGATGCCGAGCCTCTCCCCACCGAACAGGCCCCGCCGTAGCGTGGGCATGCTCCCGGGGGCCAGCGCGCGCAGGCGCTTGGCGAAGGAGATGACGGACGGCACCGACATCCAGTGGGTGAGCCGCTTGGTGTTGACGATCCGCACCGGGGTGAACACGTCACCGTGCTGCGCCACGCAGAGGGTCGAGCCGGACCCCCAGGTGCTGAACATCTCGGACACCGAGCCGTCGAAGGACATCTCGAAGTTCTGCGAAACCCGGCAGCCGGGGCCGAGTTCATAGCGCGGAATGACCTCCGTGAGGAACGCGTTCACGCTGGCGTACGTGGTGGGCACGCCCTTGGGCCTGCCGGTGGTTCCGCTGGTGAAGATGATGTACGCCGTGCCGGTCTCGGGCGGGTGGCCCTGGTCCGGGATATCGTCCGAAGGTTCGGGGGCGAGCAGGGGGCGCCACTTCTCACCCGTCATGTCGAGCAGCGGTACTCCTGCGCTGTGCCGGTACTCCGCCGCGCCGTCACCCGCGGTGTCGTCGAACACCGTGAGATCGAGTCCGCTCTCCCTGGTGATGTCGACGTTGCGCGACGCAGGTGCGGCAGGGTTCAGCGGCACCGCGGTCGCACCGAGCCGCTGCACTGCCAGATAGGCGACGTAGCTGACCGCAGTACGCGAGGTGAGCAGGCCCACTCTGCCGGCCCGTCCACTCGCCGCTTCAACGATGCGGGCCGACATCCATTCGGCAGCGGCCCGTAGTTCGGCGTAGGTGAGGGTGACGTCGAGCACCTCAAGAGCCGGGTCGTCCGGATTCGCCTCGGCGGAGGCCCGGAACCAATCGTAGAGGGTGCGGGTCGTCATGGTGCTTCCCTTTCAGAGGAGGCGATGATCGAGACGTCGAAGGAGCGGGATATTGCTCGCGGCCGGAGGTGCCGCCGTGCCCGTCACCACATGAACTGTCCGCCGTCCACGACGAGTTTCTGTCCCGTCATGTACGCGCTGCTCGGACTGACGAGGAATTCGAGGCCGTCCGCGATCTCTTCCGGATCGGCGATCCGCCGCTGCGGTATCTCGTCGAGCATTCCGCGCCGGGCGTCCGGATCGTTCAGGTTGAACCGTTCGACCAGTTCGTCGGTCTCGGTGTTGCCGGGGATCAGGCAGTTGACCCGGACGCGGGGTGCCAGTTCGAGAGCGAGGCACTTGGTCAGATGGAGCAGTCCCGCTTTGCTCGCACAGTAGTTGGCGCCGTCGCGGCGGGGGCGGATGCCCGTCGTGGCGCCGACGTTGACGATCGTCGCGTCGGTGCCTGCGGCCACCATCGCAGGGGCGAGCGCGCGGGTCAGATAGAAGACACCGGACAGGTTGGTGTCTATGACCCGCCGCCAGTCGTCGTGGCTCATCTTCAGGAACGGACGGTCGACGTTGATCCCGGCGTTGTTGACCAGAACCGTCGGCGGCCCGTACTCAGCCAGGACCGCCTCCGCCGCTTCGACCACCGAGGTTCCGTCAGACAGATCCACCCGCACCGGGTTGAGGCTGAGGCCCAACTCCCCCACCGCCTTGCGCGCACCATCCTCGTCGGACCGGTACAGCGCGTTCACCTGGAAACCCAGCTGCACCAGACGGCGGCTGAAAGCGAGGCCGATACCGCGGGTTCCGCCGCTGACGACTGCCACCGGAGGCCGAGTCGTCGCTGTCGCCCCTGCTTCCGCTGTCATCGCCCGTCCTGATTCGGGAACGCGTGAATGGCCTCGGTCGAATGGGGAATTTGCGCGGGCTCGAACACGTCGTGATGTCCGGCTGCGAGGCGGAGAAATCCAGGTTCGGCGCGAGTTCCCGCCAGCGCCTCACGGCGGTCTTCCGGCCGCCCCTGTCGTACGGGGAACACACGAGGAGCAGTGGCGTGCCCGGGCACAGCCGCGGCCGTCATGCCTGGGCCTCATCTTCGGCGACGTCAACATCTCGTGCGTGCTGGGCATCTTCGGCCAGGCTCGCCCATACGAGTTCGGCGAGCGTCGCGATGGTGGGCGACCGGAAGAACTCGGCTACCGGGACTGTCGCGCCGTACTCCTCTTGGATCTCGCCGAAGGCCGTGAAGATGTTCAGCGAGTGGGCTCCGTATTTGATCAATGATCGGTCACGGACGATGCCGTCGATTCCCAGGATCGACGACCAGATGGCGGCCAGTCCGCGCTCCAGGTCGGAGGCGTATTCGACCGTGGTCGTGGCCGCGTTCGTCTTCTTCTCGGCGATGAGCCGGTCCGCCAGGGCGGCCAGGGCGTCCCGGTCGGTCTTGCCGGTGCGCGACATCGGTATCCGGTCGATGTCGAAGGCCCAGGACGGCGACATGTACGACGGCAGTGCTGCGGAGATCCTGGCCTGGAGCTCCCCGTGATCGGGGGTGGCGCCGGGCTCCGCGACGAGGAAGAGGACCAGTTCGCGGTCGGCCCCGAGCCCTCTCGCCACTGCGACGGACTGCCTGACGCCCGCCACGGTGTTGGCGACCGCCTCGATTTCGCCGAGCTCCACCCGGTAACCGCGAATCTTCGTCTGGCTGTCCCGTCGGCCGAGGAAGATCAGCGTCCCGTCGGCGTCCCGCACCACCTGGTCACCTGTGCGGTACATGCGCGAGGTGT
The DNA here is from genome assembly GCF_900091625.1 of Micromonospora peucetia. Lineage (NCBI taxonomy): Bacteria > Bacillati > Actinomycetota > Actinomycetes > Micromonosporales > Micromonosporaceae > Micromonospora > Micromonospora peucetia. The sequence goes on from NZ_FMIC01000002.1 coordinate 6,458,525, forward strand.
CGTCGCCGGAGAACCGGTCGGGCAGGAAGCTCACCACGGTCCGTTCTGCGTCGAGATAGCCGTCCGCGGCGCTGACGCCGCCGAGGTAGAGCTCGCCGGGTACGCCGACGGGCGCGAGATGGCCCGTCTCGTCGACCACGTACGCCGCCACACCGGGCAACGGGCGGCCGATCGGTGCGTGGGCGGGCCACCACGCGGCGTCGCCCCGCATCTCGTGCACCGTGGCGGCGTTGGTCTCGGTGGGACCGTAGAGGTTGACGAGCACACATTCTGGGTGGTCGACGAAGAACCGACGGATCTCGTCGTCGACGAGGAGCTGCTCACCGGAGACGCAGACGCGCCGCAGGCCGGGAAAGTGGGCCGAGGCACGCCGCACGGCCTGGACGAACGAGCGTAGGGCCGCCACCGGTATGAAGAGGTGACTGACCCGTGTCTCCTCGATGCGCCGGATCAGCGCCGGGAAGTCTCGCCGGTCGGCCGGCACGCGGGAGACGACGGTGCCGCCCGAGGCGAGTGTCGGAATGATCTCCTGGAAAGAAACGTCGAAGCCGAGGGGCGCGTACTGGAGGAAGCGCGTCGTCGCATCGTGCTCCATGGCGGAGATCTGCCACGCGGCCAGGTTCAGCAGGGGCCGGTGACCCATCACCACCCCCTTAGGCACGCCACTCGATCCCGAGGTGAACATCAGATACACCGCCGAGTCGGCGGAGCCGCCCGAGGCACGGGGCCCGTCGCCGGGGACGGAGAGTTCGGCCAGGCTGGTGGTGCGCGTACCGGGGAGGTTGAGGCCGTGGCCGACGATCAGGCGGCAACCCGCCTGGTCCACCATGTGAGCGAGGCGTTCCCACGGCAGGCCCGTGTCCAGCGGCAGATAGGTGGCACCGCAGCGAAGGATCGCGAGCATCGCGATCACGGCGTCGCACAGCCCGTCCAGGGACAGGCCGACGACCTGCCGCGGTATGACGCCCTGCCGGGCCAGCCCTTCGGCGGTGCGCTCGGTGGCGGCCAGGAGTTCGCCGTACGTCAGGTTCCGCAGGGGCTCCTCGACGGCGATCGCGTCGGGCGTACGGCGAGCGGCCTGTTCGATCCACTCCGCGAGACCGCAGGCCGGAGCCGGAGCCAGAGCCGGACGGCCGGCGTCCGCCAACCCGGCTGCTGCGCACGGAGGGTCGCCGTCGTTGATCCAGTCGGTGAACAGATCGGCCAACGGACGGCTGCCGTCCTTGAGCGTACGACGCAGTGCCGTGCGCAGCGACGCGAGTAGCGCGTCCGCGATAGCCTCCGATATCAGATGCCGGTCGTACTCGAGCTCCAGCAACCATCGGCTCTCCACCTTCGTGGCACCGAGCCACAGGTCGAACTTCGCCGTTCCGTTGCCCGGTTCCCGTACCCCGACGACGGCGCCAGTCGATTTCCCGTCGAAGGTGTCCTGCATCGCGAGCATGCAGGAGAACAAAGGGTTGCGGTTGCTGGTGCGGTCCTGCCCGACAGCCGCCACGAGCTGGTTGAGCGTGACGGCGACCCTGGCGCGGCAGTAGTCGACGGCGTCCCGGACGGTCTCGGCGATGTGCTCGTCCACCGTGCGCGACCAGTCCACGTCGACCGTGACGGGCAGGGTGTTGACGAAAAATCCGCAGAGGTCGTACGAGCGGACTGTCCGCCTGGCCGACAGGGGACTGCCGATCAGGACCGTGGACACACCGCCGTGCCGGGCGAGTACGGCCCCGTAGACGGCGCTCAGCAGCACGAAGGGCGTGACGCTCAGTCGTTTGCAGGCCTCCTGGAGGTCCGACGCTTCTCGCTCACTGAGTAGCCACGAAAGGCGTGCACCGGAGAAGCCCGTCTCCTCTGGCCGCCCTGGCCGGGGGTTCAACACAAGAGGTGGGACGCCCTGCAACTGCTCGGCCCATTCCTTGACGTGCTGGGCCGTCTCCGGCGAGCCGGAGGCCCGGTTCTGCGCCTCAAGTTCCCCACGGAAGGCCGATTCGCGTGCCTCGCGCAGCGCTTCGAGGTCCTCTGTGGTGAGCTTCGAGGTCAGCGCGGATTCCAGGTCACGGATGATCGGCCCCATCGAGACGCCGTCCCCGACAATGTGATGGCCGCACAGCAGAATGGCGACCGCGGAGCCGTCAGTGGCGCGTATGTATCCGAATCGATAGGCCGGCCCTGCCGCGAGGTCGAACGGCCGTTGCCCGAGTCGCCTCGCCAATGCCTCGACAGCTGCCGCGTACTCGTCCGGCGGTACGTCCACACGCTCGAACGGCACATGTCCCGGCTCCGGCGGAGGGGTGAGCCTGGAATGCATCCTCGGCAGGTGGCCGAAGACCTGGCGCAGAGCCGGCTGAACCGTGACCAGTACCGCGAGGGCATGGTCGATGGCCTTGTCCGACAGCCGCGGATCCAGGTCGAACTGCATGATCTGGTTGTAGATCTCGGGGGTCGGCACCCTGCTGTCGACGACGAGCAGCCCCTTCTGGGAATCGGTAATAGGCAGAAGGGCGGGGTCCGCCGTGCTAGATGCCACGGTGTTCTTCAGCATGCGACACCGGCCTCATCTGCATCGTTCGCGACTAGGCGGGTAAGCCAGACCTTAAGGTCTGCGACCGTCCGTACGCCGACCAACCCCGCAGCGTCGATCTCCGCGTCCGCGCTGGCTGCGTCAACAGCAAGGCGCAGGAGCGACAGCGAGTCCAGACCGGCCTCCTGGATCGATGTGGAGTCGCCGAAATCTTCCGTGGCATATTGCGCGATCATCGAATCAAGGTCTGGCGGTGTGGTTAGCACGTTGTCTCCACCTAATGCCGATGGCTCGTACGCCGAGCGTGGGTCCGCTCGTGCAACAGGCAACGGTGGGCGTGGCCCGCGAAGAAGCTCCACCGGGCGCTTACGACGCCTGCACGGCGATTCTTCCGAAACGAGTTGTTCTCTCGATGTGCTGTCGATGCGCCTACCCTGTGACGCGTGTCGACCTCACGTTCTGTCGACATGCCGAAGAGCGGATGGGCAAGTTAAGTCCCCGCTTCCGGGGGTGAACCTATTCGGACGGTCAGGAGCCCGTGACGTAGCTGAGTGTTCGGAAACCCGTCACGGCGCAAACGGGTCCCAGTGGGTGGCATAGCGGAGCAGGGACAGCGCCAGGTCGGGGTGGGCGGCTGCCCAACGCGTGTCGAAGAGGAACAGTTGCTCGTGGCCGAAGAAGTCGTCTATGTAGCGGGCGGCCTGGGCGAGGTGCTCATCCACCGCGACGCGAGCCTCCGGTGGTGGCTCCGGCAGCTTCCATTGCAGGATCTGCTCGTGGCTGGGTGCGGTCCACCTTCCGAAAGTCGACAAGTCGTGTGGTTCGAGGCAGAGGTAGCGGTCCATGGCGGGGCCGATGTTGTCGTCGCCGGGTCCGACGAGGGAGCGCAGCAGATCGGCGTCGAAGCGTTCCCGGGACACGGGATCGGCGATACCGCGTAGGTGGTCGGCGAGTCCGGGCAGGTTGACGCCGGGGAAGACGATCGCTTCCCGCTGGTCCAGGTTCGTGCCGTCGTGGTCGGTGTGCTGCCAGGTGATGCGGACCGCGTAGACGGAATCCGGATCGGGTCCGGGTGGGCCGACGACGCGGAGCGCCACGTCAGGGCTGAAGGTCGCGCCGGGCGCGGCGGTGCCGGACGGCAGCGGCCAAGTGTCGCTTACGAGGTACGCGAGCCGGTCGGGATGGGCGGTGATCGCCTCGTCCTCAAGGAAGTAGTAGGCCAGGTCCACCGCGTCGTCGTTGGTACGCACGCGCAGCCCTCGCTCGTCGAGGCGTATCGGGTCGTCAGATTCGACCCAGAGGTGCTCGTCCAGGAGTTCGCGCAGCTCATCGAGGGTCTGTGGGCAGGGCAGGCGGTGTTCCTCGATCGCCTCGAAGATCGAGTCGAAACCGTAGGCGCCGCCGCCGATCTCGGCGTTGAGAAGAGCTTCCAGGTCCTCATGGTGCCAGGCGCGCTGGAACCAGCCGAGCACCGTCGTTTCTGGCACGTGGAAAACCAGCTTGCTGAACGGAGAATCCACCCGCGACCGCTCCACGAAATACACGTGAGGAGCTTAGATGTGCGAGTGGTCACCGCATACGCCCTGATACACACCCGTTGGAGGGAAACCGGGTGCGTTCGGCGGACGTGACTCGGCCGATCGCAGCGCATGGAGTGCAGTGCCCATGAAGCCGGAATCACGCAACGGACGGCCCTCCGATCGAATGCGGATCGGGTCTGTCAAACGAACGGCTCTGTCTCACATTCGGCTCTGTCTCACATTCGGTGGTGACCGAAGGTAGTCGATGTCGTTGAGATCATGGGTACAAGATCGATGATCTTACGAAGATGGTGTTCTCGGGGCTGCTGCCGCTGGTGATCGACGACGTGACGGACGAGGGTGAACGGATCCTGGTGCGGGCTCGGACTCCCGAGGGGCCGGTGGCTTGTCCGGGCTGCGCGGCCGTGACGAGACGAGTGCACGGATATCACCAGCGGACCCTCGCGGATGTGCCGGTGGATGCTCGGCCGGTGGTGGTCCGGGTGCGGATACTGGTGTGCCCGACGCGGGGCTGCCGTCGCACGTTCCGGGAACAGTTGCCGGGGGTCCTGAGCCGCTACCAGCGCCGCACACCCCGGCTGATCTCTCATGTCGGTGCGGTCGTGCGGCAGTTGGCCGGCCGTGCCGGTGCCCGGGTACTGTCGGCCCTTGCGGTGGTCGTGTCCCGGCATACGGCCCTGCGGGCGCTGCTGCGGCTGCCGTTGCCCGAGCGGCGGGTGCCCCGGGTGCTTGGGGTGGACGACTTTGCGTTACGGCGACGTCAGCGATACACCACCGTTCTCATCGACGCGGTCACCCGTGAGCCATCGATGTGCTGCCCGACCGCAAGGCCAACACGTTGGAAACGTGGCTGCGTGAGCATCCGGGTGTCGAGGTGGTGTGCCGGGACTCCTCCGGCGCCTACGCCGAAGCGGTCCGCCGCGCCCTACCCGAAACGTTGCAGGTCGCGAACCGCTGGCACCTGTGGCACAACCCCGGCAGCGATGGCAGCAAGTCCACGACCTGCTCGACAAAGGCGTCGGCCTGCTCGAATGCGCCCGCCGGCTCAACCTCGGCCTCAACACCATCAAACGCTACGCCCGGATCAGCGAACCGCAACGCCTGGTCCGCGCACCGCAGTACCGGCCCACCCTCGTCGGCCCCTACCGTGAGCACCTGCGCCGACGCCGGGAACAAGACCCCGCCGTCGGCGCCACCCAACTCCTCGCCGAGATCAAAGAACTGGGCTACACCGGCAGCCTCAACCTGCTCTACCGTTACATCACCAAGGCCGCGTCGAAGCCGACCGCCCAGCACTATCACCCCGACGCCTGACCCGCTACCTCCTGACCGCACCCGACCAGCTCAAAGAACATCAGCGGACACTCGTCAACGCTCTCACCGGCGCCTGCCCACAGATGACCGCGCTGGCCGGCTTCATCAGCGCCTTCGCCGCGCTCCTCACCCCCGCAGACGGCAACGACGACCGTCTCACCGCGTGGATCACCGAGGTCAAGGCCACGGACCTGCCCCACCTGCACACCCTCACCCGCGGCCTCGGCCTCACCACGACGCCGTCAACGCCGCCCTGACTTCCCCCTCCACAACGGCGGCACCGAAGGCGTCAACACCAGACCAAACTGACCAAGCGACAGATGTACGGACGCGCAGGCTTCGCTCTCCTGCGACACCGCATCCTGCTCGGCTAACCAGCACCCTCCGTCACCACCGAATGTGAGACAGCCCCGTTCGTTTGACAGTCCCGACGCCCCTGGAGGCTGCTCGGCAGTGACCTGGCCTGGCCTGCGCTGTCACGCTTGTTGCCACGTCTAGGAGCTGACCGCCGTTGACCCTCGACTCCCGCCTCATCGGGCACGGAGCGGGCACGCCGCGCTCCCCTGTCTTGCAGAAATCAGGCTGCTGTCGGCTGACGTCGGCGACGCCTTCCCTGCTTCGACACCCGCCATATACGGTACAGGCCATGACTCTACTGATCGATGAGTCACAATTGGTTGCCGTAGCAAGCTTGAAGCGCTGGGGAGAAGGCACATGAGTTGGCCGAGCTTCTTGACGGACCCACCATTCATAACGTTTATCGCTGCATTTTCTGCCGTTTACTGGACAGTCTTCTTCTTTGTTTTCAAGCGCTATAATAAATCGGCACGAGTCAGGGATTTGCAGAGGCAGTTCTTCCGCGCCGTGGAAAACGCCCTTCGCAATGCCGCGCCCGATCAGCAGCTAGCGCAGCTTAAGCGGCATCATGAGTCATATTCGGCCATCATGCATTCTCTGGACGAGAATCCTCGGAGCCTCGCCGGCGACCTGTGGTACATCGTTGAGAGTATGGATGCCAACGGCTTGGAGGTGTTTCAAAAGCGTTACCGAGTTAAAATGGGTGACGATCAGCGCAATACGCTCGCCAAGCTGGTGGCGAGCTTAGACGCTGAAGACCCATTTGCGCATGTGCCGTCCCCTTGGAGTGTGCGGATCAAGAATGTCGCGATCGCGCTCAAAAATCTGGACGCCAATGGCGGAACTGCCGCCCTAACCGAACTCGCGGATGAACTGAGGCAGCGAGAAGAAATTCTCAGAAAAGCGCAAGAACGACGCGAGCGCAAGAACTTGCGACTCCAATGGGCTGGCATCATTCTCGGCGTGGTTTCTTTTATAGTCGGCACCATACTGACCATCGCGTTCACGTGAAGCTGATCCGTGCCACCCCGTCCGCCGTCGCCCCACACACCATGGAGCGGGCCTGACACAGGGCACTAAGGTGGAGCGCCCTACCGGACGTACGACCTTGGCGCCCTTGGCCAGGTCTGCTCGACTCTGCAAGGGTCGACGATGGGCGGGATGGCACACCTTCCCCGAAGCCTGTGCGCTCCCGCCGGGGCATCCCTGGGCTATGCCGTCGCCGCAGGAGATGGCCGGCGTGCCGGCCGATGCCGGCGCTTGCACCGCACAAGCGCGGCGCGGCCGGCCGATGCCGGCGCTTGTACGGTGCCATGAGTCCATAGAGGCCAATCCGGCAACAGGGCCGCTAGGCCATTTGCTGACGAAGGGACGCCGCCTGATTGAGGCGGAGGTCAGGTGCTCCACCACGGCAGGAACGGGCGTGGTCGCCTCATCCAAGAGATGCTCGATTGCATTGACTTCTGCCGATTGGTCGATATCGATCAGCCGCCATCTCCGTCAGGATCGAGTCATCGGCGTAGGCGGTGTCGAGGGCACGCAAGGCTGCAATGGCGACGTCTGCGGTGGGCCGTAGGGCTGTGCCAGCCGGCCACCGTTCATCGTTCTCTGGTACGCATCCGGCGAGGAGCGCAGCAGCCGCAACGCCCTGCACACAGAGCGTGTAATCCTCTACCCGCCTATCGCCCGACACCAGCTGGTCGATGGCCAGCGAGCGCCGCGAGATCGTCCCCGCCGGGCGGCCAGCAGATTTCATCACCGTCGCCCTCCCGGTCCAGCACCAGGCAGGCGGCACCGACAGACTCGGCGAGCCCGATGAAGGCACCGCGGATGCTCGCCGACCGCTCGAACAATCGGCTCATACTGCTGCTGGCTGCGGTGAAGTCCAGCCGCGAATAGCCGGGACGCAACCCGCAGCTCCGCCAGAAAGACAAATAGACCGAACCGACCCAGATTCGACCCTGCGCATCCGGGTGCTCCTGCCTCCCCTCGCGTCGTTCCACCTCGGCCCACGCCCGGATCGCCTCGTCGCCGACTGGGAAGAACAGGCATGTGTCCAGCGACCAGTGGTCCGCGTCATCCGCCGGCTCGCCGCGGAACGGCAGCGTGATCCGCTCACCGCCGGGCACGACGACATCCACCGACCCGATCCCTTCCCGGGCGATCGAGGCAACCGCCCGCAGGGTCTGGCCGACCGCGTGCGTCGGCAGGTAGAGGTCGTATCCGTAATCGACGCCCATCAGTCCGCCCGCCGAACCCAGTCCTCGCTGCACAGCACCCGGGGATCCGCTGCCCACAGGAGCCTAGGCGTGGGCGAGCCACCGGTCGCCTTCGACGCGACGGTAGGGGGCGGTCATCTGCTTGAGTTGTTCTTCGTGTTCGTGGGTACGCACGGGGGTGGTCTCCTTCGTTGGCCTGCTCAGATTGCCTCAGAGCGCTTGGCGATACCGGGTGGCGCGGGGCGGCTAGATCGGGGCGGCGCATCGACTGCGGCGGGTTCCCGGGGTGCTTCGGTGGCCACAAGAGATGATCAGGGCTTCGACCCGCAGTACCGAGCCGAGATCAAAGCACTCTGGGGCCAGCCAGGCGACTCTCGTATCACAGCCGCGACAGGACGTCGGCGACGCGGCATCGGCAGTTCCTTTGTGTCCTACTCCCGCCGCGAGATCGTCGACGCGATCCGCTACCTCGACCACAACAGCTGCACGCGGCTGACGCTGCCGGCCCGGATCCCGCCCTGGTCTACCTCGGCTCAGTTACTCGGCTCCGAGCTGCCATCCGGCGCTTACGTGTTCGCCACCGAGGCCGATGGGCGTACGCCGCTGGTGCCCGACACCGCCACGCAGCACTTCGGCCCCATGGCAGCGACTCGGTGCTACACGCGCTGCGGCAATACTCGGCTACCGAGCTCATCGCCGCGGGCGTCGACGCGAGGACCTGTTTGAATGATCGCAGAGGCGAGCGGAGGCGGCACGATGGCGCTGGACGGCACGGTTCTGGTGGGACGCCAGAAGGAGTTACGACGTCTGGTGTCCGCAGTGACCCGCCCGCCCGCCGTCGTCGTGGTGGAGGGCGAGGCGGGCATCGGCAAGAGCCGGCTCGTCGCGGAGATGGCCGCGCATCCGGAACTGGCCGGCCGGCTGCTACTCACCGGCGCATGCCGGCGCATCCGCGAGCCGTTCCCACTCGGCCCGGTCGTGGAAGCGCTGCGCGGCACCGGCGCGGCACTCGCGACGGCCGAGCTGTCGCCGGTCGCCGGCGCGCTGCGCGGGTTGCTGCCTGAGCTGGCGGCGGTGCTGCCGCCTCTGCTGGAGCCCCTGGACGACCGAGCGGCCGAGCGGCACCGGCTGTTCCGCGGCCTGGCCGACGTGCTGGGCGCGCTCGGGCCGGCGGTGCTGGTCGTGGAGGACCTGCACTGGGCCGACGACCAGACGATCGAGTTCCTGGCCTACCTGCTAGCCGTAGCGCCGGCCACGGCGTCGGTTGTGGTCACCTACCGGGGTGAGGAGGCCACAGCCGACATCAGGGAGATGACGGGACGGCCGGCCGACGCCGTCGTGCGCGAGCACCTCGTGCTGGAGCCACTCGACTCCGAGCAGACCCGCGTGCTGGCGGCCGCGATCCTGGAGGAGGAGGGGGTCACCACCGAGTTCGGCGCCCACCTGTACACGCTGTCATCGGGGCTGCCGCTGGCCGTACAGGAACTGCTGGCGCTGCTGCGCTCACGCGGCGCGCTGATCCGGCTGCGCGGCGGCCGGTGGGCGCGCCGGGCGCTGGAGGAGCTGGACGTGCCGCGCGGGGTGCGCGACTCGGTGCGTGAGCGGGTGGCCAGGCTGCCCGAGGTGGCGCGCGGGGTGGCCGAGGCAGCGGCGGTGTTGCAGGTGCCGGTGGCCGTACCGGCGCTGAGGGAGGTGGCTGGCCTCGCCCAGGCGGAGTTCGTGGCCGGGCTGGACGAGCTGCTGGTGTCCGGTTTGCTGACCGAGCGGGACGGGCTGGTGGTCTTCCGGCACGTGCTGGCCGCTCAGGCGGTGTACAGCGGGATCCCGCTGGGTCGGCGGCAGGACCTGCACGAGCGCGCGTCGGCCGCCGTGCGCGCGGTGGAGCCGGTGCCGCTGGGGCAGCTGGCGCACCACCTGCGCCGCGCCGGGCTGCTGGCGGAGTGGGCGGGGATCGCCGAGCGGGCCGCTGAGCAGGCGTCGGCTCTCGGCGACGACACGGAGGCGGTACGGATCCTGGAGGACGTGCTGCGCAGCGCGCCTTTGGAGCCGGAGCGGCGAGGAGAGCTGGCCGTACGCCTGGGCTGGGCGGCGGCCCAGGTGCTGCGGCCTCCGGCCGTGGTCGACCTGCTCTCCGACGCCCTGGAGTCGGCCGGTCCTGGCCTGAAGCGGGGGCAGCTGCACTTCCTGATCAGCATGTTGCACGAACGGCTCGGCGGCGACCCCGCCGTGCAGCGCCACGCCCTCGCGGCCGCGGTCGAGGACCTCGGCGAGCGCCCGGACCTCGCGGCCTGGGTGATGGCGGCGCTCGGCCGGCCGATGGATCCCACCGTGTCCGTGGCCGAGCACGCTCGCTGGCTGGACCGCGCGCTGGAGACCGTGCCCGCCATCGGCGATCCGGTCGCCGAAGTCTTCGTGCTGGGGAAGGTCGCGATGTCGCTGATCTGCATCGGCGACCCACGCTGGGCGGAGCTGGCCGGCGACATCCGGCGGCGGACCGGCGACCGGCCCCGGCACCGCCAAGAGGTCAACGCCTACCGGTCCATCGCGGAGAACGCCTGCTGCGCCGGGCACTTCGAGATAGCCGACCGGCTGCTGGCGGCCGCCACGCTGGGTGCCGCCGAGGACGGCGAGCCGCTCGCCAGGTGCCGCCTCGTCGGCCTGCTGCTGGCCTACGGCCGGGGCCGGTGGGAGGGGCTGGACGACCATGTGGCGGAACTGCTGGAGGAGTACGACGGGCGGCCGTCCGACCGCATCACCGCCGAGACTGTCGCGGCCTGCCTGGCCCTGGCGCGGGGCGACCTGGACACCGCCAGGCGCGACCTGCCCGATGTTGTACGGCGCACCATCACGCTGGGTGGATACGAGCTGCTGCCGCTGTCGGTGACCGCGTTGCTGCGGCTGTCGGCGGAGCCGGGCGAAGCCCGGGCAGCGATCGAGGTGTGGGACACCAAGGGGTTGTGGCCGCTGTCCGTACGCGTGCTGCCCGCGCTGGCCGCCGCGATGGATGGGACCGGCGGGCATGACGAGGCCGTCGCCCTGGTCGCCCGGCTCTCGGTGACGCTGGACGGACTGGACGCCCCGCTGGCCGCCGCCGCCCTGACGCACGCGCGTGCCCAGCTGAGCGGCGACGGCCGGGAGTTCGCCGCGGCGGCCGACGCCTATGACCGGCTGGGCGCGCCGTACGAGGCGGCGCAGGCGCGCGAGCAGGCGGCCGAGGCGCTGTTCGGGGCCGGGGACCCGGACGCCGGCGAGAGCCTACGCGCGGCGCACGCGGCCTACCTCGAGCTAGGCGCCCGGTGGGATCTGGACCGCGCGGCGCAGACAGCGCGCAGGCACGGCGTGGCGGTGAAGGGGCGCCACCCGGGCGGCCCGAACGGTTACGGTCCCGCGCTGTCGCCCCGGGAACGCGAGGTGGCCGAGCTGGCAGCCGCCGGGCTGACCAACCGGGAGATCGGCAAGGAGTTGTTCCTGTCCCCCAAGACGGTGGAGAAGCATCTCAGCGCCGTGCTGCGCAAGCTGGGGCTGCGCTCCCGCGCCGCGCTTGGGGGCTCGGGCGCGCTGAATGGGGGATCTGCCCCATAGTCCCGGCGTACCCGCGACGACGAGGCTTGCGGCATGTCCGAATCCGACGACCCGGGTGATCCGAACCCGGACGACGCAGAGCCCGCCCCCACCCCGGAAGAGGCTCCGGAAGAGCCCCCGGACGGGTTCGAGCCGGTCTGACACCACCCATCCCCCGCACCCGAAGGGCTAGTTCCGCATGTCTCCACGCAGATCCCGCGGCCCGTCGCTCCTGGCGGCCTCGATCATGGTGCTCGGCACCCTGGTCGCGCCGAGCGCACCTCCCGCGCTGGCCGCCCCAGCCCCCCAGCCCCCCACGCCCGGTCCGATTCCCCTGGCCGGGCTGAGCCCGGGCTCCAAGACGATCACCCTGGTCACCGGCGACGTCGTCAGCCTCGTCGAGGCCGGCGGCGGCAAGTACGCCGTGAAGGCCGAGGCCACGCCCCGCCCCGACGGCACGCGGGCGCTGCTGTCCACGCTGGCCACCCCGAAGGGGGTCTACGTCACCCCCACCGACGCCATGCCGGCCATCCAGGCGGGCCGCCTGGACCGGGAGCTGTTCAACGTCACCTACCTGGCCGAGAACGGCTACACCGACGACAAAACCGAGCAATTGCCGGTCATCGTGCAGTACCCCGCGCAGCGCAGCGACGCGTCCGTCGCCGCCGCGGCCCGGGCGATCCCGGCCAGCGAGCCCGCCCTCACCCTGGAGAGCGTGAACGCCTCCGCGGTCAAGGTCACCAAGGCTGAGGCGGGCACGTTCTGGCAGGCGGTGCGGGCCGTACCCGCGAAGAAGGACGCGAGTGGCTTGGCCGGGCTGGCCAACACGCCGGACACGCTGCGCGGCGACATCGCCAAGGTGTGGCTGGACCGCAAGGTCAAGGCCGACCTGGACGTCAGTGTGCCGATGATCGGCGCGCCGCAGGCGTGGGCCGGCGGGCACGACGGCACCAGCGTGAAGGTTGCCGTCCTGGACACCGGCATCGACGCCACCCACCCCGATCTGGCCGGCAAGGTCGTCGCCAGCAAGTCCTTCATGCCCGGCGAGGACGTCAAGGACGGGCACGGGCACGGCACCCACGTGGCCTCCACCGTCGCCGGATCGGGCGCGGCGGCGAACGGCAGGTACAAGGGCGTCGCCCCGGGTGCCCAACTGATCATCGGCAAGGTGCTCGACAACTCCGGCTCCGGCACCGACTCGGGTGCCATCGAGGGCATGGAGTGGGCCGTCGCCAGCGGCGCCAAGGTGGTGAGCATGAGCCTGGGCAGCAGCCCCACCGACGGCACCGACCCCGCGAGCCAGGCGGTCAACGCGCTGAGCGCCTCCAGCGGCGCGTTGTTCGTGATCGCCGCGGGCAACTCCGGCGCCGCCGGCGCCGAGACGGTCTCCTCCCCCGGTACGGCCGACGCCGCGCTGACCGTGGCCGCAGTCGACAAGGAGGACAAGTGGGCAAGTTTCTCCAGCCAGGGGCCGCGCTTCGGTGACGGCGGGCTCAAGCCCGACATCGCCGGCCCCGGCGTGGCGATCACCGCCGCGCGTGCCGGGGGCACCATGATGGGCACCCCGTTCGACGAGCACTACACAGCAGCCAGCGGTACCTCGATGGCCACGCCACATGTCGCAGGAGCTGCGGCGATCCTGGCCCAGCAGCACCCGGACTGGACCGGCCAGCAGATCAAGGCCGCGCTGATGTCGACGTCCAAGGACAACGACATCAGCGTGTACAAGCAGGGCGCGGGCCGGGTCGACGTGGCCAGGGCGTACACCCAGCAGGTCTTCGCCACCACCACGGGGCTCGACTTCGGCGCCCTCACGGAGGAGAGCGGGCCCGCGAGCCGGGACCTGACCTACACCAACCTGAGCGGGCAGCCGGTCACCCTGACCCTCACCGCTGGCCTGCGCAAATCGGACGGGAGCGTGGTGGAGGGCGCGCTCAGCGTGGCCGCCGCGACCCTGACCGTGCCCGCCTCGGCGACCGCGACGACCACCGTCAGCCTCGACTCCAAGGGACTGGCTCTGGACACCTACACGGGCGTGGTGACCGCAGCCGCCGACGGCGTCCAGCTGCGCACCCCCGTCGGTGCGGTGCGCGAGGCGCCCAAGGCCACGCTCACCATCCACACCCTGGGACGGGACGGCAAGCCGTACAGCCCCTGGGGCCAGGACACCATCGACGTGTCCGGCGGCAAGGGCGTCATCGGCGGCACCCTGCTGAGCAAAGTGGGGACCACGGTCACCCGCGTCCCGCAGGGCGTCGTCAGCGTGACGCAGGGGCTGACCTGGGTCGGCGGCGACGACCGGCACAACCTGGCCTTCCTGTTCCAGCCCGAGATCACCGTCACCGGCGACACGGAGATCACGCTCGACGCCCGGAAGCTGTCCGAGGTGCGCTTCACCACCCCGCAGCCGGCTGAACCGCTGAACAACTCCCCCACCATGGCCTACCAGCGGACCGTGTCCAACGGCACCTCCTACATGGGTGCCATCTCGACGAACACGCCGATCGGCTCGTGGGCCCGGCTGTGGGCCCTGCCCACGAAGACGGTCACCAAGGGCGGGTTCCGCTTCCACACCCGTTTCACCCTCGGCCGGAGCGAGGTCGCCATGAGCGTGCGCAAGCCGCGCGCACCTGCCCTGCACCCGGCGGCCCCAATGCACGGCTTCGACGTCTACGGGAATCACCTACAGCAGGACATCTTCCCTGACTTCCGGCCGTTCACCGGCACCCGTGATCTGGACGTCGTCGACGTCGGCGAGGGCAGGCCCGAGGACATCGCTGGCCGTGACCTGCGCGGCAAGCTCGTCCTCATGGAGGCGCCGACGTCGGCGGGCCTGTTCGGCGACGTCTGCGGAGCCCAAATCGAGCGGATCGGCCCAATCCGCGACGCGGGCGCGGCCACGATCGCGCACTTCCCGAAGCCGGGGAGCAACTGCGCGATCCCGCTCGGCCTCGTGCAGAAGCCGTTCACCGGCTCCCCTAAGCCGGTCGGCATCCCCAACGTGTCTCTGCCTTCCCGCGAGGCGCTCGACCTACGCGAGCGGCTCAGCGGCGGGGAGCGGCTAACCATCCGGGTGACCGGCACCGAGGAGTCGCCCTACACCTACACCTTCGCCCCGTACGAAGAGGGCCGCGTGCCCCGCTCGCTGCACTACACCTTCACCGAGCGGGACCTGGCCCGGATCGACATGGACATCCACACCGTCGCACCGCAGCGCTACAGCGACTGGCGGTACGCGTGGAAGACCGACGACCTCCTCCCGCTGGTGTCGCAGCCCTCGGAGTGGGGCACCCCCAGGCTCACCCTGCAGGAACGGCGTGACTGGGTCGGACCGCTCGACCCCGAGGTCGTCAGCTCGCACGGCATGTGGGAGATACCCGATCCGCTGAGCTTCTCCGATGCGCGACCGCAGTGGGCCCTGGAGGTGTTCGACAAGCCGATCCGCACCCGGCAGTCGTGGCTGACCGCCCCCTTCACGCCCGGCGCCGCGACCGGCCCGGACAGCCTCTACAAGCTCGCCAAGCCGGGCACGAACCTCGGCTGGAGCTTCCGGTGCATGATCTGTGTCCAGGGCGACAGCCTGTGGGCGGAGTTCGAGCTCAGCAACGGCTCGCCTGGCACAAGGCAGTACAATTCCGACTACTGGGCCAACCCCTTCGAGCCCGGCATCGACGTCAGCCTATTCCGGGACGGCAAGGAGATCCCGCGCACCCCGGTCTCCGGTACCGACGTCCTCCCGCTCTTCACCCTGCCGGAAGGCCCGGGCAGCTACCGGCTGACCGCCAAGAACGCCCAGCACGACACCGAGTGGACCTTCACCACCCCGGTGACGGCCGACCCCCTGCCCGGATCGTTCTGCTCCCTCGAAATGCTGTACGGCACCGCCAAGCCCTGCAAGCCGGCCCCGGTCGTGTTCGTCAGCTACGACCTGGGCGACACCCTGGACGCCGCCAACAGCGTGCGTGCGGGCCGCACGCACACCTTCACCGTCTCCCCCTATCACTCCCCGTCCGCCTCCAAGATGCCCGACATCGCCGGCCTGAAGCTCTGGGCCAGCACCGACGACGGCGCCACCTACACCCCCGTCACCGTCAAGCGTGACAAGGACGGCACCTACACGGCGAAGGCCCGCTACGGGGCCGCCAAGGGCGCCGTCACCCTGAAGGTCGAGGCCTGGGACGAGGCAGGCAACACCATCAAGCAGACCACCGTCCGCGCCTTCACCCTGAGATAACCGTGGCGGGCCTTTCCCCGAAGGCGGGCGACAGCTCCGGCCAGCGCCCGCCCGTGCACAGCGCGGGCGGGCCGGCGGTCGGTGGGCGCGGGCAGCGTGACCACCGGCCGCCGTTCAGGGAAAGGCCCGTCCACACGTCGATCCACTCCTGTGGCGCTTGAAATACGATTCCGGCCCTGAGCTGCAGTCTCCTGAGTCAAGCGGCGTGTTGGTACTCGCCGATCAGCCCGGCAGAACCCGTGGTCATCTCCTGGGACGATCACGGCCGGCCACCTCACTGAGCCTGGAACCGCTCGACCGGCCCCACCGCCACCGCGTTTACCGGGATCTCCAGAAAGGAAAACGACGGACTGCGCGGCCCCGGTGACCTCCACCCCGGGCGGCCTCAGCCGTACGAGAAACCGAGACCTGCGGCGATCGCAGGACGGACCACGCAAGCTGCGACACGCAACGGTTCATCCGCAGCGTCCCGCGTTGAACCCGTGCCTGGTAGGCGGTCAGATCGTTTGGGCGAGGGGTTCGGCAAACGCCGCTGCGGCCCGCAGAGCGGGCGGGGTGTCGATGGACCCCACGCACACGCCCAGGTCAGACACGCCTCAATCGACTACGCAATGCCCCTGGGATTCGCCCTACGGCCGTGGTCGGAGCATTCACCCGATAGCCATCGCCCTCGCCGTCACTCGCCCTGTCGCCGGGTCGGCTGTTCGGCCGGGGGTCCTGGCGGCCGAGGGGTGAGGGCGGTCAGGCCGAAGGCGCCGGCCTGCCGGGGCGCGGAGAGCGCGGGGTCGGCGGAGGCGGTCAGGCACAGGACGTCGGGCCGGAACACCAGCCGGCCGGTGGCGACGGCGTACGGGCCGGCGGCGTAGAGCTGGCAGTCGATCACCAGCAGCGGGGCACCGACCGCGACGTCGAGCTCTTTGGCGAGCGTTTCGGTGGCAGCCTCGGCGGTGATGGTGTGGTCGCTGCGGGTGAGACGGATGTTCTCCTCGTCGCGGAGAGCGGTCACAAGCCGTCCGCTTGACCGGATCTGCGCATACTGAGAGCAGCGATAGGCCCACGGGCTGTTGATCGGGCTTATGGTCGCTCAATAAACGGAGGTCGACATGCGTTGGCTCATGATTCTGATCATCGTGTTGGCGGTCATTGCAGCGGTCTGGCTGTGGCGCCGTTCCCAGAAGGCCTCACTCGACGTCGACGGGCAGGTTCGTAACCGGCAGGCGTCGACTGAAGCCCGCAGGCGACTTGACGAACACCGCAACCCGAGTGACGGTAGCCCCGGCAGCGGCGCCGGTGGGGTCGGTGGTGTCTGGTAATTCCCCGTGGGGCCCAGCTGGTCCTACAGAGTCGTTTGCCCTGTCTTCCCGCCCCTCGACCTCGAAGACGAAGACGACACGGGCTTCGGCCGCGTGATCGGCCACGTTCCAGACCCCGCCGAAGCGTTGGAGCTAGCGGAGCGGGACACTGGGGCCTCCCCGGATCGGTGGGTCAACCACGGGGTTGCCGGAGAGGACTATGCGGACTCGCGCGGCCACCGCCCCCATGCTTGGGGCTTGCCGCACGGACCCGGCGCGCCCTCCCTGCGCCGCGCTGCTCGGGCGCGGCGCGGCCGGCAGCCGGCGACGAACCTCCACCATTCTCTGAGCTATCCCGTCTGCGGCGGCCTGGGCTCCCCGCTCTCCGCGCCAGCCGCCGGGCGTGTTGCGTGGCCGGAGTCGGAGCGCCAGCGGAGCGACGGACGCGCGCCCAGGCGGCGGCGCGTGCGGCCCGTTCAGGGCCGCCTTGAATCCAGAGAACGAACAATTCGGCAAGTGACCCGGGTAGCCACCTAAAACTTGACCAGCGGTCAAGCAGCGCTAGCCAGGTTCAACTTGACTGATCCTGATCCCCAAGAACGGCGAAGGGCCGACCCGATGTCCTGATCAGCCCTTTGACCTGCGTCGGGACGGCCGGATTCGAACCGACGACCCCTTGACCCCCAGGACGCTTCGCCACACGTCCACGCACGTCACGCACGCTGTCCCCAAGATCAGGCCATGTAGTCGACAGCATGCCGGCCACCATCGCGCACGACGTGTGGTCCCCACCTGGTCCCCGGGCGCTGGCACGCTCCGGCGACCGCAGCACGCGGTTTAGGAAGTGTGGACACGGCCGGTGGTCGCGGGGCGCTGATCTGCTTGACCTGCGCCGCCATGCCGACCGCCACGTCCAGGAGCTGACCGCGCACCCGCCGGTCGCGGAGGAGAGAATGTAGTTTGACCGAGAGATCGAGGCGCAAACCGCCGTTCAGGCGAAGTAGAGAACGTCAGGAATTTCCTGATCGTCTGGATCCTCGGAGAGCAAGGGACTGGACGCTCCGGGTGGGACGGTTACTTCGGCCCAGTACACCCGGCCCGCGACCACATAGTCGGTGTCTCGCGTTCGGTCCACCAGGTACATCGTCGCGCTTGGCCACCACACACCCAAGCGCTCCGCCTCGGCGGTCTGCCGAGCCTCTGGGGCCGCCCGAAGATGCAGCTCCGAATAGGCATCAGACAAACAAATGCGCGAGACATCCTGGAAGAGGAGATCGAAGACCCGCAGCGGTTCGTCGCCCTCCGGATCTCCAATTAACCCCCGCAAAAGCAACTTGCTGTGTCCCACCGAGATCGCCCACGGCATAAACCGGCCGGCAACCGACAAGGGCAAACTGCCAGAGATAACCTTCCAACGAACCACTCGTACCTCGCTCTTCCTGCCTCACCCGCGCGAGGACCCTACGTCTCGAGCTGGGTTGAGTTCCAGCAGGGACTGTCTCGCTAAGGGCTCTGTCTCACATTCGGTGGTGACAGTCCGTAGCGACGTCGCAGAGCGTGCGGTGAGTCTCTGATGCCGGCATTGGACTGGCTGATCTTCTCGGAGAGAGCTGCAGATAGAACCCGGCGCCCCTTTTGCCGCAACCTGAAACGGTTTTGACAGGCGTTTGTCCGAGCGGTTGGCCAGAACTGACCCGCGACTCCTGAAGACGGGCACCGGAAGGTGATCTGGTCAAAGCGCCGGCCCACCACCCCGCCGGTCAACGGCCTGTCGTTCGGCGGCGGCCCTCCGAGCTTCCCGCCTTCCGCGCCAGCCGCCGGGCATCAGGCGACAGGTGGTGCCGGGAAATACATAGCTAGCCTTACATGAGTCGATGATTGACGTTCCCGCTCCCCTGTGTCTCGGTCCGGTAGCTGGGCAATGCCCGAGCGTCGACCAAACCGGAGTGGGAGAAGGAGAAGTCCGTGACGTCGCCGTAGGAGAGCGCCTCGGTCGCGGCCACCAGTGCATACGTGGGTTTGCGTCCGCCGATCCCGGGGTCGAAGCGGGCCTGGCGCCAGGTGGAGACCTCACCGGGCTACCTCAGCGCACCGGGTCGTCGGACCTCGGTGGCAGGTGACGGGCGAGGAGTTGGGCCAGGTGCTCACCGGAACGGTCGGCGAGCGTGTCGAGCTGGGTGCGGCAGCTGAATCCATCGGCGAGCACGACAGCGTCGGGTGCCGCCGCACGTACGGCGGGAAGCAGGTCGTGCTCGGCGACGGCGACCGAAACCTCGTGGTGGCCCCGCTCGACACCGAAGTTGCCGGCGAGACCGCAACATCCGCCGAGTCGCTGGACCTCGGCGCCGGCCCGCTCCAGCAACGCCGCGTCGGTGTCCCAGCCCATGACCGCGTGATGGTGACAGTGCGGCTGGGCGACGGCGGTGGCCCCACCCAGTTCCGGTGGCGTCCAGCCGGGAGTGGCGGTCAGCAGCTCCGCCAACGTGCGGGTGGCCGCCGCGACCTCCACGGCGGCGTCCGCGTCCGCGCCGTCGAGCAGTTCGAGGGCGTCGGACCGCAGCACCGCGGTGCACGACGGTTCCAGGCCCACCACCGTCGCGCCGGCCCGTACGTGCGGGGCCAGCGCGTCAACGGTGGCACGGACCTGCCGACGGGCGCCGTCGAGCTGGCCGGTGGAGATCCAGGTCAACCCGCAGCAGACGGGTTTCCCGGTCACGAGCACCCGGTAGCCGGCATCCTCCAGCACCGCCACAGCCGCCTGCCCCACCTCGGGTGAGAAGGCGTCGGTGAAGGTGTCGACGAGCAGGACCACGTCTCCGTGCCGCCCCTGCGACGACTGCCCACGCCGCGCGAACCAGCGCCGGAACGTCGTGGTGGCGAAGTTGGGCAGGGTCCGCCGGGCGTCCACCCCGGCGGACCAGGTGATGAGCGGGTGCAGCACCCTCGCGCGCAGCATCGCGTTGACCACGCCGGTCACGGCCGGTACGCGAGTCGCCAGCCGCGCCCAGCGCGGCAGCCAGCCGAGGACGTAGTGCGACCGGGGGCGGATCCGCCTGCGGTACCGCTGGTGCGTCGCCTCGGCCTTGTAGGAGGCCATGTCCACACCGGTCGGGCAGTCCGCGGAGCAGCCCTTGCAGGCCAGGCACAGGTCCAGCGCGTCGTGCAACGCCTCGGAACGCCAGCCGTCCGGTCCGAGCCGTCCGGAAACCACGTCCTGGAGCACCCGGGCCCGGCCCCGGGTGGAATCCTTCTCGTCCCGGGTCGCCAGGAACGACGGACACATCACGCCGCCTGACCCCGTCGTGTCGGCGCGGCACTTGCCGACACCCGTGCAACGGTGAACGGCCATCGACAGGTCGCCCCGGTCGTGCCGGTAGGCGAGCGCGAGGCTGGGCAGCTCGGTGCGGCGCAGCGGCGGCGCGGCGGCAACTCGCACGTCCGCGTCCAGGGGCGCCGGCCGGACGATGACCCCCGGGTTGAGCACGTCGTGCGGGTCGAAGACCGCCTTGACCCGCTCGAACAGCGCGATCGCGTCGGGCGAGTACATCAGCGGCAGCAGTTCACCGCGGGCACGCCCGTCGCCGTGCTCGCCGGACATCGACCCGCCGTGCCGGGCGGCCAGCGCACCGGCGGCGTGGAGGAAGTCCTTGAAGACCTTCGTGCCGTCGGCGGCGGTCAGCGGGAAGTCGATGCGGATGTGCACGCAGCCGTCGCCGAAGTGCCCGTACGGCACCCCGGTCAGCCGGTAGTCGGCCAGCAGCGCCTCGAACTCGCGCAGGTACGCCCCGAGCCTCTCGGGCGGTACGGCGGCGTCCTCCCACCCCGCGTGGGCGGGCGCGCCAGCGGGCGTACGGCCGGAAAGCCCGGCCCCGTCCTCCCGGATCCGCCACAGGGCCGCCGCGTGGGCGGGATCGGTGACGACCATCGCGTCGAGTGCGCCCGCCTCGGCGGCAAGCCGCCGCGCCGTGTCCACCACCGCGGACCGCTCGTCGCCCGCCAACTCCACCAGCAGCCAGCCGTCGCCGCGCGGCAGACCCGGCACCACGGCGTCACCCCGGCGGGCGCGTACGACGTCGACGATCCGCCCGTCCAGGCCCTCGCAGGCGATCGGGGCGTACGGCAGGATGGCCGGCACCGCGTCCGCGGCCTCCGCCATGGACGGGTAGCCGAGCGCCACCAGGACGCGCACGGGGGCGTCGCGGACCAGGCGGACGCGGGCGGCGAGGGTGAGGGCGAGGGTGCCCTCGGAGCCGACGAGCGCGCGGGCCACGTCGAAGCCCCGCTCGGGCAGCAGGTGTTCGAGAGAGTATCCGGAGACCTGCCGACCGAACCGGCCGAGTTCGGTCCTGATCGTGGCCAGGTTTCCCCGGACCAGTCGCCGGAGGTCGGTCAGCAGCGACGAGTCGTCGGTCGCCCCGTCGATCGCGCCGAGACGCAGCCGCTCGCCGGTGCCGGCCACCACGTCGAGGCCGAGGACGTTGTCGCTGGTGCGGCCGTACCCCAGGGCCCGCGACCCGCAGGCGTTGTTGCCGATCATCCCGCCGAGGGTGGCGCGGTTGTGGGTCGACGGGTCGGGGCCGAACCGCAGGCCGTACGGGGCCGCCGCCCGTTGCAGGCTCGACTGGACGACACCCGGTTCGACCAGCGCGGTCCGGGTCTCCGGGTCGACCTCCAGCACCCGGTCGAGGTGCCGACTGGTGTCCACGACGATGCCGGGGCCGACCGCGTTGCCGGCGATCGAGGTGCCGGCGCCGCGCATCGTCACGGCAACCTGGTGCTCGGTCGCGACGGCCAGTACGGCCAGCACCTCGTCGACGTGCCGGGGCAGGACGACCACTTGCGGCGGTACCCGGTACAGGGACGCGTCGGAGGAGTAGAGCGACCGGCGCAGCGGGGAGTCGTCGGCCTCGGCGACGCCAGCGCGGCGCAGCGCGTCGACTAGGTCGCGGCTGGCCACCGGGTCCGGCGTCCGGCGTGGACCTCCCCGCGTCGTGTCGGTCGAACTCGTGCCCATATCTACCCCCGTTCGGTTGCCGCGGCCAACGCCCGCTCCACCACGTGCTCGGCGATGGCCAGCGAGGACGTCGCCGCAGGTGAGGGGGCGTTGCGTACCGCGACGACCCGTCCCATGATCTCGATTCGGAAGTCGTCGACGAGGTCGCCCCGCCGGTCCACGGCCTGGGCGCGGACGCCGGCCGGGGCGCGGACCAGGTCGGCGGAGGTCAGCTCGGGGACGTAGTGCCGTGCGGCGGCGACGAAGCGGCCCTTGAGCAGCGATCCGAGCATCTCCTGCGCGCCGGTGCGCCAGTGCCGCGCGGCCAGCCGCGCGAATCCCGGGTAGCCCAGTGTCGCGAGCAGGTCGCCGAGGCGGACGTCCCGGCGGCGGTAGCCCTCGCGGGCCAGGGCGAGTACGGCGTTGGGGCCGACGTCGACGGTCCCGTCGATCCGGCGGGTGAGGTGGACGCCGAGGAACGGGTACCGCGGATCGGGTACCGGGTAGATCAGGCCCCGCACCAGCGACGACCGCTCCGGCCGCAGGCGGTAGTACTCGCCGCGGAAGGGCAGGATCCGCGGCGAGGGGTCCCCGCCGGCCAGGGTGGCGAGCCGGTCGACGTGCAGCCCGGCGCAGAGGATGACCTGCTCGGCCACGACGTCCTGCCCGCTCGTGGTGGCCAGCACCACCTTCTCGCCGCGCTGGGCGATCCCGGTCACGGCGGTGCCCAGGCGGACCTCGCCGCCGAGCCGGGCCACGTCGGCGGCGAGGGACCGGGCGACCTGGCCGAAGTCGACGACGGCGGTGTGCGGCGACAGGAGGGCGACCCTGCCCCGTACGTGGGGTTCCCGGTCCCGCAGGCCGTCGGGTCCCAGCAGCTGCACGCCGGGCACGCCATTGGCCCGCGCCCGCGCGAGCAGGTCGGCCAGCCGGGCCTCCTCCGTCGCGTCCCGCGCGACGATGGCCTTGCCCAGCTCCTGGTAGGCGATGTCGTGCTCGGCGGTGTACTCGCGCAGCAGCGCGACCCCGCGCCGGCACAGGGTCGCTTTCAGCGACCCCGGCTGGTAGTACACGCCGGCGTGCACCACACCGCTGTTGTGGCCGGTCTGGTGCAGGCCGACCTGGTGTTCCTTCTCGAGCACGACGACGGAGCTGCCGGGGCGACGGATCAGCACCTCCCGGGCGACCGCCAGCCCGACGATCCCCGCACCCACCACGACGCAGCTCATCACGACACCTCCCTCGCGGTCAGCGGCCCGTTCAGCCGCCCGTTCCGGCGCACCGGCAGGCCCCGGTCGTCCCCACCGGCCGCGTCGCGCAGCTCGGCGGGCAACAACGCCGCGGGCCAGCCCTGTAGCGCCGAGGGGCGCAGCCAGCGTCGGATCGCGGTGGCGCCGACGCTGGTGGTGCCGGACGCGGTGGAGGCGGGGTAGCCGCCGCCGTGGTGGGTCGCCCAGCCCACCCGCAGCCCGCTGGTCGGCTGGTTCCACACCACCCGGCCCGCCCGGTCCACCAGGACGGGCAGCACGTCGCGAGCGTCGGGCAGGTCGCCGTCGGTGGCGTACACCCCGGCCACCAGCGAGGACGGGAGGGCGGCCAGGGCGGTACGCAGCTCCGCCACGGACCGGTAGCGCACCAGCACGGCGTACGGGCCGAAGCACTCGTCCCGCAGGTCCGCGTTGGCGTCGTCCAGCAGGCTCACCACGGTGGTGGCCAGCAGCACCGGGGACACCGGGCTGCGGTCACCCGCGCCGGTCGCGGCGGCGTCGCCGCTGAGCACCTCGACCCCGTCCAGCGCCGCCCGCCTCGCGGTGCCGGCCGCGTACGCGGCGGTGATCGACGGGTTGAGCAGCACCGGGCGCGGCGCGTCCAGCATCCGCTGGCGCAGCCGGTCGGCGAGGTCCTCCGCGTCGTCGGGCAGGAAGACCAGGCCGGCCTTGGTGCAGACCTGGCCGCCGCGGGCGAGCATGGAGGTGACGAGCGGCTCGATCACCCGCTCCGGCGACCGGGCGGCGTGCGGCAGCACGACGGCCGGGTTGACGCTGCCCAGCTCGCCGTAGAACGGGATCGGCAGCGGGCGCGCGGCGCACAGGTCGAACAGAGCTCGTCCGCCGCCGACCGATCCGGTGAACCCGACGGCCGTGATGTCCGGGTGCGTGACGAGCTGCGCACCGGCCTCGAACCCGCTGACCATACCGATCACGTCCGGACTGACCCCGGCCGCCGCAGCCGCCGCCCGCAGGGCGGACAGCACGGCCCGGCAGGTACGCGGGTGCGAGGGGTGCTCCTTGGCCACGACGGGACACCCGGCGGCGAGCGCCGAGGCGGTGTCCCCGCCGGCGACGCCGTACGCGAAGGGGAAGTTACTGGCGCCGAAGACCGCGACGGGCCCCAACGGCCGCAGCCAGCGCATCACGTCTCCGCCCGGGGCGGTGTCGACGGTTGCCTCCAGGTACGAGCCCTCCCGCACCACACCGGCGAACATCCGCAGCTGGTCGGCGGTGCGGGTCACCTCGGCATCGAGCACGTCCGGGTCGAGGGCGGTCTCCGCCGCGGCGGTGGTCACCAGGTCGGCGCGGGCCCCTTCCAGGTGCCCGGCCATCGTCTCGAGCAGCCGGGCGCGTGGCTCGCGCCCGACATTGGTGAACCCGGGTGCCGCGCGGCGGGCGCGCTCGACGACGTCCGCGACGTCGCCGAGCCCGTCGAGCTGGTCATCGTGCGTCATGTGGGACCCCCATCCTGTCCTCGGGGTGTCGGTCGGCCGGTGCCGAGAGGGCCAGCACCTGCTCCCGGGTGGGCATCGACGCCTGCGCGCCGGGCACGGTCACGCTGAGCGCCGCCGCCCGTACGGCGAACGCGGCGGCATCGACCAGCGGGTGCCCGTCGGCGAGGGCGTCGGCGAGGGCCCCGCAGAAGCAGTCCCCTGCCCCGGTGGTGTCCACGGCGGTGACCGCGGGCGGTTCGAGATGGCGGACGGTGTCGCCAGCGACGACGAGGGCGCCGTCGCCGCCGAGGGTCACGACCACCGCGGCGCAGGGCAGCCGCCGGGCCAGCGCCGCCACCTCGTCCACCGTGGCCGGCGGCTGGGCCGCGCACAGCTGCGCGAGCTCGCCCCGGTTCGGTACCAGCACATCCACCCGCCGCAGCAGTTCCGGTGGCAGCGGTACGGCCGGCGCCGGGTTGAGTACGAAGGTGCCGCGGGTGGCGGACGCGGCGGCCAGAACGGCGTCGACGGGGATCTCCAGTTGCGCCAGGACGACCTTCGCCCCGGCCAGCTCGTCGTGCGCCCGGCGGACCAGGTCAGGGTGCACGGCCCCGTTGGCGCCGGGCGAGACGACGATCGAATTCTCGCCGGACGGGTCGACGAAGACCACCGCCTGGCCGGCAGGCCCCTCCACCGTGGCCAGCCGGTCGATGTTCACCCCCTCGGCCGCGAGCTGCCTGGCCAGGCCCGCGCTGACCTGGTCGGAGCCGACGGCCCCGACCAGGGCGACGGACCGCCCGAGCCGGGCCAGCGCCACCGCCTGGTTGGCGCCCTTGCCGCCGCCGAGCCACAACGGTGATCCACCGTGGATCGTCTCGCCCGGTCGGGGCAGCATGTCGACCTCGATGCGCAGATCGGCGTTGACGCTGCCGACCACGACGACGTCCGGTCGGTTCCCGCTCATGCGTCGGCCTCCGCCCGCTGCCCGCGCAGCCGGTCGTGGGCGCCGTCCATCAGCACCGGCCGGCCGGGCAGCAGAGCCTTGGGCAGCGAGACACTGACCGTGTACGCGGGGTTGACCAGGTTGCCGATACGGGCCGAGCAGCCCTGCGAGACCAGCTGGTAGGCGTCCTGCGGCGCCAGCTCACAGCTCTCGGCCACCCAGCGGACAAGGGTGTGCACGGCGACCCGTACGGCGTCCTCCAGCGGCCGGCCGACGCCGACGGCGATGATCTCGTCGTCGGTCTCCATCCGGGGCCAGTCGACGTCCCGGGCCGCGAGGTGCTCCTCCGCCAGCACCGCGGTCCGCAGCCGGGTCACCATGGCGCCTTCGACCGCAGTGCCGGCGAACTCGCCGTCGCCCTGGGCGAAGTGGCCGTCGCCGAGGTAGAGCATCGCGCCGTCCACGTTGGCGCGCAGGTAGAGGGTGGTGCCGGCGGCGAGCGCCGGCACGTCGAGGTTGCCGCCGAATGCGTCCGGCACAGCGCTGGTCCGTACCTCGCCGTGTGCCGGCGCCACCCCCATCGTCCCGTGGAACGGGCGCAGCGGCACGGCCAGCTCGCGGCCGTCGGCGGTGCGGGTCCGCACCGCGCCCGCTGCCGCGTCGACCGACCAGATCCACACGTGTTCCGACGTCTCCGGCTGCAGGTTGGGGCTCAACCGGGTGCCGGAGAGCGCCCCGAAGCTGGGCGACATGGTGGACACGCCCCAGTCCCGGGCCGGGGTGAGTTCGAGCAGGTGGATCGCAACGACATCCCCGCGCCGGACGCCGCGCAGCTCGATCGGCCCGGTGAGCGGGTTCACCCGCGGGAACGGCGCGACCTCACGGGGCCGGCCGGTGACCGAGTTCAGGCGTCCCGCGAAGCAGTCCTCGGTGAACACCTCGATCTCCGCACCGACCTCGACGGCGGCGATGGGGGGCAGCCCGCCGACGGTGAAGGCGAACCGCTCCGGCGCCGGGTGGATACGGGTCATGTACGGCTCCTCGGGTCGTGCAGCGACGTCACCACGTCGACGAACCGGTCCAGGTCGTCCCGGTGGATGCTGTGCCCGGCGTGCGGCACGACGACCACCGACTCCGCGCCGACCGCCGCGCGCAGCGCCGCGACGTCCGCCGCCGGGACGAACCGGCTCTCGCCGGGCAGCACCCAGCGGGTCGGCACGGCGGCGGCGACCTGGGCCGCGGCGCCGCGCAGGTCCCAGGGGGCGTTGCCGGCGAACGCCGTCCGGGCCCCGTCCCAGTTCACCTGTTCGAGGCTGAGCACCTTGCCGGCGGCGTCCAGCCGGGTCCAGTGCGGGTTCAGCGCCAGGGTTCCCTCGATGTCACGAGGCAGGTGCGCACGGTCGTACGCCAGCGACGCCGTGGGCGCCTCCCGGTCCGGCTGGTGGGAGACCGGGTCCTCGAGGACCAGCGCCCGGGGCCGGAACACGCCACGCAGCACGCCCTCCTGGGCGAGATAGCCGCCGAACGAGTGCCCGATCAGCACGTCCGGCTGCGCCGGCACGACGGCGGCAAGGTCCGCCAGCAGCGTCTCCGTGTCGTACCCGTCGGCGGTCTTCGGGCTCTCACCGTGCCCCCGCAGCTCGGGGGCCAGCACCCGGTAGCCGAGCGCGGCCAGCCGCGGCCCGAGCCGGGCCCAGGAGCTGGAGTTGGCGGTGATGCCGTGCAGGCAGACGCAGACCGGGCCACCCGCCGCGCCCCACGTCGCGACGTTGAGCGGTACCGGGCCGGCCGTGCTCATCGCCGGTCCCCTGCGGTCCAGGACACCATCTGCTGCCACAGCGGGGCGTAGCCGTCCCAGTCGACGAAGGTCGGCGGCGCCCAGTGCGGGCCGCAGTCGGAGGTGAAGGCCAAACCGCGTCCCCGGCCGTGGTCCCAGGCCACCACCAGCGGATCTGCGTCGACGGTGACGACCACGTCGGCCTCCGGGCGGGGCTGCACGACGTTGTAGCCGAGCAGGTCCGGCCAGGGGCCGGTGACGCCGGTGATCGCCGGGTGCTCCGGGAGCTGGACGGCGGGCGTGACCCCGGCGGGACGCTCGGCGCGGTCGTCGTACGGATGCATGGTCACCGGCAGGGCGTCCTCGATGGCGCTGCCGGCGTAGCGGGCCTTGGCGTCGATGCCCTGGAAGGTGAGGTAGCCGCCGACCATGATGACCCCTCCCCCGCCGTGGACCCAGTCCCGCAGCACGGCGAGGCGGTCCGGCCGCGGCACCGACTTCGTGAAGGTCTCCGGGTGCAGCAGGAAGGTGTTGGCGCCGACGTCGCTGATGATCACGCAGTCGTAGGCGTTCAGCTCCTCCACCGTGCTCGGGAAGTCGGTGGCCGCGACGTGCGCCGGTTGGTAGGTGACCTGCCAGCCGCCGTCTTCCAGGGCCTGCCGCAGCCAGCGCACCCCCTCCGCGTACTCGGTGGTGGTGAAGCTGTCGAAGCCCTTCTGGTGGATGCTGTGGACGGTCCAGGACTCACCGGCGATGAGGACGGATTTGCGGGTCACGGTAGGAATTCCTTTCGGCGCCAGGAAGGTGCTGTGCGAAGTGGGTTCGGTGCGGCGTCAGGGGGCGAGCCGGCGGAGGCTGTCGACCAGCGCGTCCCGCACGGCGGCGGCGTCCAGCCGGATCACCACGTCGACGTTGGCGGGCTCGGGGCTGCGCCCGCCGAGGTCGATGACCGTCCGCCCGTACGTGTGCCGGCCGGCCAGCTCGACGTCGGCGCGGACCCGCACCAGCTCACCGAGCGTGGGGTCGGCGGCGTACAGGACGGCGCACGGGTCGTTCAGCGGTACCGGGGTGGGCCCGAGGACGTTGCTGCGGTGGGTGGCGCGCAGCGACTGCATCAGCTCCACCGCCAGGGCGGCGGCGTCGCCGGGCAGTTGCGCAACCCGGGAGACGAGGTCCTCGTCGACGGGTACGGCGGTGCTGGCCTCGGTGGGCAACACGGTGACCGGCACGGGGGCCGAGTAGACGACCGCCGCCGCCTCCGGGTCGCACCACACGTTGAACTCCGCGGCCGCGGTCTTGCCGCCGAGGCCCCAGGCGCCGCTGAGGGTGATGATCCGGGCCAGATCGTCGGCGACGGCCGGGTGCTTGCGCAGCGCCGTGGCGACGTTGGTCAGCGGTCCGGTGGCGACCAGCACCGCGCCGGGCCGGGCCCGCACGGTGTCGATGATCAGGTCGACGGCGTGGCGCGGGTCGAGGGCCACTGCCGGCAGGTCCTCGCGGGCCCGGTCCAGCCCCTGCTCCAGGTCGAGAATCCCGGCGAGCACCTGGTCCCGGACCAGCGGCAGCGCGCCGCCGCGGCTGACCGGGACGGTGGCGCCGGCAGCGGCCACGGCGATCGCCGCGTTGCGGGCGGTCTGCTCCGCCACCAGGTGACCGGCCACGGTCGTGACCGCCAGAAGGTCAAGTCCGGGGTGCCCGACGGCCGCGAGGATGGCCAGCGCGTCGTCGTTGCCGGGATCGCAGTCGTAGACGATGGGGGTGCTCACGATGTTGCCTTCACTTTCCTCTTGGCACGCACGCGCCGCAGCACACCCGCCTTGGACAGGCTCAGCGCGACGATCGCGGCGATGTAGGGCAGCGCCAGGACCAACTGGTTGGGGATGGCGCCGCTCTGCAGGCGGTCACCGGCCGCCCCGGCGGCACCGAACAACGCGGACGCGGCGACCGAGCCGCCCGGGGTGGCGCCGCCGAACAGCATGGCCGCCAGCCCGAGGAAGCCACGCCCGCTGGTCATGTCGGGCAGGAAGAAGTGCAGGGTGGCCATGGACAGCTGCGCGCCAGCGAGCCCGCCGAGCACCCCACTGAACAGCACCGCGGTCAGGCGTACCCGGGGCACGTTGATGCCGGCGGCGCGGGCCGCGGCCTCGTCCTCACCGGCAGCGCGCAGGGCGTAGCCGAGCGGCGTGCGGTAGAGCACGATCGACGATACCGGCACGAGCAGGATCGCCAGGTAGACGATGACGCTCTGCCCGTTCAGCGCCGGCCCGAGGACCGGGATCGCCTCCAGCCAGTCGGCCTCGACCCGCCACAGCTCGGGGAAGCTGTCCGGCCGCAGGCCGCCGGGGTTGTGGTAGACCCGCTCGAGCAGGAACACCGTCACCCCCGCCGCCAGCAGGTTGATGCCGAGACCGGCGACCAGCGGGTCGGCGTGCAGGATCAGGGTCACCACGCCGAACACCAGGGCCATCAGCAGGCCGGCGAGCAGGGCCGCGACCAGCGCGACGGCGACGCTGCCGGTGGCCTGTCCGACCGCGATCGCCACGAACGCGGCGGTCAGCATCATGCCCTCGACGGCGACGTTGAGAATGTTGGCCCGCTGGGTGAACATCGCCGCCAGCGCCGCCAGCAGCACCGGGGTGGTCGCCAGCAACGCGGCGTACAGGAACTGGTTCATGCCCCGGCCT
This sequence comes from Micromonospora peucetia, assembly GCF_900091625.1. Classification (NCBI taxonomy): domain Bacteria; kingdom Bacillati; phylum Actinomycetota; class Actinomycetes; order Micromonosporales; family Micromonosporaceae; genus Micromonospora; species Micromonospora peucetia. Next base: position 6,488,662 of record NZ_FMIC01000002.1, read on the forward strand.
CCTTCTGCACCCGGGCGCGGTGCCGACGACGGAACTCGACGGTCATCAGGACGACGAGCAGACCCGTCAGCAGGCTGACGAGCGAGCGGGGCACGTCCGTGGTGATCTGCATGTAGGCGGCGCCATTGAGCATGGCCGCGTAGAACAGGCTGGTCAGCAGCACCGCCACCGGGTGCAGCCGGGCCAGCAGCGCCACGGTCAGCGCGATGAGTCCGAATCCCGGGGAGAAGTTCTGCTCGAAGCGGTGGCCGATGCCCAGGACGTAGATCGCGCCGGCCAGCCCGGCGAGGCTGCCGGAGACCAGCATCGCGCGGATGATCTGGCTCTTGGCGCGTACGCCCACCGCCTCGGCGAACCGCAGGTTGCTGCCGGCGGCGCGCAGTTCGGCCCCCCACGGGGTGCGGAACAGCACCAGCCAGGCCACCGGCACCATCAGCAGCGCGATCAGGAAGCCGATGTTGGCGGTCGGCAGGCCGGGAATCTGCGGCAGGAACGACTGCGGCGGCAACAGCCTGCTGGTGGCGCCGTAGGCGGTCGGGTCCCGCAGTGGCTTGCTGACCAGGTAGCTGGTCAACAGCAGGGCGATGAAGTTGAGCATCAGCGTGGTGACGACCTCGTCCACGTTCAGCCGGACCTTCAGCTGTCCGGGGATCCAGGCCAGGACCGCCCCGGCCGCCATGCCGGCAACCATGGAGATCACGATCAGCGGCACGGCGGGAAGCGTGGGCAGCGACAGGGCCACCGCGGCGGCGCTGATCGCGCCGACGTACAACTGTCCTTCCGCGCCGACGTTGAAGATGCCGGCCCGGAACGAGAAGACGATCCCGATGGCGATCAGCAGCAGCGGCGCCGTACGCATCAGCAGGTTACCGACGTTCGCGGGGCTGGAGAAGTTGCCCAGGAAGAGCTGCTCATAGGCGAGCACTGGGTCGTCGGAGACCACGACGACGAGCAGGAAACCGAAGACCAGGGTGAGGACCACCGCGATCAGCGGGCGGCGCGACGCGGACCACGTCTCGCGTACGCGTCGGCGCAGGGCGTCCCCGCGGGTCTCCAGGTACGCGTCGGCCGCGACCGCCGTCGTCGGGTCAGTTGTCGTGCTCATGCCTCCACCTCCGCTCGGCCGCCACTCATCAACAGGCCCAGCCGGGTCTCCGTCGCGTCTGCGGCGTCCAGCACGTCGACGATGCGGCCACGCAACATCACCCCGATCCGGTCGGAGAGCGCGAGCACCTCGGACAGTTCCGACGAGATCAGCAGGACGGCGCAGCCCTGCGCCGCGGCGGCGAGGATCTGCCGGTGGACGAACTCGCTCGCCCCGATGTCCACCCCGCGGGTGGGCTGGGACACGACAAGGACCCGTGGTTCCCGGGCGAGCTCGCGGGCGAGCACCACCTTCTGCATGTTGCCGCCGGACAGCGTCCCGACCGGGGTCTCCGGTGCGGCGCCACGGATGTCGTAGCGCCGGATCTGCTCGGCGGCGAAGCGGCGAAGCGCCGCCTGGGAGATCAGGCGACGGCGGACCAGCCCGGCACGGCCGTAGTTCGACGCGGCGAGGTTCTCCGCCACCGACATCGTCGGGCTCAGGCCCCGGTCCAGCCGGTCCTCCGGGATGAAGGCCACCCCGGCACCGCGGCGCCGGCCCGCCGACCAGCCGGTGATGTCCGTGCCGTCGAGGGTGACCCGGCCGGAGATGACGGGGCGCAGGCCGGTCAGCGCCTCGGCGAGTTCGGTCTGCCCGTTGCCCTCCACGCCGGCGATGCCGAGCACCTCGCCGGGCCGGATGCCGAAGGTGACGTCCTCCAGCACCGCGCGCCCGGTCGCGTCGACGCTGGTCAGGCCCGCGACCTCCAGGTGGTCGTCGCCGCGCTCGGTGCGGGGCGGCACCTGTTTGCGCTCGGCGAGGAAGACCGCCCGGCCCACCATGAGGTCGGCGATCTCCGACTCGGAAAGCCCCGCGTTGTCGCGGGTGCCGACGCTGCGGCCGTGCCGGATCACGGAGACCCGGTCGGCCACCGCCTTGACCTCGCGCAGCTTGTGGGTGATGAACAGGACGGTGCGGCCCCGGTCACGCAGCACGTCGATGACCTTCATCAGGTCGTCGACCTCCGCGGGCGTGAGCACCGCGGTCGGCTCGTCCAGGATGAGGATCTCGGCGTCGAAGGCGAGCGCCTTGATGATCTCCACACGCTGGCGCTGCCCCACGGTCAGTTCCCGTACCCGCTGGTCGGGGCGCAGCTCGAAGCCGTACCGGCTGATCAGGTCCGCTGCGGCGTGCCGCATCGCCGCGCGGTCGACGACGAGGCCGCCCCACCGGCGGGGCTGCCGGCCGAGGAAGATGTTCTCGGCCACCGACATCGACGGCACCAGGGTGAAGTGCTGGTGCACCATGCCGATGCCCAGCCGCGCCGCCTCCGCCGGACCCGCGATGCCCACCGGCCGGCCCCGGAGGCTGATCGTCCCGGCATCCGGCTGGTGGATGCCGGCCAGGATGTTCATCAGCGTCGACTTGCCCGCGCCGTTCTCGCCGCAGATCGCGTGGACCTCCCCGGCGGCGACCGCCAGGTCGATGGAGTCGATTGCCACCTTGCTACCGAACGTCTTGCGGATCCCCTGCAGATGCAGGATCGGGTGATCCGCGGTGGAGGCGTCCATATGGCTTCCTTAGCTTTGGCACGATCAGGCCGCGGCTCCGGCGGGCGTCGGGCGCCCGCCGGGGCCACAGGGGTGATTACTTCAGTACGGAGTCGACCTTGACCTCGCCGCTGACCACCTTCTGCTTGGCCGCGTCGATCTTCTGCTTCACCTCGGCGGGCACGAGCGCGTCGTTGTAGACCAGGGCCACGCCCTCGTTGCTCAGGCCGTACACAACGGTTTCGCCGAACTTGATCTCGTCCTTCTCGTACTTCTTGGCCGAGTCGTAGACCGAGTTGCCGATCTGCTTGAGCATCGAGGCGAGCACGTGCTGCGGGTGCAGGCTGTTCTGGTCGGAGTCCACGCCGATCGCGTAGTGCTTGGTGTCGGCGGCCGCCTTCAGGATGCCGAGACCGGCGGGACCGGCCACGTTGTAGACGACGTCCGCACCGGAGTTGAACAGCGTCGTGGTCAGGTCGTACGCCTTCTGGGCGTCGTTGAAGTTGCCGACGAACGAGATGTTCACGTTGATTCCGGGATCCACCGAGGCCACGCCCTGCTTGAAGCCGACGATGAACTCCTGGATGCCGGGCAGGTCCTGGCCCGCGACGATGCCCACCTTCTTGTTGCCCTTGGACAGCGGGAACGACTTCGGGTCCAGCGAGGCGTTGGCGGCCAGCACGCCGGCCAGGTAGGAGCCCTCATTCTGGGCATACCGGATGGACAGGACGTTCGGCGCCTTGAGCTCGTCGTCGAAGAATACGTACTTCTGGTCGGGGTGCTGGGGGGCGACCGCGGCGAGATTGTCGTGCATGCCGGGACCGGTGAAGATCAGGTCGTACTGGCCGGAGGTGGAGACGGCCTCGAGGTTCTGCCGCCACAGCTGCGGGTCGCTCGGCGACGCCTGCAGCAGTTTCGTGCCGGCGCCCTCGGCCTTGAGCCGGTCGAAGCCGGCAGCGGCGGAGTCGTTGAAACCCTTGTCGCCGAGGTTGTCGGACATCACGTAGACGGCGTTGGTCCCGTCGCCCTTGCCGGCGGCGTTCGTGTCGCCGGACGAGCAGGCCGACAGCGTGACGGCGGCCGCGGCCACGGCCGCCAGGGCCACCAGCGAGGGCCGGCGGACATGCAGGTTCTTCATCATGGTGCCTTTCCTGAGGTGCGTTTCGGGGGTGCTGCGAACGGTCTGGGTCATGCGGACTCCCGGACGATGAGTTCGGCCTGGAGGGTCAGGACGACGTCCGAGCCGTCGCCGAATCCGGCATCGGCGAGTGCCAGGCGGGCCGCCTGGCCGCCCAGTTCGGCAGACGGCTGTCGCAGGGTGGTCAGGCTCGGGTTCACGTGCTGCGCGACGTCGAGGTCGTCGAACCCCAGCACAGCCACGTCGTCTGGCACCCGCAGTCCGGCCTCGCGCGCGGCGGTCAGCAGGCCGACGGCGCAGAGGTCGTTGGCGGCGAGGACCGCAGTCGGTGGCTCGCCCCCGACGAAGAGCTGGGCCGCGGCCTGCCGGCCGCCGGCGATGGTGAAGTCACCCTCCACCACCTGGGCGGGCAGACCGGCTTCGTCCATGACAGTCTGGTAGCCGGCGACCCGCTCGCGGGCGGAGGAGGCCGACATCGGACCGCTGACGCAGACGACGCGACGGTGGCCACGCGTGAGGAGGTGCTGCGTGCCGGCCGCCGCGGCCTGCACGTGGTCCACCCGGACGCAGCGAAGGTCGGTTTCCGGCAGAGAGCGGTCAATGAGCACCACGGCGGTGTGCCGAGCGATCGACAGCACCTGCGCTGCCACGGTGTCGGCGCTCGGGGTGAACAAGATGCACGGCGTGTCGAGATCGCTCATGGCTTGGAGGTATGCGACCTCTGCCTCGACGTCACCTCCGGTGCTGCAGACGACGATGTGCAGCCCCGCGGCGCGGGCGATCTCCTCCGCGCCGCGGGCGACCCGCGCGAAGAACGGGTTGCTTATGTCCGGCACTACGAGCGGCACGAGGGGCGACGCGCCTCCGCTCAGGGCCTGGGCGATGCGGCTCGGACGGTAGTCGAGACGGGCGGCCGCCTCCAGCACCCGGGTACGGGTCTCGCCCCGGAACGCCTTCGGATCACGAAGGATGCGCGACACCGTGGAGCGGTGCACACCCGCCGCCCTCGCGACATCGGCGATGGTCGCCATCTCCCCTGCACCTCCTCGTGCAACCGGTTGCGCAACCGGTTGCGAGGAACCATACGCCTTAAGACGCGATGGCTGTCAAGACACGAAACGAAGAATCCTCGGAGGCCGGCGGGGGCGCCGGCAACGCCTCCACCAGGCGTGTTACCGGCGGGTCGACCCGACGGCCGAGGCTAGGCCATCTAAGATCATGGATAGATGCGCCACTGCCGGCGAATGCGAACCCCTGCGGAGTGGTTATTCCGATCCCGACAACAAGCACAGCCAAGCTGGCTACAATACTGCGACGCAAATGATCCTCCTTGCTCATGAGGTGGGTGGAACGTGGGACGTCAGCTTTCGAGCAATCGCCCAAATGTGACGGAACATCGGGAAACGATCTGGCCCAGAGAATTTCCAACGAGACCGAGACTTGTCAGAACGCCAATAAGTCTTTTGCATAACGGTCTGCTGCCCCGCCCCACGGGCAGCGTCCGTTGAACTTGCCGGCAACCGGTCGGCGATGCCGCGGAGAGTTCATGCGGACCAGGCGTCCCCATCCGATGGCGACGGCGCGCGATGGACGCATGGGCTGCCGGGCCGCCCACCTCGAGAGGCTGCCATTCCGGGCACCATCTGCCAGGTTCCTAGCGCTGGGCACCCTGCCACCACGGCCCACTCCAGCCCGCTTCACACCAGTGGGTGCGGCGGCTCACCGGTAAGCGACGCCGGCGCGGCGGCCCGATGGTGGATAGGTAACGGCAGCGACGTCGCTTCGCCGGCCACTGGTCGCACGCCGTCTGGGCGAAGGTCCTGGGCGGCCACCGCCACGCCGCCCGCAGATTGCCCGACACCGCTCCCGGCATCGCCCACCCGCACAACCTCGCCTCTGGCCCGTTGACCACCACCCGGCCGCAGGTGACGCTTTACCCGATTGCGAGGCGTCTTTAAAGTGCCGGTTATGGCTTCTCATGCTGGTAGCAGCCTGTTCTCGGGGCTTGGTCGTCTGGTGGTCCTTGTTGACGACCCCGATGCAGCCCTGGCCTTCTACCAGGGCGTTCTCGGCTTCCGTGTCCTGCACGACCAGACGGCAGACGGATACCGCTATTTGCACGTCGGAGTGCCTGGCCAGGAGACAGTCGGCCTCTGGCTCATGACCGCCACCAGCGACCGCGAACGCGAACTGATCGGCCGACAGCGCGGCGGCCAGCCTCTCCTCGTCCTGTACACCGAAGACCTGGACGCGGTTCGCGAGCACCTGTGCAGGCACGGGGTGCGGGTGTGGAATGAACGGGAGGACGCCGACAGCCGGTCGCTGCACCTGGCCGACCTGTACGGGAACGTGATCATCGTGGCGCAGCTGCCCGAGTCAGCGATGTGATGCCGACGGTCACAGCCGTTCGTTGATGACGGCGAAGTGCTTGTTCTCGCCTACAGCGACCGGATCACCATCTGACAACCTCGATCACACCACACGCCCAGGCATGGAAATCAACGCGCTCCCGCCTGTGGGGCGGTCGGCCATGGCGGCCGACCGCCCCACAGGGGCATCAGATGATGGATCACCGTGCTGATGCCCTGTCGGTCGATTCGGGCGTTTCGGCGGCGACAGTTTCCGGGCGCGGCGCGGCGGTGCGCAGCGTGATCCCGGTGATAACAGCCCCGGCGGCGGCCACGACGCTGGCGCCGATGAAGACAGCTGAATAGCCGTCGGTCAGAGCCGGCACGTCACCGAGCTGGCCGGCGCCGTAGGAGGCGGCGACGGCGGTCATAGCGGCGAGCCCGAGGGCCGAGCCGACCTGGTAGCTGGTGTTGACGATGCCGGAGGCCAGCCCGCCCTCCTCGGGACGTGCGCTGGAGATCGCCGTGCCGAGGGACGGGATGAAGGCGAGTGACATGCCCAGCGCCGCGACGAGCGAGGCGGGCAGGACGTCCGCGACGAAGGTGCCGTCGGGACGGATCAGAGCGAGCCACCCGAGGCCGGCAGCGAGAACCGCGAGGCCGGTCACGACCATGGGCTTGGGGCCGAACCGGTTGATGGCCTTCGGCGCGAGGGCGATCATCCCGACCATGATGAGGACCGTCATCGGCAGCAGCGCGGCACCACTGGGGAAGGCGCTGTAGCCGAGGACCTGCTGCAGGTACAGGTTCAGGTAGAACCACATCGGAATCCACGCGGCGCCGAGCAGCAGCTGGGCCACGTTCGCGGCGGCGAGGTTCGGGGTACGGAAGATGGACAACCGCATCAGCGGCTCGCGGCGGGCCGCCTGGATGACGACGAACGCCACCAGCGCTGCCACGGCACCGGCCAGCGCCAGCCAGGTCTGGGAGGATGTCCAGCCGACTTCAGGTGCGCGGACGATGGCAAACACGGCGGCGCCGAGACCGACGGTGACGGTCAGTGCGCCCGCGACGTCGAGGGATCCACGTCGGGCGCCGCCCGACGGCATCAGCACCGGGGTCGCGAGGACGGCGAGCAGGGCGATGGGGATGTTGATGTAGAAGACCCAGGGCCAGCTGACGTACTCCGTGATGACCCCGCCGAGGAAGACGCCGGCGGTGCCACCGGCGGGCGCGGCAGCTCCGTACAGAGCCAGGGCCCGAGTGAGTTCCCGGGGCTCGGCACCGAAGAGCGTCATCAGCAAAGTCAGCGCCGAGGGCGCGATCAGGGCGGCGCCAGCGCCCTGGACAGCACGGGCGGCCAACTCGACGGCGACGCCGTCGGCCAGGCCCGCCGCGGCGGAGCCGACCAGGAGGATCAGCCAGCCGGCGGTGAACATCCGACGGGCGCCGAACAGGTCGGACAGCCGGCCGCCGAGCAGCAGCAGGCCGCCGAAGGCGACCACGTAGGCGTTGAACACCCAGGACAGGTTCTCCGGCGAGAAGCCGAGATCCGCCTGCATCCGAGGTAGGGCGACGCCGATGATCGACGTGTCCATGATGACGATGAACTGGGCGAGCGCGATGAGGCCGAGGGCCCACCAGCGCTTGTTTCCGTTAGACATCTCAACCACTCCTTTATGCCCCGGGGGGTATGGAACAGGGCGATGAATGTTTACCCCCCAGGGGTATGGCGCGTCAAGGTGACGAGCGTCAGCCACCCGCGGACAGCCCACCGCTTGCTACCCATACCCCCCAGGGGTAAGGTTCTGGCCTAGATGCAACACAGATCGGCGACCCACGCACGGCATCGCAGGGACGGTGATCACCAGCGACAGCGAGGCCGGACCAGAGGTGACGGCTCCGGCACATCGGATGGTCGACGCGGCCCAGACCATCGATGGCGCATCGGTCACAGGTTCTGCGCACGGCCTGGGCAGCAGCCCAACGCCGGGGGCGCCGGGGGTCACTCGCGGTCGACGGGCTCGTCCGCTCCCGATCAGCGTTGCCCACCACGGAAGTAAGGGAGATCAGACATGTGCACCAGCGAAAGTACGTGCGGCTGCGCCACCGGCGTTGACACGGTCGGCTCGACCGCCACCGCCCCGGACGGCATCCGCACCACCTACGCGGTGTCCGGGATGACCTGCGGCGGCTGCGCCAAGTCCGTGAGCAGTCACGTCAGCGCGTTGGCCGGCGTCACCGGCGTCGAGGTCGACGTGACCCGCGGCGTGGTCACCGTGATCAGCGACGCCGCTCCGGAGACCGCCGACGTCCGCAGCGCGGTCGAGCAGGCCGGCTACCAACTGGTCAGTTGACCACCCGGGTCGGCCGAGTCCAGCCCAGTCGCGGGCGGACTCGGCCGACCCCACCGCCGCTTCCACCAGCACCTACGCTGCCTGCGGACCCGACGCCCCGACCACCGCCATGGCGGGAAGTCCATGTCAAGGCGCCGTTGGCCTCCCTGGCTGAACCCGGGTGAGCATCGGCGACCACGGCCCTCCACCCCACGGATTCGTGCCCTGGCGGCACCAGGCTCGGGAATGCCCTTACCGCCGTCCAGTCGCAAGCGGTGGATGCGAGCACGAGACGGCGGCCTCACCGCCCTCAGGGCAGGTCACCGGACGGTGACGATGGCTGACTCGGCTTCGCCGACGCCGCCGCAGATGGCGACCAGGCCCCTCCCCCCGCCCCGCCGGCGCAGCTCGTTGATCATCGTCATCACCAGCCGGCCGCCCGTCGCGCCCGTGGGGTGACCGACCGCGACAGCCCCGCCGTTGACGTTCGTCCGCTCACGCAGCCGCAGCGCCTTCTCCCGGTCCCCGTCCGCCAGAACGAGTGTCGTGACCAGGGGCACCGCCGCGAACGCCTCGTTGACTTCGATCAGGTCGATGTCCGCCAGGGTCAGGCCGGCCCGGGCCAGTGCCCGCTGGGCCGCCCGCGCGGGCATCGACGCCAGGCGTTGCGGATCGCCGGACACCTGGGTACACGCGCTGATGGTGGCCAGGCCGGTGGTACCGCGCCGGGTCGCCTCCGCCGTACTGGCCAGCACCAGGGCCACCGCGCCGGTACCCATGTTGGGCGCGTTGCCCGCCGTCACCGTTGCGCTGCCGTAGACAGTCCGCAGCGCGGCCAGTTGCTCTGCTGTGGTGTCGGGCCGCGGTACCTCGTCGGCGGCCAGCCGTACGGGGCGGCCGGTCCGGTCCGGCACGTCCACCGGCACGATCTCATCGTCGAAGCAGCCACGGGCCAGGGCGTCCGCGTACCGTTGCTGGCTGCGCAGCGCCCAGTCGTCCTGTTCGGCGCGGTCCACCCCGTGCTCGGTGGCTTCGACGCCAGCCTGCACGGCCCGGGGTACCCCCGTGTGCGGGCAGGAGACGACGAGTTGGTCGGTGAGCACGATGTCGCCGATCCGGTTGCCGAAGCGGGCCTCATGCACGAAGTACGGCACCCGGCTCAGGTTCTCCACGGCGCCGGCGACGCTCAGCGCGGTGTCGTTCAGCCGCAGTCCCCGGCTGGCCAGCGTGATCGCCGCAAGCGACGAGCAGCAGGCCCGGTCGACGGTGAACGCCACCTTCTCCTCGGGGATGCCGGCCCGCAGCAGCACCTGCCGGGCCACCGAGCGCTCGGAGCCGGGGAAGTTCACCCCGAACGCCAGCTCGTCGACGTCCGCGCCGGTCAGCCCGGCGCGGTCCAGCACGGCGCCCACCGGGATCGCGCCGAGGTCGGGCAGGGGCAGGTCACGAAGGGCGCCGCCGAAGCGGCCGAACGGGGTACGGCCCGTGGCGAGGACGACGACATCGTCGGTCATGGGGACTTCCTCTCGAAAACGTCGGCGGTCCACGCCGCCCGGCGGTACGGAGCCAACGCCTGGGTGCGCAGCTGTGCGATGCGCCGCCCGTACCAGGCCACGCCGCTCTCTTCGGTGAACGCCATCGCGCCGTACGCCTGGAAGGTGTGGTACGTGGTGGTACGGGCCGCACGGGCGGCGGAAAGGACGGCGGCGCGGGCGGCCCACGCGGCGTCCGCACTGCCGTCCGCCAGGCGGGACGCGGCCCGGCTGGTCAGGGCCCGCGCGGCGGCCAGTCCGATGTCGGCCTCGGCGAGCGGGAAGGCCACGCCCTGGAAGTCGCCCAGCGGCCGGCGGAACTGGTGGCGGCTGGCCACGTACTCGGCGGCGTCCCGAACCAGCCGGGCACCGGCTCCGACAAGTTGCGCGGCGAGCGCCAGGTCGCCCAGGGCGAGCGCGCCGCACTCGTCGGGGACGCGCCGGCGGGGTGCCAGCGGCACCTCGGCCCATAGCTCACCGGTGAGCATCGGTACCGGCACCGCCTCACCGGCCGGCTCACACTCCCAGAGGCCGTCGTCGGTGAGCGCGAAGAACACGGTGGCGCGGTGTCCCCAGGGCAGCGGGCCGCCGGTACCCACGGTGGCGATGCCGTTCGCCGGCGGTTCGGCGGCGGCGCGGGTCGCCAGGACGGTTTCCCAGAGCGGGCCGGGGCAGCCGAGGCCGCCCAACTCCTCCATGACAGCGGCGATCTCGCCGGCCACCTCGGTGCCCTCGGCTGCGAGGCCAAGGAACCCGATGTCGGCGAGGTCCTGCCAGGTCTGCTCGGGAAACCCGTCGCCGGGCAGGTGGCGCCAACCCTCCTCATGGCGCCGGCACAGCGTGCGTACCGCCTCCGCGAACTCGCGCGGCTGCTGGCCGTAGTCCACCTCAAGCGTCACGGGTGACCTCCCGTAGGGCACGTTTGTCCACCTTCATCGCAGGGGTCATCGGCAGCGCGTCGAGCACGTGGAACCGGCGAGGCACCTTGTACCCGGCCAGGGCGGCGCGGCAATGCTCGCGCAGCCCGTCGGGATCCACCCCTCGACCGGGGTGTGGTACGACGGCGGCCTCCACCCGTTCGCCCCACAGCGGGTCGTCCGCGCCGAACACCGCCACCTGGTGGACCTGCGGATGCCGGGCGATCACGTTCTCCACCTCAATCGGGAAGACGTTCTCGCCCCCTGAGATGATCATGTCTTTGGCGCGGCCGGCCAGGTGCAGGAAGCCGTTCTCGTCGAGCCAGCCGAGGTCACCGGAGCGGATCGCACCGTCGACCGCCGTGGCACGGGTCTGTTCCGGCCGCGCCCAGTACCCGGACATCTGCCACGGGGCGCGGACCAGTACCTCCCCGACGCTGCCCCGGGGCACGTCGTGGCCAGCGTCGTCGACGATGCGGATCGACACGCCCGGCACCGGGCGACCCAGCCCCCGGTCGACGCCGTCCTCCTGTTCCCAGGAGCGAACCCGGGCCACCGCGCCGAACTCGGTGGCGCCGTACCCGGTGATCAGGCGGGCCCGCGGAAACGCGGCGCGCAGCCGACCAGGGAAGGCGGGCACGCTGGCGGTAGAGCCGAACAGCACCCGGCGGATCGAGGCACCGTGCTCCGCACCGAAGCCGGGATGCTCCAGCAGCCGCAACAACGCGGTGGGTGCGCCGAACAGCCGGGTGGGCCGGCCGGTGGCGAGCGCGTCGAGGACAGCGGCCTCGTCAAAACGCGGCAGCAGCCAGGCGGTGCCGCCCGCGAACAGGGTCGCGAACACGATCGTGGCGACCGCGATGTGGAAGAACGGGGAGAAGTACAGCTCCACATCAGTACGCCGGATCTCCATCTGCGCCTGGCAGGACGCGGCGTACTGGTACAGCGCCGAATGGGTCCAGGTGGCGCCCTTCGGTTCGCCGGTGGTGCCGCCGGTACCGATGATCATCGCGGCCGCTTCGTCGCGGAACCCGGGCGACGACGAGGCGGGCGTCACGACGGTCAGCGACATCCGGCCGGCCAACGGCCCGGGAGCGCTGGCCGAAGGCAGCGTGGCCAGGCCACAGCCCAGCTTGGCCGCCAGCCCGGTGTCGGGTTCGGCGGCCAGCAACTGGGCCGGGCAGAGCGGGGCCAGGAAGGCGTACGCCTCGGGCGGGGCGAGTCGGATGTTCAGCGGTACCGCGACCGCCCCGGCGGCCATCACCCCGAACAGCGCGGCCAGGTGCGGGGCGCCGGGCGCCAGCGCGGTGACCACCCGGTCGCCGGGGGCGACGCCGAGGGCGCGCAGCGCGGCGGCGTGCTCCTCGATCGCGGTCCACAGTTCCGCGTAGGTGTACTCGCCGACCGCGTCGATCAGCGCCGGCGCGTTCGGCGCGTGCCGCGCGTGATCGGCGAGCACGTCCAGGTACCTGGTCATCGACGTCCTCCCAGCCCGAGCGCCTCGCGGGCCAGCACGCCCAGCATGATTTCCGAGGTGCCTCCGGCGATGGTCTCCATGAAGGTCTCGTGCCACAGGAAACTCGGCGTGCCGGTGCGGGCGGCCCCGGTATCGCCGACGTCGAACGGCAGCCGCGCAATGCGTTGCAGGGTCCTGCTGCCCAACAGCTTTGCCCGCGCCGCCTGCGCGGCGCCGTCGTGGCCGGCCTCCAGGGCCGCGAGGGTACTCATGGCCGCCACCTCCACCTCGGCCACGTCCAGCGCGATGTCGGCGATGTCGGCGCGGGTCCGGGCATCGACCGACCAGCCCCGCTCGGTCGACCAGCGCAGCAGATCCTCGAAGTCGCGGCGGACCCGGCCGGGCAGCACCATCAGATGCCGCTCGACGGCCAGCGCGGCCCGGATCAGCCGCCACGCCTCGCCTTCGGCACCGATCCGGTTCTCCTGCGGCACGTGCACGCCGTCGAGGCTCACCTCGTTGAGCCGATGCCCGTCGATGGTGTGGATCGGCCGGATCTGCACCCCGGGCGAGGTGAGGTCGAGCATCAACAGGGTGTGACCGCTTTCCGGGGTACGGCACAGCAGCCACAGGTAGTCGGAGTTGTGCGCGTCGGAGGTCCACCGCTTCTCGCCGGTAACCCGGTACCCGTCGCCGTCGGGAACCGCCCGGGTGCGTACCGCGGCCAGGTCCGATCCGGCTTCCGGCTCCGAGTATCCCAACGCGAAGCTGATCTCGCCCCGGCCGATGCCGGGCAGGAAGCGGGCCCGTTGCTCGTCCGTGCCGTGCCCGATGATGGTCTTCGCGACGATCCCGGCGGCCAGGTCGGGGCGTACCGCGCGGGCGTAGGCCAGCTCGTCCCAGACGATGAACTCGGTGGAGGGCCACGCGTCCTGCCCGCCCCACTCACCCGGCCAGGCCAGCCGTAGCCAGCCGCGCCGGCCGAGTTCGCGGTACAGCTCGCGGCTGGCGCCGCCGCGGCCGTGGAAGTACTGCATCGGGTCGCGCTGGTGCGCGTGTTCGGCCAGGAAGGCCCGCACCTCCTCGCGCAGGCGTTCCTGATCGGTGGTGAAGGCCCACCTCATGCGGGCACCTCGACATTCCACTGCGGCGGGCGTCGCTGCACGAAGGCGCGCGCACCCTCGATGAAGTCGGGGTGGGTCCACTGCCGGCGGGCCAGTTCCCAGCCGTACTCCAGGGCCTCCTGGTGCGGCCGTTCGGCGGCGCCCCAGACGGCCTGCTTCGAGAGCGACACCGCACTCGGAGAGTTCGCGGCGATGGCCGCGGCCAGTTCCCGCGCGGTGTCCATCAGGCCGGCCGCCGGCACCAGTTCGTCGACCAGACCAAGCTGGTACGCGCGGGTCGCGTCGAGCCGAAACCCCCGGCCCGCCAGCGTCATCCGCAGCACGGTGCCCAGCGGTAGGCGGCGAGCCAGTCCGATGTTCTCCACCGCACCGACCTGGCCGACGCTGACATGGGTGTCCATGAACTGGGCATGCTCGGCGGCCACGACGATGTCGGCGTCCGCGACGAAGTGCAGCCCACCTCCGGCGACCAGCCCGTTCACGGCACAGATGACGGGCTTCCACACCTGGTTCTGCAACGGTGACCAGACGATGTCCTCGGCCACCGTGCCATGCCCGGACGAGGTCGTACCGTTGTCGGCCACCTCGCGGACGTCGGCGCCGGTGCAGAAGTGCCGGTCCCCGGTGCCGGTGACGATGACCACCCGTACCGACGGATCGTCGCGTACCTTCGCCCACAACTCGCGCAGCCGGGGCCGCATCCGCCGGGACAGCGCGTTGCCCACCTCCGGCCGGTTGAGTCGGATGGTGGCGATGCCGTCGCGCTCGTCGTACTCGATGTCCTCGTTCGTCATGTCGCTAACCCACGATCCGCTCGGCGCGCAGCCGTTCGATGTCTCTGATGGAAAGTCCGAGGCCGGCGAGGAGCTCGTCGGTGTGCCGGCCGTACCCGACCGGCGGGCCCGGCGGCACCGCGGCGGTCCGGGAGAACCGCGGCGCGGGTGCCGGCTGGGGCGTACCCGCGACCGGCACCAGCGTGCCCCGGGCGGCCAGATGCGGGTGACCGACGGCCTCGGTCATCGACAGCACCGGCGTCACGCAGGCGTCGGTACCGTCGAACACCGCAGTCCACTCGTCCCGGGTGCGGGCGGCGAAGATCCGGGCGAACGCGGCGGCCGATGCGGGCCAGCGCTCCCGGTCGTGCTGCGGATGGTCGTCGGCCGTCACCCCGAGCCCGGACAGCAGCTGGGCGTAGAACTGCGGCTCGATCGCGCCGACCGCCATGAAGCCACCGTCGCTGGTGCGGTACGTGCGGTAGAAGTGCGCCGAGCCGTCGAGCACGTTGCTCTCCCGCCGGTCCGACCAGGTGCCGGCGGCCAGCATCCCGTGGAACATCGCGGTCAGCGAGACCGCACCGTCCACCATGGCCGCGTCGATGACCTGCCCGGCGCCGGAGCGCTCCCGTTCCCGCAGCGCGCAGGCGATGCCGAAGGCCAGGTACATCGCGCCGCCGCCGAAGTCGCCGACCAGGTTCAACGGCACCGGCGGTGGCAGCTCGGCCGGCCCCATCGGGTGCAGCGCTCCGGCGATCCCGATGTAGTTGATGTCGTGCCCGGCCCGCTGGGCCAGCGGCCCGTCCTGCCCCCAGCCGGTCATCCGCGCGTAGATCAGCCCCGGATTGCGTTCCAGGCAGGGCTGCGGGCCGGCGCCCAGCCGCTCCATCACGCCGGGCCGCATCCCCTCCATCAGCACGTCGGCGCCTTCCGCGAGGCGCAGCAACAGGTCCACGCCCTCGGACCGCTTGAGGTCCAGTGCCACGGTGCGCCGGTGCCGGTGCCGCGGATCCGTCTCGACGCTCGCTCCCGCACCCGGCGCGGGGGCGCCCACCCGGTCGACCCGGATCACCTCGGCGCCCATGTCGGCCAGCAGCATCCCGGCGAACGGCACCGGGCCCAGCGCCGCCACCTCGATGATCCGTACCCCCTGCAGCGGCCCGGACATGACATTTCCTCCGATGTGTGCTGTGTTCATCGCAGTGCCGAGACCCCGAGCAGGTGCTTGCCCAGGTGCAGGATCTGGATCTGGCTGGTGCCCTCGGGGATGGTCGCCTCCCGCGCGTCGCGGAAGTAGCGCTCCACCGGGGACTCCTCCATCAGCCCGGCCCCGCCGTGCACCTGCAACGCGAGCGTCGCGGCCTGACCAGCGGCCTCGCCGCAGTAGTACTTGGCCATCGAGCACTCGTACCGGCCCGGCAGCCCGGCGTCGAGCGTGCGGGCCGCCTGATAGCCCAGCAGCCGGGCGGTCTCGGTGAGCGTGGCGACCTGCACCACCATCTCCTGCACCAGCTGGAATCCGGCGATCGGGCGGCCGAACTGTTCCCGGGTACGGGCGAAGTCCACGCAGGACTCCAGGCAGGCCTGGGCCAGCCCGACCGCGCCCATCGCCATGTTCAACCGGCCCAGGTTGACGCCGGACATCGCCAGGGCCAGCCCACGACCCAACTCGCCCAGCAGATTGGCTGCCGGAATCCGGGTCTGGTCGAAGACCAGCTCACAGCTGGTCGTGGCCCGCAGCGGCATGTGCGGGATGTCGTAGGCCTGGTACTCCGACTCCGTCCGGTCCACCAGGAACGCGCTGACCTCGCCGGTGTCCGGCACCCGGGCCAGCACGACCCCGAAGTCGCCGGCCAGGGCGTTGGTGATGTAGAGCTTCCGCCCGTTGATGACATAGTCGTCCCCGTCGCGCCGCGCCGTCGTGCGCAGCGCACCGGCGTCGGAACCCGCGTCGGGTTCGGTGAGCGCGAACCAGCCGAACCGTTGCCCGGCCAGCAGCGGCCGGAGGAACCGCTCCTTCTGCTCCGGCGTGCCGGCCGTGCTCAGTACCCGGGCCACCATGCTCTGCACGTTGAGCGTGGTGCGCAGCGAACCCCAGCAGCGGCCGGCCTCCTGCATCAGCAGCGCCTGCGCCATGTGGCTGGCGCCGTCGCCGCCGTCCGCCTCCGGTACCACGCCGCGCACGTACCCGAACTCGTACAGCTCGGCCAGCCGATGCCAGGGAAAGGTACGCGCGCGTTCGTGCTCGGTCACGATCGGCGCGATCTTCGCGTCGAGGTACGAGCGCACGCTGTCGCGCAGCAGCCGCTCGTCCTCACTCAGCAGGACATCCATCGCCGCCTCCTCAGCTGAACCGGCCGCCGGTGACGTGCAGCACGTCCCCGGTGACGAACGAGGCTGCCGGCGAGGCGAGATACAGCGCGGCGGCGGAGATGTCCTCGGGGGTGCCGAGGCGGCGAATCGAGTTGGCGCGCTCCGCCCGTTCCGCGATGGCGTCGAACTTCGGGTGCCGGCGGACGGTCTCGGTGGCGATCAGGCCGGGGGCGATGGCGTTGACCGTGATGTTGTGCTTGCCGAGCTCCTTGGCCAGGGTACGGGTCAGGCCGACGATGCCGGCCTTGGCCGCCGCGTAGTTCGCCTGCCCCGGGTTGCCCAGGTACGCGCGGGAGCTGATGTTGATGAGCCGTCCGTAGCCGCGCTCGATCATGCCCGGCGCCACCGCACGGCTGCACGCGAAGGTGCCGTACAGGCACACGTTGAGCACCTGGTGCCAGTCTTCGTCACTCATCGACACCAGCGGCCGGTCCACCGGGAAGCCGGCGTTGTTGACCAGGATGTCGATGCGGCCGTGGCGGGCGCTCACCTCGGCGGCCATCGCGTCGATGCTCTGCCGGGACGTCACGTCCAGCACGTGCGGATGTGCGTCGACGCCGTCCGCGGCGAGTTGCTCGGCACCGCGGGCGGCGGGTTCGGCGGCGATGTCGGCGACGATCACGATGGCGCCGGCCATCCCGAGTTCCCGGCTGATGGCCAGGCCCAGTCCGCCCGCTCCACCGGTGACCACGGCCACCTGACCATGGAGCGTCTGTGTTGAAACCGAGGCCGTAGCCGTCATGTGCGGTACTCCCTGTCTTTCGGAGGTTGGTGGTCGGCCCAGGACTCGTCCTGACCGACGAGTTCGGTGCGACCGGCGAGCATTTTTGTGATCCGCTCGCAGCATTCGCGCAGCAGCCGCCCGTACAAGGCGGATTGTTGTTCGTCCATCTCACTGGTGAAAGCCACTGCGGCGGCTACCAGCCGGATCCGCCCGTCCGGCCCGAAGATCGGCGCGGCGACGGTGCTGACGCCCAGCGCGTAGCCCTCGTGGTCAACTGCGAAACCCTGCTCGCGTACCCGTTCCAGCTCGCGCAGAAAGATCTCCTTGCGGGCGACGCTCTTGCTGGTGAACAACTGCAGCCCGGTGGCCAGCGCGGCATTGACCTGCGAGGGCTGGTCGTAGGCGAGGAAGACCCGGCCGAACGAGCCGCCCTGGATCGGCACCGGCGTGCCGACCTGCAGGGTGATGCGTACCCGGTGCGGGCGCTCCAGCTTGTCGACCAGGATGATCTCGGTCAGGCTGATCCGCCGGTACAGCACGATCGTGGCGTTCATCTGGTCCAGCAGTTTGGCCAGGCTGCGCTTGGCGATGCTGACGTCGTTCATCTGGTTGGCCGCGGCGGCGCCGAGTTCGACCAGCGCGGGGCCGAGCTGGTAGCCCTGCCCGGCGTCGTCGTACTGGACGAGATTCTCGGCCAGCAGGGTGCGCAGGATGTAATAGGTGGTGCTCTTGTTCATGCCGGTGGCTTCCACCGTCTTCGCCAGCGACATTGAGTCCTGCGCCGCGAGCAGCCGCAGCACCCGTACGGCCCGTTCGATGGCGGGGACCCGATATTCCTCGGTCATGGCAGCGTCACCTCTACTCATCCGCTCACCTCTCCATTGGCCATGCGCCGTGAGATGAGCCGCTTGAGTATCTCCGAAGAGCCGTCCGCGATCTGGACCGTCCGCATGCTCTGCCACGCCTTCGCGAGCCCCACCTCGGTGGTGATGCCCATCCCGCCCAGCGTCTGTATGGCCCGGTCAATGACATCGGTCGCCATCTCCGTGGCGAACAGTTTGGCCATCGCCACCTCGGTCAGGGCGGGTCGCCCGGCGTCGACCAGTTCGGCGGCGTGCAGTCCCATCAGGTGCGCGGCGTGGATCCGGGTGGCGGCATCGGCCAGCGGGAACGAGATGCCCTGGTTGTCGAACAGCCGGGTGCCGAACGTCTCCCGCTCGGTGGCGAAGTCGACCGCCAGGCCCAGCGCCCAGCGGGCCAGCCCGACGCCCTTCGCCGTGTTGTACAGCCGGCCGGTGGCGATGCCGTCCAGCCCGAGCGACAGCCCGCCGCCCGGCTCACCGAACAACTGCCAGTCCTCGACCCGCACCTCGTTCATCGACAGGATGGCATGCTCGCCGCCCATCTGGCCGTACAGGCCGATGACGCTGTCCACCTGGAATCCCGGCGCGTCGGTCGGTACCAGGAAAGCCGAGATGCCGCCCGCTCTGGCCCGCACCCTCTCGGGGTCGGTGACCGCGAAGACGATGGCCAGGTCGGCATGCGGCCCGTTGGAGATCCACTGCTTGACGCCGGTGAGCCGCCAGCCGCCTGCCTCGGGTACCGCCCGGGTCGACATCTGCCACACGTCCGAGCCGGCGCCAGGCTCGGACATCGCGAAGCACATGGTCTGCTCACCGGAGAGCAGGGAGCCCAGGAAGGTGTCCCGCAGCCGCTGCCCGGCGCGGGCGAACACCACGCTCGGCCCGGTGGCCCAGTGCGCCACCACCTCGCTGCCCAGCCAGCCGCCGCTGCCGCAGAGCCGGTTGATCAGCTCCCACGCCGCGTACGAGGTGACCGCGCCCTGCCCACCGCCGCCCAGCTCCTCGGGAACGCACATCGTGTAGTACCCGGCGCGGGCCGAGGCCATCCGGACCGCCCGGCGGTGCTCCTCGACGGCGGCGACGTGCCGGCCGTCCGGCCCGTACCGCTGGCGCGGGTCGGACAGCAGCGCACCGGCGTCGCGGTGCCGGGCGAGGACCTCCGCGTTCAGGAAGTCGCGCAGCCCGTCCAGGATCTCCCGGGTCTGCGCCGACAGCAGTTCGCTCATGCCTCACCAATCCGTTCGTAGAGCGTCGCGGTGGCCATCCCGTAGCCGACGCACATGACCTGCAACCCGTACCGGCCACCTCGGCGGCGCAGCTCGTACAGCAGGGTGGTGGCCAGTCGGGCACCCGAGCACCCGGTGGGGTGGCCCAGCGCGATGGCGCCACCGTTGACGTTGAGCCGCCCGGGATCGGCGCCCGTCTCCCGCAGCCAGGCCAGCGGTACGCTGGCGAACGCCTCGTTGACCTCGTACAGGTCGATGTCGGCAAGGGTCAGTCCGGTGCGCTCCAGGATGCGCCGGGTCACCGGAATGACGCCGTGCAGCATCAGGTCGGTGTCCACGCCGACGACCTCGGTGGCCACGATCCGTGCCAGCGGTACCAGGCCGAGCCGTTGCGCCTCGGCGCCGTCGCAGACCAGCACGGCCGCCGCGCCGTCGGTGAGCTGGCTGGAGTTGCCGGCGTGGTGCACGCCGTCCGCGCCGAAGGCGGGCTCCAGCATGGCCAGGGCCGCCAGCGAGGTGTCGGGCCGGATGCCCTCGTCACGCTCGATGAGCCAACCGGCGTCGGGCAACTCGCCGGCGAGCAGCGCCGCGGTGAGGTCGGCGGGCACCGGTACGCACTCGTCGGTGAACCGGCCGTCCCGCCAGGCCGCCTCGGCGTTGCGGTGGCTGGCCAGGGCGAAGGCGTCCAGCTCGGCACGGTCCAGGTGCCAGCGCGCGGCGATCCGGTCCGCCGCCACGCCCTGGTCCACCAGCGCGTACCGGCCGGTGACCGCGCCCGGAGGGGTGGCGCCCGCCGCGTCGGCGCCCAGCGGTACCCGGGACATCGACTCGACGCCGGCGGCGATCACCATCCGCTGTTGGCCGCTCAGCACCGCGTGCGCCGCGAAGTGCAGCGCCTG
The DNA here is from genome assembly GCF_900091625.1 of Micromonospora peucetia. Classification (NCBI taxonomy): domain Bacteria; kingdom Bacillati; phylum Actinomycetota; class Actinomycetes; order Micromonosporales; family Micromonosporaceae; genus Micromonospora; species Micromonospora peucetia. The sequence continues at coordinate 6,509,005 of NZ_FMIC01000002.1, forward strand.
CTGGCTGGAACCGCACATCCGGTTGACCGTCACACCCGGCACCGTGACCGGCAGGCCGGCGGCCAGCGCGGCCACCCGGGCGATGTTGCGCCCCTGCTCACCGACCGCGTTGACGCATCCGGCGATCACGTCGTCCACCGTGTCCGGCGCGATGCCGGCCCGCTGCACGAGCCGGCGCAGGGTGTAGGCCAGCAGTTCGTCCGGGCGTACCCCGCTCAGCGCGCCCCGGCGGCGGCCCAGCGGGGTCCGCAGCGCCGCCACCACCACCGCCTCCCGCTGGGTGCCGGCAGCCAGCCGGGTCAGCGGGAGGTCCGCGCCGTCGCCGGCCAGCGCGACGGCGGCGTGCAGGTCCTTGGCGACCATGCCGGGCGGCAGCACCTCGCGGATCTGCCGGCGGTAGTAGGCGAAGTTGCCGGTCAGCCAGGACTGCGCGGTGCCTGCGTCCAGCACCTCCAGCAGCGCCGCCTCGCCGACGCCCGCGTCGCCGCCCAGTGCCAGAGCCTCTTCCAGCACCTGGAACCCGACGTGCAGTGCCACGTTGTTGGCCAGCTTGGCGGCCAGTCCCGCGCCGACCGGACCCATGTGGTGGATCCGACTGCCGAGGGTGTCGAGGACCGGGCGGACGCGGGCCAACTCCTCCGGGTCGCCGCCGACCATCAGGGTGAGTTCGCCGCGTCGTGCCCGGGCGTCGCCGCCAGCCACCGCCACGTCCAGCAGCCCCACCCCTGCCGCGCCCGCCTGGGTCGCGACGTCCCGCACAGTGTCCGGCGAGATCGTGCTGTGCACCAGGATGGTGCCGCCCGGGCGCATCCCGGCCAGCAGCCCGGTCACCACGTCGCGAACCTGGGCATCGTCGTACACGGCGACGCCCACCACGGTGGCGGCGGCACCCACGTCGGCCAGTGAGGCCGCGACCCGGGCACCGGGCACCTCGGCCGCAGCCGACGCGTTTACGTCGTACACCACCACCGGAAACGCACCCGCCAGAGTGCCGGCCATCGGACGGCCGATGTTGCCCAGCCCCACGAAGCCGACCACCACGGTACCGTCGGTCACGGCTCAGCCCTCCACGATGGCGCCCATGGCTGCCTGGTAGGCGGCATCCAGTTCGGCGACGTCATCGTGTTCGGCGACGACGCGGCCGCGCATCATCACGACGCCGCCGTCGGCGACCTGGCCGAGCACGCCGATGGTCGGCGAGGCCAGCAGTACGGCGGTGCCCGACCGGGCCAGCTCCCGCACGGTGCGCAGCAGGTCGTCCACGATCAGCGGGGCCAGCCCGGTCGCCATCTCGTCGAGCAGCAGCACACTGGGGTCGGTCATCAGCGCCCGGGCCACCACCATCATCTGCTGCTCACCGCCGGAGAGCACGCCGGCCGGCCGGTTCGCGCGGGTGCGCAGGATCGGGAAGCGGTCCAGTGCCTGTTCCACCCGCTCCGGGTCCAGACGGAGCAGCTCGGCGCTGACCATCAGGTTCTCCCGGACGCTCATCCGGGCGAAGAGCTGCCGGCCCTGCGGTACCAGGGCGAGCCCGGACCGGGCCCGGACCCGGGTGGGCAGCGCGGAGATGTCCCGACCCCCGAGGTACACCTGCCCGCCCGCCGGCACTGAGCCGTACAGCGCCAGGACCAGACTGCTCTTGCCGGCGCCGTTGGGGCCGACCACGAGGGTCACCCGCCCCGCCGGTACCCGCAGTTCGGTGCCGGTGAGGTTCAACGCGCTCGCCCGTCCGTACCGGACGGTCAGGTCGGTGGCCCGCAGGCCTGTCTCGCTCATCGATCCACCTGCCCGGTGCCGAAGTAGACTGCCTGCATCTCGGTGCTGGCGAGGCAGTCGCGGGGTGCGCCGTCGAAGACGACGGTGCCGCCGGCCATCAGCACCATCCGGTCGGCCATCGAGGCCACGATGTCGACGTTGTGGTCGACCAGCAGCACGGCGGTGCCGCCGGCGGCGACCGTGCGGATGGATTCGGACAAGCCGGCGATGCCGTCGGAGGCCAGCCCGGCGAACGGCTCGTCGAGCAGCGCGATGCGCGGGTGCTGCAACAGCGCGCGGGCCACCTCCAGCAGCCGCAGCTCGCCGAGGGTCAGATCGGCGGCCAGCCGGTCGATCCGGTGCAGCCCGAGGCGGGCTGCGATCTGGCCGGCCTCCTCGCGCAGCGCCCGGCCGGCCGGGGCGACCACGCCCCGCGCCGCCGCGGCCAGCAGTCCGAGGCCGGAGGAGAGGCCTCGGGCGAGGCCGCCGACGATGATATTTTCGCGGGCGGTCAGCGCGCCGGCGACCTGCGGATACTGATAGGTACGGGCCAACCCGGCGCGACGGGCGCGGCGGGAGGGCGAGCCGGCCAGCGGCACCCCGCCGGCGAGCACCTGGCCGCTGTCGGGCTGCTGCTCGCCGCCGATCAGGTCGACCATCGTGCTCTTGCCCGCGCCGTTGGGGCCGACCAGCCCGACGATCTCGCCGGCACCGACCGTGAAGGAGGCGCCGGTGACCGCCTTGACGCCGCCGTACGACTTGGTCAGCTCTTGACAGGAAAGGATGTCAGCGTTCATCGCGTCCGCCTCTGTTGACAGCGCCGACGAGCCGGCCGGTCAGGTCGCGGGCCAGGCCGATCAGGCCCTCCGGGGCGAAGATGAGCACCGCCACCACGGCGACGGCGAACAGGAGCGTCCCGGAACCCTGGAAGAAGTTGAGGTTGAAGGTGAGCTGGGTGACCAGCAGCGCGCCGATGACCACTCCCCACGGGCTGGACCGCCCGCCCAGGAACGGGATGAACACCGCGAGGAACGCCACCGACAGCGGGATCGACTCCGGCAGGATCGAGAGGTTCGCCGAGGTGAACACCGCGCCGGCCAGCGATCCGATCGCGGCGCCGATGCTCAGCGAGATGAGGGTCAGCGCGGTCACCGGCACCCCGGCCGCCTCGACGGCGACCGCGGCCTGCCCCTTGGCCCGCAGCGCGACGCCGAACGGCGAGCGGCGCAGCCGGGACAGTAGCAATGCGACGAGCCACATCAGCACCAGCGCGATGACCACGACGTGGTCCCTGCCGAGCTCCGCGCCGAAGACGCTGATCGACCGGGTGAGGATCACGCCCTCGGCGCCGCCGGTGACGCCGTCCGCGTCGATGAGCCATGCCTGGAACGCCTCGCCGAACAGCAGCGTCACGGCAGCCAGGTAGAAGCCGTTGAGCCGGCGGGTGGCCATGCCCAGGAGCATGGAGATGACCACGGCGGCGACGATGCCCAGTGGCAGCGACACCAGCAGCGGCCAGCCGGTCCGGGTGGCGACCAGGCCCAGCGCGTAGCCGCCGATCGCCGCGTACGCGTTGTACGCGATGGACAGCGAGTCGCCCATGATGAAGTGGCAGTACAGGCCGAGTCCGATCAGCCCGTACGTGACGGTGAGCACGGCGAGGTCCTGCCGGTACCCGTCGGTGCCGACCCAGGTGACGGCGAGGATCAGCAGCACGCCGGAGATGACCGGTTCGGCGAGGGGCCGTAAGCGGGTGGCGCTCATACCCGTACCCGTTTCATGAAGATGCCCTGCGGGCGGAAGGCGAAGAACAGCACGGCGGCGGCGAGCGTCGCGTAGTGCAGAGCTGCCGCGCCGAAGTAGAAGATGGCGGCCGACTGGATGGTGGCCAGGATCAGTCCGCCGGCCAGCGGCCCCCACACCGACGCGGTACCGCCGATCACCAACGCCAGGAACGCGAAGAGGGTGTAGTCCATCGCGCTGTCGAAGATGATCCCGGATCGCGCCGCGAAGACGCTGCCGGCGAGGCCGGCCAGTGCCCCGGCGAGGGTGAACGAGGCGATGCGTACCGCCCGCACCGGCAGCCCGAGGACGATGGCGGCCGGGGTGTTCTCGCCGATCGCGCGTAGTCCCCGACCCATCCGGGTGCGGTAGATGAACAGCAGCAGCAACCCGAACGCCAGCGCGGTCAACCCGATCTCCAGCGCGGCCTGAGCGGTCACCGTGGCGCTGCCCAGCCGTACCGCACCGTCCCCGACCAGTTGTGGCCCGGGCAACGCGGCACGGCCGAACAGCACCCCGGAGATCTGTTCGAGGGCGAACAGCGTGGCCACCAGCGCGATCACCATCGGCAGTTCCTCGTTGGCGCCCGGTTTCCACATCGGCCGCACCACGAGCACCTCGGTCAGCAGCGCCAGCGCCACCGCGCCGATCACCCCGATGGCGATTCCGGCGGCGGCGGGCAGCCCTCGTACGCTGGTGAAGTACGCCGAGGCGAGCCCGGCGAACACGGCGTACCCGCCAACCGCGAAGTTGAAGAATCCGGAACTCTCCCGCACCACGAACATCGCCGCGGCCAGCAGACCGAAGAAGCATCCCGTCTCGATGATCGAGACGATGACCTGTAGGGGGATCATTGGATCAAGGGTGCTTCTGGTTGATCTCGACGACGTTCATCGACGGGTCGTAGCAGTAGACCTGCCGGTATCCCTTGAACGCCCACGTGCCGGCGTCGTTGTAGGGCATGCCCATCTCGGCCAGCCGTCGCATCACGCCGTCGATGTCGTCGACCTCGATGGCGATGTGTCCGTTGATGACCGGGTGCAGCCGCAGGTCGTTGTCCCACGGCAGCGACGGGGTCGGCTTGCAGATGTGGATCTGCCGTTGGTTGGTGTCCTCGAACAGGGCGACGAAGTCGTTGCCCGTCTGCATAGCGCCCCGGCCGTCCTCGACGAACGGGAACGTCTTCTCCTGCATGCCGAACACCTTCGAGTAGAAGGCGGCCATCGCCCGGACGTCCGAGGCGGGCAGGTTGACGTGATGCAGGCTCCACGACATAGAACTCACTCCTTGGGGTGGTGGTGCGGGTGGTGGTGGCGGTGCGGGTCAGACCCGAAGTGGGTGACCGCCGCCGACGATCAGGGTTTCGCCGGTGATGAAGGCGCTGTCCGCGCCGCAGAAGAACCGCATGGCGCCCACGAGGTCGGCCATCCGGCCCTGGCGCTGGATGAGCTGCTTGTTGGCGATGAAGTCGCGAAGCAACTCCTCGGGCAGGTCGGCCATGGCCGACTCGGAGTCCATCGGCCCGGGGGCCAGGCAGTTCACCCGTGTCCCGTCGGGCGCGAACTCCTTTGCCAGCGCGGCGGTCAGGCCACGCACGGCGAGTTTGGTGATGCCGTACACGTCGGTGGCGGCGAACCCGGACACCGACGAGATGTTGAGTACCGCGCCCGCGCCGCTGCGGCTCAGGTGTGGCCGGCAGGCCCGGGCGCAGTTGACGATGCCCAGCACGTTCACGTCGAGGATCTCCCGCCAGCCGGCGGTGGAGATCTCGGTGACCGGCCGGCTCCAGGCCATCAGGTGCTTGCCGGCGTTGTTGATCAGGATGTCGAGACCGCCGAAGTGCGCCACCGCCTCGTCGACCGCGCGTTGCACCGACGTCTCGTCGGCGGTGTCGCAGGCAACCCCGAGCGCCACGGCGGCCCCGATTTCGGCGGCGGCCTGCACCGCCGCCGTCTCGTCGATGTCGGCCAGGACCACCCGGGCACCGTCGGCGACGAGCGCCTCTGCGAACGCCCGCCCGATGCCCCGGGCGCCACCGGTGATGAAAGCTGTGCGCGGCTGAGCTGTCGTGTCGATCATGAGCACTGCGGCTGGTAGTCGGCCCAGTTGTCGCCGGGCTGGTTCTGCTCGGTGAAGCGGCGCAGCACGATGCCGCACAGCCCGTCGCTGCCGACGTGCTTGGTGGGCGTGAAGCTCATCGTGAAGCCCTGCCGTCCCCAACTCGCCGGGGTTTTGCTGATCTGTTCGAGCCCGCCCCGCACCTGCGCCGGGCTGCTGTCCACGCCGGCCTTCTCGATCGCCTGCTTCAGCAGGTACACGGTGTCGTAGCCCTGCGCGGCGAACGCGGTCAGCCCCAGGTACTTGTCCCCCAGCTTGGCCTTGAGCTTGTCGCCCAGCTCGATGGAGCGGGTGTTGTCGGCGGAGATGGCGCTGGCGTAGACGAGCTGCCGCAACGCGCCGGGCTTGGCCAGCTTCCAGGTATCCGGCTGGTTGCCCATCGACGCCAGGGAGATCCGCGGCAGCTCCGGCATGATCTGGTGCGCGGTGTTGTGGAACAGCACCTCCAGCTGCCCGCCCAGCGAGGACACGAACAGCGCGTCGGGCTTGGCGGCGTCGATGCGGCTCAGCTGCGGCGCCACGTCGGTGCTGTTGAGCGGCGCCTTCTCGTTGGCGACGATGGTGACGCCGGCCTTCTCGAAGATGGGCAGCAGCCCCTTGTTGAGCCCGGCCATGGTGGGCGAGTCGTCGGTGATGACGGCCAGCCGCTTGACGCCGATCTTCTCGAACGCCGCCGCGTACACGGTGCCGATGTCAGTGATCGGGTTGGCCAGGATGAACGAGAACGTGTTGTTCGGCGGTTCCGCGATGGCGGAGGCGATGTTCGTCGCCGAGACGGCCACGATCTTCTCCTGCTCGACGACCGGCTTGACCTGCTGGGCCGACGCCGACGACGAGTTCATGATGATGACGCGGGCACCGTCGCTGACCAGCTTGCGGAGCACGGCCGGGGTCTGGCTGGGCTGGCTGCCGTCGTTCTGACGGATCAGCTTGAGCGATCGTCCGCCGACGCCGCCGGCCTTGTTGATCTCGTCGATGGCCAGCGAGATCCCGGTGGTCGCCTCGGCCGACGTGGCCGCGGTACCACCCGAGGTGTCCTCGACCATGCCGATCACGATGTCTTTTCCGGACGAGTCGCCGGAGTCCTTGCCGTCGCCGCAGGCGGTGATCGTTGCGGCGAGCGTGAGTGAGGTGGCCACGATGCTCAGGCATCGCGCCGCGTGGGTACGGGACATGGTCGCTCCTGCGGGTGGGGCATTGCGGCCGGAGAGCCCTGACGACCGATGTGCGATGCCGGGCTGTGGGGGTGTGGAGGAGATGAGCCGAAGCTCCGGCTCTCGGCGTCCGAGTAGCGGACGGGAACAGACGCCGACGGTCTACCAGTAGAACCATGTTCAAGGTCTGTGTGGCGAACATCATCGAATGGGCCATGCGGGTTGTCAACCCTCTTCTGGCCTTCACCTCGGCAGGAGTCGAGAACCCCGGCTCTTGACGCCCATCCCTCAGCGTCCCTACTGTTCTCAAAATCAAGACGATGATCGTTCTACACACAGAACGGGCCTCATGAAACTCGGACTCAGCCTCGGACACTCGACCGGCCTGCGGGACCTCGGCGCCGTGGCCCACCGCGCCGACGCTGCCGGCCTGGACTCGCTGTGGGTCTCGGAGGCGTACGGCTCCGACGCGGTCAGCGTGCTGGGCCACCTGTCGGCCATGACCAGCCGGATCGGTCTGGGCACGGCGGTACTCCAGATGCCGGCCCGCACCCCGGCGGCTACCGCGATGACGGCGCTCACCCTCGACCAGCTCAGCGACGGCCGGCTCCTGCTGGGCCTGGGCACCTCCGGCCCGCAGGTGGTGGAGGGCTGGCACGGCGTCGCGTTCGACTCCCCGCTGGCCCGAACCCGCGAATACGTCGACATCGTGCGCGCGGCGGTGGCCCGGCGGGAGCCGCTGACCTACCCGGGCGTCCACTACCCGCTGCCGTATCCGCGGGCCGACCGGGAACCACCGCGCCCGCTGAAGGCCACACTGCACCCGGTACGCCCACGGATACCGGTCCTTCTGGCGGCCAACGGCCCGCGCAACGTGGCGCTCGCCGGAGAGCTCGCCGAGGGCTGGCTGCCCGCCTTCTACTGCCCGGACCGGCCCGAGTTGTACCGGGACATGCTCGCCCCCGGGCTGGCCCGCCGCCCTGCGGACCTCGGCCCGCTGCGGGTCGTGGCCACGGTGCACATCGCGCCCGGAGCCGACCTCGCGGCCTGTCGGGACGCGCTGCGACCGGCGTTCGCCCTGTACCTGGGCGGCATGGGCGGACGCGGCCGCAACTTCTACGCCGACCTGGCGTCCCGACTGGGCTACGAGGCGGCCGCCCAGCAGATCCAGGAGTTGTACCTGGGCGGCCACCGCGCCCAGGCCGCCGCCGCGGTACCAGACGCACTCATCGACCAGCTTGCCCTGGTGGGACCCCGCGAACGGATCCGGGACCGGCTGGCGGCCTGGGCGGATGCCGGGGTCGATGTCATGACCCTCAAGACCACCGACGTCGACCTGGTCGCGTGGCTGGCCGCCGCGCTCTAGAAGACCCGATCAGGAGAGAGACATGCCGCTCAACGAGGCGTTCGTCGGCCGAGTGTTCGCGCCCACCGCGCCGTACCGGGTCAGCCAGGAGAAGATTCAGGAGTTCATCGTGGCCACCGGGGCCGCCCTCCCCCGGGACGGCCAGCCGGTGGTCCCGCCCACCTTTCCCATCGTGCTGAGCCTGCCCGCCACGCGGAACATGCTGTCCGACCCGACGCTGGGTCTGGACTACAGCCGGGTGGTACACGGGCGCCAGCGATTCCGGCACACGCGAGGCGTACAGGCCGGCGACGAGCTGACGGTGACCGTCCACATCGAGCAGATCCAGTCCGGCGGGGTACACCAGATCGTCGCCACTCGCAGCGAGATCGCCACCACGGCCGGCGAGCCGGTCTGTACGGCGTACTCGACGCTGGTGGAGCGGGGCACCCGGCCCCGGGCAGGCAAGCGCAGCGCGGAACCGCGACAGCGCTGGACCGTGCCCGGCCAGCAGCTCCCGGCCCGCGAGTTCAAGGTCACCCGGCAGGACCTGGTGCGCTACGCGGGCGCGTCGGGCGACTTCAACCCGATCCACTTCAGCGACCACGCCGCCACCCGGGCGGGGCTGCCCGGCGTCATCGGGCACGGGATGCTCACCATGGCGCTGACCGCGCGGGCGGTCACCGAATGGATCGGGGACCTGGCCGGAGTGCTCGACCACGAGACGCAGTTCATGCTGCCGCTGCTGGTGCCCGACGACGGGGGCGCCACCCTCACCGTCACCGCGACGATCAGCGACCCCGACGATGCCGGCCACCGCCAGTTGGTGGCCGAGGCAACCGCCGGCGCCACCGTTGTCGCCGTCTCCCGCTTCACCATCCGCCCAGCCGCGCGGTGATCGGGCTTTGAGACGGTGGACGACCCGCCGCAAATCTCCGCGCAGCGGCTGAGGAAGGCGTCTTCGATCGCGGCGCGGTCCGACAGCGCATCCGGCGACCGGGCGCCGATCGGGCGGCGCCGGCTCCCGGCGGCTACAGCCGTTCGAAGCTCTCCATACCGGCGAGTTCGAGCACCTCGGTCCGGGTCGCCGGGCATTCCTGTCGGGTCTGGTCGTCGATCTGACGGCCGGTCGGCACGGCACCCTGCTTCTCGTACCAGGAATAGAGGTTCACGGTGAGGTTGGCCATCGTTCCCGTCTCGGACCCGATCCCCCTCAGCGTCGGCAACTGGCCGTCCAGGTAGGCGCACACCTCCTTCGCCGACACCGGCGTCGAGCCACCGGAAGGAGCGGATCCGACCGCGCTGGACGCGGCGTCGGCTGCTGCGGGGGTGCCCGGCGCCGCGGCCCCGGAGGGGTCGGGCGCGTCGGCACACGCCGTCAGGGCGAGCACAAGACAGAGGGTCGGCGCGAGCATTCGGATCGTTCTCATCGGTTCTCATCCTGACCTGGTTGTCGGTGGTGGGTGACCGGTGGACGGGCCGCGGCGGTTGGTTTGTCAGCGCCGGCGGCGATCGCGGTGACGAGCCAGAGGCCGGCGGGCAGTCGGTAGACGACGCCAGGTTCACGAAACCGGTCGAGCAGCCGGGCCGCCCCCGCCCGGGCCGAAGCCTGCTCAGCCAGCGGAGCCGCCCGGTACGCGGCACCGGCGGGGCCGACCTCGATAAGCCATTCGGCGACCGCGTCGGCATCATCTGGAGCCTCCATGGCGACGTCACACGGCGTGATCGTGACGGCGGTCATGCCGGCGACGGTGAGGACCCGGGCGAGCCGCGCCGGGTCGGCGAAAGCGAACGGACCGGGCTCGTCGCCCACCGGTAGCGGTGGTAACGGCCCGAGGTGCGGTGCTGCGCCGAGCATCGCCGCGGACATCCACGGGTTGACGCTGCCGTCGCGGAAGACGGTCGCGGCGAGGCGCCCTCCCGGGCGCAGTGACCGCCGGATCGTGGTGCAGCCCGCGACCGGATCCGCCAACAGCATCAGGGCCATTCGCGAGTACGCCGCGTCGAACGGTGCCCCCGGCACGACATCGAGGGTCTCGATGTCGGCCGCGTGGAACCGGATACCCGGGTACCGGTCCGTGGGGAACCGTTGCAGGGCGGCGGTCACCATCGCCTCGGCGATGTCGATACCGACCGCCGCCCCGGTCTCGCCGACCGCCGTGGCGAGTTCGGCCGTGGTGCCACCACAGCCGCAGCCCACATCAAGGATCCGTTCGCCCGGCTGAGCGGCAATTCGATCCATGGCCGGCGCGCCCAGCGGTTGACCGATCTTGTCCTGCCGATCGGCGTGGCGGATCCAGCCAGCTGCCGCTCCCGTCCAGAAAGCGGCGTTGCGGGACCGCAAGAGGGCGGCGTCGGCCATCAGAACGGCATCTCGGCGCCGTCGACGCTCATCGATCGGAAGCCGGCCGCCTTCGCCGGGTCGAAGCCGTCCTCCTGCGCCGCCAAGCCTGCGGCCCGGACCAGCCGTTCGGACTGGAACCGGCGGAACGCCGCCTCGTCCTGCCAGATGTTGATGATCCGCCAGCCGCCCTCGGTCGGGCCGGCGACATGGGCGACGAGCCCCGGTGGCCGGTCCGGGCCAAGGTGTCGCTCCACCTGCTGGTACTCCGCCTCGCTGACGCCGGGCATCTCCTGCAACACACCGAACGGCATGGGCCGCGCCCTTTCGATAGAGTTAGGTTCTATCCAATAGAGCACTACACTCGAGCCGTGGTTGTCAAGAGACGCTATGACTCTTCCCGGCGGCAGGAGCAGTCCCGACAGACCCGGCGAGCAATCCTCGAAGCGGCTGGCCGGCTGTTCGTCGACCCCGGCTACGCGGCCACGCCGCTGACTGCCGTCGCCGCGGAAGCCGGCGTCGCGGTCCAGACGCTGTACGCGGTGTTCGGCAGCAAGCGGCAACTGCTCTCCCAGCTCGTCGACGTCACCCTGGCCGGCGACGACGAACCGGTGGCCCTGCCGGACCGCCCCTTCGTCGCCGAGATCCGCGCGCTCGCCGACCCCCGCGCCAAGCTCGCCCGCTACGCCCGCCATCTGGTCGAGGTCAACGCCCGGCAGGCCCAGGTGATGCTCGCGCTGGCCGGAGCGGCCACGGCCGATCCGGACGCCGCCGAGATCTGGCGCAAGAACATCGACGAGCGGCGCCGTGGCATGGCCATGTTCGCCGCGGAACTCGTCGGCACGGGAGCCCTCCGCCCTGACCTGGACGTCGAACAGGTGGCCGACATCCTCTGGTTGGCCCAGGACGTCCGCAACTTCGACTGGCTCGTCCGACAACGCGGATGGCCGCTGGAGCAGTACCAGCGGTGGTATGTGGACACCGTCAGCGGCGCCACCATCGCCAACGCCAGATAGCGGGCGGCGACGTCTCCACCGACACCGTCATCGGTCCTCCGTGGTGTTGGTGATCTCGACGCGGGCGATGAGCTGCTTGAGTTGGGCGATCTCTTCGGCGAGCGCGGTGCTGCCGGCAGGGGTGAGGGTGATCCAGGTACGGCCGCGCCGGCCCTCGTAGCCCTTCTCGACCTGGATCAGGCCGGCCGTCTCCAACACGCTCAGGTGCTTGGAGAGGTTGCCGGCGGTCAGGTCCAGCTGGGTACGCAGGAAGCGGAACTCGACCCGGCGGGCCTCGTGCGCGATGGTGAGGATGCCGAGCCGGACCCGTTGGTGCACCACGTCGTCGAGCTCGGTGACCGGATGGGCCGGTATGGCCTCGTCCGGCGCCGAGGCGTCGTCGGGGCCGGTCACCGGGGCCGCCGCAGCCGGTGCGCCAGCCCGAAGCCGGCGCTGCCCAGCAGCAGCACGCCGCCGCCGATGATCAGCATTGGTGCGTCGTGCCACCGGCCGCCCCAGTGGACTCCCCAGCCGAAGTTGATCGGCACCAGCACCACCGCCAGGTACCCGAAGGCAAACACCAGCAGCGCGGGATGCCGCTCCAGCCAAGCCAGCACCAGCAGGGCCAGCCCGATCCCGCCGATCGGAGTGAGCAGCCGGAACAGAACCTGAACGACACCGGACGGGTCGAGAAGCTGCGGGTCAGAAACGATCCACGCACCGGCGCCAGCGGCGAGGGCGGCGAACAGCACGACCGCGAGCACGACACCGGTCAGCACATACGGCAGCACCCGGGCGTCCACTCCCCGGGCCCGGGCAACCCGCAGGTACCCGCCGGCGATCACCACGTACGCCAGGGACAGCGCCACCAGCCAGTAGAGCTGCGGAACTGGTTCCCAGATCTTGCACACCTGATCGCCGTCCACCGCCCGGCAGTCGCTGACCACCGTGGGACCCCACCCGGAAACGACAATCGCGCCGAAGGTCACCGCGGCCAGCACCAGCAGCGGCAGCCACGTCACCCGCCGGGCCAGACGAACCCGGCGCGCCAGGCCACGCGCCTCAGCCAGGAGCCGGCGGGGATCACCACCGGCAGAAACCACATCCGAAGTCATGCCAACAGGTTTCCACAACAAACCTGTTGGCGCTAGCCCCGAACGCGTACGGATGCGCCTCCCCTGGGCGGCGGACGGCCCGCTACCAGGTCACCGCCGGCATCGGCACCTCGGTCCCGGCCGCGAACGAGTCGTTCCACCTGCGGACATCAGTCGCGAACGCGGTGCCGGTCGACGGCGCGACCAGCACGTCCGCGCTCTGGCCCCGGGTGAAGGCGATCACGTCGTCGCGGCCGTCGCCGGTGAAGTCGCCGGCACCGGGCACCGTCGCGCCACTGGCGAAGTCGCGGTGCCAGACGGTCGGGTCCCCGAACGACCGGACGGCCCAGTAGCCCACCATCGAGGTCGCGACCCGGACGATCGGCGTGCCGCCTCGGGAGAACTCCGCCACGTCGTCGCAGCCGTCGCCGTTGAAGTCGCCGACCGCCGGTGCGGCGGCACCGAGCGCGAACCGGTAACCCCAGAGCGTCCCCGCCCCGAACCGATCGCCCAGCGAAGACCCGACGAGCACCCGGCCGGCGCCGCCACGTTCGAAAGCAACCAGGTCGTCGCGTCCGTCGCAGTCGAAGTCTCCGGCCATCGGCACCGCGTCGCCGCCGAGGAATCCGTCGCTCCACCGCACCCCGGTGCCGACGAACTGGCCGCCGTCGGAAAGCGCCACGTAAACGGTCCTGGCCACCGATGGTGCGCCGAACACGCCGCGGGTGACCGTGGCGATGTCGTCCCGGCCGTCGCCGTTGAAGTCGCCGACCACCGGGGTCTCGTTGCCGGCGGCGAACCAGGTGTGCCAGCGCTGCGACGGCCCGAACGAGGTCCCGGTGGAGAGCGCGACGTAGACGTCAGCGGCGCTGCCCCGGGTGAACGTGATCAGGTCGTCCCGGCCATCGCCGTTGACGTCGCCGAGCAGCGGTATCTCCTGGCCGGCCCCGAAGTACTCGTGCCACTTGGTCCCGACGCCGAAGCCCGATCCGGTCGACAACGCCACGTGCACGTCGGCGGGGGTGCCCCGTTGGAAGCTGACAATGTCGTCGCGGCCATCGCCGTTGACGTCTGCCCCGGTCCGCCCGAAGCCGTCGTTGCCCGGCCCGTTCGGGTCGACGTAGAGGACCAGGTTCGGCGAGCCGCGATGGTCGGTGACCTGGTCCCTGCTCGCCTCGTTGCGTAGCGCGGCCTGGACCAGGGACGGTGGGGCGGCCGGGAAGCGCTGTAGGTAGCGGGCGACCGCTCCGGTCACGAGGGCGGTCGCGGGCGAGGTCTGGCTGGCACTCGCGGTCGCGGTGTCGCTGGCGTTGGCGGTCGTCGGGATCCGGTCGCCGGGGGCGAACAGGTCCACGCAGGCACCCCAACTGGAGGTGGGGTAGCGGTCGAGCAGGTGCACCGCGCCGACCGTGATGACCGCTGGCAGCCGGCCCGGGGAGAAGCGGCAGGCGTCGTCGTTGCTGTTGCCGGCCGCGGCCACCACGGAGATGCCCCGGCTGATCAGCGCCAGCGCAGCGTTGTCGATCACGGTGCTGGCCGGCCCCTGGAAGCTGAAGTTGGCCACGGCCGGACGGACCGCGTTGACCGCCAGCCAGTCCACCGCCGCGAGCAGCGTCTCGCTGGTCCCCTCCACGCAGCCGAGCCGGATCGAGTGCAGCCGGACGTTCTTGGCTATCCCGTGCACCCGTCCGCCGATCGCACCGGCCATCAACGTGCCGTGCCCGTTGCAGTCGGCCGACCCGCCCGGCCCGGCGCCAGCGTCTCCGAAGGCGACGGTGGTCAGGACCCGGCCGTCGAAGTCGCGGTGCGTCCGCCGGATCCCGCTGTCCAGCACGTACGCGTTGACTCCGGATCCGTCGGTGTCCCAGTGGTAGACGTCGTCCATTCCCCGGTGCTGGTCGGTGACGTCCAGTGCCCATGACGCGTCTACCTGCTCGCCGAGGAACGTCAGTACGAGTTGCTGCTCCACGTACGCGACCTCGGGGTCCTTGCTGAGCGCCCGCGCGACCTCGGCCGGCATCCGAACGGCGAACCCCGGTAGGGCATGGTAATACGTCGAGCCCAGCTTCCCCGGGTATTCCTCGAGCAGCCGCTTGGTGGTGGCGTCGATCTTTTCCTTGTCGACCTCCTCCTTGCCGCCCAGAGCGAGGAGGACCACGTACGCGTCTTCGATCCCGTCCTCGGCCGCGGGGCGGAACGTCCCACCGGGCTGCACGGCAACCGGGGCCGACCGGGTGGCTGCGGTGGGCGAAGCGACGGCCGTGGCCGGCGCGGAGAGTGTCAGCAGGGCGAGTGTCACGAGCGCAGCAGCGGCCAGCGCCGGTCTGCGGCGGGATCCGTTCGACATCAGTGGGTGCTCCGATCGGTGGGGCGGTTCAGAACCGAGCGGCGGCGCGGATCAGGAAGGCCGCGTCCCCCGGTCCGGTCACAGGTTCGGCGTACCGCCGGGGGTTCATCGTCCGTCTGCCGTGGTGAAGCGGAGCCGCCGGCGGCGGGCCAGCAGGAACAGCACCGCCCCGGCGCTGAGCAGCATCAGGCCAGCCACGGAGAACAGCGCCGTCCGCACGCCGGTTACCGGCAGCCCGCCGCCGGTGCCCGGACCACCACCGGGGGACGGCGGCTCCGTCCCGCCCGGCTCCGCGCCGGTGGGGCTGGGGTCCGGCGAGCCGCAGGTCGAGGTGCCGATCGTGTGTCGGCCGAACTCGACGCCGGTCACCGCGTCGCGTACCTGCACGACGGTTCCCGGGGCGGCGACCACGTCGATCCGACCGGTGTCGCCGGGCGCCAGCAGCGCGCCGCCGCCGGTGCCGCCGGGGGCGATGGTCTCCACCCGGATCACCCCGCCCGCCGTGCTCGCCAGGTCGACCCGGACGCCGTCGCAGACGTCGGTGAAGCGCACCTTGACCGCGTCCGGTGTGCAGCGTTCCGGCTGGTGGTAGCGGCCGGACAGCAAGGTCGCCCAGCCGCCGCCGGGCACCGGGCCGCGGACCTGGAACGGGTCGCCGTCGGCGAGGTCGAAGAACTGGGCGATACTGCCCGGGCCGACCGGGTCGAGTACCCGGGGCGCGCTGCCGGGCAGCAGCATCTGCAGCCCGGTGACCGGGGTATCGCCGCCGTTGACGAACGTCAGCACCAGCGAGAAGCACTCGTCCTTCGCGGTGGCGGTCAGCTCCGGTGCGCCAGTGCAGCCGTCCGGCACCCGGTGCGCGTAGGTGCGCTCCGGCAGCCCTTCGCGGCGGATCTCGAAGATGTCGCCGTCCCCCGCGACGTAGGTGGCGCTGCCCCGGTCCCGCATCACGAACTCGTCGATCACGGCGCCGTTGCGCAGCACCGTGGTCGGCCAGCTCTCGTCGCCGCCGATCGTCCCGGTGCTCCAGGTGAAGTCGACCGCACCGCAGAGGTTCACCAGGCGCACCTCGGGCGGATCTGCGGCGGCCGGTGCCGCCAGTCCAACGACGACACCGCCGGTCAGCAGCAGTGCCGCGGCGGCGGCGAGCATCCGGCCGATCGCGGTGCCGGCTCGCCGGGGCGGGACCGAGGTGGACGGCAGGGAGGTGGCGCGCATGATGGAGGGTGCCTTTCGGGGGGTGGCGACCCGCGTTGCTGCGGGGACTCCCCAGCCCAGCACGTCCCGGGCCGCCGGGCATGAGTGCCCGGGTACTCAATCCAGACCCAGCGCGCCGCGCAGCTCCGCCCGCCCGCCGATGCCGAGCTTGCCGTACGCCCGGTGCAGGTGGTTCTCCACCGTCCGCTCCGACAGGTGCAGCCGGACGGCGATGTTCCGGCTCTGCTCGCCCCGGGCGGCGGCGAGCACGATCTCGTGTTCCCGCCCGGTCAGCCGGGTGATCGGCCCACGCCGGCGCAGCGCGGGGGTGCTGACCGGCTCGCCGATCAGCGCGAGCTGGGTGTCGGCGAACACGTACGCCCTGGCGGCCGTCGTCGGCTGCCCGCCGGCCATCCGGGCCGCGCCGGCCATCGTCGCCGCCTCGGCCGCGTGCAGTGGCATGCCGTAGCGGGCAAACCGGGCGGCCACGTCGAGCAGGGTGCCGGCATCGGCGGTCCGCGCGGCGGTGGCGTACGCCTCGATGGTCCGGCCGAGCGACCAGCGCGGATCGGGCGGATGACTGGCGAGCAGTTCCGCCGCCCGACCGGCCGCGCCGAGCCGGACCAGGTCCAGTGCGCCCAACGCGCCGACGGCGACCGCGCCGCGCCGGCCGTGCCCGACGACCGCCTCGACGAGCGCGGTGATCCCCGCCCCGCCGTCGTTCTCGGCGGCGCCCCGCCAGGCGTGTGCGCGGGCGACCTCGATGTCGAAGAGCCGCAGCGAGTGCGGCCCGGCGGCGTGCTGGTGCAGGTCGGCCGCGAGTGCCGCCAGGTCGGTGTCGCCGCCGAGTTGGACGGAGGCCTGCATCCGTACCCCGGCCGCCCACCGGTAGACCGGCCGCATGCCGATCTCACCGGCCACCAGCCGGGCCTCCTGCGCCCAGCGCAGCGCGGTGCCGGGCCGGCCGGCGAAGAGAGCGATCTGCGCCAACGTCAAGGCGTGCAGCGCCTGGCTGACCGGGTTGGTGGGGTGCAGGCTGGCCTCGTATCCGCGTTCGGCCATCTCCCGAGCGCCGGCCGGATCGGGCCGGTAGCAACGCAGCACGGCGACGATCGGCGGTACCCCGAGGGACTGCATCTGGCTGGGCCCGGTGTGCCGGTGGGCCAACGGCACGGTCTCCGCGATCAGTTCCTCGGCCTCGGCCAGCCGGCCGGCGAGCAGCATCGCGCACCCGGCGGCGCAACTCGCGGCCAGCCGGGTGGCGACCGGGTTCGCGCCGCGGAACACCGCCAGCGCCGGCTCGATCACCGTGCAGTCGAGCTGGTACGACCGCAGGTAGAGATCGAAGCCGGCGAGCGGCCCGGTTCCGGTGGCCTCGTCGTCGGGCGGCTGGGACGCGCCGTCGAGCACGGCGCGGGCGGCGCGCACGTCGTCGACGGCGTGCACGAGGATCTCGGCGTGCTGGATCGCCACCTGGATCCGGTCTGTCGCGCCGCCGGCCCTGGCTGTCTCGGCCGCTGGCCCGGTCCCGACGGCTGACGCGGTCCCGGCGGTGGCGGCCAACTCGGCGCAGAGCGCGATGGCCTCGTCGATGTGGCCGAGGTGCACCAGCGCCCGGACCGCCGCCAGTCCCGCGTCGACCGCCGCGCCGGCCCGGTAGGCGCGCTCCGCCAGCCGGTACGCCAGGGCGTATTCGCGGGTCAGCGCCGCCTGTTCGGCGGCGGCCAGCATCAGCTGGGGGTTGACCGGACCGCCGGCATCGAGGCGCCAGCGGGCGATCCGGAGCAGTTCGTCCTCGCCCGGCGTACCGCCGGCCTCCACCGCGTCGGCCAGCCGGCGGATGTGCCGCAGCCGGCCGAGCGCAGGCGTATCGGCCCGCAGCAGCTCCCCGTAGAGCGGGTGGCTGAGCCGGACCATCGGCTGCTCCACCGGCTCGACGGTGATCAGGCCGCGGCGTTCCAACGCCTCCAGTATCCGGTCGCCGGCGATGGCGACGGCGACCGGCAGGGGCACCGGCTCACCGGCGGCGACCAGTTCCAACGCCTCCCGTTCGACAGGGTCCGATGCTGCGAGCCGGCTGCGCAGCAACTCGCTCAGCCGAGGCATCGCCGTCATCGGGCCGGTGAGCCGCCACAACCCGTCGGCCCGATCCAGCACGCCCGCCTCCCGCGCAGAGGTGACCAGTTCCCGCAGGAAGAGCGGGTTGCCGGCGGCGGTGTCCCGCAACCGACGCAGGGCCTGCCCCTCGACCGGTCCGTCGAGCATGGCGGTCAGCAGTGCGTCCGATGTCGGGGCGTCCAGGACCGCGAGGTCGATCCGGACAACTCCGGCGTCCTTCCAGAGCGCGGTCAGCACGTCCGGGATCGGCTCGTCGGTTCGCATCGTGGCCAGCAGGGCAACGACATTCTCGACAACCGCCTGGTGCAGCACCGCGAGGGAGACGGGGTCGAGTTGGTGAGCGTCGTCGACGGAGAGAAGGATCGGGCCCTGATCGGCGAGGCGACGCAGGGCGAGCAGGCCGAGCTGCAGCGGCCCCTGGCCGGCGGCCAGACCTGCATCCGCCGGGAGCAGACCGGCCAGCGCGCCGAGCGCGAGCCCGGCCGAGTCAGCCGAGCACTGCACCGACAGGATCCGCCGGCCGCGCACCCGGGTGGCCGCCTCCCGGGCGAGCCGGGTCTTGCCGACCCCGGCGGGGCCGGCGATCAGCAGGCCAGGCGCGGCCGGCCCCCACAGCGCCCGGACGGCGTCGGCGAGCTCCTCGTCCCGGCCGGTCAATGGCGACTCGCCCGCCGGCCGGCTCATGGATCGCAAGAGTAGTGGCTGGACCCGATCCGCGGACCCGGTCGTCCGGATCGGAATCAGGCGCCGGTCTGATGGTCCCCGGGTTTCACGGAGTCGTCGTGGTCGGTTTCATGCCACGGACAGGGACATCAACCGCTCCATCAAAGCGGGGGGAACTCACCTCCCGCTCGGACCGCACGGCGGCGTCGGCCAACGTCCCGTACCCGACAGCCCCGGCGGTCGGGGCAGGAGTCGCCGCGGACTGCTGCAGGGGTCGTGCACCGCACCGACGTCACCCAGCCGGGGCCAGGAGTCACCCGACAGGCAGCGAATCGACCCCGGCGGCGAGAAGATCGCGCAGGTCCTGCTCCGCACCTGGGGGAAAGCTCCGGGGTGCGACCAGCTGGTAGGTCACGCTCACCTCGTAGTCGCCGCCGACCCAGGCTCGGCCGTCGATCCGTGCCTGACCGCCGGTCCAGGGAGTAGTCACCAGGCAGGAGGCATCACCGGGCCCGCTGGACGTCAGCTTGGCCCCGATCTTGGCGCACTGCTTGGCGCGCCACCCGTCGTCGTACATCTCGCTGCCGTCGACCGCGACCGTGATCTCCAGGTCGCCGCGCATCGACGCGGTGCCGGCGGTGAGGTCAACGTCGCACGCTCTACTGCCGCTGATGTCACCCAGTTGCGCCCGAGGCTCCCGCGCCGAGCCAGGGGCGAGCCGATCCAGCACCTCGTCGTTGATCAGTTCGCACGGATCGCGAAGCGCCGCAGGCGCGGCGGGACCGGCCCCACATCCGGTCGCACCCACCGACAGGACACAGACAACCAGCACCATGCAGGCACGCAAACGCATTGGCCCTCCCCAGAATCAGCTTCGGCAGCTTACTCGGCGGTCCGCACAGTCAGCGCCGCCAGTTGGCTGAACCCTTGACCCGGCAGAGCCCCTGACCGGCGGGGAGACGACCGGCAGGATGGCGAGCATCTGGGCCAGAACAACGCCGGGCCGGAACGCCACCGTTGCGCTGACGTCCGTCCTAAAGCGGGCGCAAGCGGCGTTGTTGGCGACTGGCGGGTCTGCTGCGGGTGAGACGGCGAAGCATGCCGCCGAGCGCGGCCCTTCGGATCATGGCCTCTGAGGTGCGGGGGTGGGTTTCGTAGTCGCGGGCCAGGCGGCGGTGGGCGGTGATCCAGGCCAGGGCCCGTTCGACAACCCCAGCGGCGGGGGTGCATGACGAAGACTTGCTGGTCGGCGGGTTTGCGGACGATCTCGACGGTGGTACGCAGGAGGTCGCGGGCCCAGTCGACGAGGCGGCCGGCGAAGCCGGAGTCGGCAAAGACGTGCCGGATGGGGGTTGCCGCGTAGGTGGCGAGCAGGGCGCCTTTGGCGCCGTCGCGGTCCTGCCAGGACGCGGCCAGGACCCAGACGGTGACCAGCCGTCCGAGGGTGTCGGTGACGATTAACCCTTTCCGGCCGTTGATCTTCTTGCCGGCGTCGTAGCCGCGGGAGCCGCAGGGCACGGTGTCGGCTCCTCTCACGCCCTGGGGGCCGATGATCCCCGCGGTCGGCTCGGGCTGGCGGCCGTGAGCCAGGCGGACCTCCCAGGTGCAGGTGCAAAGCAGGGGCGGACGACGACCCGGATGAGAAGCAGGGCCACTTCTTCCAGTCGGTACTCCTGGCCCGGCCGGGGCTACCACGACCCTCGCAGGGGCAGCGGCACGGCTGGCCGCTGGCGAAGAGCCCGGTTACTGATCCGTCCGGCCCGCACCCTGGACCGGCCACCACGCCACGTGTACGGCACTCCATCTGGCCGCGGACCTTGCCCGATCAGGCCCCGAGGAAACCGTCGGTCACCCACTCGAACTCGTCGGAGTGCGCCCAGATCAGAGCGTGGTCAGCATCGTCGATGATGACCAGCCGGGAACCAGCAATGCCGTCGTGAAGCATCCTCGCGTGGTGGATCGCTACCGCTTGATCGTTCGAAGCGGCGATGACGAGCGTCGGACGTGCGATCTTCGCCAGCCTGAGCCGCGCGACCCGGGATCCTCTGGGCGCGCCGCGTCGCCGAGCCCTGCCCACCGCCACCGCGATCTACCTCGAACCCGACATCGACCGGCAAGCCGCGTTCACCGGCGCCGCCACGCCCGGACCCATCACCTGACCCCTTGAGGGTGGTTCAGATCCAGAGCTGGGGGTACTGACGTCGGCATAGCGCCGCCATCGACGTAGGGGGCTCCATGGGTATCGATGACAAGATCGACAACACCTCCGAAGAGGCCGCCGGCAAGCTGAAGGAAGGCGCCGGCCGTGCCACCGCCGACGAGCGACTCGAAGCCGAAGGCCGCGCTGACCGGACCAGCGCGAACCTCAAGCAGGCCGGTGAGAAGATCAAGGACGCCTTCAAGAGCTGACCCGGGCCGGGCAGTGCGCGGCAGGGTGAGATGACTGAACGGCCACGACAGCATGATCCGTCGTGGCCGTGTCCTGTGCCAGCCGCCTGCTGTCTGGGCGCGCCTGGCGGTTACCGGTCAACCGCCGTCATCGTCCTCATCAGGAGGGCGATGACGTCCCCGCCCCCCGGCGGCCACGAGGGCGGGGACCTTGCCGGTACGCCAAGGCTAGCCGGACGAAGCCTTCCTCAAGCGTCACCTGCGGTGACCAGCACAATGCCTCTCGGGTCCGGCGTTGGTCGAACCAGTGCGCGGTGGACAACTGCTCGGCCAGAAAGCGGGTCATGGGCGGTTCTTCGGTGCGCCGAAGTGCCGACCATAGACACTCCACTGCGGCGCCGCCGGCCTTTGCTACGGCCACCGGCACCCGAAGCCTCGGTGGCGCCGTCTCGGCGGCGACGCAGATCCGGTCGATGAGTTCGTGCATCGTCCGTGGCTCGCCGTTGGTCACCACAAAGACCTGCCCGTGTACGCCCACCTCGGGCGCCCGGTCGAGCGCGGCGACGAGGGCGTCGGCGGCGTTACTGACGTACGTCGTGTCGATCAGGGCGGTTCCCTGGCCGACCAGTGCCAGCCGGCTGGCCCGGGCCCGCTCGACGATCCGGCCTACCAACTGAGTGTCACCCGGTCCCCAGACCAGATGCGGGCGGACCGCCACCACGGCGAAGTCGGGAGAGTCGGCGTCCAACGCGAGCAGCTCAGCCGAGGCCTTGCTGCGGGCGTAGTGGCCCCGGGCCCGGTCTGGGTCGGCTGCGCCGGCGCCGACGCCGACGAGGCCGGCGCCGTGGTGGGCGACCGACGGCGAGGACACGTGCACGAATCGCGTCACGCCGGCTGCCCGGGCGGCGGCGAGCAGGGTGGCCGTGCCGCCGATGTTGGTGTGCTCAAATTGTTGCCACGGGCCGGTCATGGACACCTTCGCGGCCAGGTGGACCACGGCATCGACCCCCTCAGCGGCCGCACGTACGGCTTCCGGATCGGTGATGTCGCCGCGCCGCTCGTCGACCCCGACCAGGCCGCTGGGCCGACGCTGCAGGACGCGGACCTCGTCGCCGCGCATCCGCAGAGCTGTGGCGACGGCGGCGCCGAGCATGCCGCTGGCACCGGTGACCAGGATCTTCACAGTCCGCTGACCCTCCCGCCGGCGAGCACTCGTTCCGCCCAGCGACGGAGCCGGGTACGGTCGATCTTCGAGTTGTGGCGGATGTCCGTGGGCAGGGAAGGGACCACCAACACGGCCGCGACCGGCGGCGCGGCTGCGGTACGCACCGCGTCGGCCAGCTCCCGGCTGGCCAGTCGGGCACGGCGGGCCCCGGGCAGGGTCTCGGCGATGACCACGACCTGCGCCACACCGGGCGGTCCCACACCGACCACCGCGGCCCGCGCGATTTGCGGCAACGACTCGACCTGCTGCTCGATCCCGACCGGGCTGAGCACGCCGTCGGACGTGACCAGGATGTGGGCCAGCCGGCCCTGCACCCACAGCCGCCCGTCGGGATCCAGGTAGCCGACGTCGCCGGTACGGTGCCAGCCGGGGTTGCGGGAACTGTCCCGTTCGGTCAGCCAGAGGGCGTCGTAGCGATCCTTCGCATGCCCGGCCCTCACCAAGATCTCGCCGGTCAGTCCAGGAGCGCAGCCGGGTTGCTCGGAAGGCGTGCCGGTCGGGTCCAGAGCGGCAATCGCCACCTGAACACCGGGCAACGGCCGGCCGACGCAGACACCGTCACCCGGCTCGGTGTCGACGATCTCGTCGAGGGTGATGTCGGTGACCGGGAGGACCTCGGTCATTCCGTACGGGGTATGCGGCTGCGCCTTGGGCATCAGCGCCCGCGTCTGCGTGAGCAGCACGGCGGGCACCGGTGCGCCCGCGCTAAGCAGCAACGTCACCCCCTCCAACGCGGTGCGCTGGCGATCGTCCAACGCGTCGCGGGTGTCGACCACGTTGCGTAGCGCAGCCGGTGATGCGAACACCGCCGAAGCGTCGACTGCGGCTGTCGCCTCGGCGAGAGCGGTGGCGGTCAACGTCCGTGGTGCGGTCACCCTCATGTCCGGGATCGCCGAAGGGGCACCGAGAGCCGGCCCGAAAAGTGCGAATGGCGCGAACGCCGCCACGATCCCGGCATCGGCGTTCACCCCGAGTTCGAACAGCGCGTCACGCATCGCGGCGAGTTGGCGATGGGTGTAGACCACACCCTTCGCCGGCCCGGTGGAGCCGGAGGTGAACAACACGGCCGCGTCGTCGTCCGGGTCTGGCATGGCCGGCAGTTCCCGGACACCGGCGCCGAGGCGGGCGAGCCTGCCCAGGGTAAGCGCGCCCAACACGGCGGCGCCGGGCCCGGCCCCGAAACGCCGCCCGGGCCAGCGCAGGGCCCGGGCGACAACGAGTCCGCGGCCGATGGCGACCAGGTACGAGGGGTCGGCGCTGCGCAGTGCCCGGTTCATGCCGGCCAGTCCCAGCCCTGGGTCGGCCACCACGATCACCGCACCGATGCGAAGGCACGCGTAGACGGCGGCGGTCAGGTCGGCGCCGGGCGGTACGAGTAGTGCCACCCGATCACCGCGACGCACTCCGGAGGCGGACAACCCGGCCCCGATCTCCCGAATCCGTTGCCACAGCAGTGACCAGCTGACCTGCCGGCCGTTGTTCGCCAGCTCGACCAGAGCGACGGAGCGGTCCTCGGCACGCTCTGCCAATGCCGCCCACAGCGGACGCCAAGGCGCTGCCGGTTCCGGCGTCGCAATCGGATCGGCGGGCCGGCGGTCCAGGTCAACCAGCCACTGCGCGACCGCACCGGCGACATCAGCGTCCTCGGCGAGCAGGTGACCCGCGCCTTCGAACCGGTGCAACTGCGCATGCGGCAGCCGGTTCCGCAGATCCCTCAGGTGCACCTCGCCGAAGACCGGGTCGCGCGGCCCCCACAGCAGCAGTGTCGGTGTCTCCGCCAGCGTGTGCAGACCCTGCGCGACCTCTTGCAGCGCCGGCCAACTCGGGTGGTCGGGACTGAGCGGGATGTCCGCGACGAAGCCGCCGATCGCCGCCCTTCGGTCCACCGTACGGTATGGAGCGGAATAACCCTCTCGGACAGGCTCCGGCAGCCACGGGTTCGCCAATGCGAGGGTGGCCTGCAGGAACGTCGGCGTCCGCACGGTCACCGCCGGCAGCACGCCGGGCAGCCGGGCCAGGCGGATCAGCGTGGGCGCTGGCGATCCACTCGGCTGGTGCACTGCAGTGTTGGTCAACACCACACCACGTAGCTGATCGCGGTGGCGCAGTGCCCAGCCCAGCGAGATGGACCCGCCCCAGTCATGCCCGACCGTGACCACCGGCCCGGTCAAGCCCAGCGCGTCGGTGACCGTGGTGAGGTCGTCGATCCGCTGCGCCAGCCCGCGTACCGTGCCGGTGCGCTCCGAGAACCCCATGTCCAGATGGTCGACGGCGACCACCCGCCACGGCGGTGCGTCAGCCCGCTCGAACCGGGCCAGCAGGTGCCGCCACAGGTACGACCAGGTGGGATTGCCGTGCACACACAGTAGCGTCCCGATGTGTCGAATCGGGCCTCCGGAGTCCGTCGCGGCGGTGTCCAAGACATGCCAGGTGCGCTGCACGCCCTGGCTGTCCACCGCAGTAACCCACCGGGACCAGGCGCTGTCCAGACCGGGCAGCCCGAGCGGCGGCAATGCGTTTCGATTGCTCACCACACGACCTCCAGGGCGCACGTGTTCAGGCCGGAGCCGACCCCCATGCACAACACCCGGTCACCGGAGTTGAGCGATTCGGCGTGGTGGGCCAGGGTCAACGGCAGCGACGCCGGGCCGACGTTTCCCAACAGCGGGAACGTCTCCGGGACCTTCCGAGTGTCAAGGCCGAGCCGGTTGACGACGCCGTGCGTGTGGGCCACCGAGACCTGATGCATCACGTAGAGGTCCATGTTCTGCCAGTCCCACGACCCGGCGTGCGCCCAGGTCGCCTCAGCGAGGTCCAGACCCGCGTCGAGTAGGCCCTTCGCGTCGGTACGCATCCGCGTGTTGTCCCCGACACACAGATCATGGTGTTGTGTCGCCGCCCTGCCCACACCGCCGACCAGTCGGTGACCCTGTTTGTGGGCGTCTGCGGTAGCCAGCACCATCGCGGCCGCGCCCGAACCGAGGGTCAACGTGGCGAACTGCTCCCGGACGTCGTCCAGGGTGGAGTCGAAGCTGCGTAGCCGCTCGATCGTCGCCTGTTGGGCCTCGCGGGAACTCTCTCCCGCCACGATCAACGCATATCGGATCTGTCCGGCGTCGATCATGTTGGCCGCAACCTGGATCCCGTTGACGAACCCGAGGCAGGCGTTGGCGATGTCGAAGTTCAATGCCGACGGCGGCAGTTCGAGGGAGTGGTGGATAGCTACCGCCGTCGATGGCTCCAGATGCGCTCGAGACACGGACGTGTTGATCAGCAGGCCGACGTCCCGCGCGTCGACACCCGCCTCCGACAGCGCCTTGGCCCCAGCCATCGCCGCCGCGTCGGCGAAGCCGAAGCCCTCCGGCCACCAACGCCGCTCCTGGATGCCGGCAATCCGCTGAAGCATCCCCCGGCGCAGCCTCAACCGTCGGAAGGTCTCACTCAGCTGCTCGTCGAACTGATCAGAAGTGACGATGACCGGCGCCTCCAGGGCCGCCACCGACAATATCGCTGTGTTCGTGTAGCGATACTCAGCGTTGCCATGCGTCATTCAGCCTCCATCCGTCGCCCACCCTGAGGGCTCGAAGCTATCCACTCGGTCTCCCACCCACCAATGGTCATTAGGCATCGCGGTGAACATCACTCACCTGCCCACGCCCCATCCAGCACACCTTCACCCCTTGGGGGCTCACTGTCGCAGCGAAGCTGACCGGGTGTCTGGTCGTTGAACAGGCATGTCGCTTCGCGTCCGCCAGCGAGCCCGGGAAGTTCAAAACCCCGGCTGCATGCCCACGGTCGCGGCAGCGGTGGCCGCGATCAGATCGCTCAATCATCGTCGTGCGGGGCGGCCACCGGTCGGCGAGCGCACCGGCTGGCAGACCGAGGATCAGCCACGGTGACCAGCTCGCCGCCGCTAGGATTTCCATCCAGCCCGGACCGGCATCCAGCTGCGTGGCCGCGAACAGCGACAGCAGCGTCGCCGTGGTCGCGGTACCGAACAGGCTGACGGCTTCACCGAACCAGAAGACTCGGAAGGCGCGAGGGAGACGGGGGACGCCCGTCTCCCTCGATTCAAATTCTGGCCCACCACTATCAGCTCGCTCAGGCCGCGGCGCGGTCGGTGAGTGGGCGGCGACGTAGTGCGGTGTCGGTCAGTGAACGCGGGGGCAAGGGAGCGTTGGGGTTGTACAGGTTGGTCCCGGGCGGCACGATCTCGTCGATTCGGTCGAGGGTCGCATCGTCCAGGGTTAGCGCGGCGCCCTTGAGGAGATCCTCCAGCTGCGGCATGGTCCGCGGTCCGATGATCGCCGAGGTGACGGCCGGGTGGGCCACGGTGAACGCAATGGCGAGCTGCGGAAGGGTGCAGCCGATGTCTTCCGCGAGTTCGACGAGCTGCTCGACGACGTCGAGCTTGGCGGCGTTTTCCGCGATCGTGGGATCGAATCGTTCCGGCCGGATTGTGGGACGGCCGGTTGACAGGTCGATGGGCTGGTTCTTGCGGTACTTGCCGGTGAGGAACCCGAAAGCCAGTGGGCTCCAGACCAGCACACCCATGCCGTAGCGCTGGCAGACGGGCAGGACCGCGGCCTCGATCCCGCGGGCCAGGATCGAATACGGCGGCTGCTCGGTGCGGAAGCGTCCGAGGCCACGACGCTCGGAGACCTGATGCGCCTCGACGATCTCCTCAGCCGGGAACGTCGAGCAGCCGAAAGCGCGGATCTTCCCCTCGCGCACGAGGTCGCTGAGCACCGAGAGCGTCTCCTCGATGTCGGTCGAGTCATCGGGGCGGTGGACCTGGTAGAGGTCGATCCAGTCGGTGTTCAGGCGCCTGAGGCTGTCCTCAACCGCCTTGAGGATCCAACGCCGCGAGTTTCCACTGCGATTACGGCCCTCGCCCATCTGAAAGTGCACCTTGGTGGCCAATACAACGTCGTCACGGCGCCCCCGCAGCGCCTTGCCCACGATCTCCTCGGACTCTCCCTGTCCGTACATGTCGGCGGTGTCAACGAAATTGATCCCCTGGTCGTGGGCGGCGTGGATGATGCGGACGCAATCGTCGTGGTCGGAGTTGCAGCCATCCTGGAACATCATGGTCCCGAGGCAGTAGGCACTGACTTCGATACCGGTACCGCCGAGGGCGCGATAGCGCATGGTGATGATTCCCTTACTGGTTCAGCCGTGATTGCAGAGCGACAGAAGCGTCGATCGCAGGGGAACCCTAGGATCTAGAGTCAGCTCTAGGTCAAGCCGCTAACCTGCACGGTATGGCTGAGGTCACCACAAGTCTGAGCATCGGGCAGGTCGCCGAACGCACCGGCTTGAGCGTCCACGCGCTGCGCTTCTACGAGCACGAGGGCCTCTTCGTCAACCCTGTGCGGCGCGGACCTGGCGGGCGCCGCGTCTACAGCCAGGATGACGTGGACTGGCTCACCGTCTGCATCATCTTGCGCGCCTCCGGCATGCCCCTGCCCGCGCTACGCCGATACGCCGACCTCGTCCGGCAAGGAGCCGGAAACGAGGAAGAACGACTCACGCTTATGCGCGAGCACCAAGCTCACGTCACCGCCCAGATCGGCAAGCTCGCCGAGTGCCTGGACCTGATCAGGTTCAAGGTCGGGGTGTATGAGGACCTCCTCGACCCAGACAGCGCCGGCGACCACCAATGTCACGCTCCGATCCCTTCGGCACCAGCGCAGGCGACCGAGATCCGCATCGGCTACGCGCGAGTGTCGGGCTCCTGAACACGGCGCCGTGCGGCTGACGCCACCAGTGCCGACGTCATCCTGCTGATGCGCGCCCAACTACGTCACCAGCTACGTGCCGGACGCCTCGCCCGACCTGTGGCAGCGATACCTTGCCATCATCTTCGACGGCCTACGCCCACCCGCTGCCCCACCCGCCGTCAGTCGCTCCTTGACGCCCCACCACAGAGCCGGACCGCCACTACCTGCTGACGCCTCTGGCGGCTGCTCGGCGCTCACAAGGGAACGGAAACCTCGGCCGCAACTGATTGAGCACATCGACAGGCACCGTCATGGACATGTCCACGACGCAACATCGCCGACGAACCCACCAACCGATCAGCTGACCCAAGATAAACGGTGAGGTGATGAGCTGGGAGCCGCAGTTCCCGGCCGCGTTCACCGCGGCGTCCGGCGGCGAGGCCCGGCTGGCCGACCTGCACGTCACGATCGCGGCCGCGCTGACCGCGCACGCCCTCAATGTCGGCTACAGCCCGGTGGTGTCCAGGGCGCCGGCGCTGACGAGGTCCCGGATCGGCCACGTCGACCAGAACTACCTGCGGGCCGAGACGTATGCGGCGGCGAACGCCCCGCTGATCGTGGCGCAGTCAGGTATCGAGCTGGCCCAGGCGTGGGGCGGCGGCCTGGTCGCCGCGGTGGACGGCATCCGGTTCGTGGTGCCGGTCCGCACGATCAACGCCCGGCCGAACCCGAAATACTTCGGGCGCCGGCGCGGTACGACCTGGCCTGCTGCGCCTGCTCGGCTTCGACTACCGGCCCCAACTGGCCGACCTGCCCGACACCAAGCTGTGGCGCATCGACCAGACGACCGACTACGGGCCATTGAACGCGACCGCGCGGGGCCGCATCGACCTCGGCCGGGTACGCCGGCACTGGCCGGACATCCTGCGGCTGGTCGGCTCCATCCACACCGGCGCGGTCAGCGCCTACGACGCGATGCGGATGCCGCAGCACGGCGGGCAGCCCACCCAGCTCGGCGACGCACTGGCCCACTTCGGCAGGATCTTCAAGACGCTGCACGTGCTCGCCTACGTCGACACGGCCGACTACCGCCGCGACATCAAGAGCATCCGCAACCTGCAGGAGAGCCAGCACAGCCTCGCCCGGCATGTCTTCCACAGCCGCAAAGGGCAGTTACAGCGCGCCTACACCGAGGGCATGGAAGACCAGTCGGCGCGCTCGGCCTGGTCCTCAACTGCATCACCCTGTGGAACACCGTCTATCTGGACGCCGCCCTGACCCGGCTACGCGCCGACGGCTACCCGGTGCTGGACACCGACGTGAAGCGACTCTCGCCGTACATCAGCGCCCACATCAACGTCCACAGCCATTACTCGTTCCACCTGCCCGACCTCGGCGACCAACGCCGACGCCCGCTGCGAGACCCCGAAGCCAACGACGACTAGCGACCAGCCTGTTCCGGGGGCACAAAGGAACCGGATAACGGACCGTTATCGGGTTTGAACGTGGCGTGGGTTCAAGCAGGGGCTTGTTGGAGCGGGGTAGATGTGCCGCCCGCCGCTCGGTTCTCTAATCACGGAGGCCGATTCTAGGAGCGCTGCCGAGGGTCTGCCCTTGACCTCTACCAAAGTTTAGGTTTCAGAATGATCTCGTTCTCATCGAGCGAGGGGCGTGATCGGTCATGCGAGTTGTGCAAGTGGCGGAGTTCGGCGGTCCGGAGGTTCTTCGGATCGCGATCGTGCCCGAGGTGGCCCCGGCACCCGGCCAGGTCGTCGTCGACGTCGAGGCCGCCGGGGTGCTGTCGATCGACACCGTGATCCGCAGCGGGCAGGGCGGTGAGATCTTCCAGGTGCAGCCACCGTACGTGCCCGGGGTCGGCGCGGCCGGGCAGGTCAGCGCGGTGGGCGAGGGCATCGACCGGGAGTGGGTCGGGCGGCGGGTTCTCGCCGATGTCGAAAACGGCGCGTACGCCGAGCGGGTCACCACCGAGCTGGAGAACCTCATCCCGATCCCGGACGGCTTGGAGACGCGGGACGCGGTGGCGTTGCTGCACGACGGCGCCGGGGCGCTGTCCGTCTTCGACCGAGTCGACGTTCAGCCCGGCGCGACCGTGCTGGTGCAACCGGCCGCCGGTGGCCTCGGTAGCGGGCTGGTGCAGCTCGCCAGCGCCGCCGGAGCCCGTGTCATCGGCGCCGCCCGCGGCTCCCACAAACTCAAGGTCGTCGAGGAACTCGGCGCCGACCTGGTGGTCGACTACACCATGCCCGACTGGATCGATCAGATCGGCAGCGTGAACGTGGTATTCGACGGCGTCGGCGGTGACCTCGGTCGGACCGTGTTCGCAAGGGTGGCACGCGGCGGCACGTACTCCAATTACGGATTCGCCGGCGGCGGATTCACCGAGATCGACCGAGACCAGGCGGCGCGGCGCGGGGTGACGGTGATCGGGATGGAGCAGCTCGTCGAGGGCCAGCCGCACCGACAGAAGTGGGCCCGGCGGGTGCTGGAGGAGGCGGCAGCCGGCCGGATCCGCCCGGTCATCGGCCAGACCTATCCCTTGGAACGCGCCGCCGACGCTCACACCGCCCTGGAGAACCGCGACACCATCGGGAAGACCCTGCTTCTTGTCCGACCCGGAGGCTCATGAAGCCCGCCGGCTGAGGGTAATGAAGATGTGGTCGACCAGACGGCGGGTCAGCTCCTGGTACACGCGTTCGCGCTGACCAGGGCGCGGAAGAAGAGGGTTGCCGGTATCACCTGCCACAGCAGGTCGATGTCGACGTCGGCGGACAACTCGCCCCGGGCGGATCGCGGCGCGGCTGCGGGTGATCCGGGCGTTCGCCGATCATGCCGGGGGCTACCCGTGGCAGTGGCTTCCGCAGATGGTCGACGAGTGGAGCATGGATCTGCGGTCGGTGCGCGGGCTGCGTCGGTCGACGCTGCGGGGTTACCAGGAGGCCGTCCGGCTGTTCTGCGACTACCTGACCGATCCGGCCTACGACTGGGCGGCCGAGTGCCAGCAGCGGTTCGGCTCGCACCCGGTGCAGGTCTGCCACGAGTGGAACACCGCAGTTCATGTGCAGGAGGGCGAGGCCGATCCGGCGAAGCGGGCCTTTACGGTCGTCGAGTTGCAGGCGTTGTTCGACTACGCCGACGAGCAGGTCACCCGTATCCGTGGAGTGGGTCGTAAGGGCTGGTTGCCGGCGTTTCGGGACGCGACGCTGCTGAAGGTCGCCTACGGCTACGGGCTGCGCCGTCTTGGTCAACTGCTTCAACAGCCCGTCCGGACCCGTCAACGACAAGCCCTGCTCCTTCGCCGCCCGAACCAACTCGGCGGCAGCCTTCGCCTCCGCCGACGGCTCGGGCCGCTTCTTGCGTCCGGTCTGGTCGTTCAGTGTCGCGGTCATCACGGCACCCTCCTCACCAGGCACAACGCCCGGCAGGTCAGGCCGGAAACACCTTTAGATCCACAGACCCGCGGCGCGTTCGGACTTACCTTTCGGGTGCGTCGTGGGCGCTGTCCGTTCGCGGCCGAGTTGGCAAAGTGGCCGCACTGACCACGGTCTGGATCCCTGCACGGGTCGCCGGTCAGCCGCGTGTGTCGAGCGGGACGTGCAGCGAGAGGTGCGAGGACAGGGCGCGGAGGAAGTCCGGGGTGTCGAAGACCGCGCCCGCGGAGGCGACGCCGGTGGTCCTGGTCCGGCCGGTGAGGATGCGGTCGACGGCCTCCACCGCGAGCGGCGCGCTGATGGCGTAGATGTCCTGACCGGCGGCGACCACGCGGCGTTCCGCTCCGCCGGAGCGGACGAGGACGTCGACGACGAAGGTCTGCGCGGAGCGGCCGCGCTCGTCGACGGCGGTCGGTGCCGAGGCGTCAGGAGCGGACAGGTCCGCGGCCGCCTTGGCGGTCATGTAGGTGCGCACCTCCGGGATGGCCAGGTGGCTGGGAATGGTGACGACGTCGGCCATGGTGAACTCTCCGATGACGCTCTGGGGGCCGAGCGGAGCCGGGAAGGGCCACTCCAGGGTCGGCAGAGTGTCGTCGTGGTACTCCAGCCGTCCGCCGGTGTAGCGGACACGGCGGCCACCCCGTCGCTGCCCCGAGACCGCGCCCGCAACACGCGTCCCGGCGGTGGGGTGCCAACTGCTCAGGCCGTAGGCGATGTGCGCCTCGTCCGCCGCCGTCCAGTCGCCCATCGCGGTGGTGACCAACAGGTCGCCGAGGCCGCCGTAGAAGGCCATCGCAGGGACCACCACGGTGCCCGCGGCGCGGGCGCGCTCCGCGAAGTGCGCGAACGTGTCAAGGTTCGCCTCGATCTCGGCCGCCACGTCGACATACGGGATGCCGGCGCGCAGCGCCGCCTCGACCAGCGGGGCTGCGGTCGTGGCGAAAGGCCCGGCGCAGTTGATCACGGCGGCCGCGCCGTTCAGCGCGCGGTCGAGCGAGGCTGGATCGTCGACCGACGCCTGCCGCGCCTCGAGCCCCGGTTGGGCCTGCGCCAGCGCCAGCAGCTTGTCCTCGTCGCGACCGAGGAGCAGCGGGACGTATC
Organism: Micromonospora peucetia; assembly: GCF_900091625.1. Classification (NCBI taxonomy): domain Bacteria; kingdom Bacillati; phylum Actinomycetota; class Actinomycetes; order Micromonosporales; family Micromonosporaceae; genus Micromonospora; species Micromonospora peucetia. The sequence continues at coordinate 6,541,800 of NZ_FMIC01000002.1, forward strand.
CGCGCTCGCGCAACTCCGCGACCACGAACCGCCCGGTGTGCCCGTAGGCCCCGAACACTGCCACGTTCCGACCTGATCCCATGTCTGCTCCCGCGTGCTCGAAGTGATCCACTGCGGAAATCCTGTCCCCGTTTGCCCATCGGTGCCAGTGTCCGGAACGACATGACCCGTACAATTCCCGACATGAGTTCTGTCCCGCGTTCCGTCGCGGTCGCCGCTACCGACGGGATGCTGCACTTCGAACTGGCCCTGGCCTACGAGGTCTTCGGTTCCGCCCCGGCCGCCCTGCCAGGCCCTTGGTACGACGTCAAGGTGTGCGGCACGCACGCCGTCCGGGTCGGCCGGTTCCTGCTGGAGCCGGACTGCGGGCTCGACCGGCTGGCGCACGCCGACACCGTGATCGTCCCCGCCTTGGCGGACGTCGACGAGGACCCGCCGGCCGACCTGGTCAAGGCGGTGCGCGCGGCCCACGAGTCGGGCGCGCGGGTGGTCTCCCTGTGCACGGGCGTGTTCGTGCTCGCCGCCGCCGGCCTGCTGGACGGGCTACACGCGACCACGCACTGGGCCCACACCGATGAACTGGCCGCGCGCTATCCCCGGGTGAAGGTCGACCCGGACGTGCTCTACGTCGACAACGGCAGCGTGCTCACGTCTGCGGGCAAGGCCGCAGCGATGGACCTGTGCCTGCATCTAGTCCGCCGCGACCACGGCTCGGCGATCGCCAACGTGGTCGCCCGCCGCCTGGTCGTGCCGCCCCACCGGGCCGGTGGCCAGGCCCAGTTCGTCACCACACCGGTGCCCACCCAGGACGGCCATCCCCTGGCCGAGCTGCTCCCCTGGGTGATGCGGCGGCTGGACCAGCCGCTCACCGTGGAGGACCTGGCCTGCCAGGCGAACATGAGCTCGCGCCACCTGGCCCGCCACTTCCACTCGGTAACCGGCACCACCCCGCTGCAGTGGCTGCTGACGCAGCGGATCCGCCGCGCGCAGGAGCTGCTGGAGACCACGGACGACAGCGTCGACACCATCGCCTCGGCCGCGGGCATGGGCACGGCGACGACACTGCGCCGCCACTTCCACCGTACGATCGGCGTACCGCCGGACGCCTACCGCCGCACGTTCCGGGCGTGAGGCTGCGGTCCTCGCCTTGACGGCTCTCGGCCGTCTCAGCAGCGCCCTCCGCCAGCTCGTCGCCCAGGTCCCCGCCCCCGTCATCGCCGACGCCCTCGGCATCCACCAGACGACCGCGACCAGTCAAATGACGGTGCTTCGTTGACCCCCACGGCTGTAGCTTGTGGTCCCATCGTCGCCTTGAATTCGTCCCCAGCCAGTAGCGGTGGCACGCATCGCGGATGCCTTATCCGGCGGCGGGCCCATGAACGCCTGGCGATGTGGCGCTTGAGGCAGCGCATGATCTCGGTCTTGGCCTTGCCCTCGACAGCGGCGGCGGGCAACGCAGTTCTTGGGCGAGTGGTAGCCCTGCGGACGAGAGTACTGCGCCAGTTTGCACTGTTGGCGTCACGGCCAGCGCCGCAGTAGGAGGCGGTAGCGGCCGGTGTGCCGAATCATGCCGGGGGCGAGGTCGCGAAGCCCGCGCAAAGACGGCTTCAGCGCCTACACGCTGCGGCGTTGCCCGACGGCGGTGACGAGCAGTTGCCTGGCGGTATCAACGCCGATTTCGGGAGGCGCGACCAGGCCCAGCTGTAGCCATGACGAGATGGGTCAGGCGGCTGTCGAGGTCGTCCATACAGGCGAACTACGCCGCCTGTGTGGACGACACACCCGCTACGCTGCACTCAGCGCCTCGTCGGATGCGAGCCGCTGTCTCCGAAAGGACGATCTTGCGGGTCCAAGTGAAGGAAAACCGCTCTGTTGATCTTTAGAGCCCCAGGTCAACAAGTCTGCTCCCCGCGCACGCGGGGGTGATCCTCTCCATCACCGGGTCAGCGGCCCGCTCAGCGTCTGCTCCCCGCGCACGCGGGGGTGATCCGTCGAGCAGGCACTCGCACACCTCGGGCGCGCTACGCGACCGGGCGGACCTGACCAAACCCGCGCCGTACGCGGGCCTGTGCAAGGCGGCGCGGCGGGCCGGGCGGGACCCGCGGCTGCGGCTGCAGCAGCACGAGTACCTGCCGGTGGAGGACATCGAGTACGGCTCCCCCGGCCCCCGCACCCCCGGGTGCTCTACGGGCATCCGGACATCCTGGTCCGCCGTGCGGTGACGCTGGGGATTCTCGACCCGGAGGACGAGCAGGCCTACATCGACGTGCGGCTCGGGCACCGGGCGTTCGAACCCAGCGCCGCCGCGAACGGCATCACTGTGGACGCGCTACGCATGAGGCTGTCGCGAATCGATAACCGCATCGCCGAGGCCTCGCCGACGGACTGCTGACCGGAGTCGCGTCGCCGGAGACCCTGGCGCACCTACGAGCGCAGGCACAGCAACGTGGCCAGCGGCGGACAGGCCGTGCCGCAGCCGCCCGCCACGCGCCAGTCGCGGCGGCTGCCTGACAACTTCCCGCCCCCGACAGGCGGCTGTGGCCCGACGTGCACAACGTCGGGCCACAGCCGCTTTTGCTTCGCCCCGGCGCGGGCACACCGGGACCGGTGGCCGATCACATCAGGGCAACCGCCGGGCGAACGCACCAGTGAGCGGGACCGTTGCCCTCGATGGAGCCCCTACCCGCTCTTCCCAGTTGGGTCAGCCGCAGCGGCGGAAGGCGTCCGTGGTGCCGGCGGTGGTAACCACGCCGGATCCCTGGTCGAGGACAACGATGATGGCCGGCTGGGTCTGTCCGGAGCGGCAGCGGATGTCCGCGACGTACTGCCAGCCGGAGATTGCGCCGCTGCTGTTTGCGGTCAACGACCCAAGCGAGTACGGGCCGACCGTGTTGATCCGCACCGCATAGAAGCGCACCGGCCGGTTCGGGGAGAGCCCGCTGCCGGTGGCGTACAGGTAGCCGCCGAGTTGGTGGTAAGTGGTGGTGACGGATACTCCGCCACGTGGCGTCGCACCCGGGTCGACCAGCCGCCAAGGCGCGTTAGCGTTGTCGCTGTACGCCCGGTCGCGGCTGGACGGGAACACGCAGACGAGGTCCGAGGGACGCGTCTCACGCCACACGAAGCCGGCCTTGCAGAAGCCGTTGGACTCTCGGCGCGACGGCCCCAGGACGTTCTCGGTCTGGGTGTCGGACCGCGTCTGCGGGGTCACACAGACCTGGTCACCCGGCACCGCCTCTCGCCAGACATAGCCAGTCACGCAGGTGTACGGCCCCGAGGCCAGGCCCACTGCCTGCGCCGGTGAGGCAACGGTCAGCAGACCAGCCAGCAACACCACCGCCGCGAGGGCCTCCGCCAGCCAACGCCGCCTGGTGTCGCGACCGGCATCCGTCGCCATTTCTCTGATGTCGTGCATCTGCCATCCTCCGGTGTCAGTCAGTCAGTCCCGTACGTGTGGTTCTCTTCTGTCGACAGAGGACATCAAACCGCGGCCTCCGGCTTCGGGAGGGTGCTCCGGCTGGATTCCGACACTGTCGAGAATTGAAGCAAAGCGTGAAGACCTCCATCAATGTTCCGGAGTTCAGCCAGGGCATCGGCACGGCGAAGAAGATCAAGGGACGCAAGCGGCACATCGCGAACGACGCCTGATGTTCCCCGGGTTTCACGGAGTCGTTGTGGTTGGTTTCATGCCACGGACAGGGACATCGGTCGGGCTCTCTCATACTCGATCGGGCTGAGCATGCCCAGTGAGCTGTGACGGCGTTGCCGGTTGTGGAAGATCTCGAGGTACTCGAAGATCGCGTTGGCCAACTCGATCCGGGTGCGCCACCGCTGTCGATCGAGGAGTTCGGTCTGCATACGGCCCCAGAACGACTCCATCATGCCGTTGTCGTAGCAGTCGCCGATCGAGCCCATCGACGGCGCGAGCCCGGCGTCGTGGACCCGACGGGTGAAGGTCCAGAAGGTGTACTGGGCCTGGCCTCATCATCCACGCACCACCGCACCGAGCCCTTCACCAAACCGCTCAAGGCCCTACCAGCAACACCCCACCGCCGACGAGGTGATTCGGGTCGGCGTGCTCGACGGCTTGCATCGCCGTGACCCTGGTGCCGCTGGCATCGCTGGGGCTAACGAGGTCTTCTGACGGCTTGGCTGAAGATCCAGGGCTCAGGCTTCGAGCATAAGTGTCTGCCCGGCCCAACCCGTTCGCATGGACCAAGACAACTGATGACATCCTCGCCTTGAACGGGCAATCGGGGTAATGGATCTTGGACTCGATGGCGCGCGCTCCCCTCGGTACAGCCTCGTCGACCGGTTGAAGCTCAGCGGAGGCGACGGAGCGTTAGCGACCGTGGGATCCCGATATGGCGGCGGCCTGAAACATCCTTCGCAGTGGTAGTCGTCAGTGCGAATAAGGGAACAGCCCGGACACCGGGTGGAGATCCCACACGGTCCGCCGCCCTGCTTTATGGCCGCCATCGACATAGATCGACATCTTGACGCCACATAGGTTTCCAGCACGCGGCAACCATGTGACCGCGGTCACCGGTCCGGCCGTCGTCGGACCTACGAAGGAGTAGGCGATGGCCGGGCAAGCGCTCCTGTCGGCTCGTGGGCTGACCCGTGACTTCCGCGGTTTCCGGGCGGTCGACGGGGTCGACGTCGACATCGCGGCGGACAGCGTCCACGCGCTCGTCGGCCCGAACGGCGCCGGGAAGACCACCCTGTTCAATCTGCTCACCGGGTTCCTGCGGCCCAGCGGTGGGCGGATCGAGCTGGCCGGCCGCGACATCACCGGGCTGCCCCCGGAGCGGATCGCCCGGCTCGGCGTGGCCCGGTCGTTCCAGATCACCAGCCTCTTTCCGCAGTTGTCCGCGCGGGAGCACGTCGAGCTGGCGTTGCAGAGCCCGAGCGGGCTGGGCTGGCGGTTCTGGCGCTCGGCGAAGCTGATGCGCCGCTACACCGAGCGGGCCGGCGAACTGCTGAACATGGTCGGGCTGGCCGAGCTGTCCGAGGCTCCCGCCGAGGCGCTGGCGTACGGGCGCAAGCGGGCACTGGAGCTGGCCATCGCCCTCGCCCTGGATCCGAAGGTGCTGCTGCTCGACGAGCCGACCGCCGGAATGGGCCTGGAGGACGTCGACCGCACCGTCGAACTGGTCTCGCGGGTCCGGCAGGGCCGGACGGTGGTGCTGGTCGAGCACAACATGAGCGTCGTCGGGCGGCTCGCCGACACCGTCACCGTCCTACAGGCCGGCAAGGTCCTCGTCGAGGGCCCGTACGAGCAGGTACGCGCCGACGAGCGCGTGATCACCGCATACCTGGGAGCCGCTGATGCTACGCATTGAGAACCTGTCCGCCTGGTACGGCGAGGCGCAGGTGCTGCGGGAGGTCAGCCTGGACGTCTCCGCCGGTGAGGTGGTCACCCTCGTCGGGCGCAACGGCGCCGGCAAGTCCACCCTGCTGCGTTGCGTGATGGGCCTGCACACCGGCCAGCGCGGCAGGATCGAGCTGGACGGGCGGGACGTCGGGAGGCTGCCCGCGTACCGGCGGGCCAGGTTGGGGCTCGGCTGGGTCCCCGACGACCGGGGCAGCTACGCCACGCTGAGCGTGACGGAGAACCTCACGCTGCCGCCGACGGTCGGCCCCGACCCGTGGTCGCTGGAGCGGGTGTACGAGGCGTTCCCCGCCCTGCACCAGCGGCGGGACTCCGCGGCCACCATGCTCTCCGGCGGCGAGCAGCAGATGCTCGCGCTGGCCCGGGTGCTGCGGATGGGCGCCCGGCTGCTGCTCTGCGACGAACCGACCGAGGGGCTCTCGCCGCTGCTCGTGCAGCAGGTCGGCGACCTCCTGCGCGAGGCCAAGCGGCACGGGGTGACCGTGCTGCTGGTCGAACAGAACCTGCACTTCGCCACCGGCGTCGCCGACCGGCACTACCTGCTGGCCGAGGGACGCGTCGTGGAGGCGATGGACAACTCCGAGGTGCGCTCCCGGGAGCGGGAGCTGCTGTCGTACCTCGGCATCTGAATTCCGATTCGATGACCCGCGCGGCGCGCGGGGTGGAGGGATGGGCATGCGTAGGACGGTGGGTGTGGCCGCCGCTTCGGCGGCGGCGATGGTGCTGGTCGCGGGCTGCGGCGGAGGTGGTCCCCAGGCGGGCGGGGACCAGAAGCTGACCGGCGGCAAGATCGTGTTGGGCGTGCTGAACGACCAGTCCGGTGCGTACTCCGAGCTGTCGGGCAAGAACTCGGTCAAGGCCGTGGAGATGGCGATCGCCGACTTCAAGGCCAGGCACGGCGACCGGGCGGTGACGAAGGACATCACCGTGGAGACCGCCGACCACCAGAACAAGCCCGACATCGCCAACACCAAGGCCGCCGAGATGTACGACCGCAAGGGCGTCGACCTCGTGCTCGACGTGCCCACCTCGTCGGCGGCGGAGAAGGTGGCCGACGTCGCCAACGAGAAGAAGAAGCTCTACTTCAACATCGGTGCGGCAACCACCACGCTGACCGGCGTGAAGTGCAACAGGTACACGTTCCACTACGCCTACGACACCTACATGCTGGCCAACGGCACCGGCAGGAGCACCACCGAGCAGGGCGCGAAGAACTGGTACGTGCTCTACCCGAACTACCAGTTCGGCCAGGACATGGAGAAGAGCTTCTCGGCCGCGATCACCGCCGCCGGCGGTCAGGTCGTCAACAAGGACGCCGCGCCGTTCCCGAACACCACCGGCGACTACTCCACCTTCCTGCTGAAGGCGCCGACACTGAACCCGAAGCCGGACGTGCTCGGCACCATGCAGGCTGGCGCCGAGCTGGTCAACGTGGTCAAGCAGTACAACGAGTTCAAGCTGCGGGAGAAGGGCGTCGGGCTGGCCGTCGGCCTGATGTTCCTCACCGACATCCACTCGCTCACCCCAGCCGCGCTCGCCGGCACCACCTACACCGACGCCTGGTACTGGAACTTCGACGCGAAGAACCGGGAGTTCGCCGACCGGTTCCAGAAGGAGACCACCACCCGGCCGACCTTCGCGCACGCGGCCAACTACTCCGCCGCGACGCAGTACCTGGAGGCCGTGCAGGCCGCCGGCACCGACGACGCCGACACCATCGTCGAGGCGCTGGAGGGCAAGACGATCGAGGACGTCTTCCTGCGCAACGGCAAGATCCGCGCCGAGGACCACCGGGTGGTGCACGACGCGTACCTCGCCCAGGTGAAGCCGCAGTCCGAGGTCACCGAACCGTGGGACTACGTCAAGGTCCTCAAGACCATCCCGGCGGCCGAGGCGTTCGCCGCCCCGTCCTCGGAATGCAAGCTGTGACGGGCTTCCTCCAGAACACGTTCAACGGGTTGGTGAGCGGGGCGTTCTACGCCCTGCTCGCCCTCGGGCTCGCCGTCATCTTCGGCATGCTGCGGGTGGTCAACTTCGCCCACGGGGCGTTCTACATGCTCGGTGCCTTCGGCGCGTACATGCTGCTCACCGAGGTGGGCGTGCCGTTCTGGGCGGCGTTGGTGATCATGCCGGTGGGGCTGGCCCTGGTCGGCATGGCCCTGGAGCGGGCGTTCATCCACCGGCTGACCCGGCTCGACCCGCTCTACAACTTCCTGCTCACCTTCGGCCTGACGCTCATCCTCCAGGACCTGGTGAAGCTGCGGTACGGCGTGCAGTCCAGCCCCTACGAGACCCCGTCCGCGCTCAGCGGATCGGTCAACTTCGGGCTCTTCGACTTCCCGACCTACCGGGTCTTCATCCTCGGCTTCGCGATCGCTGTCTGCGTCGGCGTCTGGTGGGTGCTCACCCGCACCCGGATCGGCATGGTGGTCCGGGCGTCGACCGAGCGGCCCGAGCTGACCCGGGCGTTCGGCATCGACGTCGGACGTTGGGTCACCCCGGTCTTCGGCTTCGGCATCGGCCTCGCCGGGCTCGCCGGGGTGCTGGCCGCGCCGATGCGGGCCGTGAACCCGCTGATGGGCTCCGACCTGATCATCGTGGTCTTCGCGGTGGTGGTGATCGGCGGGCTGGGCTCGATCTTCGGGTCCGTCGCCGCCGGCTTCGGCATCGGCCTCGTGCAGGCCTGGGGCGAGGCGTACCTGTCCGACTTCCCGATCGTGTCGCAAACGATCGTCTTCATCGTGATGGCCGTCGTGCTGCTTTGGCGCCCGGCGGGGCTGTTCGGCCGTGAGGAGGCACCGGCATGACGAACACCGTCGACACCGCGACCGACGCCGGTCGCCCGGCGCCGAGGTCCGGGCTGGCCGCCGTGGCCCGGGCCCCCGGCTGGCTCCGGTACGCGCTGCTCGCCGCCGGGCTGCTGGTGGCGTTCTGGTTGCCCAACGGGCTCTACCCGGCGGTGGCGGTGGACATCCTCTGCTGGGCGCTGTTCGCCGTCGCCGTGGACCTGCTGCTCGGCTTCACCGGGCTGATGTCCTTCGGGCACGCGGCCTTCTGGGGCGCCTCCGCATATGTCACCGGGTTGACGGCCATCCACCTCGGCCTGCCGTTCCCGGCGGCCGTGCTGGCCGGGGCACTCGCCGCAGCCGTGCTCGCGGTGCCGATCGGCTACCTGGCGGTGAAGCGGACGGGCATCTACTTCGCCATGGTCACTCTCGCGTTCGCACAGATGGTCTACTACGTGGCCAACGAGTGGCGTTCGGTCACCCGGGGCGAGAACGGCCTGCAGGGCGTGCCCCGCGCACTGTTCGGGCTGGACCTGACCGACGACTACTACTTCTACTACGCGATCCTGCCGATCGTGCTGCTCGGTCTGGCCGCCGCCTGGCGGATCGTGCACTCGCCCTTCGGGCGGGTGCTGGTCGGCATCCGCGACAACCCGGCCCGCGCCCGCGCGCTCGGCTACCCGGTGCACCGCTACAAGCTGACCGCGTTCGTGCTGTCGGGCTTCATCGCCGGGCTCGGCGGCGGGCTGTTCGCCGTCGGCCACCGCTTCGTCTCCCTCGACGTGCTGCACTGGACCACCTCCGGCAAGGCCGTCATCGTGGTGGTGCTCGGCGGCATCGGCACGCTCTGGGGCGGGGTACTCGGCGCGGGCATCCTGGTCCGCCTGGAGGACTGGCTGTCGTTCTCCGGATTCGAGGCGATCGGCCTGGTCACCGGCGGCATCTTCGTCCTCGTCGTACTGGTGTTCCGGCGCGGTATCTGGGGCAGCGCCGCCGCACTGGCCACCCGCTGGATGGCGTCCCGCCGCAGGTAGTCGCTCACGGGGGCCCTATGGGGTTCGTCAAGCGGCGATTGAGGCGGCTGGGCGGGGTTGGTAGGGGTTCTTGTCGCGGAGCATGGCGAACAGAACGTCGCAGCGGCGTCGGGTCGAGGCAGATGAGGGCGGCGTTGTGGCGTTTACCTTCGGCGCGTTTGTGGTCGTAGTAGGCCCTGCTCACGGGATCGGCGAAGGCTGCAAACGCGGCGAGGAAGGGCGCGCGTTTGAGGTGTTTGTTGCCGCCTCGTGGTGGGTGTTCGCGCTCCACATGCAGCTCGGTGCTCCACACTCCGCGCGGTTCGAGTTGGATGTCGAAGCTCATCCCGCCGTGATCGGATGCGGCTGCACATCATGTCCAGAGCGTCCCCACGACCACCGATTCGACTGCTCCTGACCCGATAGGAGTCACCGACAGCGTCCGAACCGGCATCCGGATCTGCCGCCGACCGGGCGTCACGGTACGTGTCATGTGAGCGGGCTGCGTCCGGTGCGCGGTCGTGCTGATGAGAGGGCGTCGCGGTCGCTGTTGTACCGATGTGAGTTCGCCGAGAAGTGGCCGTGAGCGCCGGCCTGGCCGCACAGGTCTTGCATGGCGACCGTACTTCTCGGCGATGTGCGGGCCCGCTGGCAGACGCTGATTGTCGGCGGGCTACAGGTTGTTGATTCGGGCCAGCAGCTCTACCTCGGTCAGGTTTTCCAGGACCGCGTCCTGCTTGCGGCCCAGGACCGCCAGCAGCTTCTCCTTCTCCAGCTTCTTGGCCGCCGCCGCCTTCGCCGACTGGTCCTCCGCGAGGCGAACGGCGATGACGTGCTTGACGACCTCCAACTTGGTCTCCAAGGTTGCCTTGGCCGGATTGGCCTCGGTGGCCACGAACGACTCGGTGTCGACGGCCTTGAGCTCGGCGTTGACCGCCTTGGCCACATCATCGAGGCTGAAGCCGGACCTGGCGGTCAGCGGAAGCTCCCACAGCTGTTCCGTGGTCAGCAGTCCCTTGGCCGACGGATAGCGGAACTTCTCCCGTGTGGCCTTCTCGAAAATGGTCACGGTAGCCTCTCTGGAATATCAGGGTAGGGAATCAGAACTGGATGCTGATGAGGCGGCGCCGGCCGCCGGTCATGGTCACCTTGGCGACCACAGAGCTGCGGACCGTGGAGCTGAAGCCGAGGCCGGACAGCTGATCCGGAGACGGCTCGCACTTGGTGCGGTCGCCGAGAACCTCGAACACCTTGCGGTGCGGTTGCAGGTCGCTGCGGAGGAACTCGTTGTAGATCCCCCGCGTCGGCTGGTCGTTCACGCACCCCTTCAGGATGAAGAAGTAGTGCCGGTTGCCGACCTCGTTGTCGTCGAAGTAGTTCGGCGAGTACATGATGGTGGACACCGGTACGAACTGTTCGGTGGTGATGCCCCACAACTCCTTGCCCGCACTGCCCGGCTGCACGTCCCTACCCGGCCGGAAAGCGGTGATCACCCCGCCGGCAACCGTCATCCGGCCCACCTCGACGGTCTCCTTGTGGCCGACCGCCCGCTCGTGGCTGTAATGCTCGATCTTCCCGTTGCTCTCGGTCTCGATCACGAAGCCGACCTCGGTGCTGTCCCGCTTGCGGTACTGGTTCACCTCGATCCGGTACTCACCGTCGGGGACACGGTCGGTCCAGGTGACGTTCTCCACCGGCTCGCGGGAGAGCGTCCCGCCCGCGTTCATGTCGACGTCCAGCTTGTTGCGCTTCTCCTGGTACCAAATGTGGTCGCCGTTGGGTTCGTACACGTGCAGGTCTAGGTCGTCGTGGTTGAACCAGGACAGGCTCACCCGCAGCTTGCCGGTGACGTTGCCGCCGGCCCGCTTGACCTTCTCCCTGATCGAGTCGGTGACGTTGCCGCCGTACGACCAGCCGAAATCGTTGTCCCACTTGAACAACCGCGGAGCAGCCGGGCGCCGGCCGGTGGTGAGGCTGACCAGGTGCGGCTCATAGGTGTTGGCGACCCACAGGTCGATGGTGGCGGCGCCGGGCAGGATGTCCTTCATGAAGGAGACCACGGGAATCTCCTCCGGCTTGGCGTCGCGAAGGAGCCCACCTGACGACCGGATGGTGGCCGCCTGCATGAGCAGCCCTTCGATGCCGTCCTTCATCCGTGCCTGGGTGTCGTTGTCGACCCACAGCACGTTGGTGACCGACACGTCGGACAGCCGGGCGAACCGTCGCTGCAACGACTCCTCGATGCCCAGCTCGGCAATGGTCCTCATGGCGGCCTTGACCATGCCCGGGGTGATCAACGCCGTGGGGCGCTGGTAATTCTGCGGCGCCACCTTCGCCTCGAACGACCGGACCGCCTGCTCCAGGTCGACGCCCGCGGAGAGATCCTGGACGAGGGTGCCGATCACCGTGTTGCGGAACCGGGCCGCCGGGTTCATGGCGTTGGCGAAGACGAAGGCACGTCGGTCGGTCGCCTGGGTCCACCGGTTCTGCAGCGAGCGGAACTCGGTCATCGCCCGGCGATGCTCCGCGCCGCGGTAGAGGGCGTTGTCGTCGACGAGGTCGACGATGGTGTCCAGAGCGTGCCGGGTCAGCTCGGCCAGGCCACGCTGGAAGACCTGCACCGCAGCGTCAAAGTTGCCCTGGGCCGCGCCGACGTCCTCGATGCGATGCCGCTTCTCCACCCGGCCGTGCAGGTGGTGCCACACCTCGACCTGGCCGTCGCGCAGCGTTCGGGTCGTCTTCGTCCCGTACTGCGCCTGAGTGGACCGGAAGATGGTGGACAACGGCAGCGAAAGAACGAACTCGTCCAGAGCGGCCGCGACGACGGAGAAGACCGGGTCGGATGCCGACACCCCGGACCAGACGGTACGGACCCGCCCATCGTGGATCTCGACGACGTTGCCGAAGTGCTTGATGAAACCGCGGCAGGTCGAGCAGTCGTACTCGGATCGCTCACGGAATCGCAGATTGGTGCCGGCGGGGAAGGAATCGAGAAAGGTGAGCCAAAGTGAGTCCCGGTCGAGACCGTCGCCGACGGCGTACAACTCACCCCTGGACATCGTGGACAGACGCGCACTCACATCCGTCACGAACTGCTGGAAATCGCCCACCGTTTCATCCCCCTTGATCGCCGGAGATCCTACGCAGCGAACGCCAATCGGAGAAACGCGTTTCCGGCTGTCCGCACGGTCACAGACGGGCGCCGGTGGCCGGCGGTCAGTCGACCGGAGCGCGTACGGCGGTGGGGTGCCGGGCCGGCGGTCAGCAGTTTCCGCCAGTTGGCCGGTGGCGCCGTTGAGTACATCCCGGCTCACACTGTGGTTGCCTTCCCGGGCACCGGCAGGCCTGGGTGGTCGAACAACTTCTCAGGCACGCCAGGCTCGCACCGAGGGACCGTGTGAACGCGCGCTCGATCAGGTGCTCGCTCATGGCACCCCTTTATGTCAAGACACCGCTCGGAGGGCGGGTTTAGGCTGGCTGGTGGCGGGTCCGGGAAGTGGCTTGTCCGAAGGGCCGATGTCCGGGGTCAGGTCGGTCACGCTGGATTGCAGAGTCGTCCCCGAGTGCCCTCCCGGATCCGCCGTCTGCCGGCGTTTCTGGTCGGCGACCATGCGGGCGTAGACGACGTTGGACAGCCGCCGTTTCAGCGCCCGCATGGCTTCCATCGAGGTCTTCCCGGCGGCCTTCTTTGCCTCGAAGTAGGCGCGGCCTTCGGTGCGGTTGCGCAGCTGGACCACGGCCATGATGTGCAGCGTCCGATTGATGCGCCGGTTGCCGGCGCGGGAGAGCCGGTGACGCTTCTGGTCGCCGGAGGAGGCGTCCAGCGGGGCGGTGCCGTTCCAGGACGCGAACCGGTCGCGGTCGGCGAAGCGGCGGATGTCGCCGACGTCTGCCAACAGCCGAGCCGCACCTGAGGGGCCGATGCCGTGCAGGCCCATCAGCGTGGAGCCGCGGGCGATCACCAGCTCCTTGAGGTCCTTCTCCGCGGTTTTGATCTTCTTGTCGATGCCCTCGAGTTCACCGATGAGTTCGACGGCGAGGCGGCGCCGGGTCTTGCCCACGATGTCGCGGGGTCTGATGGTCGCGATCAGCGCACGTGCCTGCCGTGCAGACAGGAGTTGCTTTGCCCCGCCTGGGAAAAGCTCCAGCAGCAGCCGGTGCAGCCGGTTGATGGTCTGCGTCCTCGCGCGGCCCAGCTCGTCGCGACGGTCGACCAACATTCCCATCACCTGCAGGTCCGGGTCGAGCTGGACCTGCACGAGGTTCGGGGTGCGCAGTGCGACCATGGCTACCGAGTGGGCATCCACCGGGTCGGTCTTGCGGCCGTTGCCGGTGGCGAACACCCGCACCTGCGCGGACAGCTTCGCAGGCACGTCGAGCACCGTCTCGCCGTCGTGCAGCAGGCGCTGGGCGATATGAGCGCACCAGCGGCCGCTCCTGCGTGGCGGATGGACCGGCACGCCGCCACCCGCCGGCTCAAGCACCTCGCCCACGCGGCGGGGATCTGGATGCCGAGGATGCACCCCCACATGCTGCGGCACACGTTCGTGACGACGATGCTCGACGCCGGCGTCAGCCTCCGCGACGTGCAGATCGCCGCCCGCTACGCCGACCCGAGAACCATGCGCTACGACCGAGCACGCAAGAACCTCGACCGCCACCCAACTACATCCTCGCCGCGTACATGACCTCCGGGACATAGCCAGCGCTCACGGCTCTGCCGAGTTGAGTGCATTTGATCAAGCCAGAATGGGGTAGACGGCAACGAACGGATGTTGTCAAAAGTGGGGACATAGGCGAGCCGGCCTATGTCCCCACTTCTGATTCCCGCTGTACGTGTATGTGGCGTGGTAGCGGCTGTGACTCGCGCCGCTGGGAGTGCAGATCAGTTCATCGAGTCCCTCATCATCACGACAAAAGTGAATCCGGCGCTCGTCGGACGGCGCAGGGAAATGTCACACTTGATTCGGCGCAGCACCTCGTTTCTGCTGAGGCGGAGCCCTTGCGCGATGAGCCGCTCCGGGCGGACCGGCACCGGATCCTCGAAGGCAACCTCCACCTGCAGTGGCCACGCCTCGTCGAGCTGTGCCGGCGGGGTGTCCAGATGCCAGGCCCCCTGCCAGTCCAGGGTGTACCGGTTGCGACGGGCGAGCAGCGGATCCAGCAGCGTGGCCGCCACGAGCTCCGGACCGTTGGCGTGGTAGCCGTCGAGTAACGCCGGATCGAAGGAATTGACCGGCGCTCGCTCGTGCACGGTGAGTTTGCTCGTCCGATTGCAGGACACGCAACGGACCAGCAGCCACACGTCCAGCAGCTTGCCGTTGGCGTTGACGCGGAACCTGCCCTCGCCGGTGGTGGCCGACTCCGACCGGCAGTCCACGCACCGCAACGACAGCAGAGGCAGCCTGGTCCGGCGAACGATCCAGGGCAGCACAGTATGAGGTTGTGAAGACATGATGATCTCTCTGAAGACCTGACACGAGGCCGATTGCGCGCGGCCTCAAACGCTGCATGAACGGGCGCACGCGGGCAGCCCGGCAGAACCGACGGGAGGGTCGGCCTGTAGATGCGCGGAAGAAGGCGTCAGGTCTAAAGAGCGGGCGGGGTCACGCGGTTTGTCCTCTGTCCTCGCTGCGACGGGGCATCGGCAACCTACGGGAACGCGGAAGGAGGGCTCAAACGGTTTTCCGGCTCGAAGAGTGATCCGCCTGCCGGGGGCACGTCGGGATCTCGTTAGACCAGGAGCGTGCCTTGCTCACGGTGGCGGAAAGCGGCGACAGCGAAGCCGTGGCCGAGGTCGTCGAGGAGCGTTTCCGCGGACAGCTTGAAGCTAGTACTCCAACGTCACTTGGCTTGTTTGCGCTGGTAGTGGGATCGTCGGGCTCGGGCATGGGATGTTCGTCGCCAGATCGACCAGTGCAGGGTGTGCGTTGGCGGGAGCGGTGTGGCGAGGACGAAGGCGCTGAGGATTCGACGGATCTCGGCGACAAGCCGGTCAAGCCCACAACTACTTACTGGCCTCGCGGGTCAGTGGCTTGCCTCCAGCGCACAAGGGCGCCGACCAAGAAGTACGCGCTCAACAGCAGAAGAGTCGCGGCGAGGATGTAGGCGAACACGTTTCCGCCAGCGTTCAGGATGAGCAGCACCGATCCTGCGGCCACGAGACCGGTTTCCACGATGAGAAGGAGCCCGCGGACCCGCTTCGTCCTGGTAGCCAGCATGCTCTCCTCCTCACCCACCGTCGGCCTAGCTTGTGTCGACATAATCCATTCAACTCAACGATCGAAGCCAGATACCGTATCGGGGGCACGTACCGGCATGAGCGACCGCTGGTCCCTGTTTCCTTCCACGCCGGTGTTCTGCCCTACACCGCGCTAATACTCCAACGTCGATTCGCCTGTCTACGTTGGTAGTGGGATCGTCGGGCTCGGGCTTGGGATGTTCGCCGCCAGATCGACCAGTGCAGGGTGTGCGCTGGTGGTAGTGCTGTGGCGAGGATGAAGGCGTTGAGGAGTCGGCGGATCTCGGCGACGGTCAGCGCGATGATCTCCGGATCAGCGTCGGGCTGCTGGGCCGCGAGGATGGTCAGGACGGCGAGGGCGAGCATGGCCAGGGTGATGAACCGGTGCCAGCCGGTCCAGCCGCGGACCTGGTAGTGGTCGAGGCCGACCTGTCCTTTGCCGGTTTGGAACAGCTCTTCGATGCTCCAGCGGGAACCGGCGACTCGCACGAGGGTGTGCAGCGGGACCGGGCGGGGTGACCAGCAGAGGTAGAAGGCCAGTTCACCGGTGGTGCGGTTGCGGCGGATGAGCAGCCATCGGTGCTCACCGGGGTTGGTGGCGGTGGTGATCCAGGCCCACAGGTAGTCGCGGGGACCTTTCGCGCCCGGCCCGCAGCTGTGGGGCTGCCATTCGCGGGTGGGGATCCGCTCGGCGAGGTCGTCGACGCGTACGAGGGTGCGGCCGTCGTTGACGGCCACGCGTCGGTCGCAGCCGACGGCCAGGACGTAGCCGATTCCGCGCTGTTCCAGGTCGCCGCGCAGGCCGGGGTCGGCGCCGTAGACCTCGTCGCCGGTCACCCACCCGAACGGGACACCAGCCTCGATCGCGGCGGCGATCATCTGCCGGGCCAGGGCCGGCTTCGTGGCGAACCCGATCTGCTCAGGGACGCCGGCGGCGGTGAGACGCCCGGGCTGGGCGCACCAGGTTGCCTCGGGGAGGTAGAGGCGGCGGTCGATCAGCGCCCGCCCGTGCGGGGTGACGTAGGCCAGGAACACCCCGACCTGGCTGTTCTCGACACGACCGGCGGTGCCGGTGTACTGCCGCTGCACCCCGACCGAGCACACGCCCTTCTTCAGGAAGCCGGTCTCATCGGTGGCCAGCACCGCGTCGGGGTGCCCGACCTGCTCGATCAGCCAGGAACGCACGTCATCGCGGACGGCGTCGGCGTCCCACACCGCCGTACGCAGCAGCCGCTGCATCGCCTGCGGATCGTCGTGACCTGCCCGTTCCGCAAGCGACCAGCAGGTCTTCCGCTCCACGCCCGACAGCAGCCCTTCCACAAACTGCCCGGCCGTCCGGCGCGGCTCGGCCCGCACGAACCTGTCAGCGACACGCGTCACCGCCTCGTCCAGGACGACCCGTCACCCCGCGGGGTCTACGCTGTGGCACGCGGCCACCGCACAATCGTCGGTTGTCCTCACAAGCCATCGATGATCAACGCGGTGGCCGTCTTCATGCCCACGCCACGCCCAACGCCAAAGCCAAGTGACGTTGGAGTACTAGGTCGGCTGCACGCTCATGCCGCTGCTCGTGCGCGGGCCTCCGCGCAGCCGTCACGTTCTGTGCGACCAGCGCAGAGGCCGTTACGCGCTCGTGCCAAGGAGAGTGCGTTCGATCAAGCGTTTTGCTGGCCCGGCGAGCTTGCCGAGGCTGAGTACGGGCGGTGAGGCGCGTGTCCGGGCCATGGCGGTATCCGGGCGGGGGCCAGGGCTGTCGGTGTTCGTGAAGCGACCGTGGCGCTCGGCGTCGGTGAGCTCTTCGTATACACCCTGGACTACGCCGGCCCCGACCTGACTGACTTCGCGATCCGCCAGGCGTGCCAGTTCGGCGCTCATTGCGTGCTGAGTGACAGGGCAGTATCCCGCGTCCGAGTGAATGTTTGACCAGATCGCCGACAGGGGTCTTCAGGTCAGCGAATGGCCGCCCGCGGGTGGAGCGGGCTCGGCCCCACCCGCGGTCCCGTCGAGGCGGAACGGATCACATCCGTTCCAGGACGACGACCGGGATCACTCGGCGGCATCTGGCCTCGTACATGTGGTAGATCGGCACGAGTGAGGTCATCAGCCGCCACAGCCGGGTCCGCTCCTCGCCCAGAGCGGTCCGGGCCTGAGCGGCGAACTTCTCCGCGCGAATTTGGACCCGCACCTCTGGGTTGCGAACCACGTTGAGGTACCAGTTGGGATGTTGAGGGCTGGCCACGGCACCCGAGGCGACGAGGATGTAGCGGCCGTCGCCGAGATCCGCCGACTCCTCAACGCCTTCGTCCTCGCCACGTCACTCCCGCCAGAGCACACCCTGCACTGGTCGCTCTGGCGACGAACATCCCAAGCCCGCGCCCGCCGATCCCACTACCAGCGCAGACAGGCCAAGTGACGTTGGAGTACTAAGTCGTCCTGTCTGACGTCCTCGCCGAGTGGAGAGCGGCGGCTGCACGAGATGACTCCATCCCAGCGCGTCGCGCATTGCCCCGTGTACCAGCCGGGCCATCGCCCGCCGGATGTTGATGGTCACGTAGCCGGGCTGGCCATCGCCTACTCGCATCTTGCCGACTGGGGACTCCACCACCGCCACGGGTGCGACCAAGGGGGCAGCGCTGCAGGCGAAGGCCTCGCGCACCACACCCTTCTCGATCAGCTCACGCCAGGCATGGAGGCCGAGATTCGCCTCACGCAGGGGAAAGCCGAGCATCCGACTGAGCTGCTCGACGGTGTCCCGCGCAATGGTGGGACCGTCGCTCAGCACCGGGCTGAATACCCGCGCGTTGCGTGAGTCACCGAAAACGAAGAACGGATGGTGGGTGGTTTCCAAGCCCGCCACAGCGTGGTCGATCTGGAGTGTGATCGGCAACAACTGGTCGGCGTACGGCTCGATCACCGGCCTCAGTCGGCAGCAGTACCGCCGCTGTCCCGGGCCGGGTGCCTCCTCGCGCAGCTCCACGGTCAGATGCAGCGAGTCCAATGCCCCACCGGGGATACGGTCGGCGCGGCGTACCGCTTCCTCGGCGGCTGCGAGCAACAGCGAGGCCGGCACCACCGGCATGCAGCGTTCACGACAGGCCCGCCGGATGAGCCCCGCGTAGTCACGGGGGCGGAAGAGTGAGACGCGGCCACGGTCCCAGCGGTACGCCCGAAGGCCGGTGACCACTCGGACCACCCGACCGCCGGGCAGCTCCTCGTGGCCGGGGTTGGCCCGGATCCACCGCCAACCCGTCAGCGGCGCCCAGCACAGGTGTTGGACGCCCTGGGCGTGTGGGATCGGAGCCGGGTACGTCATCGCGCCTCACCTTCCTGCGGTAACCGTCGAATTGCCGACGATCTGGCGAGCCGTCGAAGGAGCCACCAGCGCGGCGAGGCGGGCCGGTCACCGCGGACCTACCGCCAGGGTGGCGCGGACGCGGGCCGGCCAGCTTGCAGGATCGGGGCCATGCGCGGCGAGCAGGGCGAGGGTGATGCGTTCCAGGCCGAACGCGGCGCAGGCGGTGTGTGCGGTCTCGCCGCCGATTCGAATCGAGAACGGCGTCCCGAAGTGGTCCTTGTGGTAGTTGGCGCTGGCCACGGCTTGGACCGCACCGTCACCGACCGGTGCCGTCAGTTCCCACTTGAGCTGTTGTTCGCGCTGGGTGGCACCCATCAGCCGGCCGGCGCCACCAAAGAACGGATCCGAGGCCGGCACGACTGACACGTCCAGGCCGAGGTCGCCGAGCCACCGCTCGGCGCGGGCCACCCAGGCGTCCCGCCATTCCGTGACCTCGTCGGCCACGCCGATCCGGACGAACTCCCGCATCCGGAAGCTCCGGAGCCGGCCGTGCTCATGGGTGCCCTCGTTGCGGTAGCAGTACGCCTCCGCGGTGACGACGACCGGCTCGGTCAGGTCCTTCCCCTCGAAGAGCGGATAGAGGTGATAGCACGTCGCCGGCAGCACCGCTACGTCGGTGATCTGCTGAGCGGTGTGCCACGGCGCATTCTGTTCGTCCCGGGCGAGCTGCAACTCGTGCCAGCGCGCGGGACTTCCCGCGAAGCTGTGTACCGTTCCCAGGAGGTTCGGGAACCCGTCGACGTAGCCGACCCGCTCCAGCAGGGCCCGGGCGATGACCGGTGGTACGGCCACTGACACCGGCTGCTGGGGTGCGGTTAGCGTCAGCAGCGCCGATCGCAGGGCAGCCACGATCGCGTCGAAGGATCGGTTGGCGACGGCGATGCCCGGTGTCTCGGTCGGGATGAGGGCGGCATCGGCGGTGGACAGGTGCGGCTGGGCCGCGGTGGAGGTGTCGGTCACGGCTAGGCTCGTTTCCATAGGCTGAGTCGGGCGTTGGCGTTCATCAGGCGCTCGTTGCCGATCATGAGGCGAGCGGAGTACAGGTCGCGCAGCGGCCGAGCGACCGATAGGGGGCCGGCCTCGGCATAGCCGGGCATCCCGCAGATTTCGAGGGCCGCAACCGCGACGTCGACGGCGAGGGTGGAGACGGTGACCTTGAGGTTGTTCACGGCCAAGGTGAGGGTGGGGCCACCGTGCTCGTCGACGGCACCCGGGTCCGCCCAGATCGGCTCGAAGCGGCGGGCGGTGGCTGCTAGCGCGGCCTCCATCTGGTCCATCCGCCCGGCGGCCTCCGCCAGCCGCGGATCGACCAGGTCGGGGTTGCCGCGCATGCGTCCCCGGACGGCCTGTTGCGCACGGCGGAACGCGGCAGCGGCGATGCCGAACCAGCATGCTGCCCACAGCAGGTGTGACAGCGGCACCATGGTCGCGCTGGCGATCCGCTCGAAGGGGTCGGTCAGGACGTATCCGGCCGGCACCTCGGTGTGGAACTCGAACCCCGGACTACAGGTGCCCCGCATGCCCATGGGATTCCACGGGGGTCCGGCCGGCGTGAGCGCACAGGCGTCCGCCGGGGCGAGCACAGCGATCTGGTCGCCGGCCGCGGCCTGCGCGTCCCGCCGGGCGGTGACCAGATAGGCGCAGGCGTAAGCGCCGTACGAGACGGTAGGTGCCCGCTTTGTCAGGCGGACCCGATCTCCGTGGCGTTCCAGAGCCGCGCCGCTGGTACGCAGGCTGCCGCCGATACCGGCCTCTGAGGTGACGGAGGCGATCAGTGTCCCGTCGACGACGATGTCCTTGAGCGCGGTGCGTAACGGCGCGGATCCACCGTGGTGGCGGGCGACGCAGGCCAGCTGGACCTGATGCATCGCCCAGATCATCGAGGTGGAGCCACACGCCTTGCCCAGCTCGGCGGCGATCGCGACGAGGTCCGACAGGGAGCGATCGAGGACTGGCGCGAGCAGACCGGCCCGGTGCAGTGCCGCGACCGACGCCGCAGGGAAGGCCGCTTCGCTGTCGACTGAGTCGGCATGCTCTGCCAGGGTGGCAGCGACGTGTCGGGCGGCGGCCACCACGTCGCTCGGCGTTTCCGTCACCGTGGCCGTCATCGGGCCACCGCCGGATCCGAGTCGCGCAGCTTCCGCACCGCGTGTGCGATGGACGCGACCGAGGTGAACGTCGCGCGGGTCAGTAGCCCTTCGGGGAACTCGACGCCGAACTCCTCCTCGACGGCCATCATCACGCTGACGCTGTGCATCGACGACATGCCTGCGTCCCACAGGTCGGTGTTCGGGTCGAGGGCATCCGCCGCGGCATCGAGCTGGGCGAACCGCAACACGAGTGCGGATACACGGTCTTCCACTGGCGTCTCCTCATCGGTCAACGTGGACAGGGGGAGCCGACCTGCATGATCGCGCTCAGCCGGGTGTTCAGGTCGGCTTCGCGGGTCGCCAGGTCGGTGAGCATGCGGACGAGTCGGGCCGGCCGAAGGGTGCCGGTGCCGCGGGTGGCCGCCCAGGCCATCGCGTGCACGATGTACCAACGGTGGGACAGATCGGCGAACGCCTCGGCTACCGGCGTCCACCGATCGTCTGGTCCGTTCGGCGGGGCGACGACCTGGCTGAGTGCCAGCCGTTCGGCGGCCACGTCCGCGATGTCGACGTCGGGGCCGGTGCGTCCCTCGCGGACGTCGGTGATGAACTGTTCCAGGACAGCGAGCTCACCCCGGTGTGCGGGCAGTTCTGCTCGTAACCTGTCCGCCACGATGTCGGACGGCGGGGGTACACCGACGACGCCGCGACAGACGATGCCGAATCCGCCGGCGACCGGGCTGAGCCGGGTCTTCTGGTACACGTGCAGCGGGAGCGAGTGCGGCTCAGGGCGGTTCGTCATGTCGGCCACGACGACCTCGTCCCCGGCGTACCGGTGCAGCACCAACGCGTGCGTCAGGTGCTCGTGATCCCGGTACGGGGACTCGATGTCGAACGAGTCGACCGCCACGATCAGCTGCGCCGAGTCGGCCAGGGCCGCCCGCTCGGCCTGGGCCAGCTCGGCCCAGTCGGTCTGCGCGAATCGTTGCAGCCGCAGACCGGTGAGCCGGGCCGTGCCCGCGAGCCACCGTTCCCCGCCGCCCAGCCGATGTCCCGCCACCCGCCGAAAACCCCAGCTGGGCCCGAGTCGAGCCGCTGCGTCGGGCACTCCGTGCTCGGTGGCCACCGCCGCGACCGCCTGCATGAAGCAGGTACCGAAGGGTGCCTGGCCTCGAATGACGATGCTCGGTCCGGTGGGCGTTGTCATGCCGTCGTCGTCGGCCGGGCTGTGGCGGCCAGGCCAGTCGTGGTGGGGGTTGCCGGGCCGACCGGTCGCGGACGTCGGTGACGGACGGTCGCCATCGATGGGACCGTGTCCGGGGGCTCGTCGGCCGCCGAACGCGCGGCATCGGCACGGAGGTTCAGCATGTCTTCTCCTTCGCTGGCGTGATGGCCTAGGCACGAACTACGACGTGGGCGCGACAATGGGGGTGATCGAGTGGTAGCGGCGTTGGCAGTGGACGAGCGGGCCGCCGGATCGGACGATGGCCAGGTCACCGACCGCTGCGATGACCACCGAGTGCGTGCCGGCATCGTGCAGGTCGACGACGTCGCACGCGATCCAGGCCAGCGCGCCGGCAACGGCCGGTATGCCCGCACCGTTCGCCGGCCAACTGACCAGGGCGAAGCCTTCGGGATCCACCTGGTGGGCCAGAATCCTGCTGACCCGGTGCTGGTCCTCGGCGAGGACGTTCACACACAGTCGGACGGATTTCCTCATCCGTTGCCAGGTGCGCGACGAACGGTTGACGCAGAACCCGATGAGGCACGGGTGGATCGACACCGAGAAGAACGACCCGATCGTCAAGCCGGTCGGGCCGTCGTCGCCTTGGGCGGTGACGGCGACGACGCCGGTCGGGAACAGCGCCATCACCTCCCGGAAGGCGGCAGCGTCCGGCCGTCCGGATGACATGTGGTGTGGCGAGCAGTCAGTTGTCACGGCTCAGCCGATCAACTGGCCGGGGTGAGCTTCGGCAGCCCACCCGGCGCGGTGCCGATGTCGCGTCTGATGCCGGTGACGCGGGAGGCGCTCGGCTCGGTCATGGCCCTGTCCTTTCTATGAGGGAGTGGAAGCCCCAGCCGCTGACCAGAACCGTCTCCGCCCAGTCGTCGAGGTCCACGCGCAGGTTCCGCAGGTGGCCGACGACACCGTCGCCGAAGGTGGCCGCCGTCTGCGACATCTGCATCGACCAGGTGAGATAGACGAACTCGGGGTCGCGGCGGCTGCTCAGCTCCTCGCGCAGCGGGCTGGCGTACCGCCACGGTGCCCGCAACGCCCGGGTCCGGCGTCGGTAGACCGGGTCCGTCAGGTCACCGCCGTGCGCCTGCTGGAGGGCGGTGCGCACCATGACTGCCTCCCGGCGGCACTCGATGCGCGGCTGGAGCCGGTCAAGCAGGGCGATCTGGGTGGCGGCCACGATCTGGTGAAAGGTCGGCAGCATCGCCGGCACGGCCGGGATTTCGGCGGCGTCGAGCACGGCCGGGCAACGTCGGCTGATCGCCTCGTCGACCCGTTGCTCGCCGAAGAACAGGCACGCCTCCCGGATCGCGCTGTCGGCGTCTTCCGACGAGTGGACGATCGACATCAGCATGTTCTGTGACCGGTAGCGGTAGCGGAGCTGCCCCGGACGCGTCTGCGCCGGGTTGGCCGGACCCTTCAGCACGGTCAGCCGCTCGGCCGCTCCCGTCTCGTTCGGCCCACCGGTCAGCAGCACCGCGACCGCAGGCGCCAGTTCGTAGTAGCGGGGCATGTACCACCACATGGGCCGCTGTCCCGCCTTGGCCATCCGGATCTGGGTCGACAGGTACAGCTCCTCGAGCTGCCGAGGGTGTGGCCGGACCACACCGATCTCCAGCGGCGTCAGGCCCTCCCGGCGAAGCTCGTCCAGGATCGCCCAGCTCAACCCCTGTCGCACCGCGTCGGGCCGGACCAGCAGAAACGCGAGGGGCGTGCAGTGCTCGCCGTGCCGCGCCCGTAACCGGGTCACGGCCCCGTCGTCGAGCGGCAGGGCATCGATCACATCCACCATCGATGACACTGCTACACGCTCGATCTCGTGCCGGGAACGTTGCTGCGCACCTCGACGGCGTGGCGCCGGCCGCGGTCGAACATGCGCTCGGTGAAGCCGACGTCCCACCGCTTCGGCGTGCCGTCGAAGCCGCCGTACTCGTCGAGATAGGCCGTGTCGGCCGGCTGGAACTCCTCGGCGAGCCCCGGCGGCACGGCCTCCGGATAGAGTTGCCGCGTGTAGTGCAGGGCGTAGTGCACGCTCGGCCCGCAGCCCAGCTCGTGTGCTCGAGTACGGAACCGGGACAGGTCCTGCGCCGTGCTGACGTGCAGCAGTTCGACGAGGTCGACGAACTTGCGCAAGGTGAGGTCCTTGTCGCTCTCGATGTAGTAGAGCAGGGTCGCTTCGGCGTGCAACTGCACGCAGGCGTCGATGAGTTGGTCGGCGGGGTCCAGCACCCGGGCGGGCTGGCCATAGATCACGGTGGGCGTCGCACGCTCCAGGAACGGGTCGGGGCTCAGCGGCAGGCCGGCGTTGGGCTGGAAGAGGC
This sequence comes from Micromonospora peucetia, assembly GCF_900091625.1. Classification (NCBI taxonomy): domain Bacteria; kingdom Bacillati; phylum Actinomycetota; class Actinomycetes; order Micromonosporales; family Micromonosporaceae; genus Micromonospora; species Micromonospora peucetia. The sequence continues at coordinate 6,566,238 of NZ_FMIC01000002.1, forward strand.
TGAAGCACGGGGAGAGGATGAAGGTCTCCACCTCGGGCCGGTGTCCCAGCTTGAGATAGGGCAGTGCCACGTTGCCCAGGTTGACCTGCCAATAGAGCGTGGTGCGCCGGTCGAAGGGCGCGATCCGGGTGCCCGTGGGCGTCACTTTCCCGACGTCGTAGCCGGCCGTGGTGGCCACCTCGGCAAGGACGGGCAGATCCGTACGCCGGATGAGGACGTCGAGGTCGGACATCCGCCGGGTGCCGGGATCCCGATAGAGGCCGTCCGTGAGGGCCGGGCCCTTGCGGATGACATACCGCAGCCCGGCGGCGTTGAGCTGCCCGAGCACCCGGCCGAACTCGTCGCTCAGGGCCAGGTTCCGACGCCGGGTGCCCTGGTAGACGTCGGCGTAGAGCCACGCGTAGGGCATCTGCTGGCGTCCGTCGTCGTCGTGCGAGAGCCGGTTGCGCAGGACGTTCCGGGAGATCAGCGGCAGCACCATGTGCCGGCTCGCCAGATCGACGAACCGTCCCCAGTCGAACTCCTCGTGTCGGGTCAACAGGTCATGGACCCGACCACGCACGTCGGTGTCGGGCCGTAGCCGCGCCAGCGCGACCAGGAGGCGCGCCTCCGCCGGCAACTCGAGCTCAGGACCGGTCATCGGCCGACCTCCGCTTCGCCGGGTGCGTTGCCGGCGCAGCCCATCAGGGCGGCGAGCTGACCGACATCGACGGAGTGGAGATCGAGCAGTGCGTCGTCGGGCACCGGGACGTCGAACTCCTCCTCGAGTTCGAGCAGCAGACTCACCAGGGCGAGCGAGTCGACGCCCTGATCGGCTGGTCGCAGGGTCGCGGTCAGCGGGGCGGCCGGGTCCAGCCGAGGCAGGTGGGCACGCATGATCTTCTCGAAGGCGGACGGCCAGCTATCGGGCATGGGTCTCCCTCTCCATCTGTTCGGTCCGGTGGCGTTCGGCGCGTTCGATCACCCGTCGGCAGACGTCCACCACGTCGACCGGGCGGCGGCCGAATCCGGTCTCGCCCGCCAGCACCAGGTAGTCGGCACCGTCGAGTACGGCGTTGAAGATGTCGGCGACCTCGGCGCGGGTGGGACTGGCCGCGGTCCGCATGGAGTGCAGCAGTTGAGTGGCCACCATCGAGCTACGTCCGCGGGCCGCGCAGCTCGCGGTGACCTGCTTCTGCACCACCGGCACGTCCTCGAACGGGATCTCCAGGGCCAGGTCCCCCCGGGCCACCATCAGCCCGTCGAAGGCATCGATGAGCGGCGGGAGCGCGCGTACCGCATCCGGATGTTCGATCTTGGCGATCAACGCCGCTTCCGGCGCGATCCGGTGCAGCGCCTCCCGGTCGGACGGATGGGCGGTGAAGGACAGCGCGATCATGTCCGCCCCCAGGTGACGGGCGAAGGCGGCATCGTCGCGGTCCCGCGGGGTCAGCCCCACCGGAATCGGCTGCCGGCCCGGCAGGGTCACCCCGCGCCCGTCGGTCACCGGGCCACCCTGCGTGACCGTGCAGGTCATGGTGCTGTCGTCGGCCTCCTCCACCCGCAGCACCACGGCACCGTCGTCGATCAGCACGTGCGAGCCCGCCTGCGGCACCGCTCGCCAGCCGTGGATGAGCCAGGTGCGGTGCGAATCGAGATCGCCCGGTGCTGCGGCCAGGACCACCTTCTCGCCCGGCTCCCACCGCGCCGCCCCGTCACGCAGGCGGCCGATCCGGTTCTTGCGGCCCTGCAGGTCCGCGAGGACGCTGACCGTCCGGCCCTGCCGGTCGGCTTCCGCCCGCACGGTACGGACCGTGGCGAGGTGCCGTTCGCGGCTGCCGTTGACCATGCTGAGCCGCACCACGTCCACGCCCGCCCTGATCAGCGCGGCGAGGCACGCGGGGTCGGCGCTGGCCGCGCCGATGGTTGCGACTATCCGGGTACGCCGTACGGCGGCCGTCGCTGTGCTCACGGCCATCACCGCGCGCTGCATCGGTGGTACTCGCGCACCATGCGGCCCGGGTCGTCGGCGATCACCGGGGTGACACCGTGCAGGATGCCGGCGCCGTAGGTGTTGTTGACGAAGAACACCTGGCCCGGTGCGGGAGCTCCCAGGTTGATGCCGAACTCACGTGTCGCCGCGTCGCCGTACTCCGCGCGCAGCACCGGCTTGCTGCCGGGTGTGGGCTCGACGGACCACTCGAACGCATCGTCGAAGGACAGCTCTCGCGCCTGCATGAGGGCCCGCGCGTCGACCAGCAGAAACTCGCCGCCGACGAACCCGCGGACCGGACCGTACAAGTGCGAGAAGAGCATCGCATCGCGGTCCGTATGCAGTGCCTTGAAGCTCCAGCGGCTGCCGTACTGCTCCGGCGGAATGACACCATCGCGGGTCACTGATTCCTTGACAATCGGCGTAGCGGAAGAACTTAGCTCGTCGCATCGGGTGACGAATTGTTCCCACACTGCGGAAAACAGAACGCGGTGCAGTCGGCGGCCGTCGGCGACGTCCGCCATTGGCAGACCGTCGACCACGGCGGCACCGGCGGCTGGCCGCTCCGCCGGACGCAGCAGCCGATCCACCACGGCGCTGACCAGGGCGGGAGCGGTGACATCACCGCCGTGATCAGAGATCCGCACCGTGATGTCGGTAAATGCTGGCAATTTCACTGCCGTGCCGGAGACCGCCATCCGGTCCAGCGCCGACCGCCTCATACGCATCGATTCGGGGGCAGGTGGGGGTTCGGTAATCATTCCAAGGCTCGCTCTCTCCGGTCATCGGGAGATCTCGCACCGCTGTGGCGCACCTTTCGCCATTCTGCACACGTCCTGTCTCGCCGGCGAGACGAGACGATCGTCAAAGTTTCCGCATCCGTGGCTCATCGGCGAACGGCATGGTCGAACAGACTGCGGGTAGTGTCGCCGCTATGCGCATCGGCACAATATTGCGCCGCCTCGGTGACCATTGGGGCGGCACCAGTGTGGTGATGGCGTCCCATCTCGTGCAGGCGGCCGCCGCCCTGTGGCTGCCTCTGCTGACCGCCCGCCTGGTCGACGACGGCCTGGCGTTCGGGGACCGCGGACGGATCGCGGTGACCGGGGCGGTGATGCTGGGCGTGGCCGTCGTCCAGGCGCTCGCGGCCGCTGTCGCCGTACGGACGGCCACCACGATCGCCGAGGCGATCGGGCGGGACCTGCGGGAGGAGGTCTTCGTCGCCGCCCAGCGGCTGAGCATCGCGCAGGTGGCCCGCTTCGGGACGTCCTCGTTGACGGTACGCACCATCAACGACGTCCAGCAGGTGCAGCAACTGCTGCAGATGCTGCTCGCGGTCGCGGTGCCGGTGCCGATGATCTGCGTCGGCGGCATCGTGCTCGCCGCCTTCCGCGACGTGCAGTTCACCGTGATCCTGCTGGCCGCGATCCCGGCGCTGATGCTGCTGACCACCGGCGTGCTCCGCGCCATGCGGCCCCTCACCTCGGTGGTGCAGGGTCGCATCGATGACATCGACCGGCTGTTCGACGAGCAGATCACCGGCGTACGCGTCGTCCGGGCGTTCGGCGCCGAGTCGCACGAGGAGCAACGCCTGCAGCGGTCCGGGGCCGAGCTCGCCGGGGTCGCCCTGCGCGCGGGCCGGCTGTCCACACTGGTGCTCCCGGCGGGTTCTCTCCTGGTGAACCTGCTGAGCGCCGTCACCGTCTGGCTCGGCGCGGGCCGGATCGCCCAGGGCTCCCTGGGGATCGGTGAGCTGATCGCCTTCATCAGCTATCTGGCCCTGGTGCTGAGCTCGATCACGACGCTCAGCTTCCTGTTCACCACGCTTCCGCGCGCCGAGGTGTGCGCCGTCCGGATCGGCGAGGTGCTTGCCGAGCGGCCCGACGTCGTCGCGCCGGCCCGGCCACGGACCGCGCAACCCACCCCTGGCTCGGTCGAGACGCGTGCCCTCCGTTTCGGCTACCCGGGCGCGGCCCGGCCGGTGCTCGTGGACGTCACCCTGACCATCCGGCCCGGCGAGCAGGTCGCGGTGATCGGCGCGACCGGAAGCGGCAAGTCGACGTTGCTGCACCTGGTGGCACGGCTGGCGGACAGCACCAGCGGGGCGGTGCTGGTCGGCGGCTCCGACGTCCGGCAGCTCGACCCCACGGTCCTGTCGCGCGCGGTGGCACTCGTACCGCAGCGGCCGATGCTGTTCTCCGGGACCGTCGCGACGAACCTGCGCCAGGGCCGCACCGGGGCCACCGACGCGGACCTCTGGGAGGCGCTCGACGTGGCGCAGGCGCGGGAGTTCGTCGAACGGCTGCCCGGTGGGTTGCGGGCCGAGGTGGGGCCCGGCGGCGCCAACCTCTCCGGCGGCCAGCGGCAACGACTGGCCATCGCCCGCGCGCTGGTCCGCCGCCCCGACATCTATCTGCTCGACGATGTCACCTCGGCGCTGGACCAGACCACCGCGACCGCGGTGGAACGGGCGCTGGCACTGGCGCACGCGAACGCCACCAGGATCGTGGTGACCCAACGTGCCGAGGTGATCCGGCATGCCGACCGCGTCGTCGTGCTGGACGCCGGGCGGGTCGTCGGCCTCGGGACACCCGCCGAGCTGCTGGCCGGCAACGCCATCTACCGGGACATCGTGGCGGCCGAGCCCAGCCACGACGACGTCATGGACATACCCGCGTGAAGCGCTCGGACTCGGCACGGCGACTGACCGCTCGCCTGGGTGCCCACCGCCGGTTGTTCGTCGGCCTGTTCCTGCTCGGGCTGACCAGCGTGACGCTCAACGTGCTCGGCCCTGCCCTGCTCGGCCGCGCCACCGACCTGATCGTCGCGGGCGTGACGAGCGACCGGGGCGTCCCGTTCTCCGCACTCGCCCGCGTGTTGCTGCTCGCGGCGGCCACCTATGTGCTCTCGGCGGCCTGCTGGGCGTTGCAGGGCCGGGTCACCAGTCGGCTCATCCAGCAGACCGTGCTCCGGCTGCGAACCGATCTGGCCGCGAAGGTGAACCGCCTGCCGATCAGATACTTCGACCGGCAGCCACGCGGTGAGATGCTGAGCCGCGCCACCAACGACGTCGACAACGCCGCGGCGACCCTGCAGCAGACGATCAGCCAGATCACCAACTCGCTGCTGCTCTGCGCAGGGTTGTTGACCATGATGATCATCATCTCGCCGCTGCTCGCATCGGTCATCACGGCCACGGTGCTGGTCCTGGTCGTCCTGAACATCGCGCTCAGCAGACGGGCCCAGGAGCGGTTCGGCGCACGCTGGGCCACCTCAGGTGACCTGCACGCACACGTGGCCGAGATGTACACCGGCCACGCCACCGTCGTGGCGTTCCAGCAGCAGGGCGAGGCGCTGCGCGGCTTCCGGCGCCTCAACGACCGGCTCCGGGCCGACGGGCTCCGGGCCCAGACCACCAGCGGACTGGTGACACCTGCCATGACCCTGCTGTCCAACCTGGGCTTCGTCCTGATCGCAGTGGTGGGCGTCGCACGCGTCGCGGCCGGTGCCGTGACGATCGGCGAGGTCCAGGCGTTCCTGCAATACTCCCGCCAGTTCAACGGACCGCTTACCCAGCTCGCCACGCTCAATGCGGTGATCCGGTCGGGCCTGGTGTCCCTCGACCGCATCTTCGAACTACTCGACGCGCCCGAGCTGGACAGCCGGCCCAGCGTCGCGGTCCAGCGGACCCGGCCGGCCGGTCAGCTGGTCTTCGACCGGATTCGCTTCGGGTACGACCCGGCGACCCCGGTGCTCCGCGAGCTGGACCTGACGGTCGCGCCCGGCGAGACGCTGGCGATGGTCGGCCCCAGCGGCGGCGGAAAGTCGACGCTGGTCAACCTGCTGCTCCGCTTCTACGACCCGGACCACGGAACGATCCGCCTGGACGGGGCGGACCTGCGTGCGCTGCCCCGCGAGCAGGTGCGGTCGGTGGTGGCGCTGGTGCCGCAGGACGTCTGGCTGCGGCACGGCACGGTGGCCGAGAACATCGCGTACGGGCAGCTCGACGCGACTCGCCAGCAGATCGAGGCGGCAGCGCGCGCAGCCCACGTCGACGACATCATCCGCGCGCTGCCGGACGGCTACGACACGGTCATCGAGGACGGCGGCTATCTGAGCACCGGTGAGCGGCAGCTGGTCACCATCGCCCGGGCCTTCCTCCGCGATCCCGCGGTGCTGGTGCTGGACGAGGCGACCAGTGCGGTCGACTCGCATACGGAGCGCCTCGTCCGGCAGGCCATCAGGCGGCTGACGCACCAGCGCACCGCGGTCATCGTCGCGCACCGACTCGCCACCATCCGTGACGCGGACCGGATCGCCGTGCTGAACGAGGGCCGGATCGTCGAAAGTGGCGACCACGCCGGCCTGCTCGCCCTTGACGGCGCCTATGCGCGGCTGCACCGCGCGCAGCGTACGGACGGATGAGGCAGGGGTGGCTCAGACAGCGACCGCACGTCGGGCGAGGAAGGCCTCGGCCGCGTCGGCCGCGACGATCGCCCCGTCGCCGCGGAGGTGCCGGTCGCGGAAGCCGCGTACGGCGGCGCGCTCCGGGGAGTCGCCGAGCAGGGCGGTGGCGGCGTCCCGTAACGCGCTCGCGGAGAGTTCTCCCGCCGTGAGCCGGCGACCGAGGCCGAGTTCCGCCACCCGGGCCGCGTTGACCTTCTGCTCCGGGCGCTCCGGCACGACGACGGTGGGCACCACGGCCAGCAGGGACTCCATGACCGAGTTCATCCCGCCGTGCGACACGAAGACATCCGCGTGGCGCAGGACGGCCGGTGCTGCGGGCGCCGGCCGTGAACGTCGGCGGGTATTGAGACCTCCGGTTTCGGTGTGGACGTCGGCGCCCCACGCCTCGCCGGAGGTCTCGCCCTGTCTCACCCCCGCCACGCCGTCGACGCCCTTCATGGGTGCTACCGCTGGCCGCCGGTCGCGCCAAGGGCCTGCGCCGCGGCCCGATCGAGGGCTTGCACGATCCAGGCGTCCAACGAGGTGTTCAACTCGGCGGCGGCCTTCTGCCAGGTGTCGATCCGGTCCGTCGACACCCGGACCCGGGGCAACTCGGCGGCCTTCCGGTCAGCGCGCTGGGCGGCTCGTCGGTGATTGCGCAACTGGATCCGCAGTCGGTTACGCGACCATCCCTTTTCGGCTGCCAGGTCGAGCCAGTGGTCCTGTTCGGGCTCCGGCAACGCGGCCACCTCCGTGTGGTGCTGGAAGCTCAGCTCCTCACGGCGGCGACCGATGGGGAACTTGCGGGCGATCCAGGCATAGTTACGTAATGTCTGGTATTCCAGGCCAACCCGCTCCACGGTCTCGGCGTATCTGCGCTCGTAGCGTTCCTGCCCGTAGATCAGAACAGCCAGGTCGGGGTGTTCCTCGCCTACGTCTCACCTCTGGGGCGGGCGATGATCGACCGCCGGCTCTACCTACCCGAGACGACCTGGTGCGACCGGCCGGAGCGTCTCACCGCCGCCGGCGTCCCCGACAAGGTCGGTTTCGCCACGAAGCCGGCCCTGGCCCGGCAGATGATCGCCGCCGCGGTGGACGCCGAAGTTCCGTTCGGGTGGGTGACCGGCGACGAGGTCTACGGCGCCGACCCCGGCCTGCGCGCTGACCTCGAACACTGTGGGATCGGTTACGCGCTGGCCGTCGGCCGCGACCGACGCGTGGCGGTCAACAACGGCCGCACCCTCATCCGCGTCGACGACCTCGCCGAGCGGATACCCACCCACGAATGGCAGCCCCACAGCTGCGGGCCGGGCGCGAAAGGTCCCCGCGACTACCTGTGGGCCTGGATCATCACGGCCACCCAGCCTGGTGAGCACCGGTGGCTGCTCATCCGCCGCAACCGCACCACCGGCGAACTGGCCTTCTACCTGTGCTGGTCAGCCCGCCCGGTGCCGCTGCACACCCTCGTGACCGTCGCCGGCTCCCGTTGGAGCATCGAGGAGCTGTTCCAAACCGGCAAAGGCCAGGTCGGCCTGGACCACTACCAGGTCCGCAGTTGGACCGGCTGGCACCGATTCATCACCCTGGCCATGCTCGCCCTGGCCGTCCTGACCATCCTCGCCGCGCAGCAACCCGACCCCGACCCGAAGATCATCGCGTTGACCGTCGCCGAGATCCGCCGACTCCTCAACGCCTTCGTCCTCGCCACGTCACTCCCGCCAGAGCACACCCTGCACTGGTCGCTCTGGCGACGAACATCCCAAGCCCGCGCCCGCCGATCCCACTACCAGCGCAGACAGGCCAAGTGACGTTGGAGTACTAATGGCCATATCTTGCTCCGTCACGTCGGCCATCCGGTTCGTGCTGGAGGGGAAAGCCTTATGTCCCGTCCGCGTTGAGTTGGCACCGTCCGGTATGACTTGGCACGAGGTTGGCACTGTCCGGGTTGAGGTGGCACGTCCGGTACGGTGCTGTCCGGTCTCAGCGAGGTTAGCGGGTTCTCGGCGAGTTGACAGGCTTCCCGATGAGTGTGCGTGTACTTGGTCTCGACCGGCAGTCAGCTGTGTGCCGATCGGGCACTACGGCGCGGCGACTGTTGCGGCAATGGCCGCGTACTTGCGGTCCGGGCGGTCCGGGGACTGCTGCTGCAAGCGCTGAAGTTCGGTGAAACCAGCCTTTGCCAGGCGGGCAGAGAATGTGTCTACGGGCCAGCGGTATGCCGTGTGGACCTTGTGGTCGAACGCGGCCACATCGTCGTCGCTGTCGAAGAAGCCGATCACCAGGTTCCCGGAAGGAGGCAGCATCCGGCGGAACTCGGCGAGTACCGCATCCAGCTCCGATGGCGGTAGGTGGATGGTCGAGTACCAGGAGAGGATGCCGGCCACCGAGTGGTCGGGAAGGTCCAGGTCCGTCATTGATCCGAGCTGGAACGCCGGCCCGGGAAAGTGGGTCCGGGCGTAGCCGATGAACTCAGGTACCAAGTCGACGCCGGTCACGTTGGCGCCGAGCGAATGCAGGTAGGCGCTCCAATGCCCGGGGCCGCAACCGAGATCGAGCACGGCGCCGTCCAAGCCGACGAGGTGGTCTCGGACAAGGGCCGTGTCATCCACGTGGGCCTGCCAGTCACCATCGAACAGGGCGATGTACTGCTCGGACATGTGCGAGTAGGCGTCGCGGACCGGCTGGTTGCTCACGGCGCCACTCTAAAGTCTGCCCGCGTTCCGCCCCGAACCCAGTACGCGTCCGGGTTGAGGTGGCACGTCCGGTACGGTGCCGGGGTGCTGCGCGCGGTGCCGGGCCTGGGTGGGCCGCTGACGGCTGAGTTCGAGGTCGGCTACGTCGGCGCCGAGGGATCGGAGGTCCGCACCTCCTTGATCGACTCGGCGGGGGTGCTGTTCGAGCTGGTCAAGCCGGTACGCGGCTTCCCGTCGTACAAGCGGCAGCGCAACTTCCCGGGCTTGTGGTGGTCGTCGACGACCGGCGCTCACGTCGGGTACGAGTCGTGGCTGGAGCGCGATCACCTGATGCTGCTCGACTTCGACCCGGCGGTGGCCGGGATCGCGTCGCAGCCGTTCTGGCTGTTCTGGGACGACGAGGCTTCCGGCCGGCGCCGTTCGCACGCGCCGGACTACTTCGCCCGGCTGGCCGACGGGCGGGGCCTGGTGGTGGACTGCCGACCAGTCGACCGGATCAAGCCGCGTGACGCCGCGGCGTTCGCCGTGACTGGCCGGGCGTGTGAGCTGGTCGGATGGGAGTATCGGCTGGTCGGCGCGCCGGAGCTGGTGATGGTGCGCAATGTGCGCTGGCTGGCCGGTTACCGGCATCCGCGGTACCGGCTGCCGGCGGTGGGCGCGGCGTTGCGGGAGGTGTTCGCCGAGCCCGCGCCGTTGATGGACGGTGCTGGCGCGGCGGGTGACCCGATCGCGGTCCTGCCGGTGTTGTTCCACCTGCTGTGGTGCGGTGAGCTGGCCTGTGACCTCGGGGTACGGCTGCACGAGGCGACCATCGTGACCACGGCCGGGGCCTGCTGATGGGCGCGGGCAAGTTGCCGGTGCTGCGTGTCGGGGAGTGGGTGCGTTTCGACGGCGACGAGCACCAGGTGGTGGCGCTGGCCGGCACGTCGGTGCGGCTGCGCTCGCGGGGTGGGGTTGCGCAGGTGGTGCTGCTGGCGTTCCTGCTCGCCGCCGCGGACTTCGAGCTGCTCGACGAGCAGCAGGCGGTGCCGGCGGTGGAACCGCTGGGGCTGCTGGAGACCCTGCCGCACGAGGTGCTCGAGCGGGCCCGGCGCTGGGAGCGGCACCTCGTCGAGGTGGTCACCGGCCGGGCACCGGAAGCGCCGGAGGGCGCCGGGCCGCGGCCGGGTTACGACCCAGCGGCGAGCACGCTGAAGGACCGCGACGCGGCCAAGGCCGTCGAGCTGAGCGCCGCCGGGCAGCCGACCTCGGCGCGGACGGTGACGCGGATGCGGCTGCGCTACGCCGAGCAGGGCCTGTGGGGGCTGGTCGACCAGCGATACACCCGCGGCAGCGACCCGGTCGGCCGGGCCGACGAGCGGCTGGTCACGGCGATCCGCGCCGAACTGGACGCGCAGACGCACGCCTCGACGGGCACCCGCGGGCGCCTGATGCGACGGGTGCGCACCGCGCTGGACGCCGAGCACGGGCCCGGGGTGGTGCCGATTCCGGGTCGCAGCGCGTTCTACGAGCTGGTCGGCGTGCTGGCCGGCGGGCGGCACTCGTTCGGCGCGGCGACCACGCGCCGGTCCCTGGCCAACCGGCCGGTTGCGCCGTTCACCCCGACGTTCGCCACCCGGCCCGGTGAGCTGGTGCAGATCGACTCCACGCCGCTGGACGTGATGGTGCTGCTGGACTCCGGCGTCCCCGGCCGCCCCGAGCTGACGATGGTCGTCGACGTGGCCACCCGCACCATCGCCGCGGCGGTGCTGCGCCCGGCCGGCACCAAGGCCGTCGACGCCGCGTTGCTGCTGGCCCGCACGCTGGTCCCTGAGCCGATGCGGCCCGGCTGGTCGGCCGCGCTGCGCATGTCCGCCTCCTGGCTGCCGCACACGCGGCTGCTCGACATCGACGCCCGGCTGGAGACCGCCGCGGCCAAGCCGGTGATCGTCCCGGAGACGATCGTCATCGACCACGGCCGGGTGTTCGTCTCCGAGGTGTTCACCCGCGCTTGCGACCGGCTGGGCATCTCTGTCCAGCCGGCCCGCAAGGGCACCCCGACCGACAAGCCGCTGGTCGAGCGGCAGTTCTCCTCTATCGCCAGCCTGTTCTGCCAGCACGTCGCCGGCTACACCGGCGGCAACGTCACCCGCCGCGGCGACCGGATCACCGACGAGCCGCTCTGGAGCCTGCCCGAGCTGCAAGACCTGCTCGACGAGTGGATCGTCGCCGGGTGGCAGCACCGGCCCCATGACGGGCTCCGCGACCCGCACGCGCCGCGCCGGGCGTTCAGCCCGAACGACGCCTACGCCGCGATGGTCGCCGTGTCCGGCTACCTGCCCCTGACGCTGTCTCGGACCGACTACCTGGAGCTGCTGCCGGTGCACTGGCGCCACGTCAACGAGTACGGCATCACCATCGACCACCGCACCTACGACGACGACGCCCCTGCCCCACGGCGAACGCTCCACCGTCGCTGAGCAGGGCGGGCGCTGGGAAGTGCACTACGACCCCTACGACCTGTCCCACGTCTATGTCCGCACCCCGGCCGGCTGGATTACCGCGGCCTGGACGCACCTGCCGATGGTCAGCGCGCCGTTCGCCGACTTCACTTGGCGCCACGCCCGCCGGATGGCCGCCGCCCGCGGCCTGCCCGACGACAACGAGACCGAGGTCGCCCGGGTCCTCGACGAGCTGCTCACCCGCGCCGGCAACGGGCCGCCGAACAAGGCCACGGCCCGCGTCGCGGCCCGCACCCGGGCGGCACGCCGCCGGGTGCTGCCCGAGGCGCAAGTCATCGACCTGCCCACGCCCGCACCCGCACTCGGCGCCGGGCCGGCGCCGGTGGAGCCGTTCGGGCTGTTCGACGTCGACGCCGAAGCCGAGCGCTGGCTATGACCCGGCGCAGGGCCACAGTCCCGGCTCCCGTCTCGGTGCGCCTCCGCCGCAAACGTCCCTTCCGATTGAGAGGCAAAGGCCCCGCCCCGATGGAGCACCTGAGCCAGCCCGACCAGGCCAAGCAGGTCCTGGCCGACGAGCCGTTGACCACCAAGGAGGGCTGGGCGCGGTTCGTGGACCGTCGGCCCACCCCGCCGGCCGCCGGCGACGGGACCGACACCGACGACGCGCGCATCGACTACCTGTCCGAGCTGGTCATGGTCAACACCCCGGTCGTTGCCGAGGTCGTGGCGACGGCACGGCGCTTGGTGCTGCTCAACCGCCGCCAGCTGTCCGCACGCCGCGGGCTGATCGTCACCGGCGTCCCGGGCACCGGCAAGACCACCGCAATCACCGCGCTGGGCCGCACCCACGAAGTCGCGGTGCGTCGCCGGCACCCGCACGAGAAGAACCGGCTGCCGGTCGTCTACGTCACCGTCCCGCCCGCGGCCACACCCCGGATGCTGGCCGTCGAGTTCGCCCGCTTCTTCGGTCTGCCGCTGGGCCGCCGGGCCAACATCACCGACGTGACCAACGCCGTCTGCGCGACCGCCGCTCACGTCGGTGTCGAGCTGGTCCTGGTCGACGAGGTGCACAACCTCAACCTCGCCACCCGCGCCGGGGCCGAGGTGTCCGACCAGCTCAAATACTTCGCCGAGCGGCTGCCCGCCACGTTCATCTACGCCGGCGTCAACGTCGAACGCGTCGGCCTGTTCGCCGGCCCCCGAGGTCAGCAGCTCGCCAGCCGGTTCACCACCATCCCCACCACCGCGTTCGCCTACGGCACCGCCGACCAACGCGCCGCCTGGCACGCCCTGGTCGCCAGCCTGGAAGCCACTCTGCCGCTGCGCGCCCACCAGCCCAGAACGCTCGCCGCGCTGGACGAGTACCTGCACCGGCGCACCGCCGGCATGATCGGCAGCCTGTCGCACCTGGTCCGCGGCGCCGCCATCGACGCCATCCTCGACGGCACCGAACACCTGACCCGCGCCCACCTCGACCGGGTCCGCCTCGACCACGCCGCCGAGGCATACGCCGCGACCCACCCCAGCCCCGCACCGGCGCCACGGGCGCCGGCCGCCACGACCGCATGATCCGAAGGTTGCCGATCACGGTTCGGCCTGCCCAGCAGGAAACCGTCACCTCCTACGTCCGGCGCCTCGCCGCACTGCACTCCATCGGCTACCGAGACCTCTGGCAGCACCTCAGCGCTTCGGTGCCCTACAGCGGCACCAGCAAGCGCCGCCAGCTCATCGTCGCGCAGCGGCTCGTCGCCGCAACCGGCCACCAACTCGCCGCGCTCGCGCACGCGATGCCCGAACTGCGTGACCCCGCCCCGCGCTGGCGGGAGTTGCGTCACCTTCCCCAACGGGCCTGCCCCGTCTGCACCGCACGGCACCCGGGCGGGCCGGTCGTCCGGTTCTTCGCCCACCACGAGTTCGTCTGCACCCGCCACGGCTACTGGATCGGCCCGCCGGTCCCCACCATCCCGGACCTGCGTCCTCGACAGCTCGCGCGGCTGGTCCCCGAACTCGTCACCGCGCAGCGACGGCACACCCGGCTGCTGCGCCGCCGAGGCTGGCGGCACGTCTTCAACGCGTTCGACGTCTCCATCGCCGTCTGCGTCGACCGGCGGTTTCAGCAACGTATCGACGTTCCCGGACGCCGCAGTTGGCAGGAACGCATCGACCTGCTCATCCCTACCCGCACCCGGTTCAACACCTCGGTGTTCCTCGCCGCGTTCTACCCCGAGATCGTCAACCTTGCGCGGCTGTTCTGCTCGCCTACGTGGCGGGCCGTTGCCCGCCGGGCGCTGACCTCCGCGGAGCACCGGCTCACCATCACCGCCGAGATCAGCCGGCAGATCGGACCTGAGCCCGTCCCCCATGACTGGCCCGTCACCCAGGGGTGGACCGGGTACGAAACAGACCGTTGGCTGCGGGCGATGGCCGGCCTGCCGGATGTCGTCGTGCCCAACCGCACGTTCCCGCAGACCCGCCGGGTCACCTTCGACGGCGTCCCGGTCAACCACGCCACCTCCGACGAGACCCTCGCCAAGAAAGCCAACAAGGAGTTCAACAAGCACCGCCATGTTCCGAGCTGGGCGCTACCGAACTACGCCGACCGGCCCACCAACCACGACCTGCCGCTCGACTACCAACCCGAGCCCGAACACCACCCACGCCTCAGCCTGTCGCAGCTGCTGGACGCACTCATCGCCGACAGTGCCAAGTAGATCCGGACGACTAACCTGATCTTGTCCGCGTGGACCTGGCACAACCGCAGCTCAGGCACCGACACCAGTGCCACTTTCCGCCGGACGGGACACCTTACCTTCGCTCGAACCTAGCGCCCGGCCACCGGGTGATGAGCGTCTGCCGCTACGAAGCCGGCCGGTTCACCACGGTGGCATACCCCCGCCCTGCGAGGCAGGGCGGGGGTACAGCTCATCTGGGCGGACGTCTCAGCGCGCCGAAGCCCCTTGGCGGGCTTGCTCGCGTTGTTTGTGGAGGCGGTCCACATCGCGGCTGCTCATCGCGAACAGCGCGTTGGGCCCGTCCTCGCGGCGCATCGGGTAGCCGGCCATCAGGGCCGCCGTGATCAACTCGCCGTTGGTGATGTAGTACCCGAGCAGGTCCTCGGCGAGGTGCTTGAGCCCGTAGCTGCCCATGTTGGGGGTCTTGATCGGGGCGATGTTGGCCACCAGCCAGTCGTGGACCTGCTCCACGATCTCCTCCCGCGAGATTAGGTGCTGGCGGTGCTCTTCGAGCCGTCGGCGCCGCTCGTCGCGGTGCAGGTAGCCGTAGTCGTAGCCAAAGCCGTTGCCGTTGAGCGCGGGGTACTGGTCGATCACCTCGGCGAAGCCGAGCAGCGGCGCCCGTAGCGGCAACGGTTCGAAGGCCGGTGTCCGGGATGCGGGACGCTCGGCGCGCGGCAGCGGCGGGAGCCCGCGCTGGCGGCGGCAGGTGGCGTGGCTGCAACCGGCGGGGACCTCGCGGACCTCCAGCCGGTCGAGGGCCCCGGCACGGTCAAGGCTCGCGGCGATGCCGGAAAGGTACTCGCGGCGGGTCACGGTGTATCGCGCCTCGACGGAGAGCCACAGGCCGCGCCGTTCCGGCGGGCGATTCTGCTGCGCGCCGGCCGCCACGCGGGCCAGGTCGTCGAGTTCCCACCACCGATGCTGTCCACTGATCCTCAGGGCGATCAGCGGTCCGTGTTCGTCCTGCAGCTTCTCCCAGAGGGAGCAGTGGTTGGCGCGCTGCCAGTCGGCGAGCGGGGGCTGAACGATCACCTCGGCAGCGGCCGGGGCGGGGACGATAACCTGCCTGCGGGCTTCGAGGTAGTTGGTACCGGTCGCGGCTTGCTGCAGCCGAAACCGGGTCTTGGTACGACGGTTCTTGGTCACCGTTTCTCCTGTACCGAGACGCCCCACGTCCGTCCCGTCAGCGTGATGACCGTGCGTCGGGATCGTGCGCGATTCGGGTAGGAACCTTGGTCTCGGCGTACCGCTCGACGTGGGCGACTGGTACATCGACACGGGCAGGCGCAGCTGCCGCTGCCCGGATTCTAGCGCGATGACGCGTTCGCCGGCCACCCAGGAAATCGCGGAGCGAAGCGGCGCGCGGGGTCACCTCGGCTCCCCAAAAGTGGGCCAGAACCCGAGTAGAGCCGTCAGAATCACGTTGTCCGGACCACCATACGGACCACTTCTCACACCCTTGATCATTCCTAATCCTCGACTAGACGAGACGGTGTTTTCCCGTGCAGAACGGCCATGCAGGCGATCCACGCGCAAGCTGCGGTCCGTCGGGAAAGACCGACCGCCGACCGGGCTGCTAGCGTCCGGCGCCATGTGGAGCGAGGAGATCGTGGCCGGGCGCCCGGCATGGCGGCACATCCCGTCGGGCGTGGTGTTCCGGAAGGTTCCGGGCGGCTCATTCCGGATGGGCCTGTCCGACGCGGAGCTGGACGCGGTACGCGCCATCGAGCGCAGCGGTGGTGTCGAGGACACCATCGAGCCGTTCTTCGCTGGCGCCGGGGACGCACAGCCGGTACGGGAGGTGCGGGTCGAGCCGTTCCTGATCGCCCGGCACCCGCTGACGGTGGCGCAGGTCCGGCACTGGCTGCCTGAGTACGAGGACGAGTACGGCGAGGCCGACGCCGGCACGGCACGGCTCGAAGACGACCTGGAAGACCTGCTCGAGCTGTTGCCGTTCGGGCTGCCCAGCGAGGCGCAGTGGGAGTACGCGGCCCGGGCCAGCACCGCCACGCTGACCTTCCGCGGTGACGGAAAGCCCGACGAGGATCAGCTTCTCGACGACTTCGGCGACGAGGCGCGGACGGCCGCCGGGGAGAACGCGTTCGGGCTGGCGGCGATGGGGTCGGCGAACGAGCTCTGCGCCGACGTGTGGATCCCCGGGTTCGCCGGTGCGCCGGCAGACGCGCGGCCACGGACCGGCGAGGGGCCCAGGACCGTACGCGGTGGAGCCGCCGATGCCTACCCGTGGCAGGGCTGCGACGAGTGGCTCCTGCTACTTTCCGCCACCCGGTACGAGCACGCCCAGTTCACGGCGGTCCGCCCGGTCGCACCATTGCCACCCGGCTGACAGCCATCTCAACGGATCTGGCGGCACCCGGCATGAAGGACGACCGCCGGTGATTGAACCGCTGCGGGACGACCATGACGGCGGCGAGCCGAGGTACGAATCGGTGGAAAGGACCGGCTTCGTCCTGGCGGCGGCCGCGCTCGCTGTCGGGATTCTGCACGTCGACTTGATCGCCTGGAGGGCGGCGCTCGCCGCAGTCATCGGTGGCCGGCCTGCGAAGCTGGTACGCCGGTGACCAAGGGAATAGCGGATCGTCGCCAGCCCGAGGCGAAGGCGTCAGTCGTCGCCAGCCACCGAAATTCGGATGGCGATGGGGTTCCCTGCGGCGTTGACCTCCAGGTCAACGGGGAAGAAGCCGTCGCCGACGGAGGTCATTGCCATCATGATCCGAGCACCGCCGATTTCGATGGTGGCGGCCTCGTTCTCAGATGCCCGGACGCCTGCCATGACCTGCCAGTGGTGTGAGTGTGGGCGGAAGTCGAAGGCGAACTTGCGGGCCGGCCCAGCGTTCTTGCGGTCATTGAGGGCGACCGCCCGCGCGTAGGCATCTCGTACCGGGATGTTGAGCCAGCCGTAGCCGCCTTCCCCGGACGTACCAGTGCGCTGTGCGCCGAACTCGGCCGCGACCTGCTCCTCGTCCCGCCCCCAGAACACCACGTCGGCGAGACCGTCGAGAGGGTAGTTGTGGGCCCATGATCCGAGCGCGTCCGCGTCGGCAAAGACGAACCGGGCATAGTCCACCCCCGATACTGCCGAGCCGGTGGGTAGCGACGGCGGTGTCCTCGCGCAGCCCGATGCGGACCTGCGACCAGCCCCACTCCCCCGGCACCGCGGTCACCGGCAACGGCCGGCCTGTTGGCACACCCCCGACGGGGACGACCGGCACACCCGTGATCAGGAAGTCAGGATCCCCTTCGGCGATTGCGCGTCGGACCCTGTCCCGATGCGAGATCCGCCCAGGGAACAGGTGCAGCGAAGCGTCATAGGCATGTTCACGGCAATGCTGGTCGAACAGCCGCGAGAACTCGTCGGTGCCGTGCTGCGGAATGTCGTACAGCATCCGGCCGGACTGGCGATCGAACGACCTGGCCGCGACCTCCGCGTCGGGGCCGACGATCTCGAAGTCGGATGCCGGCATGTCCTTGACGCCGTCGACCTCGTCGGGCGACCGGTCTCCGGACCACAACTCCAGGTAACCACCGTCCATCAGGACGAGCTCTCCTGACGGGCACGTCACCTCGCCAAGCAACACGGTCTCTCCCGTGATCGAGAGAGTCTAGGTGACCCTCATGGGCCAGGGATCACCTACCAGGCGGAACCAAGCTGCCGAACCTCACAGCACGCGAGTGTGCGGTCCTGCCGGTTGCGGTGCCGTCAACGCCTCTAGCGGGTGGCCCTTGTCGGATGAACAATGCGCTACCAGACGCTCCGGATCGCGCAGCCAAGGAGAGGTAGCGCCACAAGCAACGCTCAGCCCGGATGGTCGTGTCGAGGCATGCCAGACCGTGCCTCTTCAGCCGGACGCCACCGGCGTCCGCTCCCCTCGACCTAAGGAGCAGGGTGATGATCGCCAGCACTCTCAACTGGGACGAGCTACTCCAACTACCCGCGATGATCGATCTCGCGACCGCCGCTCGCGCTCTCGGCGTTGGCCGCACGAAGGCTTACGAACTGGCGAAGAGCGGTGCCTTCCCCTGCCCGGTGCTTCGGATCGGGACCACCTACCGCGTACGCACCGCGGACCTGCTCAGGCTCGTCGGCATCGAACGGCAGCAGCACGGCGGCGAGGCCCATGCAGTCCCGACGGACACGTGACTACGCCTCACGCTGACGGCTGGCCCCGTCGGGCCCAGCGGTCGCCCACGCAGGCCGGTACCGGCCGGCGAGCACGTCGTCGACGAGCAACGCGAGAATCCCGGAGGGCGTGAGGTCAGGCCGCATAACTACCAGCCTCTCCATCTCTGACGGCGTGAGCCGGATCTTGACCTGCTGATCCCGCTTCTCGCGTACCGGCAACGGCGGCAGATTCTCGGCGACAGGGCGCTGTCGCGGCATGCCTCAACTCCTCGGCGAGCGCTCGAACGGCTGGATGACGAGTTGAGGTTCCCACATCCCACATCGCCTATCACCAACCGCCATCTCACGGCTTACCTTGTGACCCAAAATCGGTACCACTTTTAGGTACCATTGGCGTCAAGCTCGCCGCCGTTGCAGGCACTGAAGGCAGAGGGCTACCCCTCCCCCGCGAAAGGAGCAGGACTACGTGAGCACCTCGGACCCGATCAAGAAGGTCACTCTCCGCAGCGGCAAGACCCGCTACCGGTTCGTCATCGACGTCGGGCGCAAGCCGGACGGACGTCGGGATCAACGGACCTACACCTTCGATACCAGGAAGGAAGCCAAGGCGGAGTACGCGCGGATCAAGCACGAGACCGACCGCGGCACGTACGTCAAACCCGGCAAGGTCACGGTCGACGAGTTCCTCGACGAATGGTTGACGTCCGCCACCCGCGATGTCGAGAAGGCTACCGCCGCCAACTACCGCGATGCGCTCCTGCCGGTCCGCGCTCGTCTCGGCAGCAAGCCGCTCCAAGACGTCACCGAGGCGCTGATCGACTGGATGCTGACAGAGGGCCGGCGGCGCGGCGGCAAGCCGGGAACGGGACTGGGCGTCCGTTCGGTGCGCCTGACGCTCGGCCGTCTCAGGACCGCGCTGAACGTGGCCGTTCGCCGCCAGCTCGTGGTGCGCAACGTCGCAGCGTTCGTGACCATCCCAAGGGCGGCAGCGAAGGCCGACGCCGAGACGCGGGCACAGCGCAAGCCCTGGCCCCAGGAGGAGGTGAAGACGTTCCTGACGGGAATCGCGGGCGAGCGCCTGCACGCCCCCTGCCTGCTGTCGCTGATGGGCCTACGGCCAGCCGAGGTGTGTGGGTTGCGCTGGTCCGATGTCGACTTCGAGGCCGGCACGATCGCGGCCGGGGAGAACACGCGGACGCTCGTCGACGGCGAGATCGAGGAGAAGGAGGCCAAGTCGGCGGCCGGCAAACGCGGCCTACCGATGCCGGCGACGGCCGCGAAGGCTCTGAAGGCGTTCCAGACCCTGCAGAAGAAGGAGCGGCTGAGGGCGGGTGACGTCTACGTCGACAGCGGTTACGTCCTAGTCGACGAGCTCGGCCAGCCGCAACGTACCGACTGGTTCCGCCGCCGGGTCTACGAGCTGATGGCGAAGGTAGGGGTTCGCAAGGTCCGGCCGTACGACGCGCGGCACGCCTGCCTGACCTACCTCGCCGGCGCCGGAGTGCCCGACGTCGTTTTGGCGGCCTGGGCCGGTCACGCGGACGGTGGCACGCTCGCCAAGCGGGTCTACGTCCACCCCGACAACAGCCACCTGAAGGTGGCGGCTGAGCACCTCGAATCAGGGCTGTTCGGATGACTCCAGCGCCCTAAATTCAGCAGTACGAGCGTACGTGATGAATTGTGAGACGAGACAGCAAGAAGGCCCCGACTCACCGAAGTGAATCAAGGCCCTGACCTGCCGATTTACTGTCGGGACGGCCGGATTCGAACCGACGACCCCTTGACCCCCAGTTACATAACAGTTCTGTCACGCCGTGTTGGGCCGTGCCGATAAATGCAGAATTCGGGATAGTTCGACATTGGACGGCACCGCGATGCCGGCCAGTGCCGGACCTTTCCCTCCCACGGCCTCAAGCCTGTGACCAGGGCCGTGACCACAACCAGTCAAGTGCCCAGGTCGCTTCAGCCAGCAGGCGAGCACCGAAGACGTTACGCCCATGGTGGGATGTGCCGGCTCACGTACTCGCGAGCGCGAGGAAGCGGGTCATGCCAATACTGGTTCGGCATACGGGAGTGGTGCTCCTCGCAGAATTCAGCAAGACTGGCCGTGATCTTGACTGCTCCAGCGGGTGGCCTTCGAAATCTGTGTTGACCGCCAGCAACTACGCCTCGGGATGCCAGCCTGAGTGGGGTCTGTGGATCTAAAGGCTCTGTCTCACATTCGGTGGTGACGGAGGGTGCTGGTTAGCCGAGCAGGATTCGATGGCGCAGGAGAGCGAAACCCGCGCGTCCGTACATCTGTCGCTTGATCAGTTTGGTTTTGGTGTTGACGCCTTCGGTGCCGCCGTTGTGGAAGGGGTAGGTCAGGGCGGCGTTGACGGCGTCGCGGTCGAGGCCGAGGCCGCGGGTGAAGGTGTGCAGGTGGGGCAGGTCTGTGGCCTTGACCTCGGCGATCCACGAGTCGAGACGGTCATCGTTGCCGTCTGCGGGCGTGAGTAGCGCGGCGAACGAGCCGATGAAGCCGGCCAGCGCGGTCATCTGCGGGCAGGCGCCGGTGAGAGCGTCGACAAGTGTGCGTTGATGTTCTTTGAGCTGGTCGGGTGCGGTGAGGAGGTAGCGGGTCAGTCGCCTGGGTGAAAGGGCTGGGCGGTCGGCTTCGACGCGGCCTTGCGTGATGTAGCGGTAGAGCAGGTTGAGGGTGCCGGTGTAGCCCAGTTCTCTGATTTCGGCGAGGAGTTGTGTGGCGCCGACGGCGGGGTCTTGTTGGCGGCGGCGTCGCAGGTGGTCGCGGTAGGGGTCGACGAGTGTGGGCCGGTATTGCGGTGCGCGGACCAGGCGTTCGGGTGCACTGATGCGGGCGTAGCGTTTGACGGTGTTGAGGCCGAGGTTGAGCCGGCGGCCGCATTCCAGCAGGCCGACGCCTTTGTCGAGCAGGTCGTGGACCTGCTGCCACCGCTGTCGGGTAGTCACGGCTCGTTTGCCTTCCTGCGGCGGCGGGCCTGCGGTGGCCCAGCATGAGCTGTGTGCGGTGACCTCCCTGCGCACGGCTTCGGCGAGGTTGTGCCACAGGTGCCAGCGGTCTGCGACCTGCAACGCCTGGGGCAGGGCACGGCGGATCGCTTCGGCGTAGGCGCCGGAGGAGTCCCGGCAAACCACCTGAACACCGGGATGATCGCGCAGCCACGTCTCTAGCGTTGCGGCCTTGCGGTCGGGCAGCACATCGATGCGCTCACGCGTGACCGCGTCGATCAGGACGGTGGCGTAACGCTGACGTCGCCGCAACGCGAAGTCGTCGACCCCGAGCACGCGGGGCACCTGCCGCTCGGGCAGCGGTATGCGCAGCAGCGCCCGCAGAGCGGTGTGCCGGGACATGACGACCATTGCCAGGGCCGACAACAACCGAGCGCCTCCCCGGCCGGCCAACTGGTGTACCACCGCAGCGACCTGGGAAATCAGCCGGGGTGTGCGGCGCTGGTAGCGGTTCAGAACGCCCGGAAGCTGTTCCCGGAACGTCTGACGGCAGCCCCGGGTCGGGCACACCCGCCGACGCACGCGCACCCGCACCACCACCGGCCGGGCACCGACCGACACGTCCGCGAGGGTCCGCTGGTGATACCCGTGCACCCGGCCCGTCACCGCCGCACAGCCCGGACAAGCCACCGACCCTCCAGGAGTCCGAGCCCGCACCAGAATCCGCTCGCCCTCGTCCGTGACGTCGTCGATCACCAGCGGGGACAGCCCTGAGAACACCATCTTCGTAAGATCATCGATCTTGCACACACGATCTCAACGACATCGACCACCTTCTGTCACCACCGAATGTGAGACAGAGCCCTTAGCGAGACAGGCCCGATCTGTAGCGAGATAGGCCCCTTGTTGATGCTGGCTGCCTGGTGTCTGCCAGGCGTGATTAACTCGACCGTGGGAGAAGTCGTGACCGTTGAAGTCTTCTTGGGGGATGGAGGCGAAGTAGGGCCAGAAGTCAAATGACGGTGCTTTGTTGACCCCCACGGCTGTGGCTTGTGGTCCCATCGTCGCCTTGAATTCGTCCCCAGCCAGTAGCGGTGGCACGCCTCGCGGATACCTCATCCGGGCGGGTCCATGAACGCCTCGCGGGGCGATGTGGCGCTTGAGGCAGCGCATGATCTCGGTCTTGGCCTTGCCCTCGACAGCGGCGGCGGGCAACGCAGTCCTTGGGCGAGTGGTAGCCCTACGGACGAGAGTACTGCGCCAGTTTGCACTGTTGGCGTCACGGCCAGCGCCGCAGTGGGAGGCGGTAGCTGCCGGTGCGCCCGAATCATGCCGGGGGCGAGGTCGCGGAGCCCGCGCAAAGACGGCTTGAGAGCTCACCCGCTGCGGCGTTGCCCGACGGCGGTGACGAGCAGTTGTTTGGCGGTATCAACGCCGATTTCGGGAGGCGCGACCAGGTCTCAGCTGTAGCCATGACGAGATGGGTCAGGTGGCTGTCGAGGTCGTCCATGTAGGCGAACTACGCCGCCTGTGTGGACGACACACCCGCTACGCTGCACTCAGCGCCTCGTCGAATGCGAGCCGCTGTCTCCGAAAGGACGATCTTGCGGGTCCAAGTGAAGGAAAACCGCTCTGTCGATCTTTAGATCCCCAGGTCAACAAAGTCTGCTCCCCGCGCACGCGGGGGTGATCCACCGGTGATCGGTGTCCTCCAGTTGCGCGGTGACTGCTCCCCGCGCACGCGGGGGTGATCCGAACCGCCAGATCAGGAGCAGGCCGAGCGCGGCCTGCTCCCCGCGCACGCGGGGGTGATCCCCGTGCTGACCCAGCTTCTTCGTACGCGCCCGGCTGCTCCCCGCGCACGCGGGGGTGATCCCGTCACAGGCCGGGCTATCGGCCGGCGGGACGCCTGCTCCCCGCGCACGCGGGGGTGATCCCCATGGCTGACACCAGCATCGAGTGGACGCAGCCTGCTCCCCGCGCACGCGGGGGTGATCCGCGGCACAGGTATCCGCGCTCGGTGGCGAACAGCTGCTCCCCGCGCACGCGGGGGTGATCCTACGACCCGAGACAGCAGTAGCGGGGCCGGCACCTGCTCCCCGCGCACGCGGGGGTGATCCCTCGTCGGACTTCTCCTTCACCCGGGAGATGCCCTGCTCCCCGCGCACGCGGGGGTGATCCGTCCCACGCCGTGCCACCTGACAGCGACCGGGTCTGCTCCCCGCGCACGCGGGGGTGATCCGTCCGTCGTCACCACGGCGCCCGACAAGACCTTCTGCTCCCGAGCACGCGGGGTGATCCGGTGTCGTCCCGGGTCGCCGGGATCCTCGGTGACTGCTCCCCGCGCACGCGGGGGTGATCCCAGGATCTCCACGTCACGCCTCCGCCGTCGCGCCTGCTCCCCGCGCACGCGGGGGTGGTCCCTCGCAGATCATCGGTAGCTCGACGGCCTCCGATAGTTCGCGGGTAGCCGGTGCGGGTCCGCCGCCGGTCCGGCTGGATCCGGTCGGGCTGCTCGACGCGCTGCCGGCGACGGTGCGGCGGCGGGCCCGGCAGTGGGAGCGGCACGTCGTGGAGATGCAGACCGGGTTGCCGCCGGCCTCGCCGGCAGGTGTCCGGCCGCGCGAGCCCTACGACCCGGCTCGGCACACGTTGGCGGAGCGGGAGGCGGTCAAGGCGACCGAGGCGGGGCAGCCGACCAGCGCGGTCACGGTCAAGCGGATGCGGCTGCGCTACCGGTCTGAAGGGCTGTGGGCCTGGTCGACCACCGGGCCACTCGCCCGGCGTCCTCCTAAGGTCGGGTCGACGACCAGGTGGTCGCGGCGGTCGAGGCTGTGATGGTGGCCGAGACCGGGGAGTCGACAGGCACCCGGTCGCGGCTGCGGCACCGGGTGGAGCAGTTGCTGGCCGTCGAGCACGCGGGTATGGTGCCGATGCCGTCGACGGCGACATTCTATCGCCTGGTCGCCGTGATGGACGCCGGCCGGCACACCTTCGGTGAGGCGACCACCCGCCGCAGCCTGGCGAATCGGCCAGCGCGGCCGTTCACCCGCGCCGTGGCCGGTCACCTCCGGCTCGGACCGCACGGTGGCATCGACCAACCTCCCGCACCCGACAGCCTCGGCGGTCGGGGCAGGAGTCGCCGCGGACTGCTGCTGGGCCAGGAGTCACCCGACAGGCAGCGAATCGACCCCGGCCGCGAGAAGATCGCGCAGGTCCTGCTCCGCACCTGGGGGAAAGCTCCGGGGTGCGACCAGCTGGTAGGTCACGCTCACCTCGTAGTCACCGCCGACCCAGGCTCGGCCGTCGATCCGTGCCTGACCGCCGGTCCAGGGAGTAGTCACCAGGCAGGAGGCATCACCGGGCCCGCTGGACGTCAGCTTGGCCCCGATCTTGGCGCACTGCTTGGCGCGCCACCCGTCGTCGTACATCTCGCTGCCGTCGACCGCGACCGTGATCTCCAGGTCGCCGCGCATCGACGCGGTACCTGCGGTGAGGTCAACGTCGCACGCTCTACTGCCGCTGATGTCACCCAGTTGCGCCCGAGGCTCCCGCGCCGAGCCAGGCGCGAGCCGATCCAGCACCTCGTCGTTGATCAGTTCGCACGGATCGCGAAGCGCCGCAGGCGCGGCGGGACCGGCCCCACACCCGGTCGCACCCACCGACAGGACACAGACAACCAGCACCATGCAGGCACGCAAACGCATTGGCCCTCCCCAGAATCAGCTTCGGCAGCTTACTCGGCGGTCCGCACAGTCAGCGCCGCCAGTTGGCTGAACCCTTGGCCCGGCAGAGCGCCTGGCCGGTGGCGGAGACGACCGGCAGGATGGCGAGCCGCCCAAGCCCTGGTATCCGGCATCGGCGAGGATCTGCACGCCGAGTGGTGCGGGCAGGAGCAGGTCAACCAGTCCTTCGGTGGAGCCAGCCCGCGCCGCACGCCAGGATCACAATGACGCCTGATTCTGAATACATCCAGCTACTCCAGGGTCAGGCTCACGCAGTCAGCCGTACCTCGCTGCGTCAAACTGGTCCGCTCTGCCTCTGGGTAGCACGACGGTCCGGGCGTGCCGGATGGCCGCCGGGGTGTCGGGAAAGACCAGGCCGTCGCGGCGCAACTGGCCGGCGACGCCGAGGGTGGCCAGCACCTGGTCGTGGCCGGGCGCGATTCCGGAGAGCAGCACGGTTATGCCGCGTTCCTGGAGTCGGAGGATGGCGTCGCCGAGCACCTGCGCGCCGGTGGCGTCGAGGGTGGACACCCGGGACATCCGCAGGATGACCACGCGTACGTCGGCGACGTCGGAGAGTTGGAGCAGGAAGCTGTGCGCGGCGGCGAAGAAGAGCGGGCCGTCCAGCCGGTACGCCACGATGTGGTCGGCGAGCAGGGCCTGTTCCTCTGCGCTGTGCTCCCCGGGGTCGAGAGGGACCTGCTCCACGCGCGCCGTGCGGGCCACCGCGCGCAGGGCGATCACGATCGCCACGCCCACCCCGACCGCCACGGCGGTGACCAGGTCCAGCGCCACCGTGACCGCGAAGGTGAGCACCAGCACGAGGGCGTCGCCCCGGGTGGCTCGGGCCAGCGCCCAGAGTGACCCGGCCTCGACCATCCGGACGGTGGTGGCCAGCAGGACGCCGGCCAGGGCGGCGAGCGGGATCCGGCCGACCAGCGGCGCAGCGGCCAGCACGATTCCGGCGAGGGCTACGGCGTGGGTGAGCGCGGCCAACTTCGAGCTCGCGCCGGCGCGTACGTTCACCGCCGTACGGGCGATGGCGGCGGTGGCGGGGATCCCGCCGAACGCCGGGGCGGCGAGGTTGGCCAGCCCTTGACCGAACAGCTCGCGATCGGGGTCGTGGCGCTGGCCGACGGTCATCCCGTCGGCCACGGTGGCGGAGAGCAGGCTCTCCAGCGCGGCCAGCGCCGCTACCGCGAGGGCGGAAGGCAGCAGGACCCCGACAGCGTCGAGGTCCAGGAAGCCCAGCGAGGGCGTAGGCAGGCCGGCGGGCAGAGCGCCGATGCGGGCCAGCTCGACCGGGGCGGTCTCGGCCAGGACGGTCGCGGCGGCCACCCCGAGCAGGGAGAACGGCCAGCCGGGACGCCACCGGGCACCGAGCAGCATCACCGCCGCGACGCCGAGGGCCACCGCGACCGGGACCGGCTGCGGGTCCGCGACGAACCGGGTGACCGCGTCGGCGGCCACGGCCCAGACGCGGTCGCCGTGCGCACCGGACACCCCGAGCGCGGCCGGCACCTGTTGCAGGGCGATGACCACCGCGATGCCGGCGGTGAATCCCTCGATCACGGGGACGGGCAGGTAGTGGACGTACCGGCCGAGGCGGGCGAGGGCCAGCGCGATCAGCACCAGCCCGGCCAGCGCTCCGACCATCAGCACGCCGGTGGGGCCGAACTGCTGGACCACCGGCACCAGCACCACGGTCATCGCCCCGGTCGGCCCGGAGACCTGTAGGTGGGAGCCGCCGAAGACGGCGGCGACAGCGCCGGCCACCACCGCTGTCACCAGGCCGGCCTGGGCCCCGAGCCCTGAGGTGACGCCGAAGGCAAGGGCCAGCGGCAGCGCCACCACCGCCACGGTCAGCCCGGCGAGCAGGTCGCGCCGGGGCGAGCGGCGCACCGCCAGCCAGTCGGCGCGCGGTGGCAGCAGTCCGACGAACCGGTCGCGCAACGAGAGTGTCCCGCTCACCGGTCCCGCCCGTCGGCCCGCAGCTCGTCCAGCAGCGCGTCGCGGTCGGTGAGCATGCTGCCGAGGATGCGGCGGCCGGCGGCCAGCAGGTCGGCCACGTCCGGGGTGCTGAGCGCATAGACGACCAGGGCTCCGTCGCGGCTGGAGGTGACCATGCCGGCCCGGCGGAGCACCGCGAGCTGCTGGGACAGGTTGGACGCCTCGACGTCGATCGCCGCCAGCAGGTCGCGGACGGGCTTCGGGCCGTCCTGGAGCAGTTCCAGCACCCGGATCCGCACCGGGTGGCCGAGGGTGCGGAACAGCTCCGCCTTCGCCTGGTAGAGGGGTACCGACACATCAGCCTCCGTCACGCGACGCCACATCTGATTGCAGACTTTAACACTTGCGAAAATCTTCAACTACAAGAGCGGCATGCGGCCCTGCCTCACGGGTAGCAGGCTCGGGCGACCGATGGCGTGGTCCTCGCGGAACAGACCGTGTCGAGCCGGGCAGGGCGGGTGAGATCCACTTGAACCGGCCGGCGGCGTCGGCGACGACTTGGACGTTGACGCCGGGGCAGCGGTGGTGCCGGCGTAGCGGCAGGAACCGGGGGTCACACCGTGACACCTGTACGACTGTCAGCCCAAGAAGTGTCCTGACCGACCGAACCTCGGCATAAACAATGACCTCTATCGATATCGCTGCTCTTTCGATGACGCACCGCACCCTGTACCGCCGCAGTGACGCCAATCCAGGAGGTAACAATGCCCGGACCCGATCGGCCGCCCCGGCGGCAGACCCCGCTGTTGTGGGTGGCCATCCTCTTCGCGAGCATGGTGGCGGCCACGCTCCAGGCCAGCCCGGCGTCGGCCCACGGCTCGCACAGCGGCTGGGAACAGCGGCACCTGGCCGACATGCACACCTGGACGCCGTACCACGGCATCGAGGACGAGGAGTTCTGCGTCCAGATCATCGGTGGCGCCACCCACTCGTACGCCCTCTCCCGGATCAAGTCCGCGCTGTTCAGCACGGGAACGCCGAGCTGGCACCTGATGACCAAGTCCGACGGCACCACCGACGCACGGATCGACCTCCGGCCCATGGACAACCCCTGTTCCTCCTACGGAGACCGGCGGTCGCAGATCGACTATGAGTACTGGATACGGCCGAACAACTCCGTCGTCCCGGCGTGCGGCTCCGACAACGTCAGCTGCGTGACCTTCGACGTGCAGACCCGGGCGGCCAGCGGCAGTCACGTCCACTACGAGTGGGGTTACGTGCACATGGACGCCGACCACCTCGGCTCCAACACGCTGATCAACCATGAGACCGGGCACATATTCGGCCTGATGGACGGCGGCCCGAACGTCAGTTACCACGGCGGCTGCCCGTCCAGCCTGATGCACCTGGCTTACTACGGCTGCAGTGGCAACGCGGGCCTCTACAAGCCGACCGACAACGACATCTCCTCGGTACGCACGGTCGCCAACCGCTGAGGGAGCGCCAAATGTCACTGAGGTTGCCCCGGCTCGCCGCGTACGGCGTCCTCGCCGCCCTGCTCGCGGTCTTCCTCGGGCTGTTCATCGAGTCGCGGCTATCCGCCGCCGTGCCACAAGTCGACCCGGAGAGCGATCTGATCGTGAGTACTCGGGAACGGCTCCGGGTCTGCGCCGACATCCGGGCGGCGAACCAGCGGCAGGTGACGGACCAGCTGACGGCGGGCCTGAGGCAGGTACGCCGGCACCCGCACTGGGAGCGGACCGACTTCGGCACCGAGACTCCCGTCCTGGAACGTGGCTGCCGCGCCCAACTGCCGGACGACGGAGTCGCCAAGGGCATCGTGGTCGGTCCCGGTATCACCGAGCATCCAGGGCCCTACCGCACCATCGTCGTCGTCCTCGGCGGAGAGGAGGCCGACCGGCTCCTGGGCAACCAGCGGGCCGTCCTGGTGCCGTACGAGTTGATGAAGCTGGACCCCGGCATGACAGCGACGGTGACCCAGACCGTCGTGGTCCGGGACGCCTTCGTCAGTTCACCGGAGTTCGTCAAGGACTACCTGACCCCCGCGATCGGCCTGCACCCCGATCCGGACCGAACCTGAAGGAGGGCCAGCACGATGAGACGACTACGTGAGCTCGTCGCCGTGGCGGCGCTGGTGGCCGCGGCGGTGCTGGCTCCGGCCCAGCCCGCGTCCGCCGGGCTGAACAACCCGGCGCGAGGCGCCACGGTCAAGGTAATCGAGGGGGTACACCTGCGCACCGGGCCGGGAACCTCGTACAGCTCGATCGTGGTGGTGCCGGTCGGCCACACCGCCACGGTGCTCAGTCCCACCCCCTCCAACAGCTTTTACCAGGTCAACTACCAGGGCTCGGCGGGTTGGACCCACGGCTCGTACTGGAACGCGGTGCCGGGCTTGGTCGTCAACGGCTACCGGATCAGCGCCGACGAGGAGAAGTGGGTCCGCTGGATCGCCGCCAACACGGTGCCCCGCCTTACCGGGACCCGACCGACCCGCTTGGTAAACGCGTCCCGGGCCACCTGGTGGTCGCTGAAGGAGGGCGTACTGGAGATCGACAACGTCCATCCCTACTCGCACTGTTCCCGGCACATCGGCCCGCTGGAACTGTGTCCCAGCGGGCAGGCGTGGCAGGTGGGGATCGCTGGCGTCCAGGTGCCCAACTGGTCTCTCAGTGAGAACGAGGCCCTTGCGCTGCAGCTCTATCCGGGATGGACCGTACGTCAGGTACTCGCGCACACCGCGTCATACTCCGGGTACTCGTCGAGCACCTCGGTCCACGACGCCGTCGTCAACTCCACCGGCAACCTGCGCAACTCCTGGCTGCTGCGAAACCACGGGGTCGGCTTCACGCAGGTGACGAAGGACGTCACCCGCGAGTGCGTGTCCGGGAGCCTCTACTGGTGTTACGGCACCGGATGGCTGGAGAGCCAGCTCTACGCGCCGAACAAGCCCACCGCCCTGCGGGTGATCGGAGAACTCAACGCCATCCTCGACGGCATCGCGCCCTGAGGTGGCATCGGGTTGGTCGAGTGGAACTCAGTGCTCGGCCAACCCGTCCTCCACCAGCCGCTGGTAGAGGTGGACCTTCGTCGGGCAGGCCCGGCCCACCGACCGGTACTTGCCCCGGGCCCGGTCGATGTACTGCTTGACGGTCTGTGGGCTCAGGCCCATGAGGCGGGCCACCGAGGGCAGTGAAAGTCCCCCCTGCGCGTAGAGCCGGCTGGCCGTCGTCTCCTGCGGGCTCAGCCGTACGTCGGCGGCTGCGGCCACCAGTTCGCGGGCAAGTCGTACGGGAATGAGCAGGTCCCCCGCCGCGGCTGCCCGGATCGCCTGTACCGCCGCGCCTGCCGGGGCGGTCTTACTCAGCAGACCCGCGGCACCGTTGCCGAGCGCCACCCGGGCCAGCCGTCCGGAAAACCGGACGGCAGTCACCACGACCGATCGTCCCGCCTTGGTCAACGTGAAGATCTCCCGGGACAGGTCGGGACGGTCGGGTTGACCCGCGTCGAGCAGCACCACGGTGGCGTCGCGTCCCGGACCGGCGAGCAGTGTGTCCACGTCCGGCGCCGAGCCGGTGACGACGATGGTGCGGTCGGCCGCCAGCCAGCCGGCCAGGCCGTGCCGGGTCGGCTCCTGCTCGTCCACCAGCGCGACGGAGATGACGCGTTCGGATCGACGGGCCAAGGCCGGCCTCCTCGTGTGACACCTACGTGGCCTGTGACACCAGGAGGTGAAGGTAGTCGTGGCTGGCCCGGTTGGGCGAACACCCAACCCTCACCGCTGCTCGCCCGCCCACGGTGGGGACGGGGCATCCTCGTCCACTATGATCGTGAGCAGCAGCCCGAGCCGGCCGGGATCCGGAAAAAAGTCCCAGCCTTCCTCGTCGACGATCTTCCAGCGCACCTGGGCCGTGCCGCCCATGCACTGGGTACGCATAGGAACCTCGATGTCGACCACGCCGCCCTGGCTGGTGTCGTCGATCCGCACCCGCGACGGCGACCACGGGATGCCGTGCCCGAACGGAGAGCCGACCCGGGCCAGCCAGCGTCCCTGCCAGAGGACGGAACCGACGTTTCCCACCCGCCACACCTTCCGGAACGAGAAGTCCGGCGGCAGCACCGTACCGTCGGGGACGGTGACGTCCCGGATGAAATGCACCGCGTCGCCCGGTACCGGATAGCGGCCGTCCACGGCTGGTTGCGGCAGTGCCTGCCGGTTCGTACGGGCCGCGATGTACGCCGACCACAGCAGCCCGTCGGCACTGAACATCTCCTCGTAACGCTCGATGAGCCCCACGCCGGGCCGGTCCCGACCACACTCGACGTGGCTCAGGTGCCCCTTACTCACCCCCATCATCTGGGAGGCGTCGGTGAGCGACATCCCCGCGCCAGATCGCAGGGACCGCATGATCTCGCCGATGACGGCCCAGTTCGATTTGCTACCCACCGGGGCAGGATATTTCGACCGCAATCGATCTTCAAGAAGCCTCCCCGACGGCACCGCCGCCGGGGAGCGTCAAGTTACCGGCTGATCATGGTTGTTGAGTTGATCAGTGGCTGGCGGGGTGAGCCGGCCCTCAAGGCGGTCTGGAAGGCCTTCAACGGCGCCTTCCAGCGCATGGTCCATCGCCGGCGGCCGGCGCCGGTCCAGGCTCATGAGTGCCAGGTAGAGCACTTCCAGCGCGGCTTGTTCGATGCCCCCACGTTTGTCAAGGTGCCGACGGCGCGGGCGACACCGCTTATGATCTTGAATATTCCGCGAGCCAATTACCGCTTCACGCAGCGTAGGATCTCGCGTTTGGTTCGTCCTTCTGATGTTCGTCTCAGAACGTAAGCCCGGGTGCGTGGATCGGCTCGTAGCCTGGTCAGTGCTACGAAGCCGGCCCTGGCCCGGCAGATGATCGCCGCCGCGTTGGACACCGGTGTGCCCGCCGAGTGGGTGACCGACGACGAGGTCTACGGCGCCGACCCCGACCTGCGCGCAGACCTCGAACACCGCAGAATCGGCTACGTCCTGGCGGTCGGCTGCGACCGACGCGTACACGTCAACAACAGTCGCACCCTCATCCGGTCGACGACCTCGCCGACCGGATCCCCACCACCGAGTGGCAGCCGCAAAGCTGCGGGCCAGGGGCGAAAGGACCCCACGACTACCTGCGGGCCTGAATCACCACCGCCACCACCCTGGGTGAGCACCGGTGGCTACTCATCCGCCGCAACCGCAACCACCGGAAAGCTGGCCTTCTACCTTGTCCCGCCGGATCAACAACACCCACTCGCCGTCGGAATGAAGGACGTAGCCGAGTGTCGCGAGGGTGGCCTGCACCCGCTCACCCTATGTGGTTCTACCACCACCTTCACGAAGGGTTGGGTAGGCATGGTCGGGTCGGCGGGCTTGTGGGTTTGGATTGTTCGCGATCGAGAACGGCCCGCCAGGTCGTCATCGTCGCCGGGCTGTCATTGCGTCTCGACGGGAGCGCCGATCCTGGCGCGTAGTTCCTCGGCGATAAGGTCGGCGTGGAACGTCGGCGCTCCCGGCTGGTGCTTGCGCCCTCCGTGGGGCAGGTCACCCGCGTCGATCGGGTCGAAGCCGATCTGGTGCACCAGGTCGAACACCACCGGTTTGGACTCGACGTCGCCGGATACCGTCATCCCGAACCGGTCCAGGGCCGTAGACCTGAGGCCGTAGTCCCGCAGATGCTCCCACTGCAGGGCGTTGAACGTCTTGACGACCCGGGCACCGGGCAGGTGCGACGCGAGCATCTCGCTGGAGGTCGTCTGGTCCTGGTCCAGTTCAGGGAATGGTCCGTCTCGTTCCGGCATGTAGTTCATGGTGTCGATGACGATCTTCCCGGCTAGCGCTTGCGACGGTAGCTGCCGGTAGCGGCCGAAGGGGATCGACACGACGACCACCTCACCGAACCGCGCGGCGTCCTCGACAGTCACCGCCCTGACCCGGCCCCCGAGTTCATCGATCAAACCGTCTAGGGTCTGCGGTTCGCGAGAGTTGGCTATCACAACGTCGTGGCCAGCGGCGGCGCAGTCACGAGCGAGAGTCGAGCCGATCCTGCCCGCACCGATAATCCCAATGCGCATGACCTACCCTTTCCGTCCGCCGCCGGGTACCCAACTCGTCTCGCACCAAACCGGCTTACAGCGCATCCCCTTGACCGCTGACGGGAAGGCCGCAACCAGGAGCTTCGGCCTCGGTGCCGCAGTCGGAGGGGCGTCTGCGGATGCCGTCCACATCGGCCTGCAACCCAACAACCGTGGACAGGTCGATCGACGTGTCATGGTAGTCGCGGTCGAAGGGGATGACGTGGTTTCGGCCATCGATGAGGCAGTCGTTCGGCACGGCAGTTCGGGGTGCGCGGGTCACCGCCCTCCCCAGCGGATTTAATGCCGCAGAGCTGGGCTACCTCGACCGCGCGAGTGACGGCTTCCTACCCATCCCGCTGCGGTAAGAGGTGGGGGTTTGCCGAGGAGAATGTCAGGCGCGTGCCGGCAGCTTGACCACGCTGACGAAGAACTCGTCGATCTGCCGGACCACCGAGATGAAGCGCTCGAAGTCCACCGGCTTGGTCACGTACGCGTTGGCGCGCAAGCTGGTAGCTGGTAGCTGCGCAGGATGTCCTCGACGGCCTGGGAGGTCGTCAGCACCCACGACCGGGATCCGGCAGAGCTGCTCGTCCTTCGTGATCTCCTCCAGCACCTGGAGGTCCACATGGCCTCCACCCACCAGGCCATCCCCCGCCACAGGGAGTTGCGGTTCGAGGAGATCGAGTACATGCTGCCCTCGGAGGTTTGCGGCGTGCTTCGTCGGCTGCGGGTGCTGGTACGCACCATCGCCCCCGACGACATCTGGCTCAGCAACACGTACGGCCGGCCCACCACCATCGCCTGCCTGCAGAACACCTCGCTGCCATACGAGGAGTACTTCCAGGACATGGAGGCGGTCTTCCGGCAGTACGGCGGCCGGGCACACTGGGGCAAGAAGCACTGGCTGACCGCCCGCGAGCTACGTCCGCTCTAATCCTTATTGGGACGACTTCCAGGCGTTGCGTCGTCGACTGGACCCGGACGGGTTGTTCCTCACCACTGACCTGGCCCGGTTGCTCGAGGAGGCGTGATGGCGCAGATCGGTGCCCGCACGTGGGTCGTCCCAGGCGGGCACGTGCCGTTCCCCGGCCACGGCCCCGAACCCGAGTTCACCAGCTTCGACCAGCTCTGCGTGCTCAAACGCCACCGACCAGGACGCCGAGGTCAGCCTGGACGTCTACTACGAGGACGCCGAGCCCGTCGGGCCGTACCGGATCCTGGTCGGCGCGCGACGAATCCGACACGTCCGGGTCAACGACCTGATCGACACGGAGCCGTCCGCCGCGACCGTCCCTACGACTGCCTGCTGCGCTCGTCGGCGCCGGTGGTGGTGCAGTTCCTGCGCCAGGACACCCGCCTGCCCGGCGTCGTCGCGCTCACCGGCGTCATGGCCCACCCCGCCTGACGTTCGGATCTCGGCACGTCGGGTACCCCGCGCCCATGCGGGTCTCGCAGTGCAAACAGTCAGCGACCAAGGCGGACTCCGGGCTGCGCCAGACCTGCCAGAAGGCCTACCGGCGGATGCAGACGTACTTCATCCTCGCGGTGCAGGCCGGCCTCGCCGCAGCCCTGGCGTGGGTGACGGCCCGCGAACTGCTGGGCAACCAGGACCCGACCTTCGCTCCGGCCGCCGCGGTCGGCGTGATCGCCGCCGCCATCGGCAACAACGCCCGGCGTACCGTCGAACTGATCGCCGGGGTGGTGCTCGGCATCGCCGTGGGTGACATGCTGATCCGCCTGCTGGGCACCGGGCCATGGCAGACCGGCACCACCGTCTTCCTAGCGATCGCCATGGCAGCGGTGGTCCGTGGCACCGGGGCCCTGATGGCCCAGGCCGGCGGTACGGGCGTGCTGGTCGCCACCGTCACCCCGACCAATCCCGACCTGGAGCTGCCCCGGACGATCAACGCGCTGATCGGCGGATTGATCGGACTGCTAGTCGTGCTCGTGATCGTCCCGCTCAACCCGACGCGGACGCTGCGGCGCGTCGCCGACCCCGCGCTCGATGTTTTCGCCAGGCAGATGACCGCCTCCGCGGAGGCCCTGGCCTGCGGCGACGCCCGCGCCGCTGAGGAGCTACTCGACCGGATGCGCGCCGCCGAGCAGGAACTCGACCGGCTCGACGAAGTCGTCGTCGCCGCCGACGAGGTTGCCCGGCACTCGCCGCTGCGCTGGCGCCGCCGGCGGACGCTGGCGGCCTACCGGCAGGGCGTCGATCACATGGAACGGGCCTTCCGCAACAGCCGCACCCTGGTCCGCCGCATCGGCACCACCCTGCGTGACCACGAGCCGGTGCCGCCCGGCCTGCCCGCCGCCATCGAACACTACGGCGAGGCGGTCCGAATGCTGCACCGCGATTACCTGGCTGCCCGCGAGCCCGTCGGTGCGCGGGAGCGGGTGCTGGTGGCCGTCCGGGAGGCCGGCGAGGCATGTCGCCACGATCTGGGCTTCTCCGGCACCATCGTGGTGTCCCAGCTGCGGACCATCGCCAACGACCTGCTCCGCGCCACGGGCGTCCCCCGCGACGAGGCACGGCGAATGGTGCGCCGCGCCGCTGCGGGTCAGGGCTGAGCGCATCGTCCTACCTCCGGCCACGAACCGCGTCATCATCGCCCTGGACAAGGAGGAAGCGCGGAGCATCTACCCGGTCATCGGGGATAACCCGTCGGTCGCATCCCCCATCCCCGGTCGCCAACTGGCAGAGGACGGATTCGCCGTCACCATCGCCCGCGTCGCACTTGGAAGCCCCGCCACGGCCTTCCGAGACGGCGACAACCTCGACACGATGCAACCCTCTTACCACAAGCGGGTCCTGTTCCTCAACGACCAGCACAGCGAGCCCGTCTGGCTTCTCACCCAGGACTCCCACCAGCACCAAGGCGCCCGATCCCCCATGCGGATCGGCACTCAGAGGTCCCGCGAGGACTTCGACGAGATCGCGGCGAGCCGCATGAGCAAGGATATGCACGCGACGAGCCGGGTGGAGATCACCGTCCCCGAGCCGGGCGGTCTGCCCGCCGGCTCCGTGGCAGCCCTCATCGCCCGCCTCTGCGACCAAGCGCT
Source organism: Micromonospora peucetia (assembly GCF_900091625.1). Classification (NCBI taxonomy): domain Bacteria; kingdom Bacillati; phylum Actinomycetota; class Actinomycetes; order Micromonosporales; family Micromonosporaceae; genus Micromonospora; species Micromonospora peucetia. Next base: position 6,602,494 of record NZ_FMIC01000002.1, read on the forward strand.
GGTCTGGGACAGTCGGACCTCCCGCCCGGCACCGCTCCACCTCGGCCACACCGCCGACCGCGACCACCCCGACTACGGAGACCACGACCCCGGCGGAGAGGCCGACGAGGACATCACCGAAGACGACTTCGACGAATAGGCGCCTCACACCCTGCCAACTCGCGGTCCCGGCGACGTCGCCACTACGCCGGCATCGCCTGACACCGGCTGCCCCGACCTGGTGCAGCGACGGCGATGGCCAACCTTGACCGCCGCCGCTGCACCAGGTCCACCGAGCCCGGCCGCGACCTCGGACGTGGGACGTGGGACGTCGGCCTGAGCATCCTTTGCCTGCGTAAACACGCTAGGTGCATCACCACTCGCGGTCCCCAAGCGATGCGAGGACCGATGCGACCCGACCGGTTTCGCGACACCGGATCGGTGTCCTTGCTATGAGATCGGTCGCCGCACCCGAACCACGCGCTCTGCCGCGCTCGTCAACGCGGAGTGCCGACGGGCCGCCGGCTTCGCCCGGCGCTGGACGGCCAGTGCCGGGGAGCACCGATGGGGTTGGTCCGGATTGCACAGGAGCCGGCATGTCGGGCTGCCCTGGGGTTGTCCTACGTCGATGGCCAGGTCTACCGTGATGGCATCGTTGGGCAGGGCGGCTCCCCCCGTGGCCACCCTGCCCAACCTATCCGTTCGGGATGTGCCAGGCGTCGGCCATTTCTCGAGAACACACGCAGACCGCGCCACCCATTTCGCTGGCAGGCCGGCGGTGATGGCGCGTTCGACCATCCGCAGCCCCAGCGCGGGCTTCGTGGCGAACCCGACGCTGGCTGCGACGCCGGCTTCGGCGCGGCGGGCGGGGGCCTCGCACCAGCGGCGGGGCAGATATAACTTCCGGTCGATCAGCGTGCGCCCGGCCGGGCTGGCATAGGCCAGGAACACCCCGAGCTGGCAGTTCTCCGTCCGGCCGGCCGTGCCCGAGTACTGGCGCTGCACGCCGGCCGACTTGATCCCCTTCTTCAGGAACCCGGTCTCGTCGACGATCAGCACCCCGTCGTCGTGGCCGAGGTGCTCGGACACGTAGGCGAACAGGTCATCACGGACAGCGTCCGGATCCCACGCCGACCGGTTGAGCAGCCGCTGCATCCGATCCGGTGTCGCATCGCCGGCGGCCTCGGCCAGAGTCCAGCCATTCTTGCTCGCCAGTGGCGACAGCAACCCGACCAGGTAGCTCAGCGCTTGCCGGCGCGGCTCCGCACGCCCGAACCGGCGCGCGAAACGCACCAACAGATCATCCAACCCTGCCCGCCAGCCGACGATCTCATCGATCAACACAAGCACGGGAGCTTGCCCGCCCTCCGACCGACTACAACAGACAAGCAGTCCGATCACGCCACCCGTCTGCCGATAGCATCGATATCCGCAGCTACACGGCCGGGGCAACTCGGATGTCGACCATACCGATGAGCTGCCGAAACGCCAGATCAGCAAAGTGCGGCTGGAGTATTAGCCGCGTGACGGCAGTCTGACGATGCCCAGGAAGAACTCGTTGATCTGCCGGACCACCGAGATGAAGCGCTCGAAGTCCACCGGCTTCGTCACGTACGCGTTGGCGTGCAGCTGGTAGCTGCGCAGAATGTCCTCGTCGGCCTGGGAGGTCGTCAGCACCACGACCGGGATCCGGCAGAGCTGCTCGTCGGACTTGATCTCCTCCAGCACCTCCCGCCCGTCGCGGCGGGGCAGGTTCAGGTCGAGCAGGATCAGGTCCGGCTGCACCGCGTCGGCGTACTGGCCCTCGCGCCTCAGGTAGGACAGCGCCTCGGCGCCGTCGGAGACGACGGTCAGCCGGTTACGGAGCTTGTGCTCCTCGAACGCCTCCTGGGTCATCAACACGTCACCCGGATCGTCCTCGACCAGCAGGACTTCCATTGGGATCACTTTACCCCGCGGAACGGACACCAGTGTGAAGCGGTTGGATGTCGTTCAGGCTAGGGGTTGTCCTAGTGAGCTTTGCATCCTCGCATCCGTGCCTTAGCTGAAGGCGAAAGTGAGATGACGAGCAGCAGTTGACCAGCGACGGGGACGATGGTGGTGGCGACGTCGACCACCCTGGTGTCGTGCGATGTGGCAGGTCGCATCCGCATCACCTGCCGGTACGGGATACGACCAAGGGTGGACGTCGGCTACTTCGCCCTCGACGTGCTCTGCCCGCACGCACCGGCGTGAAGATCCTGACCGGCGTGGAACGCCAGGTAGACCTGCTCGACCTGCTCGCTGTGGCCCCGCCCGACAGCGCGTTTCAGGAAGTAGAACGCGACCGGCAGGTAGGTCAGGTTGTGTTGGGCTGCTTCCGCTCGGCCCAGGCGTGCAGGGCGTCGCGGTCGCCGGCCGCGTCGAGGTTCAGTGCCGCCTCAATCAGTGCGAGGTGGGTGAACGCCTGTGGATGGTTGCCCAAGGCGGTGCCGTCGGCCCCGCGCTCCTCGGGCTGCAGGCCGAGCGGCCCGGCGTGGCTCATTAGGCGATCGAAGAGGTTACGGGCTTCGGCATGCTCGCCGGCCAGCACGAGGGCGGAGACCAGCTCGAAGCAGCACAGCAGGAAGGCACCCTCCTCACCCGGCAACCCGTCATCGATTCGGTAACGGCGGATCAGGGCGGGCGCGATGGAAAGTTCGTCCCGGATCCGCTCGATGGTCGCTACCATCCGCGGGTCGTCGCCGGGCAGGAATCCGACCAGCGGCATCCGCAGCAGGGAGGCGTCGAGGTCGGTCGAGTCGTACGCCATGATGAAGCTGCCCAGTCGCTGGTCATAGCCTCGGTCAAGGACCTCGGCGTGCAGTGTGTCCCGGACCTGCCGCCACCGGTTCATCGGCACGGTCCGGTCGGCGAGCAGTTCGGCGAGGCGGATGCCGCGATCGAGGCAGACCCAGGTCATGACCTTGGAGTTCACGTAGTGACGGCATGGGCCGCGGATCTCCCAGGAGCCGTGGTCGGGCTCATGCCACCGCTGGGCCATCATGTCGACGTGTCGGCGCAGCAGCGCCCACTGATCGCCGGTCAGTTCGCCGGTGAGCTGCTGGTAGGTCAGGGCTGCGTCGAGAAGGTGCCCGTAGGTGTCGAACTGGGTCTGGTCGGCGGCTTCGTTGCCGATGCGGACAGGTGCGGAGTGGGCGTAGCCGGACAGGTGCGGCAGTTGCTGTTCGGCGGTGGTGTGGCCGTGAATGCCGACCAGCGGGGCGAGCGGGTGTTGTCGGGCGCAGAGGCCAAGCAGGAAGTGCATGTAGCGGCGGCCTTCCTCGGCGTGGCCGAGGCGGAAAAGGGCTAGCAGCAGCAGGGCGGCGTCGCGGTGCCAGGTGTAGCGGTAGTCCCAGTTGCGTACCCCGCCGATCTCCTCGGGCAGCGAGGTGGTCGAGGCGGCTAGGAGCGCGCCGGTCTCGTCGTACGACAGGCCGCGCAGCACCAGGGCACTGTGTCCTACCGCGTCGGCGGCGAAGCCGGTGTAGTCGCTGCGCGCCGACCAGTCCCGCCAGGTCGCGGTGGTCCGGTCCCACAGCCGGTCCGCGCTGGCGATGTCGGGAACGGTGTCGGCATAGCCGAGAAGGAGCATGACGCTCTGCCCGGCATGCAGTTCCGCGTCGATGATCAGCGTCCCGCCGGCCACCGACGCGGACCGGTCCGTGGCCAGCCGCAGCGGAGTCCCGACCGCGTGCCAGCCGCCGGCGCAGCGCTCCCAGCGGACCGGGTGCGCGCCATACCCGGGGCGCGGGGTCAGTTCCACCCGGACCCGGACCACGCCCGTCCCGGCGCGCACCCGGCGCAGCAGCACATGCTCGGCGCGGACCGGTTGGGTCGCATCGCCGGGCCCGATCGCGAGCAGGTCGTGGCCGACTGCCGTGCCGTCCGGGCTGTCCCACCGGTTCTCCAGCACCAGCGTCTCGGGCAGGTAGCGGCGGGTGGGTGCCGGGCAGCCGGCGACGGTGAGTGCGAACCGACCGCCGACCTCGCGGTCGAGGAGCCTGGCCAGGACCGCGTCGCCCTCCGCATGAGGTACGCAGAACCAGTCGACCGTGCCGTCCGGCCCCACCAGCGCGGTGGTGTGGGTGTCCGACAGAAACGCGTACGCGTCAATCGGTGGGAAGCTCATGACAGCTCCGGTAGTACTCGGGCGGCGAAGACCTCGAGGAAGCGGTCCTGGTCGCGTCCGACATGGTGCAGGTACATCTCGTCGATGCCGAGCGCGGCGTACTCGTGCAGCCAGTGCGCGTGTCGTTCGGGGTCGCTGGAGACCAACACGTGCTCGCGCATGTCCTGCGGCCGCACGTAGGCCGTCGCCTCCGCGAAGTCCGCCGGAGTAACCAGGTCCCAGCCCACATCGCTGCCCAGGATGCCGGTACGCCACTGCTCGTGCGCCACCCGCAGCGCCGTGTCCTCGTCGGCGGCCCAGGACAGGTGCACCTGCAACAGCACCGGCCCCCCGCCCCCGCCGTCCCGGTACGCCTCCACCACCCGCCGTACCGTCTCGACGCCCTGGTTGACGGTAATCAGACCGTCTGCCCAGGAGCCCGCCCAGCGGGCCGTCTCGGGAGTCACCGCCGCCGCGTACAGCGGGGGTGACTGCACCGGCCGCGACCACAGCACGGCCCGGTCGACGGTAACCGAGCCGCGGTGAGTGACGCACTCGCCGGCGAAGAGCCGACGGATCACCTCCACGCACTCCCGCAGCCGGGCATTGCGCTCCGGCTTGCTCGGCCACCGGTCCCCCGTGACGTGTTCGTTGAGCGCCTGCCCGCTGCCCACGGCGAGCCAGAACCGGCCGGGAAACATCTCTGCCAGGGTCGCGGCGGCCTGGGCGACGATCGCCGGGTGGTAGCGCTGCCCGGGCGCGTTGACCACGCCCAGCGGCAGGTTGGTTCGGGCCAGTGCGGCGCCCAGCCACGACCAGGCGAACCCGGATTGCCCCTGTTCCTCACCGAACGGCGCGAAGTGGTCGGAGCACATGGCCCGCCTGAACCCGGCCTGTTCGGCCGCCTCGGTCAGCCGCAGCAGCGCGCTCGGGGGAATTGCTCATGTGAGGCGTGGTAGCCGTAGACGGGCATGGGCTTCTCCCGTTGTCATGGTCGACCGGGTCCTGCGCGACTACCCCGGGCGGCGGCGGGTAAGCCTGCGCGACCGCAGCGACCGGGAAGGGGCGCCGAGGTGGGACAGTGGTTCGTGAACTGGTCCGGCAGCCTCTCCTTTTCGCCGGACGAGTGCGCCGAACCCGCCGACGAGGATGAGGTTCGCGCCCTGGTGCACCGCGCCCGGGAGTCCGGTAGGAAAATCCGGCCGGTCGGCTCCGGCCACTCGTCCAGTCCGCTGGTGCGTACGGATGGGATACTGCTCAGCCTGGACCGCCTTGCCGGGGTGATCTCCGACGACGGGCGCCGCGCCAGCGCCTGGGCTGGCACCAAGCTGAGGACGTTGGGCGAAGGGCTCTTCGACGCGGGTCTGGCCATGGACAACCTTGGCGACGTCGACTACCAGTCCGTCGCCGGGGCCACCGCTACCGGCACTCATGGCACCGGGCTCGGCTTCGGCAACCTCAGCACGCAGCTCACCGCCGTGCGCCTGGTCACCGGCACCGGCGAGACGCTGGACATCGCCGCGGACCGCGACCCGGAGCTCTTGCCGGCAGCGCGGCTGTCCCTCGGCGCTCTCGGCGTCATCACCCGGGTCACCCTCGACGTGCAGCCCCGCTACGAGCTGCACCGCCGGTCGTGGTGCGCGCATGTCGACTGGACCCTGGACCATCTGGCCGAGCTCCAGCACACCAATCGCAACATGGACTTCTACTGGTACCCACGCAGCGACCAGACGCAGGTCCGGGTGATGAACCGGGTCGACGAAACCCAGGACCAGCCAGCCTGGCCGGACTCCCGGGTTGCCGGCTCCCCTCCGACACACACGCCCCGACAGATCCAGGTCGGCCCGACCCACCGCACCATTCCTCAGCACCGTGAGCTGCGCTTCGAGGAAATCGAGTACATGCTGCCCTCGGAGGCGTTTGCGGCGTGCTTCGCCGAGGTCCGGCGGCGGATCCGGGACCGCCACCGCCAGGTGGTCGGCTGGCGGGTGCTGGTACGCACCATCGCCCCCGACGACATCTGGCTCAGCAACGCGTACGGCCGGCCCACCACCACCATCGCCTGTCTGCAGAACACCTCGCTGCCATACGAGGAGTACTTCCAGGACATGGAGGCGGTCTTCCGGCAGTACGGCGGCCGGCCACACTGGGGCAAGAAGCACTGGCTGACCGCCCGGGACCTGCGCCCGCTCTACCCTCGCTGGGACGACTTCCAAGCCGTGCGGCGCCGCCTCGACCCCGACGGGGTGTTCCTCAGCCCCGACCTGTCCCGACTGCTCGAGGAGGCGTGATGCCCGAACTCGGCGCCCACACCTGGGTGGTTCCGGGGGGACAGGTCCCGTTTCCGGCGCACGGGCCGGAACCAGAGTTCACCGGCTTCGACCAGCTTTGCGTGCTCAACGCGACCGACCGCGAGGCCGAGGTCAGCCTCGACATCTACTACGAGGACGCCGAGCCGGTCGGGCCGTACCGGATGCTGGTAAAGGCTCGCCGGATACGGCACATCCGGATCAACGACCTCATCGACCCGGAGGCGATCCAGTTGGACCGACCGTACGGCTGCCTGCTGCGCTCCCCGGTTCCCGTGGTCGTGCAGTTCCTGCGCCAGGATACCCGCCTGCCGGGGACGTTGGCGTTGACCGGCACCATGGCCCACCCGGTCTGAGATTCGACGGTCGAGGCATGGCATGGCGCGGACACCCCCGACTACCCGGCGGCGGCCCGGCTGACCATTCGCCGAGCCTCGTTCCGGGGCAACCCGGTGGCACGGAGCAGGTCGTTGGCAACGGTACGCAGCTGCGACACGACAATGACGCCAGAGAATCCGATGTCCTGCCGGCATGCCTCGCCGGCTTCCCGCACCGCCTGCAACACTCGCTCGCGCGCCCGCACGGGGTCGTGGGCGGCCAGGAACTCGCGGTGCAGCATCCGGACGGCTTCACCGAGGCACTCAACGGCGGCGGGCAGGCCGGCCGGGACCGGTTCCTTGTCGCGCAGGGTCGTGCCGATGCGGCGCACCAGGGATCGGCTGTTGCGGTAGGCCCGGTCCATGTGGTCGACAGCCCGCCCGTACGCGGCCAGCGTCTCGCGCCGGCGCCAGCGCACCGGGGAGAGCCGCACCACCTCCTCGGCGGCGGTCACCGCCTCCCTGAGCCGCTCCAGCTGCGGCTCCGCGGCGCGCATCCGGTCCAGGATCTCCTCCGCGGCGCGGGCGTCGGCGCCGGCCAGCGCCTCCGCTGAGGCGGTCATCTCCCGGGCGAAGGCGTTCAGTGTCGGGTCCGCGACCCGGCGAACAGTACGCATCGGGTTGAGCGGAACGAGCACCAGCACCACCAGCAGGCCGATCGCTCCCCCAACCGTCGCGTTGACGGTCCGGGACCATTCCAAGTTGGGTGAAGTGGGGGTAACGGTGGCGACCAGCACCGCAGTACCCCCGGCCTGAGTCATCAGCGCACCAGTTCCCCGGGCCGCCGCGGCCGCCGCCGCCGCCACGAAGACGATGACGCCGGTCTGCCACGGACCAGTGCCCACGGTTTCGACCAGCAGGTCGCCCACGAAGATGCCGAGTAACACCCCACCGACCAACTCGACGGTGCGCCGGGCGCGGTTGCCTAGGGCCGCAGCGATCACACCAACCGCTGCCGCCGGAGCAAAGGTCGGATCCTGGTTGCCCAGCAACTCCCGGGCCGTCAACCAGGACAGGGTGGCGGCCAACCCGGCCTGCACCGCCACGATGAGGTACGTCTCCAGACGACGACGACTCCTGCGACCGGCGTACAGCAGTCGGCCACGCAGTATTGCCGGCCTCCGTGCCTCCGCCGCGAACCGCATGGCCGGGCATACCCGGTTCGGGCAGTCGCCGAACCTCGCCGCCGCAGCGGACGGGGCGGGGTGCCGGTGAGCGCAGCACCCACCCGAGCGCTGGCGATCGATGCCCAAGGAGGTCGGCGGGCAGTCCCCGCTTCCTTCCGATGCTCACGCTGAGCGACGGTAGAGTCGGTCGGGCACCGGATTGCGGCAGAAGCAAATGCTGATCTTGGCGTTATGGCACGGCGCCCGGCCGTTGTCGGTGGGCGCCCGCCACACCCTGCAAGCGTGGAACCATGACTCGGACACCCCCAGGGCACGGCAGGCCACCGCGTGCGGCACGGAATGCTCGGTCCTCTGGGAAGCGATGAAGGCGGCCACGCTCACCGGCCCGTCGCTTCCTTGACCCACAGGACCACGGATCGCTTGAGGACATCACGCTCCATCGCCAACTCGGCGTTCTCCCGCCGCAGCCGGGCCGGCTCCGCCCGCTCATCCTCGGCCAACTGTCCGGCAGCGGCCTCACCGCGCGTCTCACGGTCCCTCTTCACCCATTCGCCAGAGTCCCACTGTTGATCCCCAGGTCACGGGCGACCTGAGCGATTACTTGCCCGTCTCCCGCACGATACGCACCGCGCCCGCCCGGAACTCCGGATCGAACTGCCGTCTCGTCTCAGCCATGAACCTCTATCCCTCAAGCTCCGGCTTCCACGCTACGAGGGGAAGGGCAACGCACCCGACCAGCAATTATCGGCGGATGAACCGCAACGTCCGGCACCGGCCCGGTTGCGGCTGGTGCGGACAACCCGACCAACGCAGGCACTATCCCCGAGACGTCCGCTCATCGGCTGAGCCGTGCACGCCAACTGGCGACGCGCGAACTCTCACATAGCAGCCTGGCCGAAGCGCTCTATCTCCAGCGGTTCGCGTCGTTGAGGGTACAAACCCCGCCCGGGCTCTTCTTCGTTTTCTCCATCTGGATGCCTCTCCCCGAAGGCCGAGACGACGTTCAGCGCTCCGGCAGGACGCAACCCTGCACGTCAACCGCAACCACCACCTGACGCAACCGAGCCAGGGAACGCTAATGAATGAGGTGGGTTCGCATCTGGCCCAGCTGGTCCGATCATCGCCCGCCCGGAGACCGGGCGCAGCGCGGCGTACGCCGCCGTAGCGGGCATTACCTTGCGATCCTCGCCTGGTCCGGAGATTAGGCGCAGCTGGTGGGCGAACCAGTCGACGTGGTCCTGTGGGCTTGACCCGTTTCGACGGACAGGGTCAATGTGTTGATCTTAGTCAGGCTGCCTGGACGGCTGGTTGCAGGTGCGGGCCGGTGGCTTCGAAGGCGGCGGGGCTGAGGTAGCCCAGGGTCGAGTGCCGGCGGCGGGTGTTGTACCACCCTTCGATGTACTCGAATATGGCTTGGTGGGCGGCTTGATGGGTGGGCCATGGCTGGCGGTGCAGCAGTTCTGTCTTGATGGTGGAGAAGAACGATTCGGCGACCGCGTTGTCCCAGCACTGCCCGCGCCGTCCGACGGACAGGCGGATGCCGTGACGTTGCGCGAGGCGGGCGTGCTGGGCGCTGCTGTATTGGGCGCCGCGATCCGAGTGGAAGACCAGTCCAGACGTGGGTCGGCGCCGCACGAGGGCGTCGGTGAGAGCGGCGTCGATCAGGTCGGTTTTGAGGTGGTCGGCGATGGCCCAGCCGACGATGCGGCGTGAAGCCAGGTCGATAACGGTGGCCAGGTAGAGCCAGCCCTGCCAGGTGTTGATGTAGGTGATGTCCCCGCACCAGCGGGAATCGAGGGCGGCCGGATCGGTGGTGAAGTCACGCCTGACCAGGTCAGGGCGTCTGCTGGCGTTCGGGTCCGGGATCGTCGTGGCCCGCCACCGGCGAGGGCTCTTACCGGCCAGTTCAGCGGCGCGCATCAGCCGGGCGACGCGTTTACGGCCGTGCCGCATGCCGGCGTCGGCGAGGTCGGCGTGGATCCGTGGCGCCCCGTAGGTGCCCTTCGACCCCGCATGAACCTGGATGATCTTCTCGGTGAGCTGGGCATCAACGCGCCCACGGACGGACTGGACACCGGATGTGCGCTGGTAGTAGGCGGACCTGGAGACCTCGAGCAGCTCACACGCACGCTTGACGTTGTGTTTGCCGGCTCGCTCCGCCTCGATGAACGGGTGCACGTTCACCGGGTCTCCTTCGCGAAGAAAGCCGTCGCCCGCTTGAGGATGTCCACGTCCTCGCGCAACCTGCGGTTCTCCCGCCTCAACTGCGCGAGCTCGTCTCGTTCGCCGGTGGTCAGCCCGTCGGCGCGGACGCCGGTGTCGAGTTCGGCCTGCTTGACCCAGTCACGCACCGCGGTCTCGGTCAGGTCGAAATCCTGGCTGACCTGTCGAAGCGTGCGGTCACCGCGCTGGCACAACTCGACGATCTCGGCCTTGAACTCCGGCGTGAACGAACGCCGAGGCCGCGGCCGCTTCTTCCCCATGCTCTCCATGATGATGGACATCCTCCCGGAGACCCCAGGTCCCCTGATCTTGGATGTCCGTCAAAACGGGGCAGGCCCACTGCCAGTCGACGTTGCGATCCATGCCCGGTTCGTGGACCCGGCGCAGTACAGCGACAGACAGCTGGGCCTCGTGCCTCTCGGACGATACGGAAGCGCTGCTCAGACAAGGTGTCAGTCGTCGTTGGTCGCAGTGATGCGAACAGCACCGGGATCCCCGGCGGCGTTGACGTCCACGCAGACCGAAAAGAGCCCCGTCGCCGACGGAGGTCATCGCCATCATCGCGTGGGCACCGCCGAGCTCGATGGTGGCAGCCTCGTTCTCGGAGGCCCGCACACCCGCCATGACCTGCCAGTGATGCGAGTGTGGACGGAAGTCGAAGGCGAACATGCGAGGCGGAGTCACCCCCTTGCGATCGTTGAGCGCGACGGAACGCACGTAGCCATCCCGTACCGGAAGGTTCAACCAGCCGTAGCCGTCATCTCCCGCTATACCAGTGCGCTGGGCGCCGAACTCGGCGGCGATTTCCGCCTCGTCCCTTCTGCGAACGGTGATCGCCAGAGCGCACGCCCTCCTCGCACCGCAAAGGCAGCACCCGTCGCGCCGCCTCGCGCCTGCCGCGGCCGACATCAGCTCTCCTTCGGTCGTGAGCTCGGACGCCCGGACTGCCGTGTGCTGGGACCAACCACCTTCCCTGACCTCGGCGATCCAGCGCACCACAGCTGAAGCCTGTGCGTTTCGCCTCCATGGCCGGCACCGTTCCCGATCGGGAGCTTTCGCTCGACGTTCGTGGTCGCTGCCGGCACCTCATCGCAGCACGGCTATCAGGAGGAGCACGTGGTGAGCATGCTCTGCAGCGCGGATTTCTCGGACGACTGGAGCTTCAAACCCCAGCCGTACTTCACGGTGATCCACATCTTGCTGTACGTGCACCGGTAAGACGCCAACGGCGGCTGCCAGGTCGACGGATCCTGGTCACCCTTGGCCTGATTGACGTTGTCCGTCACCGCGATCAGCTGAGGACGAGACAGGTCATTGGCGAAACTTTGCCGGCGACTGGTTGTCCACGAGCTGGCGCCTGAGCGCCAGGCTTCAGCCAGGGGTATGACGTGGTCGATGTCGACATCGGAAGCGGCGTACCAGGTCGCCCCGTCATACGGGCTGTACCAGCGCCCGGACGTGGCAGCGCAGGAACTGTCCACAACGACGGACGTGCCGTCGCGCTTGAGGACCTGCTCCCGGGTGTTGCAGCTGCCGCTGACGGTGATCCAGTGCGGGAACAGATCCCGGGAGTAGCCACTCATTGATCCCTGAGCGGCCACTGTCAGGGAGTTGAGCTGGGACTGGGCGGTCGCCTTGGACGGGATGCCAGGGGGTGCGGCCGAGGCCGGCTGGGCGTAGACGCTCGCCATCTGGACTCCGACGAGGGCAGCGATGACCGTCGAGGCGACACGCCGCCGCACAGTGGGTTGGTTGGATTGTTGAGCGACACGCATGGCAGGCCTCCTCAGGCGACGACAAGCAGTAGCGACCGTCTCTAGCGATCATGTCTATCGAAAGGCACCCTTGTGAAGAGGCAGAAGCGCCTTCGCGAAGATTGGACCGCTGAGGGTTCGTCCATTGCTTTCGGCCTCGGGCCGGAGCTGCGCCAGCTATGCGGTTCGGCGGTGAGTCAGTCGATTGAGATGTCGCCCGACAATGGCCCTCCGCCTTCTTCGACAGCCTCGCTGCCACCTACAGGAGTTGAAGGCTGAACTGCCCGTCGGGTTAGGTGACCGTTGCCGGCATGGCGCAGGTCAGGGCCAGCGAGATCGTCCGGCGCCCGGCCCGGGTTCAGGCTCTGCCGGGCCACGTCGGCTGGCCGACTCACCGCTTGCAGGCGGGGCGGTGTGGCTAGAACCCGGGCGATCATGGCGGTCGTATCGCCTTGAGCGTTCTGCCCAATTGTCTGCCACAATGCGCGGCTGAGGTCGCGCACCAAGTCGTCGTTGGTGGTTGCGGGCCGCCAGCGGGGAGCGGCGCGGTAGACCAACGAGCCGGCGGGACGGTGAAGGATGGCGTCTGCTCGGACGAACAGGTTGCAGTGCCGTACAGCGGCGCGCAGTCCTCGGTGCAGGGTGGCGGCCATGAGCCGCATCTCGCTGACGAGCCGTTCTGGGTTTCTCGCCTGCTGGTGGACGTGTTCCTGAGCGGGGAGGTTCAGCAGCGAGCGGGTCCACCGCAGCGCTTCGCTGATCTCGGCGGCGGCGTCCTGGGCGGGGCCGTTTGCGGGGGTGGCTTGTAGGTCGGCAGCGGCGATTGCCGCTTGTCGCCAGCCGCCGATCATGTCGGGATTCTTTCCGGCGGTAAGGACATGCACGGCTAGGCCCAGTTGAGTACCGATTTGCAGGTGCACGCCGGTGACCTGGTCGGGGTGGAGCCAGAGCCATGTCCGTGCGGCCCGGATTGCGGCGATCGCCGTATCGACGGTGTCGACCGCCGGCGCTGGGCGCAGGGGCGACCGGGCGGTGTCAAGCTCGCGCAGGCCCGGCTCGAATTTCGCGGCTGCTACCAGCTGCGCGGCGGCGAGGCCCAATCGGCTGTTGCTCGTCCATCTGGCTGCCTCCGCGGCCGACCGGTACGTGTGTGCCAATGGCCCGCCCCGGTTCAGCCAGGCCGGAAGCCGGCCATCGAGCCGGACCGCCTCGACAGTAAGCCGCGCGAGGTCAGCGAGTGCTCCCTGGACACCGCCTCCGGCGCGGATTGCCCTGCCCTCGGGCGTCCCGGGGCGTCGCTTGAACGGAAGGTGCCCGGCGATGATGTCGCCGATGACACCAAGGGCATCGGCAGCGCGGCGCAGGGACCGCGCCGGGCCGGCAGTGACAGCGGGCGCCGGCGCAAGGTGTTCGTCCAGCACTGCGGCGGCGCGTAGACCGACGTAGAGGCGGGTCAGGTTCTGCCCGTGCCGCCCGAGGATCAGCGTTGCAGTCGCCCTGTTGGCTTCCTCCGCTACTGGCCGGCCCCCGACCAGTAGTTCGGTGATCCTGGCCATCTGGTGATACAGGTCCGCTCGGGCATGTACCAGGGCGTTGATCTCGGCAGCGTCGGCGGCGCGGCGGCCGGTCACCGCCGAAGTTGCGGCCCGCAGCGCCCGCTGCGCCTCCTCATGCCAGAAGCCGACCGTCATGCCAGGGCTGCGACCGCACGGCGCAGTTGTTGGGCGGCGGCATCGTGGTCGAGTCGTTCAGACAGCGCACTGTCGGCGTCGAGGGCGCGATGATCGTGGTAGCGCGCGAGTTGCGAGACGAGTTCCCTCACGGCGTCTCTGATGTGAGTGCTGGCGGTAGTGGGGACGGTTGTGTCTACGACGACGTCGTCGTAGTGGGTGTAGAACGTGCTCCGCACGTTGAGGATCTCAAGACCGAACCGGTCCCACGCAGTGTCCTCGCCGGCTAGGTGTTTCCACGCCTCGACAGCCAGGCAGATCGCACCGGCGGCGGCAAGGTCGTCGTTGCCAGCGGCGAGTCGCGCGGTCAGCGCGCTGGTTGCCTCCACGAATTCCATATGCGCAGCATCTGTCAGCGCCCGCATCCCCGTCCACCCCATCCTTCTGCATAGGAATTCCCATGATCAGCCATGTGCCGGCGCAGCAGGGACGGCCGACCACGATGTGATGACGCAAGTTCACCTGGTCGCGCTAGCCCCGCTCCGGATCCCTGTTTCTGTCCACGCGCTCTATGAGCTAGCTCGGCTCTCCTCCGCAGAAGAATGATTCGGCGTCGTTTCTCCCACCAGCAGATCCATGATGTCAGCGACCGGCACCAGGTAGCGGAACCCGACCTTCAGAATTCGGACCGGAAACTGGTTCATCTTAGCCAACTCGTAGGCTTTTGTTCGACCGATACCGAGGGCGGCTCCGGCCGTCACGACATTGGTCACGACGCCAAGAGACCGGATGCGCTCTACAGTCCACTCGGCGACGGGCCTCTTGCTTTTGTCTTGTGGATGCTGTTCTTTCATGGCGAACTCCTATGAACCTCGAAGCTCCGTGATATAGGACTGCCTGCGGCTAACGGTGCAAGCGGATTGCGGGATCCGAGGCGTCGCTCTCATCTGGAAGATCGTCCTAGGATTGATCGAGGTCTCATGGGATGCCTTGCTCGCGGTTGCTCGCGTTGCGGTGCGAGAAGACTGGCTGGTCGCGGCCGTGTAACAGGTAGGGGGTGCCGGGTGTGTCACCGGTGCCGGGCTGGTGGGTGCCGAGCATTCGGACGGCAAGGCTGTAGTGGGTGCGGCGCCATTGGTGAACGGCGGCGGCGAAGTGTCGTAGTCCGTCAGCAAGGACGGGCGTCTCGGCGAGCGCGTGATGGTCGGCGCGAATGGTGTCGAGGGCGTCGTCGATGCTCAATTGTCCGTGGTTGATGCGGGCACAAACATCGGGTACGGACAGGTACGCAGCCGAATCGAGGCGCTGCGGGTCGGGTGTACGGCACAGCGATTCGGCCAGTTTGTAGGCGCGAGACTGGATGGCGCTGGCGCCGTCGGTGTGGGTGCGGAAGGTGCGGAACGCCTCCGGTTGCATGGTGGCCAGCAGGGACCACAGTGGTGCGGCTTCGCGCAGGAGAGTGGCGGCGAGGGTCAGTCGGGTGCCGGCTGCGGGTAGGCGGCCTTCGGCTACGGCGGTGGTAACCGCGGTGAGGTCTCCGGCCAGGAGCCCGAAGGTCAACTCGAACGTTTGCAGGACCCGGATGAACAGGTATTCGTCGTGAACGGTCGAGACGGGCAGCATGGTCGTACGCATCGTCAGCCGCTCGTCGCTGCTGCGGTCAATGGAAGTCATGGCGATCAGCCGTCGGGCGAACGTCACCGGGTCGCCGACGGCATGGACGTCGAAGCTAAGGCGGCGCAGGGCCGGGGCTGCGGAGCGGGAGGCGTGTCGGAGGCGTTTGCGCACCACCAGGGGGTCGGGACGCAACTGTGGCAGCGGCGCCTGCATGGTGTCGAGGGCATGTATCTCGAAGGCGATGAGGTCGGACAGGAGCAGAAGGTGGAAGCGGTCACGGCGGGCCAGCAGTCGGTCTGCCCGTTCGGTGTCCCGGTCCGGGTCAGGTATGGGCAGCAGGGGCAGAGCGAGGTAGCTGCGGTAGTCGTACCGGTCGTCGGTCTTGTCGAGGGCGATGTTCAGGAAGGCACTCAGTTGACGGTGCGGCCCAGAGACCTCCGGTAGGCGTTCGCGGGCCGATTGCAGCAGCGTTGTCCACGTTCCGGAGACGAACTGCTTGCCGTGGTGCTGGTAGGCGTCCACGACGCAGTCGTACGGGAAGCGACGTGTGGTGGGTCGTCGCTGGGCTAGCCATCGCTGCAAGGGCTCGGGGTTCATCGGGCTGCTCCTGGGCGGGTACGGCTGCGGCAGCGGTAGGAGGCGACTGCCTCGGATACGGCGTCGAGGTCGTCGGTGGTGGTGTAGGCGTGGGTGGCCAGGCGCAGGACGCCGCAGCGGGGTGCGGCGATGACGCCGCGGTGTCCGAGCCAGGCCGCCATGGCTTCCGCGTGTGGCTCGACGAGCGCCAGGTGCGGGCCTTGCGTGTCGACGTCGGCGGCCAGGCGCACGATCTCGCCTTGACTGGCCAGGCGTGTCGCCAGTCCGAAGACCATTCGTTGCGTGTGGCGGCGCACCTGCCGCAGGTCGAGGTCGTGCACCGTGGACAGGCCGGCGACGGCGGCATAGACGGCGGCCACGGCGGGTGTGCCGGTCTCGTAGCGGCGGGCGTGTGGCGGGAAGTCCAGGACGGTGGCTTGGTAGGCGTGGGGGTTGGCGCGGCCGAGCCAGCCGGTGAGGGTCGGCCGTGGTCCGCCGGGGTTGCGGACGTAGAGGAAGGCCAGCCCGGGGAGCCCGAGCAGGTACTTGCCGGTGCCGGTGACGAGGTAGTCGCAGCGCAGGGCGTCGACGTCGAGGGGCATCACTCCGGCGGCCTGGTAGGCGTCGACGAACACGGCGGCACCGGCGGCGTGCGCGGCGTCGGCGATACGGGCCACGTCGAGGCGCCGGGAGTCTCGATAGGTGACGGCGGGCACCGATACCAGGGCGGTGCGCGGGGTGATGTGCGACAGGTAGTCACCGGTGCGGACCGTCGCGTGGGTGCCGCACCAGCGCACTCGCGCGCCGGGTTGGGCCAGCCAGGTGTGGGCGATTCCGGGGAACTCGGCGTGGCTGGTCAGGATGTCGCTGCGCCGGCGCCAGCGACAGCCGCCTGCCGCCTGGTGGGCGGCAACACTGGCGTTGGGCAGGACAGCGATCTGCTCGACGTCGGCGCCGATGAGCCGCGCGAACAAGATGCGGGCTTCAGTGACCTGCTGTTCGCATGCCTGCCAGAAGCCTGGGCGCGACAGGTCATCGAGCATCCGCGCGATGGCCTCGTCGACGTCGACGGTGCGTGGCGCGATGCTGCACGCCGCCATGTGAGCGCTGCCAGAGGGCAGGCGCAGCTTGTGCCGTAGCAGCGAGGGCAGGGTTTCGGTCATGGCGGTCACGGCTGCACCTGCTCGGGGCAGACCGGCTGTGTGGCTTCTTGGGTGAGGACGGTGCGGGCGTCCCAGAGGGTCGGGAAGCGGCGGTGGGCGATGAGTTTGGTCAGGCTGTCGACCGGGGTGTGGCGGGTGCCGAGCACGCCGTGGCCGATGATGCGGGTGGCGACGGTGTAGTGCTCGGTGCGCCACAGGGCGATCCGCTCGTCCAGCCCCACGAGCGCTTCGGCGAGCCGGTACAGCGGGTCCGACGGCTCGCCCCGGTATACGTCGACGGCGGTGAGGTTCAGCGATGACAGCAGGCGGGCGAACGCGATGTCCAGTTCGGTGGTCGCTGATCGCAGCAGCGCCCACCCGGGAGACTCGAAGCCGGAGCCGTTGCCCAGTGCGGTGCGGATGACGGCGAACCGGGCCGGCGGCAGAGACCGCAGCATGTGGAGCTGCTCGGTGATCAGGCGCAGCTCTTCCGCGGCGCGATGCAGAAGCAGTTCGGCCGCGGACGGCCGGTCCGCGTCGAGGTGCGCCAAGGCCCGCAACATGTGGGAGCGGGTGAGCTTCAGCCAAAGCTCGGTGCTCTGGTGCACGATCTGGAACAGCAGCTCGTCGGGGTGCACCCACTCCCCCGGCCCTTTCTGTAGGGAAAGCAGGTCGTCGGTGTGCATGTAGCGGGCGTAGTCGTTGTCACCGGATCCCGGTAGGACAGCGGGCAGAGGTGAAGGCACAGAAGTCTCCAGGTGCGGGTGGGCTGTTGCCCGGGGCGGGGATCTTGGTCGCGGCCAAGACGTGCCGGTGGCACAGGTTCGGTCAGGTACGCAGGGCGGCGAGCGTGGAGGCCGCTGCGGCGCGCACTCGGGCAGGCAGGTCGCCGCGCAGGGTGGCTCCGGGACGCAGCGGCGCGGCGGTGACCGTCAAGTAGAGATTCGCGTCATAGGTGGCGACGGTGAAGCCGCTCGCCTGGTCGGTGTAGGTGTAGGCGGCGGCCCCGACGCCGATCACGTCGGCAACCGGGCCAGTGGACTGCTGCGCCTGTCGTAGACCCTCGTACATGAGCCTGCCGGAGCCGGGCGCCCCGATGTCGGCGCGGACGGTCAGCACGATGCCGTCGGGCAGGCGGCCCACCGTGGCAGTGCATGCCGTGCTGACGGTGCTGCCCGCCGCGCGGGAGTCGTCCTGTTGGTTCCCAACCGAACCGACGATCTCGGAGATCGGCTCGAGGGCCACCTTCGAGCACAGCGCGTCTACCGGGCGATACGGTGCTCCGGTCGACGCGCCTGCTGTGGGCGTCGTTGCCTCGGCCGTCCTGGTGGTGCCGGCGGTGTCGGAAGCGGTTGTCGCCGTGGTCGTGCCCGAAGCGTCTTGAACTCCGGAATGTTTGGTACAGCCCGTTGCCGCTAGGACCACGGCGACAATGACGGCCTTCGCCGCAACTGCGCGGTGCCGCGCAAAGAACGGGTACGCCTTACGGCGGTCACGGTATTGATTTAGGGCAGACAATGGGGGCAGGCTCACAGGATCCACCTATCCCGGGGATGCAAGGTAGTTGCCCGCGCGAATCAACGGGCGTGCTTTGACGCAGGCCCGCTCCCCAGTCATCGGGACTGCGTCGTTAACGCAGCAAATTCAGCACAGCCCTGACCTCAGTGTCCACAGTTTCGGCTACCCCTAGCCACATTTACTGCCCTGTTGCAATACGTTCGTACAACACCTGAGCAGGGATGAAGCGCTCATCAGACGCACAATCGAAGGATGCGCCTTTCGGGTGTAGACGATTCGCCCTGCTCGAAAGCACAAGCGCTACGGCGTGAACCTGCTCGACTCCGAGGGCGACTTCCAGGTTGGCGGGGGTCCGGAGGTCGGCCTAGCGGTCGCCGTTGAGCACCGAGCCGAACCGGTCGATCCAACCTGAGTCGGTAACGCCACCACCTGGACGGTCAACTCGCCGCGTCCTATCACGCCTGCGCGACGCGTACCGATGGCAGCCTGTGGTGCTGGGGCGGCAACTCGTTCGGGCAGCTCGGCGACGGCACCACCACTCACCGGTCGACCCCGGCACAGGTGGCCCTGCCGGGCTGACCGCCCCCGGTGGACGAGCTGGGCCGTCGGTCCGCGCCGCTGCCGCGTCGGCAGCGGCGCGGACCGACGGCACCGCACCATCGGTCGGTGTCGCGCAGTGAGGTCGGGGAGCGCAACTGCACGTTGCCGGCATCGAACGCGGTCTCTCACGCGACGCCACCGAGCACCTCAACCGAGCCGCGGAGCAGGCATGTGCCCGCTGACACCGGGCACCGGAGCCTGAAGGAACACCTCGAGGTTGACGAGAACACCCCGCAGGCGGAAGTACCTACCAAAACGTGGTACGAGCGGCAGACCTAAACAACGCCGATAGGCAGGTTAATCAGACCGGGCGCGGTGCGGGCATCGGCGGCGTGGCCGAGGCCGGCTATTGGATGATCAAAGGACTTGGCGCCTCGCGCCGCCACAGTCAGAGATCGATGGCGACGGCTCCCCGCATCGGCGAAGGCGTGGGGCCGGCGGCGTAGGGGTCCGGCTCGCCGAGTTCGGGGCGCCATTCGTTGAGCGGCACCAGACCCGGTTCGAGCAGCGTGAGATCGCCGAAGAGAGCAGCGAGTTGCGCGTCGGTGCGCAGCGTAATCTCGGTGGCGGCACGGGCTCGAAAGACGGCCTTGCCCTCGGACACGGTCGTGTTGTCATACCGATCGGCCACGGTGGCGCTGATGTGGGACATGACCATCGCGCTCCCGGGGGCGAGCCGCTCGCGGATCGGGGTGACGACGGCATCGATACGATCGTCGGGAACCTGCTGTAGCACGGAGCAGTACAGCACCGCGGTGGGCTGATCGAGGTCGATGACGCTGGCGAGGTCGCCGTCGGCTAGCGCGTCGAGGATCAGATCGGGGCGGGTGAAGTCGCCCTCGATGGCGCGGCAGGTGGGGTTGTCCCTGAGGATCTGGTTGGAGACGACGACCGCGACGGGATCAATATCTACGTACAGCACGCGGATGTTAGGGTCGATTGCCTGGGCAATCTCGTGCACGTTTCCCTGCGTGGGGATACCGGAGCCCAGATCGAGGAACTGCTTGATGCCGTCCTCGGCGAGGGTGCGGACCGCCCGCTGCATGAAAAGCCGGTTAGAGCGAGCGATGTTCGCAGAGTCGGGTATGGCTTGCAGGAGTCGCCGTGCGGCTTCGCGGTCGGCTTCGAAGTTCTGCTTGCCACCGAGGAGATAGTCGTATATCCGGGCGACGGTGGCACGGCCTTGGTCGTGGCTCGATGTGCTCGTCGGCGGGCTGCTCATCACTGTCTCCCTCGCAGGTCCTGTCACTTGTGGATCTCGCAGCCTACGGGAGAACTGCTACGCCGACGGTCCCGCTTATCTGCCGCAGGTCGTGCGGCTACCCTCCGGTGGCGGACCGATATCATGACCAGTCAGAAACGGAAGGTCACTGCGCGCCGCATCGGTGAGGGCGTCGCGGCGCCGTCGTAAGGCCCGGGTCACCGAGTTCGAAGCGCCAATCGTTGAGCGGCACCAGACCCCGCTCGATCAGCGTGAGGTCGCCGAAGAGGGCAGCGAACTGCTCGTCGGTACGCACGACGATGTCCGTGGTGGTACGGGTGCGGTACAAGTCCTGGGCCGCGGACACGGACGACTCGGCCGTACCGGTTGCTGACCACAGCACCAAGGCGAGAGATGACCCTAGGGCTGCCGGCAGCGTACCGGGGCGACGGCTCCCTCCACCTGACCTTCGGGGACCGCCTGGAGGACGGAGCAGTACAGCAGTCGGTGGGCCGCAGTTCGATAACGCTGGCGAGGCCGCCGCCGGTGAGCGCGTCGCGGATAAGGTCGGAGGTCCTGCGTCGATTACCACCAGACGCCACGGATTTGCTCAGCGCAACCCGTAGCCGCCGGCAAGACAGGCTGCGTAGCGTCGAGGCATGAAGGTGTTGCTGCGCGGCGGACCAGGCGACGGCCAGGTGGTGCCTGCCGTCGGGCCGAGCACCATGTGGCGCGCGTGTCTGTACGAGGCAACGCCGGAGCGGGTCGATCGGCAGGGCCGCGAGCTGCGGATTTATCGGCACCGGCCCGACTGCTGCGAGGTGCACGGCCGAGGGGCTGAGGACCGCTGCGAATAGCCCGGCTTCGTGGGCCCACCACGACACCTGTTCGAACGTGCGTACGATCTCGGTGTGGACGTGGTGGCTCGACGGTGGTGGAATGGCCTGTGGGAACGCCTCGCGCGTCGCGACGTATGGCTCGTTAGCAGACCCGTTGGAAGGTCGTCGCCCGCGCTGGTGACGGCGAAACTGGAAGAGTGCTGAGCTTCGAGTTCAACTCCCCGGGGAGGCCCAGGAGATGATTGACCGTCTCCTGCGCGCGCCCTCGCCCGGATCATGGCGAGAGCAGCCCCGTCAGCAGTCGTCGATATCGTCACCGTTCAGCGGCGAACCGGCTCAGTGACGGGCGCCACTTTGACGCAGGTGAAGTCGGCGCCGTGCGCAGGGGATGCCTCGGTAATTTCGTCGGCGCTTTGCCCCGGGTTCGTACGGGCTGCCCTATGGTCGCCGCGTGAATCGTCCGGCAGCATCCGCTGATTGCCCGTGCGGTGGTCCCAGCCAAGTAAGGCCGGCGAGCTGCCGTTGACTCCGAGAGTCCAGGCGACCCCTTGGGCTGGCAACCACAGCTCGGATGCCGTGAGCCGGGCTACGGGGTGGAGGCGCCGATGCTGGCGAGGCTGTGAATTGCTCGGTGGGCGTGATCGGCGCTCACGAGGGTCAAGCGGTCGATGCCCGGAACTGTCAAGGTCACGTAGTGGCAGCTAGCGCACCATGTGCCTGCGCGCCACACCCTAATCGCTCGCGCCGTCCTCGCGCTTGATTGCCGCGTACGTCGCCAGCGAGCAGCCGCGACGACTGCCACCAAGGCGGCGGCTGCGGTGAGGACCGCCGCCATAAATAGCGCCGCCGAGGTGTCCTGCGTAGAGGTCGCCGGCGCGGCCAGCAGCCCGTAGAGAGTGAAGAGGGCCAGCGCCGCACAACCTGCTGCCGCTGCGGCTGGCCGTGAGGCGGAGCGCTGCCGTACCGGAGGACGCAGCTGTGTCGCCAGCAGGCTCGACGACACGGTGACGCTGCGGCTGCGAGCGGCAAGCATGCCCCCGACCAAGGTCATGGTGGACGTGCGGGCCACGCGTGCCCCTGCCGCATGCACCGCAGGCAGGGTGCGCGCTGCATCCCGAGTTCCACAGCGGAGGCAAGGCGACCCGATCGACATGCTGAACTGTGGCATGTGCCCACGACACTCCGGCATGGCTTTTTACCGGGTGCCGCTTGACCATGAGGGGGAGCTTAGCGGACTGCGGTTTCTCTAGCGGGAAACGATGATCGGACACCCGCAGGTGACGCTTCGGGCGCTACACTCTGACCTTTCGATCATCACTGATCGTAGTTTCGGGGGGTCGGGGTGGTTTGGGCTCGTGCGCGTCTGCGGCGGCGTCTGCGCACGGTGAGGGTGCCGCCGCCACCCGAGCCCTACACATTGGAGGCGTGGTGCCAGGCGATTGGTGATTCTCGGGGCCGGCCGTTGGTTATCCGCGACGAACGGTTCGACGCGGAATACCCCTCCGGTGTACTTGTTCCCCTGGACCGCGCCGACTACATCCTCGTCGACGCGAGCCTGCCGATGCTTGCGCGGACGCAGAGCGTGCTGCACGAGGTAGCGCATCTCGTCCTCGGCCACGCTGGCAACGCCTTGCATTCCGACATTGATCCCGCCCTGGAGGCCGAAGCGGAACTAGCCGCCGACCTGCTGTACCAGCAGATGATCCGCGCCGCTGCCAAATCCGGCAGCAGGCACGGCGAGAGGCCGGCACGACTGCGGTCCTGGCGGCCCTCGACGTGGTGGGCGGACCGCCGTACGGACTGGCACGTCAACCAGTTGTGGATCAAGCTGAGGGCCGGCTTGCCCGACGCGACGATCGTCAGCACGACCACGGGCGTCCCACTCCCGGTGGAGATCGGCGGTAGCCGGCATCGCCACCGCCGCGTCATCGAGGTTCACGACGCGCTGCGGCTTCTGCGCCCCTGGTGCAGCAGGCAGGTGCATGCCAGCGCGCAGCGGCGCGCGCACCGCTATCGCCTGGACTCCGCCACCGCCGCCGCGGTCGCGGACGCCGCCACACTCGCCGTCGCGCTGCGCCGACGCCAAGCCGCGTTTCCCGCCGTCCATGACCCGCTCGACACGACACCACCTGTCGACGTGTCCGATGTGCGAGGCGAAACCCGCCGCCTCGCGCGCATCTCCTGCGCATGGCATGACTCACCCGTTGTTGCTGCCGAGGTCGCTCGCTGGGCACCCGTGGTCGCGACCATCAACGCGAGCGACGAGCCACGCCACTCGCCTCTCGCGCAGATGCTGTCTGTGGCGCCGCTGCCCGAGGGCATCGCCCGACGCGGCCGGTCATCCCGAGCGGTGCAGCCGCAGCACTCTCGCCCGCCCGGGTAGAGCCCGTGGCTGCCACAGCCGCCCGTGGTTCCTCAACTGGCTGGGGAACATCGCGCCGCCGAACAGTGAGCCGCTGCCCAGAGCACAGCCGAGGGTAGCCAGCTCTTCTCGCTCGTCTTCCCTGGCGATGCCGGAAGCGATGACTGCGAAGCCCAGGTCGATGGAGAGGTCGACCGCCGCGCGGATGACGGAGCGGGCTGGCCGCCAGCCCGCGTCCAGCGCATAAGCCGGATGCAGACGCAAGAAGCTCCAGGTGGCGGCGTTCAGTACCTCGATGCTGTTCTGGTCGCTGCCAAAGTTCGCCAGCAGAAGCCGTATGCCGTAGTGCCGCAGCTGCTCGACGGTGTTCCGGTCGCGCAGTGCGGTCGGCTCCGCGACTTCCAGCACCAGCGATGACGCGGCCACGCCGTAGCCGCTCAGCATCTCGCGCAGAGAGTCAGCAAGCTGCGGCGTCAGCGCACGTGCCGGCACCGGCACGATCAACGCTGTCCGAGGCAGCGCCTCCCGCCAGGTGGTCGCCGCCGATACCGAGCGAGCGACCACCTTGCGCGCGAGGTCCTGCAAGGCTTCCTCATCGTCGATGAGTTGGTAGATGTCCTCGTCGGCGGCGAACACGTCGTGTCGGGAGTAGAGGAATCGCGGCGTTGACTGCACCATGACGATGCGGCCGGTGGTGAGGTCCACGATCGGCTCGCACGAGATCGCCATGCGCGCGTCCAGCAGCTCTCGGGCCAGTGAGGTGCCGGGTACGGGAGCCGTTTGGTAGGACACCAGCCGGTCCTGTCCCGCGCGGACCGCCCGCCACATCACCCGCTCCGCGCCATCCAGCAGGTCGTGCGCCTGCGCGGCCGGTCCCGACGTCATCCCGGCGCTCGCCCGCACGCTCAACGGGCCCTTCTCGTCGGTGACCAGTCGACGCAGCGCCGCCACCGCCCAGCACGCCCGCTGGTAGGCGGTGTCCTTTGACAGGCCCCACATGACCAGCGCGAATTCCGCGTCGCCGACCCGGCCGACAACAGAAGCCGCATCTCGCGCAGCCCGGCACAGCCGGCCGGCGAGTTCGTCGAGCACCCTCAGCGCGCGGTCCCTGCCGACCGCATCAGCCAGAAACTGGTAGTTCTCGAGGCGGACGACCACCACATGACACGTCCCGGTCGCCTTCGTCGCAACCCGAGACAGCAGCGCCATCCGATTCGGCAAACGGGTGTCAGGATCCTGGGTCGCCGCCAGCTCGTGCCGATGCGCATCTTCCGCCAGCAGCCCGTAGGCATGAACGCCGTCCAAGCTGGTCGACAGGTTAGCGGCGAAAGCCCGCAACGTTGCCTGCTCACGCACCGACAACACGTCACGCCGGCCCGTCAGGTACAGCCGCACCATGCCCTGCAACCCGGTCGCATCACGCCGGATCTCGTGCCGCACCACCGTCCGGGCGCCAGCCATCTCGGGAGCCTCGGACGCAGGGCCGTCGTACACGACTCCCGCCTCCCCTGCCTCGCTGTCGGCGCGCACCAGCCGCTCGCCGCCGTGAATCTCGATGTCGGCCGCCCGGGTGCCGAACAGTCCGACCGCTCCGACTGCGGCAGTGTGCAAGACGGTGTGCAGGTCCCGGGCCGACAGCGCGTCGGTCAAAGCCGCCAGGTGCTCCCAGGCGCCCCGCTCCTCACGAATACGCAGCCGGTACGTCACCGCGAGGTACAGCACGAGCATCACCGCAGGCAGGGCGATCATCGCCCGCTTGTCGAGCCCAATAACGACCGCGAACAGGCCGGCAGTGACGGTCTCGCCGAGCGCGACAATCAGACGGGTGCGCCAGAGGGTACGCAGCACCAGCGCGAACGGCTTACTGGTTGCCAGCGTCACCGCGGCGCTCGTGACCAACTCTTCGATGGCGAACAGGACGGCCGCCGCCACTAGAAGACCCGCCCCAAGACGTGCCAGCCCCGACGTATCCATCTCGGCCTCGACGAAGCCGGGACGCACCCCGAAGACATACAAAACCGCCGCTGCGGCAGCAGCCGCAACGATATCCATGGCGGTGTTCTGGATCGCCTTGTGCACGCCCGACGCTCGGGGGTACCGCGTCACCATCCGTGCCACCGCCACGCCGACGGCCGCACACAAGATCACCCAGGGCGCCGGCAACGCCGCGGCACACACCAACGACGCGGTGGGCGTCAGAGTGATCCGAATGGGCATCCGCTGCGGCAATGGCGCCGAACAGATCGCGCCCACCGCCATCAGCGCCGCACCCATCAGCGGATACACGAAATAGTAACGCGCCGGTTGCCCCACATGGTTCACCGCCCATACGAGGCACACCGACGCCAAAACGCAAACCATGGATGTCAATGTGACCAGCGCCCATCTTCCACGCTGGTTTGGCATCAATCAGGCCCCCATGATCATCGGCCCAGTCCTCTCGTGCAAGTCGTCCACAGTAGCAGCTCACACCGGTTCCTCAGCCCCACTCGACGCCCTTGCGCATGCCGCCACCTCCCTAGGCCGGATCGAGATCAGAGGGAACATATGCCATTACATAGGCTTCAATCAACGCGAAAGGTCTTTTTAGTCACCACTCGCGCACTGCGGCTTCTCCGCTGGCAAATCAGGGCGGAGCAGGCAGATCCCACAGAGGTCAAATCGACCCGATTGGCACCACTGGCATCGCCGGCAGGAAAAGACGCAGCCAGGTAGACCTAAATCACCCAGCTTTTCTGAGCAATCACCGCCGCCGCCGCGACAACCACCTCGCGGTGAGGCGCCCGCCACCCACATGCCGGTAGAACGCGCCTCGCCGCCAGCCGGGTCCGTCAGGCCGCAGCACGAGACGGACACGACCTCGACGCCCGCGCCGCGCCGCACGTCCCAAGGAAGGATCTGGTTGCGGTGGCCCGGTGCTGCACGGCGAGCTGGTCACGCCGACGGCACCACCGGCCCCGTCCGCGCCGGGCCCCCTCGACGTGCAGCGGCTGCTGGCCAGCCACCCGCACCAGCGAGGGATCAACTTGACCCGGCTGCACGACCGCCGTCCTCACCACCCTCGCCCGTACTTTGGCCCAACAGCAGCTCATCTACCGCTGGTCGGCAAAGGAACCAGCGCAGGTAGCCGTCTTGTTGCCGGGATCCGTTGCGGTATCCCCGCCGGCGGTAGCTCATGGCATCGCGACGGGATCCAGGAAGGCGCACTGGGTGGCGATCAACATCGGCAGGTTCACCGCCACCTCGCGGGCAACTCCCTCAGGCGTGAGGCCGATCGGGTCCTCACCCGCCGCCAACTCCTCCTCGTCAGCCCGTGCGAAGTAGGCGCAGGCTTCCCAGAGGTTGGGGTGCAGGAAGGAGAACGCCCACATGACGTAGGCGTCGTTCTGGAGCGCTACCAGGGGGCGGCGGTGATGGCCCATCCGGTGGTAGTGGGGCTCCTCGGCTGTCGATCCCATGCCCTCGGCGGTAGGGAAGAGACGGTAGTGCCGGAACAGGTCTTCGAGTGGGCCTTCGGGGTCGAACTCCAGCAGCAGGCCCCGGTTGACCAGATCTTCGACCAGTCCTGCGGCGTCAGGCTGTGGCTTCGGTGCGGTCAGCAGCGACTCCACCAGCCTCGCCCGGTCCACGCGCAGCTCCGAGTGGCCCTCGACGTCCAGAAAGACGGCCCCGTAGACGCCGACCTCGTCCTCGCTGAGGTCGACCATGTCGGCGCCGAGGTGGATCTCCCACGACTCCGGCGTCGGGTCGGCGGGACGCACATATCGGTGTTGTGGTCCGAGGCTGAAGCCCACCGGGACGATGACGCGAGGCATGGGCCGTTCCTTCGAACACTCTCGCGGATGCTGTCGACGATTTGTTGTTGCCGGCCGCTGTCCCAGGAGCCGGGGGCGCGGCGGCGGTCGGTCAGCCCGCCTTGCGGGCGTGGATTGCCCTGCATTGGTAGGGAGCTCAGGACCAGGTCAGGGTGGGCCATGAGGATGAGGAATTGGTTGAGGTCGGCGTCGGTGGTGTCGGGTCCGCGCAGAGTGGGTCGGAGTCCATCGACGACGTCGGCAAGTAGACGGCATCCGGGGCCGCCGCCGGTCCAGGTTTCGGTACCGGTGTGGGTACAGGCCTGGACCATGCCGGTGCCGATGAGCTGCTGGTCGATGTCGAGCGGCCACGTGGCGCCGCCGTCGGGGCCGGCGATGGTGCGATAGACGCTGCGCATGACGGTGTGGATCAGGCGGGCGTCATCCGCGCTCGCCCGTAGACGTCGATGACGTAGGTGGGATGCAGGTGTCGGGTGTCGTGGTCGACGCCTGCGACGGATCCTGTCGGGCCGACAAGAGGCAAGGCGGGTGGTGATGTTGCTGACGCGCGCGATATCAAGGACCTGCTGCCCGGGTGTGATGAGGAGCTTGTCCAGTTCGCGGTGGATGAGCGGGCTCAGCAGGCGATTCGCGGGTGGCGCGGAGTGCACGGGCGGGGCGGTGGTGGCCGTCATGGACCTGGATCTTTCTGCTTCGGTGTCGACGCGAGGTAGCGGGCGGCCCAGCGGGCGTACTCGCAGGGGAAGGGTTTGAGTTGCTGGTAGGCGATGTGGCAGCCGTGGCACATGCCGTCGTCGTCGGTGTGGGCTGCCTGGACCGCGCGGGCGTCGTCGAGAGGATCGTGCGAAGAACCCACAGGGCCGCGACGGTGGCCCTCGGGTTGACGGCCGGGTGTGGAACTCATGGCGGGCTGTGTGGCTGAGGCGGGGGCGAGGGTTCGTCGTCGATCCAGGCGACATCGGCGTTGTGGAGGCGGGCGACGCCGTCGGCGTTGGTGCAGAGTGCGAGCAGGGTGCGCCGGCCGTGCAGGTTGACGGCGAAGGCGCTTCCGTCGGGCAGGGCCAGGCCCCAGCCCACGATCTGCGGTGGGCTGTCGTCGTCGGGGTAGGCGAGAAGCGCGAAGCGGCTTGGCTTGTCCTCGGCGGGGTTGCTGCTCATGCGTTGGCTCCGACCGGGGTGACGCCAAGCAGGTCGTGGAGGCGCCGGTGATGAGATTCGGTGAAGTCGGCGGTAGCGGCGGTGAGGGCGACGTGACCGTGTTCGAGCACGACCACGTCGTCGGCGAGGGACAGGGCGAGGGACAGGTTCTGCTCGGCGATCACGACGCCGACGCCTTGGGCTGCGATCGTGGAGATGGCAACGCTGATCTGCTGCACGAGGGCAGGGGCGAGTCCCTCGGACGGTTCATCAAGCAGCAGCACTCGGGGGCGGGCCAGCAGCGCGCGGGCGAAGGCGAGCATCTGCTGTTCACCGCCGGAGAGGCGTTCGGCGGAATGGCGCAGGCGAGTGCCCAATGCGGGCAGAAGCGCGAGGATGTCGTCGCGGCTCCACTGTCGGCCGACGTGGCGGTCTCGGGTGGCGGTGGCAGCCGCGACGGTGAGGTGTTCGGCGACGGTCAAGCTGAACAGTCGTCGGCCTTGCGGCACGAGAGTCAGGCCGGCGCGGGCGATGCGGTGCGCGGCGGTGGGTAACCTGCCTCCGCCGAGCGTGACGCTGGTGGGCGGTGTGAGAGGCGTGAGCCCCGCCAGGGCGTTGAGCACGGTGGTCTTGCCGGCGCCGTTGCGGCCGAGCAGTGCCAGGATTTTCCCCTCGAAGACGTCGAAATTGAGGTCGTGCACGGCCGGCGCGCCGTCGTAGCCGGCCTGCAGGTTGCGGACCTCAAGCAGCCGACGCCGTTCACCGCTCGGTGGCACGGGATCGGGAACGCAGTCGGGTACGGCGGCGGCCGGCGTACCAGCGGTGGTGAGGTAGACGGCGCGTACGGCGGTGTCCGCGCGGATCTCGTCTGGGGTGCCGGTGGCGATGTGGTTGCCGTGTTGCAGGACGGTGACGGTGTCCGCGACGTCCCACACGAGGTCCAGGTGGTGATCGATCAGTAGGACCGTGACCTCCGGCGGGAGGGCCCGGATGGTCTCGACGAGTTGTGCGACGTCCCCGGGGTCGAGGCCGGCGGAGGGCTCGTCGAGGAGCAGCAGCCGCGGTTGGGGCGTGAGTGCGACAGCCAGTTCCAGCCGCCGCCGCACCCCGTATGGCAGGGCGGCGGCGGGCATGTCGGCGTAGGCGGCCAGCCCTGCGGCATGCAGCACGGCGCGCGCACGGTCGGTGTTCATGCCGCGGCGGGCGCTAGCGGATCGGGCAGCAGGCGGGGTGCGACGGTTGATGGCTAGGGCGACGTTCGCGGCGGCGGAGAGCCGCCCGAACACGGCGGGGTGTTGGAAGGTGCGGCCGACGCCGCGTCGCGCGCGGGCCGCGGGGCCGAGGCGGTTCACGTCGCGCCCGTCGAGCAGGACCCGCCCGCTGGTGGGGCGCACGCTGCCGGCGATGACCCCGAACAGGGTGCTTTTGCCGGCTCCGTTGGGGCCGATGACCGCGTGTCGGGCACCGGTGGGCAGGGTGATGGAGATGTCGTGCAGGGCGTGCAGGCCGCCGTAGCGGCGACCCACTCCGTCGAGGTGCAGAAGCGCAGGTGGGTAATCGTTCACGGCTGCCTTCCTTCGGGTGTGCGGCGCAGGCGTGTGGTGAGGTGGCGGGCAAGTGGCCGGCCGTAGGCGACGGCGAGGAACAGAACGCCGAGTAGCACGGGTCCGTGACCGCCCGTGCCGGCACCGACGAGGTCCCGGGTGGCGACGACAGCGAACGCGCCGAGGACGGCGCCGGTCATGCTGCCGGCGCCGATCGCGGCGGCCAGCAGCGTGAGCGCCGCGATCTCGAAGCCCAGGTCGGCGGGAGAGACGTACCGGTTGACCGCGACGAGCAGCGCGCCGCCTGCTGCGGCGAGCGTGCCGGCGGCGGTGTAGCCGGCGGCGAGTTCGAGGGTGACCGGGTGGCCGAGTGCTGCCATACGGGGCTCGTGGTCGGCGCAGCCGCGCAGGAGCAGGGCGAGGCGGGAGCGCATCAGCACGGCCACGGCGGCGGTCAGCAGGAGGAAGCAGCCCAGGGTGTACCAGTAGACGTGCCCGGCGCCGGTCAGCGGTGCCGTTGTGGGCCAGGCGGTGACCGGTGGGGTGTGCATGCCTTCGTCGCCGCCGGTGACGGTCGTCCACTGTGCGGCGATGGTCGCTGTCAGGCTCTGCACCGCGAAGGTCGCCATAAGAAACGCGGTGGCGCGGGTGCGTAGCACCAGCGGCGCCGTCGCGGCGGCGGTGATCGCGCCGGCGGCGGCTGCTGAGGCGAGCTGCACCGGGCCGGCGGTGACACCTGCTTGGGCGAGCAGGGCCGCGGTGTAAGCGCCGACGCCGAAGTAGGCAGCCTGGCCGAAGGACGGCAGGCCGGCGACACCGACGAGGAGTTGGGTGCTCATGGCCAGCACCGCGAAGACCAGTGCGGTACTGGCCAGGGACACGGTGTAGGCGTCGGTGATGGCGGGCAGCAGCAGCGCGCTGAGCGCCACGCACCCGGCCAGGCCTGCCCGAACCGCCCGCTGCGGACGGCCAAGCGGTGCGGGTGCCGCCGAGTGCGGTGGCGTGGCGGCGGCCCCGGTTGCGGTGGCGTTGGCGTTGGCGTTGGCGTTGGCGGTGCTCATGCTGGCCTCACCGCCGTCGGGGCACCGCTCTGGCCTCGGATGACGAGGACGACGAACAGGGCGCCGAAGAGAGCGAAGGGGGCGAGGGCGGGGGCGGCGAGCACGCCGAGGGTTTGGACCTGCCCGACCAGCAGGGCTGCGGCGAGGGTCGCGGGGATCGAGCCGGCGCCGCCGAGGACGACGACGATCAGCGACAGCACCAGGACGGTGGTGTCGACTCCGGGGGCGGGGCCCAGCAGGGGTGCGCCGAGGACCCCGGCGGTGACGGCGAGTGTTGCGCCGACGGCGAGGGCGGCGATGCGTACTCGGGCGGTGTTGATGCCGGTGGCGGCGGCCATGGCGGGGTCGGTGACGGTGGCGCGTAGCATCACTCCGGCGGTGGTGTGCCGCACGATCCAGTGCAGTGCAACCGCGACGGCGGCGGCGACAGCGATGAACATGAGTCGGTAGGTCGGGTAGCCGAATCCGGCGATGTCGATGCGGCCCGCCAGGACCATCGGCGGGTCGGCGGGCAGCGGGGTCGCCCCGAACACGGTGGTGAAGGCGTCCCCGGCCAGAAAGGCGATGCCGAGGGTGGCGAGGCCTTGGTCGAGGTGCCCGCGTGCGGCCAGGGGACGCAGTACAGCGGCCAGGGCCGCACCGCCGAGGGTGCCGGCGGCCACACCGACGGCCACGGCGGCGAGCAGGCCGAGCAGGCTGCCATCGGTGAACAGGTAGGCGAGGTAGGCGCCGAGGAGGTAGAGCGTGCCGTGGGCCATGTTGAGCACGTCCATGACGCCGAAGATCAGCGCCAGGCCGGCGGCGGCGACGAACAGCAGCAGCCCGAAGGCCACCCCGTCCAAGCCGGTCACCGCGAACGTCGCTACCTGTCCCACGGCACGCTTCCCCTTCCTTCTCACGGGTCCTGGTCAGTCCTCGGCCCGGCGGCCGACGGTGGTGACCATCGGGTAGGACCACGTGAGGGCGTGCGGGTCGTTCATCCCGTCGCGCAGCGTCTCCAGCTGCGGCGAGCTCATTCCCCGCGCGAGCAGCGCCGCTTCCATCTGGCGGCTGTTGCTGGCGTGCAGCAGACACCCGGCCTCCCCGCCGGACCACAGCCGGTTATGGACCTCGGCCTCGACGTCGACGAGGCCGACGTCGCGCATCGCTACGGGCACGCGGTGCGCCCAGTTGGCCGACGCGCCGTTGTCGACGGCCAAGCCCACCAGGGCGTTCTGGAACGCCAGGAACGCCTCGGCCAGGACGGCCGGACCGCGCAGCAGCATCTCGTCGAGGCGGGTGCAGTCCCACTCGGAGATCACCAGCACCCCGCCGGGCTTGAGTGCGGCGGCGGCGCGGCGCAGGACCTGCTCGCGATCAGCTAGATGCATCAGCAGCAGCCGGGCGTGCACAAGGTCGTACTCCCGCTCACCCAGGTCGATGGTGGTGACGTCGCCAGTACGCACATCGATCAGCTCGTGAGTGGGCACGTGCCGGGGGTCGGCGTCGAGGGCCACGACGCGTCCGGCGGGGCTGACCTGCTCGGCGAGCCAGGTAGCGACGCTGCCGGCGCCGGTGCCCAGGTCGAGGCACCGCCAACCGCTCTCCACGCCGGTACGGGCGAGCACGTCGGTGGAGTGTGGGTCGAGGATCTCCGCGAGCAGGCGTACCTGCCGTGCGGCCTCGCTGGTGGCGTTGTCGAAGGTGTATCGGCCGTCAACGGCGGCCACGGGTGCGTTGGTCATGGTGGAACTCCTGTTCTAGCTGCCGAGAGTGGTGAGGTTCTGCACGACGACGTTGGCGCGTGCCCGGCCGTCGTTCTGGACCTTGCGCAGGTACCAGGGCTGGATTGGGCTGTGGCTGGCGCCGAAGCGCCACTGCCCGCGTGGGCTGTCGATCGCGCCGAGCTTCCCGATCGCCGCGTTGATCGACTCGCTGGTCGGCTTGTCCCCCGCGGCGGCGATCGCGGCGGCGAGCACGAGTGCGGCGTCGTAGCCGGTGACGTTGTACAGGTTCGGGGCCGTCTGATGCTTCTGCTGGTAGGCCGGGGCGAACGCACGGTTCGCGGCGTTGTCGAGGTTCGCGGCGTAGTTGAGCACCGTCTGCACCCCGTCGGCGGCGGCGCCTTGGGCCGCTAGGACGCTGCCCTCGGTGAGGAACCCCGCCCCGTAGAGGGGGACCTTGCCCTTGAGTCCGGCCTGCTCGTACTGCTTGACGAAGTCGACGGCCATCGTGCCGGCGTAGAAGCAGTAGACGGCCTTCGCGCCGCTGGAGGTGATCTTGTTCAGGTACGGCAGGAAGTTCGTGGTGCCCGGCCACGGTGTCCAGGCCGGTTTGCCGTCGTCGTTGGCGAGCTTCCCCCCGGCCTTGACGAAGGTGTCGACGAAGCCGCCGATCTGGTCGTAGCCGCCCTGGTAGTCCGGGCCGATGACATAGACCGGCCCGTCCACCGTGGTACGCACGTGTTCGGCGATGGCCTGCCCGGTCTCCCGCGACAGCCACGAGGTGTGCCAGATGTAGGAGACGTCGGTCAGCGTGGACGGGCGGCCGCCGGTGCCCACGAACGGAGTTTTCCGTTCGGTGACCAGGGTCTTGATCGACTCCACGGCGTCGGCGCTGCCGGTACCGGCGATAACCGCCACCTTGTCCTTGTCCAGCAGCTTGCGGGCAGCGTTGAGCGCCGACTGCTTCCCCTCGGCCTCGTCAGCCGTGACGACCTGCACCCGGTGGCCACCGAGCTTGCCGTCGTGAGTGTCGAGGTAGAGCTGCCAGCCCTTGACGAGGTCATCACCGATGGCCTTATACGGGCCGGACTGCGGCACCAGCAGACCGATGCGGATCGAGCCCGCGGCAGTGGAGTCGTCGAGGCTGGAGCCGGAGCACCCAGCCGCAGCGGCGAGCATGGTCGCGGCGGCGACGGTGGCGAGTAGACGGGTGACGGGTCGTCGGCGGATCACGGGACTCCTCATCGGGGTTGGGGATGGTGGTGGGCTTGGGTACGCCGCAGGGTGATGGCGTGCTCGACCAGCGTGATGAGCGTCTGGCGGACCTGGGCGCGGTCCAGGGCGTCGCAGTGCAGCAGCGGCACCGTGTCGGCAACGTTGAGCGCCTGACGCAGCTCCGCCGCGGCGAAGCGGGGCGCCGCAGGGAAGGCGTTGATCGCCACCGCGAACGGCACCTGCTGGGCGTCGAAGTAGTCGATGGCCGCGAAGCAGTCGTCCAGGCGGCGGGTGTCGACCAGGACGACTGCGCCGATCGCGCCCCGGCACACCTCGTCCCACATGAACCAGAACCGGTCCTGCCCTGGAGTGCCGAACAGGTAGAGAATCAGCGTGTCGTCGATGGTGATCCGACCGAAGTCCATCGCGACGGTCGTCGTTGTTTTCTCCGGCACCGCGGCGGTGTCGTCAACTCCCACGCTGGCAGCCGTCATGACCGCTTCCGTGCGCAACGGTGTGATCTCGGAGATCGCACCCACGAACGTGGTCTTCCCGGAGCCGAAGCCACCCGCGACCACGATCTTCGCCGACGCGACACGGGGCATCTCGCCGGTGGGGCGTTCGCGCTGCCGGGGCACGGGTCGTTGTCGCGAGGCCGTCATACCCGCTGCACGGCTCGCTGCTCGGGCGTCAATGCCCCACCGGTCCGGTTGATCAGCATGGCCATCTCGTAGACGACCTGCCCCATGTCCGCCTCTTTGTCGGCGAGCGCGGTGAGCACCGAGCCGTCACCGATCGACATGACCGCCAGCCGGCCGCTACCCATGTCCACGACGGTCTGCTCCACCGCGCCGGCCTCCATCAGCGAAGCCATGCCACTGGTCAAGCTGGCAAGGCCGGCAGTGAACGCCGCAAGCTGGTCGGCACGGTCCTTGGCCAGGCCGGTGCTGCGGGCCAGCAGCAGGCCGTCGGTGGACACCGCGACGGCGTGCGCGACGCCTGACGTGGTGCAGAGCTGATCGAGCAGGAAGTTCCAGTTCGAACGCGCGGGCCGGGTCATCGGGGGGACTCCTTCAAGGTGTGGTGGGTGCGACGCCCGGCCGCACCGAGCGCGCTGTCGATCGCGGACATCTGCCGGCGCAGCGCCTCGGGATCACGTTGAGCAGGCACCGGCGCTTGCGCACCGGGCGCGACGGGCGGAATCACTCGTCGGCCAGGACGGCGCACCGGTAGCCCGTGCGAGGTGGTTTCGGTCGCTGGGTCAGTCGCTGCCGCCAATGCCGCATCGGCGGCAGCTTTCCAGCGAGCCGGCATCGCGGGACCGCCCTGCGCCGCACCGTCGCCAGGCGCAGAGGTGAACCACGAGTGCCGCGGGTCGGATCGCACTGCGTCGAAAATCGCCAGCGGCGGTGGCGGCCCGACCGGCGTCGACGCGGGTGCGGGCGTCGCCGGCAGTGCTCGTACGGCTGGCGGCCATGCCGCCGGTGGGGGGCCCTCTGCCCGCGGCCCAGGGCGGGCGACAACTGCGGGTAGCTCACGGGTTCGCTCGTCGGCCAGTGCGCGCGGCGGTGTCGCCGGCCAGTCCGTCTGCGCGACCGTGAACTGGTGCAAGGCGAGAGTGACATCGACACGGGTGCCTTCACCGAAGTCCGAGCGGATCTGGACTGTGATGCCGAGGCGGTTGGCGATCCGCCCGACCACGGGCAGGCCCATCTGCTGGGTGGTCGCGCGGTCCATGCGATGGGGGTGCGCTAGCCGGTCGAGGGCGGCCTGTAGTTCCGCTTCCCGCATCCCGATGCCGTAATCGCGGACCTGCAGATGCAGCAGGTCCCCGACTCGGCTGCCTTCCACCATCACCGGGGTGTCAGGGGCCGAGTACTTCGTAGCGTTGTCGATCAACTCGGCCAGCAGGTGCATGAGTTCTTCCGCCACGTCCCGACCAACCAGGACGGCACCGTCGATGATCCCGAGCTCCACACGCTTGTAGTCGTCGATCTCGCTGCCGGCGGCACGCAGCAGATCCGGCAGAGCCACCGGTTCGGGCGTCGGCCGCCCCGCACGCCCCCCTGCCAGCACCTGCAAGTTGGCCGTCATGCGACGGATCAACGTGGCGACGTGGTCAAGGTCGAACAGCTTCTCCAGCCGGTCCGGGTCTTCCTCGTCGCGCTCCAACGCGTCAAGGTTGACCATCATCCGGTCCGCACGTGACTGCAGCCGACGCGACAGCGACAGGAAGATGCCCGCCACGGTGGCACGCAACGCCGCCTGCTCACCAGCGATCCGCACCGCAGCCAACGACACCCGGTTGAAGGCGTCAGCGACCTGCCCCACCTCATCGCGCCCGTCCACCGCGATCGGCTCCGCCGCCTGCGCCATCAGCTCGTCGATCGTCGCCTGGTCGGGATGATCGCCACCGAGCTGAGCGACCATCCGCGGCAACCGATCCGCCGCGACCGAATGTGCGCCAGCGCGCAGGCGCTGCAACGAGCCCGTCATCGACCGGGTCACCCACCAGCCCACCGCCACCATCACGGCCAGGCACGCCACCACTGTCACCGACAGCAACACAATCGTGCGCCGCTGCTCATCACGACGCTGCGTCACCGCCGCCAGCAGCTCCGCGTCCAGCTCCTGCTCGGCCGCATGCAGCAGGCCCATCCGAGCACCTACGGCCGTCGCCCACCGGGAGGCGCTGACACCCAGCCGCAGGGCGCTCCCCTGCGTCGCGCGCGCCACCACGCCCAGCAACCGCTCAGCCTCAAGCACGTTCCTGCCGCTCAGCTGGGCGTTGACCCGGGCCTGCCACCGCGCCGGCGCAAGCGCGCGAAACGCCTGCATCGCCTCGGTGAAGCCGACATCCGCACCGACGATCTCCTGCTGCCCCGCCGGCGTCAGCCGCCCCGAACCGAGCGAACGCACCACCGCGACCTGCATCAACCCCAGCGACTCGACCGCCTGCGACAGCGAAGCAGCCGCCCGCAGATCGTTACCCGTCTGCGCGTCAACACCCACCTGCGACAACCCCTGCCGGTAGGCCAACAGATCAGCCACCACCGCCCGGTAGCGGAACACCACCAAACTGCTCGTCGCATCCGGCCCCGCCTGCACCTGCTGCCGCAACGGCCCCAAATTCGCCAACTGCTCCTCAACGCGCCGCAGAGGCCCCTGCAGAACCAGGGGCGCCCTCACGCTGCGCCGCGCCTCGTCGAACTGCGTGACCGCACCGTCCGTCAAGGCGGTCTGCCGGCGATACCCCTCGGCGGCGACCGCGTTGCTGCCGCGTACGAGGACCAGGGCAGCGGCCGTCCGTTCACCCTGCAGATGCGCGGCCAGTCGACCCGCCGTCCCACCCAACACGACGAGCTGCCGCGACTGCTCCGCCTGCGACGCAGCCGACGCAGCACCCGCAGCCAAAACCCCACTCAGGGCAACAGTCGCCATCAACGGCAGCGCCAACAGCAAAGCCAGTTTGGTACGGATCCGCCTGTCCTGCAGCCGCCACCGAGGCAGGCCAAGAACCATTAGCGTCTGGGAGGCTGAACGCCTCACAACTCCTCCTTCAACTTCAAGCGGCGTGCTGACACCGGTCCTGTCGGAACCCCATCTCGTCACCTTGTCGGCCGTCGACCAGAGCTAGACATGGTCTGGCTGACATGGCATTTCGCTGGGATGTGTCGGCCAGTCAAGGCTTTGAGCCTCCTGACGACGGATACGGCGATCTTTCCTCGATGAGTTGACCTCGCTGGCTTACGAGTGACGGTGCGGCTGCGGCGCTGACGCCGGCATAGATCGACCTAATGCGAGGTCGATCGATGTCGGCTAGCCCTAGAAGCGACTTGCGACAATCCGTTGACAATCCGGGGTTGGGGGGTGCCCGGAGCCTCTGGTCGCAGGAATTGTCGGCAGATTGTCGGAGATGGCTTACGCCTCTTATCGACACAGGCGGCGACGGCTTTTGCTGTCTGAGTCACCGTTCGGTCCTGAAGCGGTGAGAGGCCACGGCCCCGCGCGCGGCGTCACGGTCTTCTCTGTGTCCACCAGCTTGGGAGGGGATGCACTATGACCAGTGGACCAAGGCAATCGTCGGGCCAGGGCTGCTCGACCCGGCCGCCCAGTGCGGCGTTCGCACGCCCCCGAGCCCCGACTTCTCAGGCGATTCATCCGCGCTCACGTCGCCTCAGGCGGGCACCCCGACGCTGACCCGACCGAGGGTGAGTTGCCCGTCACCCGATGGGCTTTGGAGGTGGCACCGGCTGTGGGCGGACTGGTGGTTGTCCACCAACGCTGCCGCCGGGCACTACCGCCCCGAAACCGACCCTTGCAACGCGCCCGTCGTGCTCCGACAGCTTCGCTGGGCCGCCCACCTACTCCGTACGTCATCACCGGCCTCGGGCACCGCCTGCCCGCAACTGGAAGCGGAGAGATCGTCATGAAGCGTCTCATCGTCGACACCCACGCGTCGTCCTGCTACTTTCGCACCTCAGTAGGCGGGGACGGACGCAAGGCGTTGGTGCAGATCACCGAGCGGTGCAACCTGCACTGTGCGCACTGCTTCGTCTCTTCCACCGCAGAGGGAGCCGATCTGCCGCTGGCGGATTTCACCACCCGTGTCCTACCCCGGCTGCTTGACGCCCGCGTCGAACGCATCACGCTCACGGGCGGTGAACCGTTCGTCCATCCCGACTTCCTCGGCCTCTGCCGCGCAGTGACCGACCAGGGCCTACCCGTGGGCGTTTGCACGAACGCAACGCAGAGTAGCGACGAGGACATCGTGGCCTTGGCCGCGATGGGGAACGTCCACATCAACGTGTCCTTCGACGGATTTCGCCCCGAGAGCCACGGCAAGTTTCGTGGCGATCGGTCATCGTTCGCCACGACACTTGCCACCACCCGGAAGTTCGCCGAGGCCGGCCTACTCAAAGGCCTCTTGTCGACCCCGAACGCGCTGACCACACCTGAGGAGTTCGCTGATCTGTGTGCCTTCGGCGTTGAGGTAGGCGCCGAGTACGTGTTGATGAACCCCTTGTCGTCCTTCGGGCGAGGGGTGAAGAGCCGCAGCCGGCTCGCCGCCACGGCAGCAGCGATGAACGCCATCCGCGCCGTGACCGACCGCTTCGCCGACCAACTCGACCTCGTCCGGATTCGATTTCCCAACGACGAGTTGCCCCTGGGAGGCTGCGACGCCGGCAAGTTGATCTACGTCTTCGTCGACGGGCAAGTCGCGATCTGCCCGTACCTCGTCTTCGCTGCCCGCACGCCGCTGTCCCAGCACCACGACACCGAATTCCTGGCCGGCAACATCCTCGACAGCGATGTCACCGTCAGCCTGGACACTCACGGCTTCCACACCCGCTACGAGCCTGGCGTCAACCCGACCTGCGGCTCCTGTGCGCTCACTGGGCAGTGCGGCAAGGGCTGCCCCGCTGCGGTCGTCGCTGCCGGTGGGCGCATCGGCGAGGTCGACACCGAGCAGTGCCCGGTCACCGGGTCCGACGGCAGACGTCTGCTCCCTCTCGCCGTAGCGAAGAAGTGATCACCCTGTTCATCGCCATCGAAGGCCCCAACGGAGTCGGCAAGAGCACCACCTCCCGCCTCTTGGCCGATCGCCTCGCCGACCTCGGTCCCGCCGGCGTGCACCTGACCGCGGAACCCACCCGCACACCGCTAGGGCAGCTTCTGCGCCGGCAGGAGGACTTCCTTCACGGCAAGGCCCTCGCTCTTGCCCTCGCCGCCGACCGCGCCGCACATATCGAGAACGAGATCGTCCCTCGCCTCGACGACGGCTTCCACGTCGTCACCGACCGGTACGTCGCCTCCTCGCTGGTCCTACAGCGCGTCGACGGCCTTGACCTCGCCGAAATCTGGTCTTACAACCGCTATGTTCTTCCCGCCACCGTCATCTACCTCGAAGACGACCCCGACGTCATCCGGGCCCGACTCGCCGCGCGAGCGCACCTGACCCGCCTCGAACGCGCCGGCTCACCTGAGAAGGAACTTGTCCTTCATCGAGACGCGGCCCGGCACCTGCACCGCCAGGAATGGCGCCAATACACCATTGCCTGCGCAGGGTTAACCCCGGACCAAATCGTGAGCACTATCCTCAACCTCCTGCCCGCCGACACGCTCTTGACCAGCGAGGCCTAACACCCGTGCTGTCCGCTCTGACGATCAACATGCAGGCTGCCGCCCCAGCGCGCGCGCAACGGCTGCTCACCTGGCTCCTGGCCCGCGACGACGACGTCATCATCCTGACCGAGACCAGCAACGGTCCCGGCACCCGTCAGCTCCTCACCGAGCTGAGCGCCGCCGGCCTGACCATCACTCACCATCCATCGCCCGACGGCGACCGCGGATGCGCCATCGCCACCCGCGTCCCCAGCCACCCGGCACCGCACCTGACCGCCGGAATCAGCCTGCCCGGCAGAGCCCCTGCCACCGTTCTCGGCACCGACCCCGCCGTCACCGTGCTCGGCCTCTACGTGCCCTCCAGTGACCGCGCGCCCGCCAAGGTCGCCAAAAAGCGCGCGTTCCTCACCACGGTCCAGAACACCCTGACCCGGCTCGCTCCTACCGATCGGAACCATCTCCTGCTCGGCGGCGACTACAACGTCATCAGCCGCGACCACCAACCCCGCTACCCCGGCTTCCTCTCCTTCGAGTACGACTTCCTCGACGCCCTCGACGCCCTCGGGCTCACCGACACCCACCAGCATCTCCACCCAGGCACCCAGGCACACACCTGGATCAGCCGTAATGGCAACGGATACCGCTTCGACTACCTCCACGCCGGCCCCGGGCTACTGCCCCACGTGACCGCCGCCGCCTACCTGCACGAACCACGTCTGGACAGGCTCACCGACCACGCCGCGCACGCCATCACCATCGACGTCCGCGTGCCCGACAGACGCCGAACCGTACTCGCGGCGCAAACCCTCTTCTGAACGCCCCTCGCCGTTCGAGCGGGCCCGAAGCAGGGAGTCATAGGTGTGCGTCACACGCTCGACCGCTACGCCCAGCGCCACAACCTGGGAATGCAGTCTCTCCTGCGTCTCGGTGCCTGCGTCGTTCTCCCCCGCCATCGTCTCCACCTCAAGGAAGACGCCCAGTCCGCCAACGACGTCCACGCAGACCGTCACCTCACCCCAGGTGCCGGTTCTCCGGGTCTTGGTAATGCGGACGGTCGGCACGAAACCCATGATCAGCAGAGCGTCGTGCATCTGCGCTCGATCGGCCACGACGGTCTCGTGCTCCACGCAGGCGAGTTCGTTGTCCAGCGGGCGCTTGACGGTGAATAGGTGCCGACCGGACTGCGTACGCAGCCGCGCGAAGGTCACGTTGCGCTTCGACATCCCGTACCGCCAACTGGCGGGAGCGTACGCCTGATCGTCCTGGCGCACCGGCTCCGACAACCGAATGCCCTGGCCAGCCAGAGCCGAGAGTAGCGCCGACTCGTCGCTTACCAGATATTTGACCTCAACCTCTTGCACCGCTGGAGCCTATACACCTCGCAACGAGCTGCCTTACCGCCACGCTTTCGAGATTTCAGCCCGAGATATATGAGCTGACGTCGTTGCTTCCAGCCCCCCGTTCCCGGCCGATGGCCCCTGCCACGCCCTCGGTGCGGCCCTCTTCCGCTCCTCC
Source organism: Micromonospora peucetia (assembly GCF_900091625.1). NCBI lineage: Bacteria > Bacillati > Actinomycetota > Actinomycetes > Micromonosporales > Micromonosporaceae > Micromonospora > Micromonospora peucetia. The sequence goes on from NZ_FMIC01000002.1 coordinate 6,644,033, forward strand.
CGCAGGTGGCTCCCTGGCGATCAAAGTCACCCTGTTAAGGGACGTCTCGTAACTGGGTGAAGGCGTTGCCTGGGACGGGGTCGGCGGTCAGCCGGCGAGGATGATGTTGTGGAGGTTGGCGATGCCGGAAGCGGCGTCGGCCAATGTGTGGGCGGCGCGGCGGTAGTCGCGCAGGATCTTGAAGCACTTCATCCTGGCCAGGGCGTGTTCGACCCCCGCTCGGACGGTGCGGTGTTCGACGTTGAGGGCTTCCTTCCAGGTCGGCAGCGAGCTGCCGTCGGCGGGCTTGCGGTACGGCATGATCACCTCGGGGTTACCTCGGTAGCCGCCGTCGGCCATCACCGGCCGCCCGTTCAGCTTCTGGTCGATGTCTGAGGTGCGGTAGACGATCGTGTCGTTGCGGTTGCCCGGCTGCGGATCGCCAACGGCGATGACCAGGCGGGTGCTGGCGTCGATGGCGACCTGCAGGTTCGTCGAGTAGCGGTAGTTCTTGCTGCGGGCGGCCAGGCGGTGATCGCGGGTGGGGATCAGGGTGCCGTCGACGATGGCGATCTGTTCGACCGGCCGTTTACGCACTGGTGCCAGGGCCAGTAGCGGCGCGAGGGTGTCGATGACCCGGTGCGCCGCGGAGTGCGACACCCCGAACAGCGGGCCGATCTGCCGCATCGTCAGGTTCGTACGCCAGTAGGCGGCCACCAGCAACACCCGATCCGGGAGGTCGAGGGCCCACTGCCGGCCCGGCCGGCCGTCGGCGATGCCGTCACCGCCGCGCTCGGCGACCAGCCGGACCAGCCTGCGGAACTGGGCGGGCTGCAACCCGGTGAACGGAAAGACCCACTCCGGACGGGCTGCCGAGATCACCTGCACCCCACCATGATCCACGATGGACGCGAGACCCAGTTACGAGACGTCCCTTAGGTGATTACCTCGTCCAACGGTTGCACCGTCATGTCGACACGGTGGCGCGGTCATGACGATGCAACAAGCCAGCGGACAGCGCGGCACACCAGCAGGCGAGACGCGCGTCGGTGAGCTGCGTCAACTGGTGGAATCGAGTCCATTTCTGATGCGGGCACTGGCCGTAGTGCGAGGCTGAAAGCTGCCCGACGCGTGGATCGGCGCCGGGGTCCTGCGCGACCTGGTTTGGGGCTGCCGCTATGGCGATGGATTCGACGTCCGAGCGGTACGGGACGTTGACGTGGCGTTCTTCGATCCCGACAACCTGAGCCGGGACAATGACCAACAGGCCACCGCCTGGCTGGCCGCGATAGAGCCGGACCTGCCATGGGAGGCGAAGAACCAGGCAGCCGTGCACACCTGGTATCCGCAACAGTTCGGCGGCGGCCCCGTCCCACCCTTGCGCAGCATCGCCGAAACGGTCGGCACCTGGCCCGAGTACGCCACCGCCGTCGCCATCCGCCTCGGCCCCGACGAGGGCCTCGCGGTCTGCGCGCCGCACTGCCTGGACGACCTCCTCGACGGTGTCTGGCGACGCAACCCCACCCGGGTCAGCGAGCAGACATCCAAGCGACGACTCGTCCGGCAACGCCCGCCCACCGATGGCCCGGCGTCCGCGTCATCACCGACCCGCCTGGGCAGAGGTCGGATCGGTGACCGCGCTGTTCCTCGTCGACGGAAACCAGCTGCTCTACCGGGCCTGGTTCGGCTTTCCCACCCGTATCACCAGCCGCGACAAGACCCGCGACCTCACCGGCGTGTTCGGGTTCCTCGCCCTCATGCGCAAAGCTCACCGCCTGCACGCCCCCGACAGCGAACTCGTCGTCATCTTCGACGGCGAGCACGCCACCGGCCGCACCGACACCGTGCCCGGTTACAAGGCGAACCGCGCCACCATCACCGCACTGCCCGAGGTGAAGCGAGCCCTCGATGCTGCCGCGGTCCGCTGGATCGAGATCGACGGGCAGGAAGGCGACGACATCATCGCCACCCCTACCGTCGTCCACGCCGGCCGTCCGGTGATCTGCTACTCCAGCGACCGGGACTTCTACCAACTCCTGCATCATCGGGCGTCACCGTTCTGACCCCACAACGCGCCACCATCACCGCCGCCGACATCCACCGCCGCTACCGCGTCCATCCACAGCAGTGGCCCGACTACCGGGCGCTGACCGGCGACCCCGCCGACAACATCCCCGGCATCCGCGGCGTCGGCCCCACCACCGCCGCCGCCCTCCTCCCCGACGGCTGGCACCTCGACGAACTCGCCCGCAGCCCCCCGCCTACGCAACCCCCGCTGCCACGCAGTCACCGATCGGTGGGAAAACCTGCTCGCCTGGCGCGACGCCATCCGCCTGCACACCGACATCCCGCTACCCGACGACCTCATCACCGGCCAGCCCACGGGCCCGCTGCCTCGCGCAGCCCACCTCCTCGACCGCCTCAGCCTCTGGTAGCCCCACCCCGGCCGCCCCCCGGGTCGCGATCCCTGGCGGCTGGCCACGCCAGCCGCCTTCAGCCATACCGGAAGGAAGACTCGTGACCACCAGCGGAGAGGCACCGGCGAGCCCACACCGCGCCGCGACGTTGACCATCGCCACCGCGCAACCACCGGTGACCTGCGATCCCGCCGCCAACGGCACAGCGATCCGTACCCTCATGCGCCAAGCACACGAGCGCGGCGCAGCGCTCGTGCACTTTCCGGAGGGCGCGTTGTCCGGCTACGCCGGACAGGCCAAGCAGCACTTCTCCGCCTGGAATGTCGACTGGACCCTGGTGCGGCAGGAGCTTGACGCCACCCGTGTCCTCGCCGCCAAGCTCGGTCTGTGGGTCATCGTCGGCAGCAACCACCGCCTCAGCGACGGACACCGTCCTCACAACAGTCTTTACGTGATCTCCCACCGTGGTGACATCGTCGACCGGTACGACAAGCGGTACCTGTCCCACACCGAGATCACCGACTTCTACACCCCCGGCTTCACCCCCACCACCCTTGACATCGGCGGATACCGATTCGGCCTCAGCCTCTGCATCGAGATCAACTTCCCCGAGGTGTTCCTCGATTACCTCCACCGAGGCGTGGACTGCGTTCTGTTCTCCACCTTCTCCCACGACCCGATCTTCGACGTGATCGCACGCGGGCATGCCGCCACCACGAACCAGTGGATCAGCGTCTCCGTCCCCGCCCAATGCAGCACCGCCATGCCCGCCGGGATCATCGGCCCCCACGGCGCCTGGCTCACCCAATGCACCTCCGACGGCAACACCGACCTCACGTTCGCCACCCTCGACCGCAACGCGCCGGAGCTACGAATCGCCCTGCACGCCGCTCGGCCGTGGCGAGCAACCGCCCGCGACGGGTCCATCTACCAGCAGCGTCGTGTGAACGATCCGGGTAGTCGTGATCGCACGGTATGGTGACTGCCCCCAACCCGGCCTTGATGACCGCCTCTACAGCCTCCGGCGTTGCTGACCGGTCCGAGGCCGCAACGATCCGAGGGAGGCGGAAATGACGGACCCTCACGACGTGGGTGAGGCGTGGCGCGCACTCGGGCAGCAGTTGGCCGAGTTCCGCAAGGCGGCGGGTCACACCCAGCACGCGCTGGCGCCCAGGGTGCTCGCCGGTCGCAGCACGATCGCGAACACGGAGGTCGGACGGCAGCACCCGGATCGCGCCTTTTGGGAGCGCTGCGACGAGGCCCTCAGCACCGACGGCATCCTCGCTGCCGGTTACGACCGGGTTGTCGCCCTTCAACAGCAGTACCGTCGAGCCAGAGGCACGGCGGCATTCACCGCGTCGCTGACCGCAGCGGAAGCCGATCCCCTGGTGCCCGGCGCACACGGCGAGGCTGCGGAGGAGACAGTTATCGTGACGGCTGTGGCAGATCAGCGGGGCCGGCAGGTTGAGGTCAGCCGCCGCGCGCTCCTGCAGGCGGTCCCCGGCGGTATGGTGGCATCGCTGGCAGGTCTGGATTCGCCAGCTACGGCAACACGAGCAGCCCAGGTGGATTCGGCCATCGTGGAACACTTCGCGGTACTGCGTGGAGTACTCGTGGAGTCCGACAACAGGGTCGGTGCCGCGGCGATCCTTCCGACGGCCCGGCAGCAGCTCGGGCATATCGCCGACTACCGCAGAGTTGCCCGGGGTAGCCTGCGGGACGCGTTGTTGGGTACCGAGGCACGATGGGCGGAGTTCGCCGGCTGGCTCAGCGACGACTTGGGCGACCGTGACGCCGGCGACTGGTGGCTCGCCCAGGCGTTGACCATGGCGCAGGAAGCCGCCGACATGGAGTTCACCGCCTACGTCTTCGCCCGTATGGCGCAACGGGCCGCCACTGCCGCCGACCAGGACCGGGTGCTTGGGCTCGCCCGGGCCGCCGATCGCGCCGGCAGCCTCAACGCTCAGATTCGCGCGTTCGCGGCGGTGCAACGCGCTCACGGCCACACTGTCGAAGGCGACGCCACCGCATTCCGTGCCGCCATCGACGACGCCCAGCACCTCGCCGCCTCTACCGGGGCAAACGACGGTGGGCTTGGTTCTTTCTGCACCATGGCGTACGTGTGCGCGCAGGAAGGCGATGGCTGGCTACGGCTCGGACGTCCTCGCGCCGCCGTCCGGTGCTTCCACCAAGCCCTCGAAGGGTGGCCGGAGTCGTACCGACGCGAACGGGGCCTCTACCTGGCGCGCACCGCCGCCGCCCACGCCGCCGCAGGTCAACCCGAACAGGCCGCTACCGCCGCCCTCACCGGGCTCAACCTGGCCCGCCTCACACGCTCGGCGCGCGTCCAACGTGAGGTCGCCGCTGTCAGCTGTCAGCTCGCGGCGTTCCCCACCGAGCCCGGGGTGCGGGAGTTGCACGCCGCCTTAGCCACTTCCGTCTCGGCATGATCGACAACCGGGATCCTGGCGACAGCGTCGATGTCGCCTTCGTCGGCCGAGCCAACATAGACCTGACCATCCACGTCCCCCACCGTGCCCGCGCGGGCCGCACCGCCATCGGCTCACCTCTAACCGCCAGCGCCGGAGGTAAAAGCCTGAACCAGGCCATCACCGCCGCCCGCCATGGCGGACACGCCGCCCTAATCGCCAACCTCGGCGCCGACACCTGGGGCCACCACATCACCGCCGCCCTCGCCGAGGCAGGCGTCGACACCCGCCACGTCCGGCTCATTCCCGACACCACCAGCGGGGCAGCCATCATCGAGGTCACCCCCGACGGCGCAAGCTACATCACCCTCGCCCTCTCACCCGCCACCGAACTCACCCCCGGCGACATCCACCACGCCACCACCAACCTCGCCGCACAAGCGGTCGTCGTCCAACTCGACCTCCCACCCGAACCCGTGACCACGCTGCTGAGCCACCGTCGCGCACCGATCGTCATCGGCAACCTCGTCCCCCACCCCAGCCTCGACCCCGACCTGCTGGCCAAACTCGACATCCTCGTGGTCAACCAACACGAAGCCGCCGCCATCCTCCACACCACCGTCGGCGACCCTCTCGACGCCGCCGCCGCGCTACAGCGCCTCGGACCCCAGACCGTGGTCGTCACCGCCGGTCCGAACGGCGCCGCCTACACCCACCCCAACGGGTCCGGCACCGTACCCGCACCGACCGTCCCGGTCATCGACACCACGGGAGCCGGCGATGCTTTCCTCGGCTGCCTCGCCGTCGACCTCGCCAGACACATCCCACTACCCGACGCCCTCACCACCGCCGTCCACGCCGGATCCCAAACCGTCCAACACAGCGGCGCTCACACCGCGACACGCCAGGCCACCTAATCAAACCGTCGTTCTAGGGATGCTTAGGCCCGCCACTGCCCACGCCACCAGCATGCAGGTGGCAGGGAACGGCGGCGCGGGGCGACGATCCGCACCGGTGCCAGCACCCCTGGTCCGGGGCCGCAACGCGTTATCGCTGGTTTAGCATGGATCAGCTTCGGCTAAGGGACGTCTCGTAACTGGGTCTCGCGTCCATCGTGGATCATGGTGGGGTGCAGGTGATCTCGGCAGCCCGTCCGGAGTGGGTCTTTCCGTTCACCGGGTTGCAGCCCGCCCAGTTCCGCAGGCTGGTCCGGCTGGTCGCCGAGCGCGGCGGTGACGGCATCGCCGACGGCCGGCCGGGCCGGCAGTGGGCCCTCGACCTCCCGGATCGGGTGTTGCTGGTGGCCGCCTACTGGCGTACGAACCTGACGATGCGGCAGATCGGCCCGCTGTTCGGGGTGTCGCACTCCGCGGCGCACCGGGTCATCGACACCCTCGCGCCGCTACTGGCCCTGGCACCAGTGCGTAAACGGCCGGTCGAACAGATCGCCATCGTCGACGGCACCCTGATCCCCACCCGCGATCACCGCCTGGCCGCCCGCAGCAAGAACTACCGCTACTCGACGAACCTGCAGGTCGCCATCGACGCCAGCACCCGCCTGGTCATCGCCGTTGGCGATCCGCAGCCGGGCAACCGCAACGACACGATCGTCTACCGCACCTCAGACATCGACCAGAAGCTGAACGGGCGGCCGGTGATGGCCGACGGCGGCTACCGAGGTAACCCCGAGGTGATCATGCCGTACCGCAAGCCCGCCGACGGCAGCTCGCTGCCGACCTGGAAGGAAGCCCTCAACGTCGAACACCGCACCGTCCGAGCGGGGGTCGAACACGCCCTGGCCAGGATGAAGTGCTTCAAGATCCTGCGCGACTACCGTCGCGCCGCCCACACATTGGCCGACGCCGCTTCCGGCATCGCCAACCTCCACAACATCATCCTCGCCGGCTGACCGCCGACCCCGTCCCAGGCAACGCCTTCACCCAGTTACGAGACGTCCCTTAGAAGACGCCATGGCGAAAACTGTCCGCGCACAAGGGCGAGCAAATCTGACGCTGGCCAAAGAGCACCGGGGTCGAGCTCTACTTCATACCGACCTAGGTGTCCTGGGCCAACCCGATTGAGGCCCACTTCGGCCCGCTACGGCACTTTACCGTCGCCGGTTCTAACCACCCCAACCGCACTGTCCAGACCCGGGCCCTGCACGCGTACATACGCTGGCGCAACACCAATGCCCTGTCACCCCGACGTCCTCGCAGCTCAACGCCGTGAGCGTGCCCGCGTCCGCAGCGAGAAGGGCATCCGCTGGGACGGACGTCCTCTGCCTGCTGCGGCCCAACTACCGCGCAGCCCGCAACGCTGCCGCGATCTGAACGACATCCAGATCGACGATGACCTCCTCGCCGGCCCGCACGCCGCAGGAGGCGATTGCCATGCCAATCAAGGCCAGCTCGACGGCATCGTCACGCAAGTCGTACTATTCGCGGCTTTCCTCGCCAACCCCTCCCGGCTCCTCGCAATCCCAGGCAGCGACCGCCGACTCCGCCACAGACCAAGGCAACCGCACGCTGACCCGGCTGATCCAAGGATCAAGATGAGCCCCGGCCGCCGCCAGCATGGTCCGGTTCTGCCGATACCTGACGTACTGCCCACGATCCTCCAAGATCGCCGGAGTACCCAGCCTCAATCGAGTCGCCGATCCCGAAGCTGATGAACGTATGCGGTCGGGGCACGGGCCCTGGCCTGGCCTTGATGGAGTCTTTCGGGATCCACATTGTGATCGCCGTCGGCCCGGAGTACGCCCCACTACCCGGCTTCGTCAGGGACAAGCATCGCGCGATCATGGCGCCGGCTCCGGGGATGAACGCCATGGCAACTCCGCCCCCTGAGCCGCCTGGATCCGTGCCGACGACGTCTGGCATGTCGATGTCACCGACCACGCCCACACCATCGCCGCGTACCGCGATGCCGTCGGCAACGTCCAAGCCCACTCCGTGATCGCTGACGACACGCCCGGCGGCCGGCTACGGCACCTGGCCGACTACCTGAGCCTTGAATGGCACTGGCTGCAACGACGCTGCGCCGACCTCGGCCAGTACGGCTTCGCTGGCCTCGCCGAGCCCGCAGCCGTCTGCTCTGCCTCGACGGCGTCGACCAAGCAAGCCGCTTCATCGGCACCCTGCCGTAATAGGCTCTCCTGCACACCACACCAGGCCGCGCAGCGACCGCTGGAAGGAAATGTCGTGCCCTCGACCCCGACAACACCCCCGCCGCGAGTGGTGGTGTTCGGCCTCGGCGGAACGATCGCCATGACCAGCGCCGCAGACGAAGGCGTCCGTCCGACGCTGACCGCACACGACCTGGTCAACGCCATACCCGGACTGGCCTCCGCGGGAATCGACATCGAAGTCGTGGACTTCCGCCGCCGCCCCGGAGCGTCCCTCACCTTCGCCGACATCACCGAACTCGCCACCGCAGCGACCCACGTACTCGCCGCCGGCGCGACCGGAGTGGTCGTCACCCAAGGCACCGACACAATCGAGGAGACCGCGTACCTGCTCGACCTGCTCCACCAGCGACCCGAACCTGTGATCGTCACCGGCGCGATGCGCAACCCCACCATGGCCGGCGCCGACGGGCCCGCCAACCTCCTCGCCGCCATCCAGACCGCCGCGTCCCCGGCCGCCCGAGACCAAGGCTGCCTCGTCGTTCTCGCTGACGAGATCCACGCCGCCCGCTGGGTCGCCAAAACCCATTCCACCAACGGCGCCACCTTTCGCTCGCCGGACACCGGCCCCATCGGCTACGTCATGGAAGGCACCGCAAGACTACTGACCCGCCTCCCATACCGGCTCACCATTCCCACCCCGAGCAAGCCCGAGCGCGCCCGCGTCGGCCTCTACACCGTCAGCCTCGACGACGACCCCACCCTCCTCGACGCCATCGGCCCACACTGCGACGGCCTCGTCATCGCCGGATTCGGCGTCGGCCACGTACCCGAACCCCTCATACCAACCCTCACCAACCTCGCCGCACGGATCCCCGTCGTACTCACCTCCCGCACCCCGGCCGGCCCGACACTCACCCACACCTACGGCTTCCCCGGCTCCGAACGCGACCTCCTCACCCGCGGACTCATCCCCGCCGGCTGGCTACCCCCACACAAAGCCCGCATCCTGCTCCGCACGCTCCTCGCCGCCCACGCCCAGCCGCAAGACATCGCCCCAGCATTCGCCGTTGCAGGCAACCTCGACGAACCATCCTCGTGGCCCTGGCCAACACCGACCCTGACCGCCGATCGAACGGAGGCAACCGCCGCGCATGCGTAGCCACTACCTGACCCCAGGACGCATGATCGGTGTGGTCTTCGACCACGGCGACGACTTCTTCACCGCTCTCGCCGACGCCTGCCGCGCCCACGACATCAAGCAGGGCTACATCCCCATGGGCGGATTCAACCGGTCGTTGCAACACCGCTGCTGTGCAGCAATCGTAGGTGCTCGTCGAGGGCCTCGGCGGGTGTCTTCCAGCCTCGACTTCATCCGTGAGTCGATGGAGTAGCCGACGATCCGGTTGGACCACACGTCCTTGATCGCGCACAGGTAGAGCTTGCCCTCACCGGTGCGGTGTTCAGTGATGTCGGCCAGCCACAACCGATTCGGGCCGTCCGTGGCGAAGTTGCGGCGTACCAGATCGTCGTGCACTGGCGGACCGACCTTGCCGCCCTTGCCCCGACGCTTCTTCTTGCTGAACGCGCTCCACCAGCCCATGCCAGAGCAGATTCTCCAGGCGGTGCGCTCGACCATCGGCTGGCCGGCAGCGCGGGCCTCATCAGCCAGGAACCGGTAGCCGAACTCCGGGTCGTCGCGATGGGCGTCGAACAAGGCGTCCGCCCGATACGCCTCAGCCAGTTCAGCGTCGGTGACACGGCGGGCAAGCCACCGGTAGTAGGGCTGACGAGCGATGTTCAATACCCGGCACGTCACCGCCACGGAGATACCGTCGGCGGCCAGCTCGCTCACGAGCGGGTAGAGCCTTTTCCCGGCAGATGCGCCTGCGACAGGTAAGCCGCGGCCCGGCGCAGGACCTCGTTCTCCTGCTCCAGCAGCTTGATCCTCTTGCGGGCCTCGCGCAGCTCAACTGACTCGCTGCCACTGACACCCGGTCCGGTACCGGCGTCAACGTCAGCCTGGCGCATCCATTTGAACAACGTCATCGGGTGGACTCCGAAGTCCTTGGCGATCTGCTCGACCGTCACGCCTGGATCACGGTCACGGGCCACCCGCACGACGTCATCGCGGAACTCACGAGGGTAGGGCTTGGGCACAGCAACATCCTTCCAGCCCGCCACCAGGGCAAGCCATCTCAGATGTCACCTAACGGTGCAGCAGACCCATCACGGTGGCGTGGATGGTGGCTTCTTAAGACGTGCCATCGGGGCATGCGCGTCGATCGCAGGGCTGTTGCAACCGTTCGGGTGACCCGGCTCAGTGATCCTGCGCACGTTCGTGCCGATGAACGGATGTCGGCCGCTGTGCTCCCGGACATCCGACTGTCCACCGAGGCATGATGATCGGCATGCGTTACCTGCTGCCTCACCCCGACGCCGTGGCCGACCTCAGCGATCTTGACGTCGGGCTTTACGACGGCACGCAACCCCTCCCAGAGAACCTGGACGACGTCGAGTTGTACGCGGTGCCGTACGGGATCATCGATCCGCGCCTGTGTGAGCCGATCACTCGGATGCCTCGGCTCAACGTTGTGCAGACAGTGACCGCTGGTTACGACCACGTCCTGCCATTCCTGCGGCCTGGTCTGACCCTGGCCAACGGCCGGGGCGTTCACGATGCGGCTACCGCCGAACTCGCCGTGACGCTTACGCTCGCCGCCCGGCGCGGACTGCCGCAACTCGTTCGGGCGGGCGACGAGGGCCGCTGGGACCCGTACTGGTCGCGTGGACTAACTGACGCCCGGGTCCTCATCGTCGGCTACGGCTCGATCGGCGCCGCGATCGAACGCCGGCTCGCCGGGTTCGAGGTAGCCGTCAGCCGGGTGGCCCGGACTGCCCGCCCCGGGGTCCGGCCGATCTCGGAGATCGCGGACATGCTGCCGCACGCGGACGTCGTCATCCTTTCCGCACCGCTAACCCCGGAAACCGAAGGCATGGTGAACTCGGACTTCCTAGCCAAGATGGCCGACGGGGCCCTGCTGGTAAACGTGTCAAGGGGCCGAGTGGTGGACACCGACGCGCTGCTCACCGAACTCAGCAAAGGCCGGATGCACGCCGCCTTGGACGTTACAGAGCCCGAGCCGCTGCCCGCTGGTCACCCGCTGTGGTCCGCGCCGAATGTCCTTATCAGCCCGCACGTCGGCGGCCTGACCGCTGCGTTGTCACCCCGGGCTCGCCGCTTGTTGGTCAACCAGGTCCGGCGGCACGCAGCGGGCGAACCACTCGCGAACGTTGTCGTCGCGCCATGATCGCCCACTGCAGACGTCCGAGGTAGCGGCGACCCTCGCCCACGGGCACGTACCGTTGATGCTTCAGCCCAGGGCGGACGGGCCGGTCGAAACAGTGACCCAGGCTTGAAAGGTCAGGCCCGGGTGTATGGATCGGCGCGCTGGGGCAGCTAGTGTTCGAAGCGAGGCTTCCTCTGGTGACGAAGCATGCGTGCAATTGACGCTGGGATCGGTCCAGGCGGCAGGCCAGATCGTGATGCTGGCCGGTCGCACTACGCCGGTGCCTCGCTGAAAGAACTCGTGCAGAGCGCTCGCCATCAGGTCGGGGGCCGTCGTAGTCGCGAAGTGCGACTCGCCGGGCCAGATAGTTCGGCGAGCTGTGGGCAGGGCGTCGGCGAGAGCCGTCATCGTGGTGGGCATCGGCTCCCATGTGTCTGCGCCTTACAACATCAACAGCGTCGGAATGGTGATCGAGGACCACTGGGACGGATCTGTGCTGTCGTCGGTGAGCGCCGTGAGGTCGTGCAGCCAGCCGATCGCCGAGCTCCGCACGCGCGGTATCACACCTGTCATCGCCCGACGCGGCATCGCGCACGGCTCTGGACTCGGCACTCGACGCTGGGTCGTCGTGCAGACCATCGCCCTGCTGCACTGGTTCCGGCGCCTCCGAATCCGCTGGGAGATCCGCGACGACATCCACGAAGCGTTCCTCACCCCCGCCTGCGCCGTCATCTGCTGGCGCCGACTCCAACGCTCAAAGAGTTAGGAGTTCTAAGAGGTCGCGCAGATTGGTGGTGATCATCGGCGGCGGGTGGGGCGGGTGTCCCACCGGTAGGTGGTCCACGCTCGTCTGAGCAGGCTACGGACGGTAATGATCGCGTCGGCGAGGTCGAAGAACGCGTCGATGACCTTCTCGGTTCGTTCGTAGCAGCGTTGTAGTCGGTTGAACGCGTTGTGCCAGCTGTTCGTCCGTTCGACATGCCACCGTTGGCCCGCCTGGATGGGCGCCTTGTCGCCCTTGTGGGCGATCTTGCCGGTCAGGCCGCGTTCGGCCAGCAGCGTGCGGGTGACCGCCGAGTCGTATCCGGCGTCGAGGTGCACCGCGATGGTCTCGGGGAGTGGGCCCAGGTCGTCGAGCCGGTCGAGGGTGGGTGCCAGCAGCGGTGAGTCGTGTCGGTTCGCGCCGGCCAGGACCCGGCCGAGGGGGATGCCGTGACCGTCGACCATTATCGAGCGTTTCATTCCTTGCTTGCCCCGGTCGACCGGGGACCGTCCGGCGCAGTCGCCTCCGCCGGGCGCTTTGGTGATACAGCCGTCCACGGCGATGTCGTCCAGGACCAGGCCGACGAGCCGGTCGTAGGCGTCCATCGCGATCTGCTTGAGCTGGGCGAACGCCCCGAGGCGGATCCACTCGTCACGACGGCCGCGGATCGTGGCGGCCGAGCAGGTGGCATCGGCGATCGCCTCGTAGGAACAGCCGAACCGCAGCACCTGAATCAGCTTGTCGAACACGATCCGGTCATCGACCCGCCTGCGGTGGCAGCCCAACGGATGCGTCGGGGCGTACGTCGGCCGGTCAGGTAGCAGCGCGGTGAACTGGACCCACAGTGGCTCGATCAGCCATGCTGGGATAGCAGGCACAGGATCTCCCGGTGATCACGAGGCGTAAGCACCTTCATGATCATGGATCTTGTGCCTGCACTCGTTCAGCAACGCCCGTCCAGCCTCGCCATTCTGCGCGGGCTCTAAGTGCGGACCGACGCAGCGGAGTCGGGATTGTGCCAACATCAACTCCCGGCTGGACATCGCGGCGAAACTACAGCTGGCTGTACCTCAGTTCCGGTAGTAGGAGGTATCGGCCCAGGCCGCCGCCACTCCTAGCATCGGACGGCATGAGATCAACGAGGGACCCGTCAAGACGGCGCGTCCCGCACGCCGAGACCGCCCCGACCGACTCGCCATACACCCGCGCAATGCCGACATCCGGGGCATCGTCGTACGCGGTGCGCTTAGAGTCGGTGTCGAAGGAGTACGGGTCGGGGAAGAACGCGGTACGGGCTCTCGACGCGGTGACAGCCGACTTCCCACGCGGTACGTTCACCGCCGTCATGGGCCCGTCCGGGTCCGGCAAGAGCACATTTCTGAACTGCGCGGCCGGTCTGGACCGGCCGACGTCGGGCCGGGTCATGCTGGGCGACACGGAACTGTCCAGCACGTCGGAGAGCGAGCTGACCGAACTGCGGCGCGACCGGATCGGGTTCGTCTTCCAGGCGTACAACCTGCTGGGGGCGCTGACCGTCGAGGAGAACGTCACGCTGCCGCTGCGGCTGGCGGACCGGAAGACCGACCAGGCGTTCCTGCGAGAAGTGCTCACCGCGGTCGGCCTCGGTGAGCACGTCAAGCGGCGGCCGGGCGAACTTTCCGGCGGTCAGCAGCAGCGAGTCGCGGTCGCCCGCGCGCTGATCACCCGCCCGGATGTGGTGGTCGCGGACGAGCCGACCGGCGCGTTGGATACCCGGTCCAGCAAGCAGGTTCTGGAACTGCTGCGACACGTCGTGGACGACATGGGGCAGACCGTGCTGATGGTCACCCACGACCCGGTCGCCGCCTCCTTCGCCGACTCGGTCGTGTTTCTAGCCGACGGCAGGATCGCGGGCGAGCTGACCCGACCCACTCCGGAGCAGGTTGCGTCGCACATGACGCACCTGGGCGAGTGGTGATCCGGCGCATCCGGCGGCTGGTCCACCTCGTGGTGCCGTACCGCAAAGATCTGTCGCTGGCGTGGAGCACGATCAAGGGGCGCAAGGGCGGTTTCGTCGGCTCCTTCCTCGCGATCGCCGCGGGCTCGGCAGTGATCACCGCATGCGGGATACTGCTGGTGTCCGGCCTCGGCACCGGCGTGACCCCCGAGCGCTACTCGGGCGCAGCGGTGGTCCTCGGCGCTGAGCAGTCGTTCTGGCTGGACGAGACCGCCGAGGTCCGCTACAGCGAGCGCGTCACGCTGCCCGCCGACAAGATCGCCGCCGTCGCCGCGGTGCCCGGTGTTCAGTCGGCCATCGGAGACGTCAACGTCGAGGTCAGCGTGCTGACCTCGAACGGCGACGCAGTGGCCGGCCCGGACGGCTTCCCGATGTTCGGACACGGCTGGTCCGCTGCGGCGCTCGCGCCGTTCCGAGTCCGCGAGGGCCGCGCACCCGCCGCGCCCGACGAAGTTGTGCTCGACGCCGACCTCGCCGCGCGCGGCGACGTGTCGCTCGACGCGACGGTGCGCCTCGTGGTCGGCTCGATCCCGTCGTCCTACCGCGTCGTGGGCATTGCCACCGCGCCGGGGGATGGGTTGGACCGGCAGTCCGCCGTGTTCGTCACCGACGATCAGGCGTCCAAGCTGTCCGGCCGTCCGGACCGGGTGGACGCCATCGGCGTGCTCGCCGCACCCGGTGTGACACCGGAGCAGTTGGCCAAGCGCATCACGGCCGCCGTGCCGGGCGTGGTGGCCCATACCGGCGCGGGACGCGGCGACGTGGAGTTCCTGGACGTAGGCGACGCCCGCAGCCTAGTAGTCGAGTCGGCCGCGTCGTTCGGCGGCACCATGGTGCTGATCGTGGGGTTCGTGGTGGCCAGCACCCTCGCCCTGTCGGTGCGGCAGCGGAGACGCGAACTGGCCCTGCTGCGAGCCATCGGCGCGACGCCAAAACAGATCCACTGGATGATCGACGCCGAGATCACCCTCGTGTCGTCGGTCGGCGCCGTCGTCGGCGCGATGCCCGGTGTGGCGCTCGCGTTCGTGATGCGCGGCGTGTTCGTCCTCGCGGACGCGATACCTCCGGACTTCCAGATGCGGGTGGGGTTGTTGCCCCTCCTGGCCTCCCTGGTGCTGTGCATGACCAGCGCCCGGCTCGCCGGCTGGCTGGTCGCGCGCCGGGTGGCCAAGGTCAGCCCGGTCGAGGCGATCGGAGACGCCACGGTCGAGCCCCAGAAAATCGGCTGGGTCCGGTTGACCATCGGCGTCCTACTCATCCCGCTCGGGCTGCTGCTGACCTTGGGCAACGTCGCGTCGCCGGGCGACTCGGCCGCCGACACCGCGGGGAGCGCGGTCCTGTTGTTCGTCGTGGCGCTCGGGTGTCTTGGACCCCTGCTGCTTCGCGGCGCCATCGTGCTGTTCGGCTCGCGCCTGAACCGGCAGACCACGGCCGGCGGCTTCCTCGCCCAGGCCAACGCGCGGGCCAACTCGCAGCGGCTCAGCTCGGCCACCACACCGCTGGCCATGGGCGTAACCCTGGCCGCCGTGCAGGTGTTCGGCGCCTCCACGACGATCGCCGGAGCGCAGCACCAACTCGAGAACGGCCTGCGGGCCGACCACGTACTGACCGCCTCGTCCGGTGCCGGTGTGTCCCCGGAGGTCGTAGACGCCGTGCGCAGCGTGCCCGGCGTCGCCGTGGCGACGCCGATGGCACGGACGCAGGTGCTGTTGACATTCCCGTCCGAGGACAGCACCGCCACCAAGGTCTTCGCCGCCCAGGGCGTGGCACCCGAACGGCTCTCCGAAACCATGGACCTCGCGGTGGACCAGGGCGACATCGCCGACCTGCGGGGCGACGCGGTGGCGCTGAGCCGGGTCGTCGCGCAGACCGTCCGAGCGAAAGTCGGCGGGACGATCGAGCTCCGGCTCGGCGACGGCACGGTGGTCAAGCCACGGGTGGTGGCGATCTACGAGAACGGCCTGGGCTTCGGGGACATCACCCTGCCCAACGACCTCGTCATCGCCCACACCACCGCGCGGGTGGACACCGCAGTACTGATCAGATCGGTGCACGGGACCGCCCCAGAGGCTCTCGCCGGCGCGCTGCGTGGCGCCGTCGCACGCTACCCCACGGTCCAGGTCGGCGACCGGCAGACGTTCCTGGCCGCACCCGGGTCCGGCGGCTCGGGTGACTGGGCGCTGAACCTGCTGTTCCAGACGGTGCTGCTGGGCTACATCGCCATCGCCGTGGTGAACACCCTCGTGATGGCCACAGCGGCGCGAGTTCGCGAGTTCGCGATGCTGCGACTCATCGGCGCCAGCCGAGACCAGGTCCGCGCGATGATGAACGGCGAGGCCAGGATCGTGGTCTTTTCGGCGCTGCTGTTCGGCTTGCTGGCAACGATCCCACCGCTGATCGGCATCAGCCTCGGATTGACGAAGTCGTCCGTTCCCACGATTTCCCTCACCGGGCTCACGGCGATCGTGACGCTCACCATCGCACTCTCCTGGGTTGCGATCAGTATGGCCACCCGGTACGCGATGCGATCCGCGCCGGTCGACGCGATCGGCGGGCGCGAGTGAGCCGTTTGGCGGCGGCTCGCGAGTGATCGACGACGGAGACGGGGGTCAGGTTAGCGACCGCTCATCTGGCCCCCGGCGTTGAGGTAGGCGAGGACGGCGAGGACGCGGCGATGGCCGCTGTCGGTCACGGCGAGACCGAGCTTGGCGAAGATGTTGCCGATGTGCTTGTGGACAGCGTTGTCGGTGATAACCAGCTGCGTTGCGATCGCGTTGTTGTCGTGACCCTGTGCCATCAATGCGAGCACCTCGCGTTCGCGTGGGGTGAGGGCGGCGATCGGGTCGCCGGCGCGTTGGACGAGCTGGGCGATGACCTCGGCATCCATCGCGGTACCACCGGCGGCGACGCGGCGCAGCGCGTCGACGAACCCGTCCACCCGGCTGACCCGGTCCTTCAGGAGATAGCCGACGCCACCTCCGGTGGTGGAGAGCAGTTCGGCGGCGTACTGCTGCTCGACATATTGCGACAACACCAGGACCGGCAGGCCGGGATGCTCCCGGCGGGCCTGCAGGGCGGCACGGATACCTTCGTCGCGAAACGACGGCGGCAGCCGGACATCGACGATTGTGACGTCGGGCCGGTGCTCCCGCACGGCAGTGAGGAAACCCGCCGCATCCTCGGCGATGGCGGCGATCTGGAAGCCCGCTCGGCCCAGCAGCAGTTCCAGCCCGGTGGACAGCAGCACGTTGTCTTCGGCGATCACCACCCGCACGGCAGCTCCACGGTGATGGCCGTCGGCCCGCCGGCCGGACTGTCGACCTCGACGGTGCCGTCGAGCGCGAGTACCCGGCGCCGTATCCCGGCGATGCCGGTGCCCCGCCGATCGTCGGCACCGCCGGTACCGTTGTCAGTGATCGCCACCGACAACCGGTCCGCCGTGCGGCTCACCCGTACGCCGGCCGCGGTCGCCTGGCTGTGTTTGGTGACGTTGGTGAGTGCCTCGGCGACGGTGAAGTAGACAACGGCCTCCACAGCCGGCGGGACCCGTTCGAGGTCGCCGATGTCCAGCCGGGTTGGCACGCCGCAGCCGGTGGCCACGGCGGTCAGGGCACCGTCGAGGCCCCGATCGGCGAGAATCGGCGGATAGACGGAGCGGATCACCTCGCGCAGTTCGGTCATCGCCTCTTCGGTTCCTTCGTGTGCGTCCCGGAGAAGTCCTTCCACGAACTGCTCGTCCCGCGGATTGTCGGAGAACGCCTGCCGGGCCACGGCCAGCCGCATCGCGATGGCCACCAGCCGGGCCTGGGTGCCGTCGTGCAGGTCGCGTTCGATCCGGCGCAGCTCCGCGCCGTGCGCGTCGAGCACGTCCGCTCGGGTGCGGGTCAACACGGCGACCCGTTCGGCGAGCTGGTCGTTCGTCGAGTGCGACAGCACCACCAGGCAAATTCGGGCGTGTGCGCGAGCGATCGGTGCGAAGCCCACGTACGCCAGCCCGGTGAGGAGGAGGATCTGCAGTGGACCGAGGGTGAGGGCTGTCGCCCAGCCGGTCACCGGAACGTCGATGAACAGCCGTGGCCGGTCCTCCGGCCTGAACGCCCACCACAGCGGTGTGGCGATCAAGGCGACGACGATGTTGCCCGCGCATAGCAGCGCGGGCAGGCCAAACACCACCCCAGTCAGCGCGTTCACCGGCAGCCACAGCAGGGCGCGGGAGGTGCGGACCGTGGCCGAATCGGCCCATGCCCGGCGCCCTGTCGCGCGCAGAGCAGGACGCGATGCAAACGGCGCGCCGAGCAGCCGGCCGGCACGGTAACGGTGCCAGTCCGCCCACAGCCGGGACGGCCGCGGGATGCACAGCAGCGGCAGCGTGAGCACCGTGGCGACCCCGGAGAGTAGCGAGCCCAGCAGGTAGACCCCGCAACGCCGCACCCACACCCATCGTCCCCATCGTCGACTCGACGTCACAGGATGTCCTTTCCCTGTACCCGCCGAGGCAGCTCGCCTTGTCGACACGGCGTCAAGTCTGCCCGGTGGCCGCCGCCCGTGCCATGACAGGCAGCCGGCGGCCAGCCAGCGACGCAGCGGATCGGTGAGCGATGTGACGACGACCACAGCTCAAGCAGTTCGGCATCATCCACCGCGCTCAAAGTACAGAGCCAGCGAAACGAGTACACGCGTGCCACGATGCCAACATCAGCGCGTGCTTCTGCCGCAGTCCGTTGCCCGACCGACTCAGTGTGAGCATCGGAAACGGAACGCTGGCGCGCTCACCGCACGATATCGGCGCGGTTGGTGCTCCGACGTGTGTGTCTGGCGTACCTAGCGCTGCACTGGAAGCCGTACGCCGACAACCGGATGATCTATAGCGGCCCGCCGACAAGACACGCTGGAACTTGACAGGGAAGTGGGATGCCCGTTCCCCGACGACCGCTTCTGGGCCGACCTGAAGCCCACAGTCCAGCCGAGTGGGCGGACGCCGTCGCCTTCGACCACGCGATCCGAGACGGCTCCGCGCGGGCCACCGCCGACGGTGGTCTCTACAAGAATCCGGGGCGGTTCAGCGTCGGTTCGGCCTGAAGATCGGCTTCTGCACGATCTGTGATTGCGCGGATCTTCGTCTGTGCACGGGTTCACGGCCTTCTGCGGGCGTGACAGCTTCGGTCGGAAGCAGCCGGGGGAACCGAGCCGGCTGCGACCTGCCGGGCTCCGCTGCCCCGCTTGATCGGGGTGCGCACGCTGCCGTGGGCTCCCCGGGTGGCCCCTTGCCGGTGAAAGTCATCGCGTCTGTCCTGGTCAATGCCACGATGATGCCGTGTGTGCGGGCTGCGGTCGGGTCGTGGACCGCATCTCGGTGAAGCCCGGACGAGGCGGCCGGTGGCGGCGATCATGAACTGCACGTTCACGCCGTGTCACTGTTTGTGAGAAGTGACTCTGTGGGGATGGGACGGCGTGGAAGTCTCCTAGAGTGGTTGTTCGTGCTTTACGGCAGGTCGGCGGAGGTCAGCGCACTCGACGAGGTGATCGCGCGGGCTCGCGACGGCGTTGGTGGTGCGGTGGTGTTACGGGGCGAGGCAGGCGTGGGCAAGACGGCCCTGCTCGACGCGGCGGCCGTGCGGGGCGGCGCGATGCGTGTGCTGCGGACCACCGGCGTCGAGGCTGAGACCGACCTCGCGTTCGCAGCGCTGCACCAGGTGCTGTGGCCGGTCACCGGCATGCTC